>DATNDU010000027.1:0-45137 GCA_035606915.1 Roseiarcus sp. | reverse complement strand
TCGGTGTCGCCGTGGACGATGGCGACGTTGTCGATCGAGATGCCGAGGCGGTCGGAGACGAGTTGGGCGAAGGTGGTCTCGTGGCCCTGACCGTGGCTATGCGAACCGGTGAGAATCTCCACCGTGCCGATCGGGTTGACGCGCACCTCCGCCGATTCCCACAGCCCGACGCCGGCGCCGAGCGAGCCGACGGCGGCCGAAGGGGCGATGCCGCAGGCCTCAATGAAGGCGGAGAAGCCGATGCCGCGCAACTTGCCCTTTGCGGCGCTTGCGGCCTTCCGCGCCGCCACGCCCTTGTAATCGGCGTGTTCGAGCGCCTTGTCGAGCGCGCCGGCGAAATTGCCGGCGTCATAGGCCATGATGACCGGCGTCTGATGCGGGAACACGGTGACGAAATTTTGGCGGCGGAATTCGGCCGGGTCGCGCCCGGTCTCGCGCGCGCCGAGTTCCATCAGGCGCTCGATGACGAAGGCCGCCTCCGGGCGGCCGGCGCCGCGATAGGCGTCAACCGGCGAGGTCGTCGTATAGACGGCATCGACCTCGGCGTAGATCGCCGGGATGTTGTACTGGCCCGACAGCAGGGTCGCGTAGAGGTAGGTGGGTATGGACGAGGCGAATGTGGAGAGATAGGCGCCCATGTTGGCGATGGTGTGGGCGCGCAAGCCTAGCACTTTGCCGCTGGCGTCGAGCGCCAGTTCGGCGTGCGTCACATGGTCGCGGCCGTGCGCGTCGGAGAGAAACGCCTCGGTGCGGTCGGATGTCCACTTGACCGGGCGGTCGATCTTGCGCGCCGCCCAGGCGCACACCGTCTCCTCGGCATAGATGAAAATCTTCGAGCCGAAGCCGCCGCCGACGTCGGGCGCGATGACGCGGAACTTATGCTCCGGCGCCAAGCCGATGAAGGCCGACAGCACCAACCGCGCCACATGCGGGTTCTGGCTGGTGGTGTAGAGCGTGATCGAGTCGGTGCCGGAATCGTAGTCGCCGACGGCGGCGCGCGGCTCCATCGGGTTGGGGATCAGGCGGTTGTTGACGAGATCGACCTTCGTCACATGCGCGGCGCCGGCGAAGGCGGCGTCCGTCGCCGCCTTGTCGCCGAGGTGCCAGTTGAAGGCGGTGTTGTCTGGGGCGGCGTCGTGGATGGCGATCGCGCCGACCGTCTTGGCGGGATCGGCGACCGCCGGCAGCACGCCATATTCGACGACGATCTTTTCGGACGCATCGCGCGCTTGCGCCAGCGTGTCGGCGATGACGACGGCGACGTGGTCGCCGACATAGCGCACTTTGCCTTGCGCCAGAATCGGGTGGCCGCCCGCCTTCATCGGCGAGCCGTCCTTGGAATGGATCGTCCAGCCGCAGATCAGGCCGCCGACCTTGTCGGCCGCCACGTCCTGCCCGGTGAAGACGGCGACGACGCCGGGCGAGGCGGCGGCCTCGGCGACGTCAATCGACGAGATCGTCGCATGCGCGTGCGGAGAGCGCAGGAAATAGGCGTAGGCTTGGCCCGGACGATTGATGTCGTCGACGTAGCGGCCTTTGCCAGTGATGAAGCGGATGTCTTCTTTGCGCTTGACGGAAGCGCCGAGGCCGGTCGCACTCATGAGCGTCTCTCCCTGGCTGTTGGCTTACTCGGCGGCTTGCGGTTGCGCGGCCATTTCGCGCGCGCCCTGAGCGATCGATTTGACGATGTTGTGGTAGCCGGTGCAGCGGCAGATGTTGCCTTCCAGTTCATGGCGGATCGTCGTCTCGTCGAGATCGTTGCCCTTGCGGCTGACCAGGTCGACCGCGGTCATAATCATGCCGGGGGTGCAGTAGCCGCATTGCAGGCCGTGGTTGTCCTGGAACGCCTGCTGCATCGGATGCAGCTTGCCGCCATGGGCGAGGCCTTCGATCGTCGTCACCTGCTGGCCGTCGCAGGCGAGCGCCAGCGTCGTGCAGGACTTGATCGCCTTGCCGTCGAGATGGACGACGCAGGCGCCGCACTGCGAGGTGTCGCAGCCGACATGCGTGCCCGTCAGGCGCAGATTCTCGCGCAGGAACTGAACCAGCAGCGTGCGGGAATCGACATTGGCCGAAACGGCTTTACCGTTGACCGTCATCGCAACTTGAACCATTCGAGCCATCCTCCCAACGCTATAAGCGCCCCATCCCGGCGGCCCTTGTTGCAGAACCAGCGCGCGCGATGGAGGCGGACATCGGCCGGGGCGGCGATGCGCCATCCCGATGTGCGCGGATGCTTGCCCGCGTCGCTGCGAGGCGTCAACTGGAAAAAGGCGCCGATATGCTTGATCGGCTATAGCGCAACTGGCGACGCGAAGGGTTTTACATGCCGTCGCCAAGCCTCGACTTTGGCTGTCGCCGGGGCCCCGCGCAGACAGTTGAGGGAAAACCCCGAGCCGGCGGCGTTCGACGCCCGGACTCGCTTGACAAAGCTTAAAAAAACGCCAATGCCGCTGATGTCGGCGCGCTGGGATAGTCAGACGCGCCAAGACTGAAACAATAGGGGGGCAATGCGCCGAAATCCCTGGCGCAATGGCCGGGTTGGCGCATTTCCTGCAAGGTCAAGGCGACGCCGGTCGTCTCGGCTCAGGAGGGGGCTTTTCGCCGCATGGACATTTTCATCCAGCAACTCATCAATGGATTGACGCTCGGCTCCATCTACGGGCTCATCGCCATCGGCTACACTATGGTGTTTGGCATCATAGGCATGATTAACTTCGCGCACGGCGATCTGTTCATGCTGTCGGAGTTCATCGCGCTGATCGTGCTGCTTTTTCTGACCAAGACGATCGGCTTCGGCTATCTGCCGGTGGTGCTGTTCATCGTGCTGCTGGCCGGCATGGTGTTGACCTCGGTGTGGAACTGGACGATCGAGCGGCTGGCCTATCGCCCGCTGCGCGGCTCGTTTCGGCTCGCGCCGCTGATCTCGGCGATCGGCATGTCGACCTTCCTTTCGAATTTCGCCCAGGTCGTCCAGGGGCCGCGCAACAAGCCGATCGCGCCGATGTTTGCGGAGCATTTGCATCTCAAGTTCGGCGCTCACAACATCGCCGTGCAGTACCGCCAGATCGTGATCGTCGTGGTGACGGCGGTGCTGCTGGTGGTGTTCTGGTGGGTGGTGCAGCGCACCAACCTAGGCCGCGCCCAGCGCGCCTGCGAGCAGGATCGCAAGATGGCGGCGCTGATCGGCGTCGATGTCGACCGCACGATCTCGATCACCTTCGTCATCGGCGCCGCGCTGGCGGCGGTGGCCGGCGCGATGTACGTGCTGCAATATGGCGTGGTGAACTTTTCCGACGGCTTCCTGCCCGGCGTCAAGGCGTTCACCGCCGCGGTGCTCGGCGGCATCGGTTCGCTGCCCGGCGCGGTGCTCGGCGGCCTGATGATCGGCCTCATCGAGACTTTGTGGCAGATGATCCCGACGCCGGGCGTGCCCGAATACAAGGACGTCGCGGCGTTCTCGATCCTGGCGATCGTGCTCATCTTCATGCCGTCAGGCATCCTCGGCCGGCCTGAAATCGAGAAGGTGTGACGATGCCGCTCGCCCCATCGAACGCCAAAGGCCCCGGCGGCGCCCTGCGGGAAGCGGCGATCGCCGCGCTCATCACGCTGGCGTTATGTACGCCAATCATCATGTTCCGCACCGAGTCGGATCCCAACGACGGCACGATTAGGCTGTTCTTCCGGCCGATCCTCGTGCTGGTGTTCATGGCGCTGGCCTTCTTCGGCCGACTCGCGGCGCTGACGATGAAAGCGCGGCCCGCCAGAGCTAAAGTCAAGGCCGCGCCCGCCGTCGGCGCGCCGAGCCGCCTGCGCGCCTTCGTCAGTCACGTGATCGCGCCAGTCGGGCTGATTTTCCTGCTCGTCTACCCGGGGGTGGTGGTCTGGTGGCTCGGCCCCGGCGGCGCGCTGAAGTGGGTCGACAGCTATGGCATCCAGATTCTCATCTATGTGATGCTGGGCTGGGGCCTGAACATCGTCGTCGGCCTCGCCGGCCTGCTCGATCTCGGCTATGTCGCGTTCTACGCCGTCGGCGCTTATTCCTACACGCTGCTGGCGACCAACTTCGGGCTGTCGTTCTGGATCTGTCTGCCGATCGCCGGGATACTGGCGGCGTGCTGGGGCATGATCCTCGGCTTTCCGGTGCTGCGGCTGCGCGGCGACTATCTCGCCATCGTGACGCTGGCGTTCGGAGAGATCATCCGCACCATCCTGGTCAACTGGACGGCGTTCTCCGGCGGCACGGCGGGCATTTCCTCGATCCCGAGGATCACCTTCTTCGGCCTCGTGTTCGCCGACCGCGACAACGGCTTCGACCAATATTTCGGCATGGATTACTCGCCGATCCACGGCAAATTGTTTCTCTACTATGTGATCCTGGGGCTGGCGCTGATAACCAACCTGGTGACGCTGCGGCTGCGGCGGTTGCCGATCGGGCGCGCCTGGGAGGCGTTGCGCGAGGATGAGATCGCCTGCCGCTCGCTGGGGCTCAACACCACCAACACCAAGCTCACCGCTTTCGCGCTCGGCGCGTTTTTCGCAGGGCTCGCCGGCTCGTTCTTCGCGGTTCGCCAAGGCTTCGTCAGCCCCGAGAGCTTCACCTTCAGCGAATCGGCGACGATCCTGGCCATCGTCGTGCTCGGCGGCATGGGCAGTCAGATCGGCGTCGCGCTGGCGGCGGTGGCGTTGATCGGCGGCTTCGAAATGCTGCGCGAGCTTGGTTGGCTCACCCATCTGATGTCCTATTATTTCGGCGTAACGAATTTCGATCCGTCGCAATATCGCGGCTTGTTGTTCGGCCTGGGGATGGTGGTGATGATGATCGTGCGTCCGCGCGGCTTCGTCTCGACGCGCGCGCCTTCGATCTTTCTGGTCAGGCGCACCGCGGTTGCGGGCGATCTCGTGCAGGAGGGCCACGGTTGATGCGCGCCAAGAGCGAACCCCTGCTCGTCGTCGAGCATCTGACGATGCGCTTCGGCGGCCTGGTGGCGGTCAACGACCTGTCGTTCGAAGTCGGCCGCGGCGACATCACGGCGCTGATCGGCCCCAACGGCGCTGGCAAGACGACGGTGTTCAACTGTGTGACCGGCTTCTACAAGCCGACCGAGGGCCGGCTGGCGCTCGCCCGCACCGGCGCCGCCGACCGCGCCCGCATCGAGGCGCTGACGCGCTCCTCGGCGCGCAGCGCCAAACAAGGCGACGGCGAGTTGTTCCTGCTCGAACGCATGCCCGGCCACCTGATCGCCCATCACGCCAAGGTGGCGCGCACGTTCCAGAACATCCGGCTGTTCCAGGGCATGACGGTGCTCGAAAACCTGATGGTGGCGCACCACAACCTGCTGATGCGCGCCAGCGGCCTCACCGTGCTCGGCTTGTTTGGCGCGCCGCATTATCGCGCCACCGAAGCCTGGGCGGTCGAGCGCGCCAAATATTGGCTCGATAAGATCGGTCTCTTGGAGCGCGCCGACGATCCCGCCGGCGAACTGCCTTATGGCGCGCAGCGGCGGTTGGAGATCGCCCGCGCCATGTGCACGGACCCGACGCTGCTCTGCCTCGACGAGCCGGCGGCGGGCCTCAACCCGCGCGAATCGCTGGAACTCAACACGCTGCTCAACTCGATCCGCGACGAGCATGAGGTGTCGATCCTGCTCATCGAGCATGACATGTCGGTGGTGATGCAGATTTCCGATCATATCGTGGTGCTGGATTACGGCACCAAGATCTCCGACGGCGCGCCGGAGGAGGTGCGCAACGATCCCAAGGTCATCGCGGCCTATCTCGGCGTCGCCGACGACGAGGAGCTTGCGCACGCCGAAGCGGAGATCAACGCATGAGCGCCCTCGCCGCCGCTTCGCCCGCGCCCGCCGCCCGCGCCAAATCGCTGTTGCAAATGCGCGGCGTCGAGACGTTCTATGGCAAGATCCAGGCGCTGAAGGGCATCGACCTCGACGTCAACGAAGGCGAGATCGTGACGCTGATCGGCGCCAACGGGGCCGGCAAATCGACGACGATGATGACCATCTTCGGCAGCCCGCGCGCCCGCAACGGAACCATTACGTTCACCGGCAAGGACATCACCGGGCTGCCGCCGCACATCATCGCCCGCATGTCGATCGCGCAGTCGCCCGAGGGGCGCCGCATCTTCCCGCGCATGACCGTCTACGAAAACCTCCAGATGGGGGCCTCGATCGACGGCTTTAAGCATTTCGACGAGGATCTCGTCGCCCAATATCGCCTGTTCCCGCGCCTGAAGGAGCGCGCGCAGCAACGTGGCGGCACGCTGTCGGGCGGCGAGCAGCAGATGCTCGCCATCGCCCGCGCGCTGATGAGCCGGCCGAAGCTGTTGTTGCTGGACGAGCCGTCGCTCGGTTTGGCGCCGCTGATCGTCAAACAGATCTTCGGCGCCATTCAGGAGCTCAACCGCAGCGCCGGCCTCAGCGTGTTTCTGGTCGAGCAGAATGCTTTTCATGCGCTGAAGCTCGCCCATCGCGGCTATGTCATGGTCAATGGCGTCATCACGATGAGCGGCACCGGGGCGGAACTGCTCGCCAAGCCGGAAGTGCGCGCCGCCTATCTCGAAGGGGGACATTGAGGATGGCGTGGCTGCTACCGGAAACCGACAGCGCCGCCATCGGCCTGCGCTTGCTCATCGATTTTCTGGCGCTGGCGGCGGCGGTGGCGACGGGGCGCTCCTTCGCGGCGTCGTGGGGCCCGATGTGGCTCGTCGCGCCGGCGATGCTCGCGCTCGCGGCGGCCACGCACTTCCTGCATTATGCGCTGTTCGTGGAGAATCTGGGCTCGCTCTATTATTACGGCGTGATCTTTCTCATTCTGCTGATCGGCGCCTCGCTCGGCTATCGTTCCAAGCGCGCCGCACAGATGAGTTCGCAATATCGCTGGATGTTCCAGTCGGCGGGCCTGTTCTGGCGCAGCCGGGCGCAACTATAGTCTAGTGAGGCGAAAAAATCATGCCGCCAGGCGGTGGGGCGCGTGACTTCGGCGAGAAAACACGCTTAAACTGTTCACAGAAACGGGAGCGGACGATCATTGTCGCCGCGCATACCCGGGTTTGTAAGCTAGGGAGTCAAAACGCATGAAAAAAATTGGGATGACGGGCATTTTGCTCGCCGCCGGCCTCGCTTATGCGAGCGCGGCGTCGGCGGACGTCAAAATCGGCGTCGCCGGCCCGATCACCGGCGCCAACGCTTCGTTCGGCGCGCAGTTGACGCAGGGCGTCGGCCAGGCGGCGGCGGATTTCAACAAGACCGGCGGCATCCTCGGCCAGAAGGTCGTGGTTGAGCCCGGCGACGACGTTTCCGATCCCAAGCAGGGGGTCTCGGTGGCCAACAAATTCGTCGGCGACGGCGTCAAGTTTGTGGTTGGCCACTTCAACTCCGGCGTCACCATCCCGGCCTCCGAAGTCTACGCCGACAATGGCGTGCTGATGATCTCCCCCTCGGCGACCAATCCGAAGGTCACCGACCGCAAGCTGTGGGACGTGTTCCGCACCTGCGGTCGCGACGACCAGCAGGGCAAGCTGTGGGCCGAACTGGCGCTCGGCAAGCTGAAGGACAAGAAGATCGCCATCCTTCATGACAAGACCCCGTATGGCCAGGGCCTCGCCGACGCCGCCAAGGGCTTCATGAACGCCGGCGGCAAGAAGGAAGTGCTCTACGAGGGCGTCAACGTCGGCGAGAAGGATTATTCGGCCGTCGTCTCGCGCATCAAGGCTTCGGGCGCGGATTACGTGATGTGGGGCGGCCTGCACACCGAGGGCGGCCTGATTGTGCGGCAGATGCGCGACCAGGGCCTGAAGACCGTGATGATCTCCGGCGACGGCATCACCGACGACGAGTTCGCCCAGATCGGCGGCCCCGGCGTCGAGGGCACGCTGATGTCGTTCGGCCCCGATCCGCGCAAGAACCCGGCGGCGCAGAAGATTGTCGCCGAGTACAAGGCCAAAGGCATCGATCCGCAGGGCTATACGCTCTATAGCTACGCCGCCATGCAGATCATGAAGGATGCAGCCGAGGCGACCAAGTCGCTCGACCCGAAGAAAATGGCCGCCTACATGCACGAAGGCAAGCCGTTCCACACGGTAATCGGCGACATCGCCTACGACAAGAAGGGCGACCGCAAGAACGTCGACTACGTCTGGTACGTCTGGGAGAAGGGCGCCGACGGCAAGATCAGCTACGTTCAGCAATAACCCACGGATAATCCGTCGGCCGCGACAAGCAGCCCGCCGCTCCGCGGCGGGCTTTTCTATTCCGCCGCATCCGCCGCCGGCCTGGGCTGCGCCGGGCGCGGGTGGCGCGACGCGGCGGTCGAGGCTAAAAGGGAAGCGGACCGCCCATCGCCGATAAGCCTAACGGCTAGTGGCGACCCCCGGGCGTTCGTGTAGATCGCTCTAACGAAGGCGCAAGCGGCCCCATATCGGGGCTTCGCTTGGCGCCCACGGAGACGCATATGTCTGCCAAGGATATTGTGATCGCCAGCGCCAAGCGCACCGCGGTCGGTTCGTTCAACGGTAAATTCGCCAACACGGCTGCCCACGATCTCGCCGCGACCGCCATCACCGCGGCGCTGGCCGCGGCCAAAGTCGCGCCCGGCGATGTCGACGAGGTGATTCTCGGCCAGATCCTCGGCGCGGCGCAGGGGCAGAACCCGGCGCGACAGGCGGCGATGAAGGCCGGCGTGCCGCAGGAAAAGACCGCCTTCGCGATCAACCAGCTTTGCGGTTCCGGCCTGCGCGCGGTCGCCATCGGCTTGCAGCAAATCGCCAACGGCGACGCCGACGTCATCGTCGCTGGCGGCATGGAGTCGATGTCGATGGCCCCGCACGCCGCGCACTTGCGCAACGGCGTCAAGATGGGCGATTTCAAATACATCGATACGATGATTAAGGACGGCCTGACCGACGCCTTCCACGGCTACCACATGGGCAATACGGCGGAGAACATCGCCGCCAAATGGCAGATCAGCCGCGAAGAGCAGGACCGCTTCGCCACCGCCTCGCAGAACAAGGCGGAGGCGGCGCAGAAGGCCGGCAAGTTCAAGGATGAGATCACGCCGTTCACGGTCTCCACCCGCAAGGGCGACGATATCGTCGTCGACGACGAATTCATCCGTCACGGCGTCACCTACGAGGCGTTGGCGAAGCTGCGCCCGGCTTTCGCCAAGGATGGCAGCGTGACGGCGGGCAACGCCTCGGGCATCAACGACGGCGCCGCGGCTCTGGTGCTGATGACAGCGGCGGAGGCCGAGAAGCGCGGCGTCACGCCGCTGGCGCGCATCGTCTCGTGGGCGACGGCGGGCGTCGACCCGGCGATCATGGGCACGGGGCCGATCCCGGCGTCGCGCAAGGCGCTCGCCAAGGCGGGCTGGAGCGTCAAGGATCTCGACCTCATCGAGGCCAACGAGGCTTTCGCGGCGCAGGCGCTGGCGGTCAACAAGGATCTCGGCTGGAACCCGGAGATCGTCAATGTCAATGGCGGCGCGATCGCCATAGGCCACCCGATCGGCGCTTCGGGGGCGCGCATATTGACCACGCTGCTGCACGAAATGAGGCGGCGCAACGCCCACAAAGGCCTGGCGACTTTGTGCATCGGCGGCGGCATGGGCATTGCGTTGACCGTCGAGCGCTGATCTCCGTCAAATCATTGCCGGGTGCGGAGCCGTAGAGTTCCGCCCCGTTCGGAGCGAAACTTTTTTCAAGGAGATTGAGATGGTGCGGGTTGCGGTCGTCACCGGGGGTACGCGCGGCATCGGCGCGGCGATCTCCAAAGCCTTGCACGCGGCGGGTTACAAAGTCGCCGCCACCTATTTCGGCAATGACGAGGCCGCCGCCAAGTTCAAGGCCGAGACCGGCGTCGGCGTCTACAAGTGGGACGTCGGCGATTACCAGGCCTGCGTCGCAGGCCTGAAGACGGTCGAGGCGGATCTCGGCCCCGTCGACGTGCTGGTCAACAACGCCGGCGTCACCAAGGACGGTTTCTTCCACAAGATGACGCCGGAGCAATGGTACGGCGTCATCAACACCAACCTCAATTCGCTGTTCAACATGACGCGGCCGGTGTGGGAGGGCATGCGCAGCCGCAAGTTCGGCCGCGTGATCTGCATTTCCTCGATCAACGGGCAGAAAGGGCAGGCGGGCCAGGTGAACTATTCCGCCGCCAAGGCCGGCGACCTCGGCTTCGTCAAGGCCCTGGCGCAAGAGGGCGCCCGCGCCGGCATCACGGTCAACGCCATCTGCCCCGGCTATATCGCCACCGACATGGTCAAGGCGATCAGCCCCGAGGTGCTGGCCAAGAGCATCTTGCCGCTGATCCCGGTTGGCCGTCTCGGCGAGCCGGAGGAGATCGGCCGCGCCGTGGCGTTCCTGGCCTCCGACGACGCCGGCTTCTTCACCGGCTCGACGCTGACCGCCAACGGCGGCCAATATATCGGGTAAACCGAAGCGCGGCGGCGCTACATCAACTCCGGCTCGGGCGCCGCCGCGACTGGCCCGCGCAGCGGCGTCTCCTCCATGGCGGCGAAAAACACGAGGCACACCAGCGTCGAAACCGCCATCAGGGCGAAGGCGACGCGGAAGGCGGTTGCCGCCGTGACGGCGTCGGCGTGCATGTCGGCGCCCGGCTCGCCAAGCCCATAGGCGAAGATCACCGCGCCGAACACCGCCACGCCGAGCGCGCTGCCGAGGTTGCGCACGAAGGCGAGCGTCGCCGTCGCCGCGCCCATGTCGCGGGGATCGGCGGCGTTCTGCACCGAGACCGTCAAGGTCGGGAACAGCGTGCCGAGCCCGAGCCCATAGACGAGAATCAGCGCTTCGGCGCCCCAGAAATTGAGGTGCGGAGCCAGCGCTGAGAGCGCCGCGAGGCTGGCGACCGCCCCCGGCAGGCCGATATAGCCCATGATTTTGTAGCGCCGCACGCGCGCCATGTTGAGGCCGGTGAAATTGGAGCCGATGACGCCGGCGCCGAGCACGACGATGAGCCCGACGCCGGCGGCGGTGGGATCGAGATGCATGCAGATCTCGAAGTAGAGCGGCAGATAGACCACCGCCGCCACGTAGACCAGCATGCCGAAGAACATCGACAGGCTCGCCTTGTCGATGACGCGATTGTCGAAGATCGACAGCGGGATCAGCGGTTCCGGCGCGCGCATGAGATGCAGGATGAAGGCGGCGGCCAGCGCCAGCGCCCCCACGCCGAGGCCGAGCACCTGCGGCGAGCGCCACGGCAGCAGGCCGCCGCCGAGCGTCAGCATCAGCATCAGCGACACCGTCGCGCTGACGACCAGCAAGCCGCCGAGCCAGTCGAGCCGGTGTGGCCGGCGCATCTGCGGCAGATTGCGCAGGCGGCGGTCGCAGACGATGAAGGCCACCGCGCCGATCGGCAGGTTGAGCCAAAAGATCGTCGTCCAACTGATGTGCTGGGAGAGAAAGCCGCCGAGCGCCGGCCCGGCGACGCTCGCCGTCGCCCACACGGTCGAGATATAGACGGTGTATTGCGCCCGCTCGCGGGGGCTGGCTATGTCGGCGATGACGGCCTGCGCGAGCGCGATCAGGCCGCCGCCGCCGACGCCCTGGAAAGCGCGGGCGACGATCAGCGCGCCCATATTGGGCGACAGCGCGCAGGCGACGGAGCCGAGGAGGAACAGTCCCAAGGCCGAAAGCAGCACGATGCGGCGGCCGTGAATGTCCGACAGCTTGCCGTAGAGCGGCGTCACCGCGGTCGAGGTGAGGAAATAGGCGGAGACGATCCAGGGCAGGAACGTCACGCCGCCGAGCGTGGCGCCAATGGTCGGCAGCGCCGGCGCGACGATGGTGGAATCGAGCGACGCCAGAAACATCGCCAGCAGGACTGCGACGATAATGTTGAGTTTCGCGGCGCGGTCCAGCGCAGGTTCAAGGCTCGACAAGGGACAACAACTTTCTGACTTGCGAGGTCGGCAATGAAAGGCGGCGCAATGCGCCGAAGATGCGGGAATCGACGAAGGCGCGCAAGCCGGCGTTGCGTTTTTGGGGCCAAAGTTTCGTCATCCCAGATAAATTTCCGTGAACAAGACCGGCTTAACGTTACGGAGCGACCAGCGCCTCCAGCGCCGCGATCTCGTCGGTGGCGGCGTCGCGCATTTTTCGCTCGGCCTCGCGGTAGGCGCGCAGGATGCGCTCGCCGGCCGGGGTCAGTACGGCGCCGCCGCCCTTTGGGCCGCCGGGCTGGGCGCGCACCACCGGCTCGCCGAACAGGTGGTTGAGTTCGTCAACCAGCAGCCAGGCGCGGCGATAGGACATCTTGTGCTGGCGCCCCGCCGCCGAGATCGAGCCGGTGGTCGCGATCGCCTCCAGCAGCGCGATCTTGCCGGGGCCGAGGCGCTTCTCGGGCGCGAAGTCGATTCTTATCGTGAGCCTCGTCGGCATCGCCCCCATTCCCGCTGTTCGGCGTCTGAATTTCGCACGTTCCGCCGCTTACGCAAAGCGTTTGCGCAAAACCTCAACGCACCAGCGTCAACCGCTTCGCGGCGCGGGTGACGCCGGTATAGAGCCAGCGGGCGCGGTGCTCGCGAAAGGCCCGGCTCTCGTCGAACAGCACGACGGCGTCCCATTGCGAGCCCTGCGCTTTGTGGACGGTCAGCGCGTAGCCGAAATCGAACTCGTCGGACTCGCGCCGGATCGCGAACGGCAGGTCGGCTTCGCGGCCCTCGAAGAAGGCGCGATGCACGGCGACGCGCAGCGGATCGCGCCCCGGGTCCTCCTCCGGGCGCAGGCCGAGCCTGACGAAGTCATTGGCCATGCCGTTCGCCTCGGCGACGCGCCAAAGGCCGCCGTTGAGCAGGCCCTTGGCGTGGTCGTTGCGCAGGCAGACGAGTTTGTCGTCGACGCCCGGCGTCAGGCCGGCGCGGCCGGAAAGCTCGCGGATGCGCGAATTATAGGCGCGGCGCGTGCGGTTGAGGCCGACGAGCACCTGATCGGCGGCGGTCACCGCGCCGGCATCGATCTCGTCGCGGCGCAGCACGCGGGTTTCGCCATAGGCGCCGTAGGCGATCTCGCCGCCCTCGCGCACCGCTTGCGACAGGCGGATGATCGGATTGTCGGCGGCCTGGCGGTGAATCTCGGTCAGCATCACGTCGGGCGCGCTCTCGGTGAAGAAGCCGGCGCCCTTCACCGGCGGAAGCTGCGCGGGATCGCCGAGCACCAGGATCGGCTTGCCGAACGACAGCAGATCGCGGCCGAGTTCCTCGTCGACCATCGAGCACTCGTCGATGACGATGAGGCCGGCGCGCGAAGCCGGGCCGTCTTTGTTGAGGGTGAAGCTCGGGCGGCCGTTATTGTCCTCGCTGGCGTTGTAGATGAGGGAATGGATGGTCGAGGCGCCGACGCAACCCTTCGAGCGCAGCACCAGCGCCGCCTTGCCGGTGAAGGCGGCGAAGGCGGCCTTGGCCGGGGCGTGCTCGGCGACGTGGCGGGCCAGTGTCGTCTTGCCGACGCCGGCATAGCCGAACAGGCGGAACACCGGCGCATCGCCGCGCTTCAGCCAGCGCCCGACCTGATCTAGGGCTGCCGCCTGCTCGGTGGACCAGCGCGGGGCCGCGCGCGGCTTGGCGGGCGGGGCCTTGGCTGGCGGCTCCGGCGGCGGCGCGGCGGCGGCCTTGCGGCGGTTGAGGTCGAGTTCGCTCTGGCAGCGCGGGCAGACGACGGGGCGCTTGCCCATATCGTAGAAGCGCGCCGCACAGGCCGGGCATTGCCGTTTGACGCCGAGCTTCATCCGTCTCCTTTGCGCGCCGATTAGGCGGGAATTCAGCTTTGGCGCGCAGCCTCGTCGTTCGAGGTCGCGAACCCGCAGGAGTCGCCCTTGAATCAGAAGCCGTTGCGCACATATCATGCCTTGACGCATCGCCCTACGGGGTGCGTCGATGACAAACGCCGGTTGGCGGTCGCGTGCGAGCGAAGTTTTTACCGGCGAAGCGCCTGGAAGGGGCTTCGGTAATGGTGCGCATGACGACGATGAACTCGCCGTTCCTGCTCGGCTTCGACGAGGTCGAGCGGGTGCTCGAAAGGGCGGCCAAGACCGGTTCGGACGGTTATCCTCCGTACAATATCGAGCGGATCGCCGCGACGGGCGATGCGCTGGAGTGCTTGCGGATCACCTTGGCGGTCGCCGGGTTCTGCCGCGAGGACGTCGAGGTGACGCAGGAGGAGGGCCAGCTCTGGATCCGGGGTCGGCAGCGCGACGACAAGACGCGCGACTACATCCATCGCGGCATCGCCGCGCGCCAGTTCCAACGCAACTTCCTGCTTGCCGAAGGCATGCAGGTGCTCGGCGCGGAGCTTGCGAACGGTCTGCTGTCGATCGATGTTGCGAAGCCCCATCCGGAGAGAGTGGTCAAGAAAATAAACGTACAGGCGCGAGACTGAAAGTTCGCGCCGGGGCGGGTCGAAAGGCGCTGAGCCTGACCGCCAAACGAGGAGTATGAGCGATGACCGAATTCCCGACCTCTGTGGAATTGACCGAGCAGCAACTGGCGCATCTGGGCGCCGGCGCCATCGCCTATGTCAAGACGATCCGCTCGGAGGACGCGCAGCGCCTGTTCCCGCAGGCGCCGCCGATTCGGCCCGGGTTGCAATTGTTCGCGCTGCTGAACGCCGACGGCTCGCCGATCCTGCTCACCGACTCCAAGGACGCGGCGATCGCCAACGCCTGGGAGAATCAGCTCGAAACCGTCAGCCTGCACTAAATTAAGGTGTGGAGCGCCCTTCGGGGCGCTCGCCCTGGCGAACGAAATTCTGTAGCCACGGCCTTCGACAGCCAAGGGCGCGGGCAACCCTGACATGCAGGCCTATCTCGATCTGTTGCGCGAGGCGCTCGAACGCGGCGTCGTCAAGGGCGACCGCACCGGCACCGGCGTGCGCTCGCTGTTCGGCCGCCAGTTGCGCTTCGACCTCGCCGCCGGCTTCCCGCTGGTGACGACCAAGCGGCTGCATATCAAGTCGATCGTCCACGAACTGATCTGGTTCCTCAACGGCGACACCAACATTGGCTATCTCAAGGCCAACGGCGTCGGCATCTGGGACGAGTGGGCGGACGCCAATGGCGATCTCGGGCCGGTCTATGGCCAGCAATGGCGCGCCTGGGCGGGCGCCGACGGGCGGACCTTCGACCAGATTTCCTGGGTGGTTTCCGAGATCAAGCGCAATCCCGATTCGCGCCGCCTCATCGTCTCGGCCTGGAATGTGCCCGACATCGAGCGCATGAAGCTGGCGCCATGCCATTGCCTATTCCAGTTCTATGTCGCGGACGGGCGGCTTTCCTGCCAGCTTTACCAACGCTCGGCCGATCTGTTCCTCGGCGCGCCGTTCAACATCGCCAGCTATGCGCTGCTGACGCATCTGGTGGCGCGCGAATGTCAGCTCGATGTCGGCGATTTCGTCCATACATTCGGCGACGCGCATCTCTACTTGAACCACGAGCGCCAAGCGCGCGAGCAGCTTTCGCGTCCGCCCCGGTCCTTGCCGCGGCTGCGGTTGTCGACGCCGCCGGGGGCTTTGTTCGATCTGAAAGCTGAAGACATCGTCTTCGAGGGCTACGATCCGTGGCCGGCGATCAAGGCGCCGGTGGCGGTGTGAGTATCGCCATCATCGCGGCGCTGGGGCGCAACCGGGCGATCGGCGTCGGCGGTGGCCTGCCGTGGCGGCTGCCGACCGATCTCAAGCGGTTCAAGGCGCTGACAATGGGCAAAGCGCTCATCATGGGTCGCAAGACTTTCGAGTCCGTTGGTCGTCCGCTGCCGGGCCGGCGCGTCATCGTGGTGACGCGCGATGCCGCCTGGACGCGGCCACAGGTGACGACGGCGGCCACTTTCGAGGCGGCGCTGGCGCAAGCGGGCGACGGTGCGGCCGAGGAGATCATCATCGGCGGCGGCGGCGAAATCTATGCGTTGGCGCTGCCGCGGGCGAGCCGGCTCTATCTGACCGAGGTTGACGCAACGCCGCAAGCGAGCGTGTTCTTCCCGCTGTTCGATGCGCGCGACTGGCGGCTTGTCCGCCGCGAGCCGGGCGAGCGTGGGCCGAAGGACGATTGCGATTTTGCCTGGGCCGATTACGAGCGCGTTTAGGCCGCGGTCATCGTGGCCGGGCTTGTCCCGGCCATCCACGCCGATGTGTGATCGTCAGTCGTCGGCATTGGCGCGAAGTCGGCACGACGCACATCTTGCAACATCCCTGCGCTCAACGGCGTGGATGCCCGGGACTGATGGCGGCGCTGGCTGTTTGACGCCGGCGTTGTTTGTTTGCTGCGCGCCGCCAACCGACTATTTCGCGGGAAGGCTGCTCGCAAACGCCACCGCCGCTTCCAACAGTTGCCGGCGCAGCGCGTCCTCGCCGTAGGCCGCCGGGCCGGCGCGCACCCAGCCCGACATTTCGCGCCCGCGCAAGATCATCGGCGCGATCCCCGGCAGCGCCAGCGCCCAGCCCTCGCGGCCCTTGCCGAGCCGCGCCAGCATGCCGTCCTGGCGCGCGCCGCAGACCAGGTTGCCGTTGAGAAACCAGGCCCAGCCGCCGAACATCGCCTTTTCCGTGCAGGCGCCTGGCGGCAGATCGGCGCGTATCAACTCCTCAAGGCCGGGATCGCGCGCCATCAGGGGCGGAAGGCGCCGGGCGGAATGTTCCCGGGCTCGACATAAGCGTGATGCAGCGCGTCGAGCTGACTCCACAACACGTTGCACTTGAAGCGCACGGCGCCGACGCAGGCCTCCTGCTCGGCGCGCGTGCGGGCGTTGCGCTTGATGTAATCGAGGGCGAAATCGGCGTCGCGCGGCGCCTGGGCGAGGCGGCGCTTGAAATAGGCCATCACCTCGTCGCTGATGAAATCGTAGTTCTCCAGCATGCCGGAAATGCGCTCGCGATGGATCTTCGGCGCGAACAACTCCGTCAGGGAGGAGGCGACGGCGACTGTCAGCGGCTCGATGGCGACGAAGCGCACGTAAGCCTCAACCGCGAAGCGCGTCGCCGGCAGCGCGCCGCGCTTGGAGACGACGTACTCGCGGGGCAGGCCGAGGCCGTCGGTCAGCACCAGCCAGCGCTCGATGCCGCCGGGCTCGCTCTCATAGCCGTCGTGATCGAGGATGCGATGCACCCACTCGCGCCGCAACTCGCGCGACTCGGCGCGCGCGACCAGCGCCGCGTCTTTGCGCGGCACCGCCTCCTGGTAGCAATAGCGGTTGAGCGCCCAGGCCTGCACCTGGCCTTTGTTGAGCTTGCCGCCGTGCAGCAGCTTATGGAACGGATGCTTGTCGTGATAACGCTCGGCGCCGACGGCGCGGATGGCTGCGTCGAACTCGTCAACCGAGAGCCTCGGCGCATCGGTCCAATCCACGGCGGCGTCAGACATTTGCTTTCCCTAGCTCAGACCGGTTCGCGGACGTAGCGGCGCGGCGCGAAGCCCTCGACCGGGCCGACGCTGTCTTGCGCCGCGATTTCAGCCACCAGCCCGTGATGCGGCGATTTCGTGCAGATCGGGTCGCAGGCCGCGGCGTCGCCGACGAGCGCCATCGCCTGACAGCGGCAGCCGCCGAAATCGATCGCCTTGCGCTCGCACGAGCGGCACGGCTCCTGCATCCACTCGAAGCCGCGAAACGCCTCGAACGCCGGCGAATGCGCCCAGATCTCGGCCAGCGGCCGCTCACGCGCGTTCCAGAACTCCAGCCCCGGAATGATCTCGGCGGAATGGCAGGGCAGCACCTTGCCGGTCGGCGTGACGTTGAGCGTCTGCCGGCCCCAGCCGCTCATGCAGGCCTTGGGGTAACGCGCGTGATAATCGGGCGCGACATGGTCGATGACGACCTGGCCGCGGTAATGCTCGCGCCGCGCCTCGACGGCGGCGTAGGCGCGGTCCGTCTGCTCGCGCGTCGGCATCAGATGCGTGCGGTTCTTGAGCGCCCAGCCGTAATATTGCGCATGCGCGACCTCGATCCGCCGCGCGCCAAGCTCGACGGCGAGATCGACCATGCGCGGCGCGTCCTCGACATTGCCGCGATGGATGACGGCGTTGACGGTGAGCGGCAGGCCCTCGGCCGTCACCCAGGCGGCGACCTCGCGCTTCTTGGCGTAGCCGCCCTTGTAGCCGCCGATCCAATCGGCCTGCGCCGCATCGACGCCCTGAATCGAAAGCTGCACGTGATCGAGGCCGCCGGCGACGAGGCGGTCGAACAGGTCGCGCGTCAGGCCGACGCCCGAGGTGATGAGATTGGTATAAAGCCCGACCGCGACGGCGTGGGCGGTGAGTTCGGCGAGATCGCGGCGCGAGCAGGGCTCGCCGCCGGAAAGATGCAGGTGCATGACGCCCATCTCGGCGGCCTGCGAAAAGATGCGTCGCCATTCGTCGGTGCTCATCTCCAGCCGCGGCGCATCGAGCGCCACCGGGTTGGAGCAATAGGGGCAGGCGAGCGGGCAACGATGCGTAAGCTCCGCGAGCAGACCCTCGGGCGGCGGCTGCGTAGCGCTCATAGCTCAACCATCCTCTTGTCGGCGAGCGAGGCGACGAGCCCCCGCACGTCCGCCCCGACCCGCTCGGGATCGGCGTTGAAGCGCTCGGCGAGGCCGGCGACGATCTCGGCCAGCGAACGCGAGCCATCGCAGAGCTTGATGATCTCGACGGCGATCGGGTTGATCTTGACGATGCGCTCCGGCGCCAGCAGCACCCAACGGTCGCGCACCTTGTCCTCGCGCAGGCGCACGCCACGCGGCAGGCGGGGCTTGGCGTCGTCGGCGATCATCGCGGGGCGCCGAGTTCGATGGCGAGCCCGTCATGGGCGACGCGCCAGCCGGCGGCCTCGACGCGGGCGCGCTGCTGGGAATCGCGACACAAGGCCGGGTTGGAGTTGTTGACGTGGATGAACACCTTGCGCGCGACGGCGACGCCGGCGAGTTGTTCGATGCTGCCGCGCGCCCCGTTCATCGCCATATGGCCCATGCGCCAGGCGGTCTTCGGCGACAGCCGCTCGCGAATCATCTCGTCGTCCTCGAAGGTGGTGCCGTCGAAGAACATCAGGTCGGCGCCATCGAGCCGGGCGCGCAGGGCGTCGGTGACGCGGGCGCAACTGGGGATGTAATAGGCGCGCGCGCCGTCGCCCTCGATCTCCAGCCCGACGGTGGTCTCGCCCTCGACGCCGAGCGCCAGTTCGCCCTCGTCGGCGGGCTCCAAATAGAGCGGCGTCTTGCCGGGGACGGCGAACGGGCGGAGGGTGAAGCCGAGGCCGGTGTCGAGCCGTTCTCCCGGCGCGACGGCGATGCGCGGGCACCGGGTCTCATCGACGACGGCAAACACGCCGCCGCGCACTTGCGCCAGCGTCGCCTCGGCGCCCCAGATGGTGAACGGCTGCATTTCGCGCATGACCAGCAGGCCTGCTATGTTGTCGATATCGCCGTTGGGCAGGAAGACGCCGTGGATCGGCGAATGGCGCGGAGCATTGCGCGGATGCAGCGCCGGCGCGTCGAGAATCTGTTGGCGCAGGTCAGGCGAGGCGCCGAGGATGACCCATCTTTCGCCGTCGCGGCTCACCGCGAGGCTGGCTTGGGAGCGCCGCTCCGCGCGAGGATCCCGCTCCCATGCAAGGCGGCAGTTGGGGCAGAGGCAATTCCATTGCGGAAAACCGCCGCCCGCCGCCGAACCTAGAACGAGGAAACGCACGTCTCGACGATCCCAAACCGTTCACGCGCGTTTCGCGTCGAGATCAGATCTCGGCGGAAGCGTAGGCGGTCACTTCCATGCCGACGCAGACTTCGCAGATTTCGGGAGTGGTCCAGGCCATTGTCATCTCCTTAGGTTCCCGCCGTCTTATTCTCGCTTTGCTGCCGAGAGAGCCGTTCGCGCGCGGCGGACAAGACGCGAATGGCGTTCTCGGATGATCCAATGTAGTGAGCGAGGCTTCCCGCCGTCTAGGCCCGATCCGAGGATTCGCTCCGGGACGTGCAGGAAATTGTCCTGAACTGCGGCCGTTACTCCGCCGCGAGCGCCTGCGGGAACGACGACGGGCAGGATTTCAGCCGTTCGCGCAAATCGGCGACGAGCCAGCGGCCGGCGCGGCCGAGCGGGCGCGCGCGCGGGCAGACGACATAGAGCGGGAATTCCGGCGGCGGTTCGCCATGCTGGATCACCAACCGCGTCAAGCGCCCGGCGACGACATGCTCCTCGATCATGTGCAGCGGCATGTTGCACCAGCCGAAGCCGCTGAGCAGGAATTCGAGCCGCGTCGTCTGATCGACGAAGCGCCAGATATGCGGGCTGACGACGCCGCCGCGGAGCGATTGCGCGTAGGCGTTGCGCCCGGTGAGCACGAGTTGCACATGCGCTTCCAGATCCTCGCGCTGCGCCGGGCGGCCGAGCCGCGCCAGCGGATGGTCGCTCGCCACGACGGGGGCGAACGCGATGCGGGCGAGGAATTCGGCCCGCACGTCGGGCGTCGGACTGCCCTGAATGGGATAGATCGCCATGCGCGCGTCGCCGCTCAGCAGCGTCTCGCGCGCCCCGCCGAGCCCTTCCGTGAACAGCGTCGCCGGCAGATTTGGGAACGCGCCGCGCAACGTCTCCAGGCTTTTCATCAATAAAGGCATGGGAAACGCCGATTCGACCGCCAGCGTCAGTTCCGGTTCGAGATCGTCGCGCATGCCGCGCGCGCGGGCTTGCATCGCCTGGGTGCGCGCCAGCACGGCGCGGGCGTCATCGAGCACCGCGGCGCCGAGGTCGGTCAGCGTCGGGGTTTTGCGCGAGCGGTCGAACAGCCGCAGTTGCAACGCCTGCTCCATCGTCTGCACCGCCTGGCTGATCGCCGATTGCACGCGCCCGAGTTTGCGAGCCGCGGCGGAAAAGGAGCCGGTTTCGGCGACGGCGACCAGAACGCGCATCTGGTCGAGGGTAAGGGGGTCGAACATCCATCATCTCCGCCGATGGATCGTAACAGATTTTTGTCAATTGCAAAGATGCGATGCGCCGTCCATGTCATGGCGCACCGCAGCGAAACAGGAATAGCCGCCATGAACGCCCACGTATCCGAGCCAAAGTCGGTCGACGCCGCCGCGTTGGCGCAATTGTTCACCGAGGCGCGCACGCACAACGAGTTCAGCGACAGGCCCGTCTCCGACGCGCTGTTGCAGAAGGCGGTCGATCTCGCCAAGATGGGGCCGACCAGCGCCAACCAGTCGCCGATGCGCATCGTGTTTGTGAAATCCGCGGAGGCTAAGGCCAAGCTGCTGCCGGCGATGTCGGAAGGCAACCGCGCCAAGACCGGGGCCGCGCCGGTGACGGCGATCGTCGCCTTTGACGAGAAGTTCTACGAGCACCTGCCGTTCCTGTTCCCGCACGCCGACGCCAAATCGTGGTTTTCCGGCAACGAGGCGTTCGCCAAGCGCGCCGCCTTCCAGAACGGCACCTTGCAGGCCGCCTATCTGATTCTGGCGCTGCGCGCGGTCGGGCTCGACACCGGGCCGATGACCGGCTTCGACAATGCCAGCGTCGATGCGGCGTTCTTCGCCGGAACCGACGTCAAGTCGAATGTCATCATCAACATCGGCTATGGCGACGTCGCCAAGCTGTTCCCGCGCAGCCCGCGCTTTGCCTTCGACCAGATCGCCAAGATCGTTTAAGCTTGCTGTCCCGCGCCGCCGGCGCGGGATTTCAACCTGGAAAGGCGCCTCAACCTGGAGCGGCACATGGATTTCGCCATCATACCCCCTCGCTTCGCCCCGCATCTGCACGCGCTCTTGCGCGTCGTCGCCGGGCTCCTGTTCCTGGAGCATGGGACGGGCAAGCTGCTCGATTTCCCGCCCATTCACGCGCAAATGCTGAAAGCATTGGGGCCGGGATTGCTCTATTTCACCGGTACGCTGGAGCTTGTCGGCGGCGTCCTCATTCTCGTCGGGTTTGTCACCCGGCCGGTGGCGTTCGTGCTGTCGGGCTTCATGGCCATCGGCTACTTCATGGCGCATTTCCCGCGCGGCTTCTTCCCGCTCGCCAACATGGGTGAGCCGGCGATCCTGTTCTGCTTCGTGTTCCTTTATCTGGCCGCAGCCGGCGCGGGGTCGTTCTCGCTCGATGCGCTCTTCGGCGCTAACGTCGGCGCACGATCATCCTCATTCCGTGGCGCGGCCGTAGAGTGATGCGCTGCTGAAGCGCCACCGGGTGGCCTGGGAACAGGTCGAGCCGCACGCGCTTCAGCAGATGGGCGAGCACGGTGATGCCCTCCTGCATCGCGAACGCCTGCCCGATGCACACGCGCGGGCCGGCGCCGAAGGGAATGTAGGCGTAACGGTCGATCTTCTCGCGCTCGCCGGGCAGGAAGCGCGAGGGGTCGAAATCCTCGGGGTTGCGCCACAAAGTCTTGTGGCGGTGCAGCACGTAGGGCGAGATCGAGACGATCGTGCCGGCCGGGATGCGGAAGCCGGCGATCCAATCCTCGGAGATCGCCTCACGCACGAGATTGGCGGCCGGCGGGAACAGCCGCATCGCCTCCTCGAACACGGCTTTCGTCACCGGCAGCCGCTCGGCCGGGTCGCTCTCGTCGTCGGCGTCGAAATGGGCGTCGATTTCGGCCTCGACGCGGGCCCGCCATTCCGGCGCTTGCGACAGCAGATAGAGTGTCCAGGTCAGCGCGTTGGCGGTGGTCTCGTGGCCGGCGCCGATGAAGGTGACGATGTTGGCGCGCACGTCTTCCTCCGAGAGACCGCGGCCGGTCTCGGGGTCGGCGGCGCGCAACAGCAGCGTCAACAGGTCTTCGGGCGCGCTCACGCCGGAGGCGATAAGCGCGCGGCGGGCGGAAATGATGTCGTCCACGGTGGAAGCGAAGAAGGCAAGCGATGGCTTGCCGCGGATGCGGCCGATGCGTGGCAGGAAATCCGGCGCGCCGAGCACGTCGAGCGGGTCGATGCGGCCGATGGTTTCGAAATAGCGGGTCATCGCCTTTTGAAACTGGCTCGCCTCGCGGGCGAGGCCACTGCTGAACAGCGTTTGCTCCAGCACTTTCAGCGCCGCGATCCCCATGGCCTCTTGCGCCTCGATCACGGCGCCGTCGCGCCGCCCGGCGATCGCCTCGGCCGCCGCGCGCGCGACGCGGTGCATAGCGGGGGCGAAGGCGGCGATCTGGCGCGGCGAGAACAGCGGCGCCAGCGAACGGCGCTGCGCCTTCCACGCCTCGCCCTCGACGGTCAGCAGGCCGCTGCCGAGCCCCGGCCGCAGCACGCGAAGCTGCACCGCGTCCTTGCGGTAATTGGCGACGTTGTCGAGGAAGACGCGCCTGACGCCGGCGGGATCGCTGACCACGGCGCGATAGCCGAAGAACGTCTTGCCGACCAGCACCGGGTGCTCGAAGTGGAAGTCCGACCAGATTTCAACCGGGTTGCGAGCCAGTGCGGCGAGGATACCGAGCGCGCTCAGCGGTTTCTTGTTGCGCTTGGCGGCGGGGGGACGAAACAGCGGGACGACCGCGGCAGTCATCATCAGCCTCCTTGCCCGGCCTAAAATGCCGTGCGCTGCCGCATGGCCGCCGAAAGCGTGCCGTCGTCGAGATAATCGAGTTCGCCGCCGACGGGAACGCCATGCGCGAGGCGTGTTATCTTGACCGAATAGGGCGCCAGCAAGTCGGTGATGTAATGCGCCGTCGTCTGCCCGTCGACGGTGGCGTTGACGGCCAGCACCACCTCGGCGACGCCGCCCGCCGCGACGCGCGCGACGAGGCCGTCAAGCGCCAGATCCTCCGGGCCGACGCCGTCGAGCGGCGACAGCACGCCGCCCAGAACATGATAGAGCCCGCGCGTCGCGTTGGCGCGCTCCAGCGCCCAGAGATCGCCGACCGTCTCCACCACCACCAGCGTCGCCGCGTCGCGCCGTGGGTCGGCGCACAGCGTGCAGGGGTCGCGCGTATCGACATTGCCGCAGGTCGAGCAGGTGCGGATGCGCTCCTCGGCGATCTTCATCGCCTCGGCGAGCGGCCCGAGCAATTGCTCGCGCTTGCGGATGAGATGCAGCGCCGCGCGGCGCGCCGAGCGCGGCCCCAGACCCGGCAGGCGGGCGAGAAGTTGAATCAGCCGCTCGATCTCGGGGCCGGCGACTTGGCTGGCCATCAGCGGGCTCGCCTGTCTCTCGCAGCGTCATGGCCGGGCTTGTCCCACGGCTGTCCGGTTCGTAGCGAGAAGCCAAAACCTGAGTCGAACCAAGCTCTTGTCCGCGCGAAGCAAGTTCGCGAATACCTGGCGAGTGCTTTGGTTTGGTTGCTCGCCGTCCATTCGCTTCGGCTCGGCGAGGAGACGGTTCGGAAAATTCGGCATCGCCAGGGGCAGAAATGCGAGTCGGAACAGCATGGGGCTGCGCGCAAAGCGAGTCGGTCGACCCCATGGCAACCGATTTCCGCGAACCGGACAGCCGTGGGCTTGTCCCGGCCATCCACGCAGCGCCGCGAACCCGCGGTTCGAGAATTCCGGCGGTTCGCGGCCCTCTTGAACACGCCCGAACGCTCGCCTGCGCCCGCCGACGTGGATAGCCGGGACAAGTCCGGCGATGACGGAGAAAGCGGGGAGGCTCCCATCAGAACGGCAGTTTCATGCCCGGCGGCAGCGGCAGGCCGGCGGCCACCTCCTGCATCATCTCGGCCGCCGCGCGCTCGGCCTTGGCCCGAGCCTCGGCGAAGGCGGCGACGATGAGATCCTGGGCCATCTCGACGTCCTCGGGCTTCATCAACGCGGGGTCGAGCCTGATCGTCTTCATGTCGCCTTTGCCGGTCAGCGTCACCTTGACCATGCCGCCGCCGGATTCGCCCTCGACCTCGACGCGCGAAAGCGCCTCTTGCGTCTCGGCGAGCTTCTCCTGCATCGCCTGCGCTTTTTTCATAATGCCCATGATGTCCATGACGGTCTCTCAGTCCTCGTCGAAATCAGGCGGTTCGGAATAACCGACGTCCTCGTCGGCGGGCGGGGTTTCCGGCGGCGGAGCCTCGGGGGGTTGGATCTGCGGCGCCCGCACGGCGACGATCTTGGCGCCCGGAAACAGCTCCATCACCTTGCGCACGACGGGATGGGCGGCGACGCCGGCGCGTTTCTCGTCCTCCTTGGCCTGCCGTTTCTCGCCCAGCGTCGGCGCCGTCGCGCCTTGCGCGATCGAGATCATCCAGCGCTCGCCGGTCCAATCGCCGAGCTTCTTGGCGAGGCCATTGGCCAGCGTCGGCGAGGCGGTCGCGGTCGGGGTGAACTCGATGCGGCCGGGCTCGAAGCGCACGATGCGCATGTCGTGCTCCAGCGCGCGCAACAGCGCAATGTCGCGCCGGTCGCGGGCGAGCGCCACCAGATCCTCGAATCGCGCCAGGCGCGGTGCGGCGGCGGCGATGGGAGCGGGCGCGAGCGCGACGCTGGCGCGCGGGGCCGCCGGAGGGGAAGGCGGCGGCGCGAGGCGCGGCGCGGCAAGCGCGCCGCCCTCGGAGAGCTTGCGCAGCGCCTCCTCCGGCCCCGGCAGGTCGGCGCCATAGGCCAGCCGGACGATCGCCATGTCGAGGGACGCCAGCGGACGCGGCGAATCCTTCACATCCGCATAGCCGTTCATGATGAGCGTCCAGGCGCGCCCGAGCGCCCCCATGGTCAGGCTGTTGGCGATCTCGCCGGCGGCGGCGCGCTCGGCTTCGGAGACGGCGGCGTCGGACAGCGCGGCGGCGCTGATCTTGGCGCGGGTGACGAAATGGCAGAACTCGCTGAGCTCCAGCAGCATCTCGGCGGGATCGGCGCCGGCGCGGTAAAGCCGTTGCGTCATCTCCAGCGCCTCGGCGATCTCGCCGCGCATGGCGAGTCTGAACAACTCGACGACGTCGCCGCGATCGGAGAGGCCGAGCATGCCGCGCAAATCCGCCGCGCCGACGCCCGCCGGGCCGCCGTGGGCGATCGCTTGGTCGAGCAGCGACAGGCAATCGCGCACTGAGCCTTCGGCGAGGCGGGCGATCAGCGCCAGCGCATCGGGCTCGGCTCGCACGTTCTCAAGCTTGCAGATGTTGTCGAGATGGGCGACCAGACGCTCGGTCTCGATGCGCTTGAGGTCGAAGCGGATGCAGCGCGAGCGCACCGTCACCGGCACTTTCTCGATCTCGGTGGTGGCGAACAGGAACTTGACGTGTTCCGGCGGCTCTTCCAGCGTCTTCAACAGACCGTTGAAGGCGGCCTTCGACAGCATATGCACTTCGTCGATGATATAAACTTTCGTGCGCGCGCTGACCGGGCGGTAGCGCGCGTTTTCGATGATCTCGCGCACGTCGTCGATGCCGGTATGGGAGGCCGCGTCCATCTCGATGACGTCGACATGGCGCGATTCCATGATCGCCTGGCAGTGGACGCCGAGTTCCGGCATGGCGATGCTGGGTTTGTCGAAGCCGGGCGCCTCGTAGTTGAAGGCGCGCGCGAGGATGCGCGCCGTTGTCGTCTTGCCGACGCCGCGCACGCCGGTGAGAATATAGGCCTGATGGATGCGCCCCAAGGCGAAGGCGTTGGCGAGCGTGCGCACCATCGCCTCCTGCCCGATGAGGTCGTCGAAGGTCGCGGGCCGGTATTTGCGGGCCAGAACCCGATAGGCGGGTGCGTCGGAGTTGGTGTCGGCCATGAGCGCCTGTGCGGGTCCGCTCAGAGTGAGCGGCCGTCGACCTGTCTGGAGGAAAGCGCGCGTGGATCGACGCCTTCGAGGCAATTGACGTTGAGCGCCATCATCGGCGTCCCATCCGGCCCCGTGGCGAAGGCGAAGGTCTCGATGCCGCAGGTCGGGCAGAACTGGTGACGGATGTGCTCCTTGTTGAACAGATATTCCGTCGTCTCGCCCTCGCCGTGGGAGATCGTCACCCGGGCGCGCGGGGCGAAAGCCATCACCCAGCCGAGGCGCTGGCAGCGCGAGCAATTGCACGCGACAGTGTTGTCGAGGTCGAGCGGCGCTTCGAACTGAACCCGCCCGCATTGGCAGGAGCCGCGATAGGTCTGCTCGGTCAAGGCTTTGGCTCCTGGCCGCTCAACACTCTGCGTCCCGCTGCGAAGGGAGGAGGCGCGGCGGTAGGAGGTTGGACAAAGACCCGCCCTGGCTCGTTAGGGCTGCTTCCTTCCGGACCTGACCCGGTTGGCGAGCGGTACGTCCTTCGCCAACCTCCCGCCGCCTATCTGGACCATGCGCGCCCGAAGCGCAAGGGGCGGCCGCCCGGTCGCGGATAGGCGGCAAGGGGCTTGTTCGTCGCCCTCGATTCCAGCCGATTCCCCTACCGGCGCCGGGCGCTTGGCTGGCGCAGCGTCAACATGTGCGATACAAAAGGCGGCGATGGGCAAATTCGGATGGTCACGAAAGGCGCTGCTGGCGGCTGCGGCCGTCGTGCTGTTGCTTTGCCCGGCGGCCGCCGCGTCGCGCCGCGTTGCGCTCATCATCGGCAATGCCGACTATCTCTCGCTGCCCCGGCTCAAGAACTCCGTCAACGATGCGACCAAGGTGCGCGATACGCTGCGCGACGCCGGCTTCGAGACCTTCTTCGGCGTCAACCTCACGCATCTCCAGATCGAGGAGTTGCTGCGCAAGTTCTTCCGCGACGTCGATAAGGCCGATGTCGCCACCATCTATTATTCCGGCCACGGCGTGCAGGTCGCCGGCGATAATTTCATCGTCCCCGTCGACGCCAAGCTCGCCACCCCCTACGACATCGAGCAGCAGACCTTCAAAGTCGGCGACATCTTCAACTATCTGACCCAGCATTCGCGCGCCCAGGTCATCTTCCTCGACGCCTGCCGCAACAACCCGTTCAAGACCGACCGCTTCTGGATCGGCGACACGCTGAAGACCACCGAGGACAAGGCCGGCCTGGCTCGCGTCAATTACGGCGTCGGCAGCCTCATTGCTTTCTCCACCGAGCCCGGCGCCGTCGCCTATGACGGGTCGGGGGCGCTGAGCCCTTACACGACCGCGCTGGTGCGTCACATCACCGCGCCCAACGAGGAGATTCGCCGCGCGCTGACGCTGGTGCGGCGCGAGGTGATCTCCGCCACCGACGGCTTGCAGGTGCCGTGGGAAAACTCGGCGCTGACCGACGATCTCTATCTCATGCCGGCGCCGCCGGGCCCCAAGGTGGCGCCGATGATCCGGATCTCGGCGTTGCCGGGCGCGATCACGCCGATGCGGATTCCCGAGCCCAGCCGCTCCAGCGACGAGGGGCTGGCGATCCGCATCGAGCAGGGGCCGGACCAGGGCCGGCTGCTGCTCGACGGCAAGCCGCTCGACCGCGCGCAGCCGCTGAGCGTCGCCGATTTCGAGCGGCTGGCGTTCGACGCTGCCGGCCTCAAGGTCGACGCCATCGGCCTACTCACCTATTCCGTCACCGACCGCTGGGCGCAGAGCGCGCGCGGCGTACTGGCGATCACCGTCGACGCCCGCCCCGCCGCAGCCCCCGCCGCGCCGCGCCGCGATCCGAAGGCGGAGGCGGCCGCCGCGCTGGCGCGGCTCAACAGCCGCAGCGCCGACGCGACGGTCGCCGTCGGCCCCGTCGGGCTGCGTCTCGACGCCGCTGCGGTCGAAGGCGCGCCGGAAGTGGTGATCGAGCGTGCGCCGACGCTCGGCGTGCTGCGCCTTGGCGAGCGCACGCTGAGCGCGCGCCAGCAATTCGCCTATGCCGATCTCGACCGGCTCGCCTATCAGCCGGCGGTGGGCTCGGAGAGCCGCAAGGACAGCTTCGCGCTCGGGCTGGCGGGGGCGCGCCGCAGCGTCGCCACCGTCGTCGTCGCCCCGGAACTCGACCCCTGCGACCGCGAAGCGGCGAGCCCGCTCGATCTGCAAGGGGTAGGGCAGGGCAAGCTGCCCAACGAGATCGACCCCGCGCGCGCCATTGCCGCCTGCGAGCGCGCCGTCGCGACCTATCCCGCCGTCGCGCGCTTTGCCTATCAACTCGGCCGCGCGGAACTCGCCAAGGGCGAGACGGCGGCGGCGAAGGCGCTCATCGAGAAGGCCGCCGCCGCCAAACACACGCGCGCCATCTGGGAACTCGGCAATCTCGAAGCCTTCGGCGCGCTTGGGCCGGTCGATCTCGTCAAGGCCAACGCCTATTACAAGCGCTGCTCGGACGCCGGCGACGCCTATTGCGAATTGGCCTTTGGCCGCAACCTGTTCTTCGGTCGCGGTGTTGCGCAGGATCGGCGCGGCGGCCTGACGCTGATGCTGCGCGCCGCCGCGCTCGGCCACACTTACGCGATGAACGAACTCGGCTATATCTTCCTTTACGGCAAAGGGCAGCCGGTGGAGGCGGAGCGCGGCATCCGCTTCTACGAGGCGGGAGCGGAGCGCGACGACATCTATTCGCTCAACAATCTCGGCCTCGTCTATCTGCGCGGGCTCGGCCGCCGCGCCGACCCGGCCAAGGCGCTCGGCTATTTCACCCGCGCCGCCGCCGGCGGTCATCCTTTCGCGCCGACCAATCTTGGCCGCATGGCGCGCGATGGCGTCGGCGGGCCGAGGGATCTCGGCGCCGCCGCGCATTGGTTCGAACTGGCCGCCGAGCGCGGCGATTACTGGGGCGCGCTCGATCGCGCCGGGATGGCGAGCGACAAGGCGATCGCCGCGAAATTCCTGGCGTTGGCCGTCGCGCTGAACCGGCCCGGCGACAATTACGATGCCGCCGACCAAGCACGCAAGCGGCTCGACAAGCTGCCGGCCGCCGACTTGCAGAAAGCGCTTGGCGAACTCGCCGCCGCGCTCGGCGCCAAGGCGATCGCGCCGGGCGCCAGCGTCGAGGCGCAATTGATCGAAACCCAGGCGCGCTACTGGCGCAGCCGCAATCCGCGTTTCGATCTGTTTTGAGGCGCCCGGTTCGCTGCCGACGATCAGCGCGTCAGTACGACGTGGGTCGCCAGTTCCGTTGCGACCGTTTCCGTCACCCGATAGCCGAGGCCCGGCAGGTCAATGCCCGCGAACAGGGATTCGCCGCGGCCCAGGACGACCGGCGACAGCGCCAGGTGCAACTCGTCGATCGCTCCTGCGAGCAGGTACTGACGGACCGTCGAAACACCGCCGCCGATCTTCACGTCCAGGTCGCCCGCAGCGGCCTTGGCCTCTGCGAGCGCCGCCTCGATCCCGTCGGTGACGAAATGGAAAGTCGTTCCGCCCTCCATCACGAGGGGCGCCCGAGCGTGATGGGTGAGGATGAAGGTCGGCGCGTGATAAGGGGGATTGTCGCCCCACCAGCCCTTCCAGTCGGGCCCGCCGCCATCGTCGCCGGCCGGCCCGAACATATTGTGGCCGAGGATGAAGGCGCCGAAGCCGTCCATCGCGGCGCTGGCGAAGCGATCGTCGGTCCCGCCCTCTTTGCCGATCATCGATCGAAAGGCGCGAGTCGGGAAGAACCAACTCATCAACTCACCGCCGCGCTTGCCGAGCGGATGCTCCAGGCTCTGGTCCGGCCCGGCCCCGAAGCCGTCGATGGAGACTCCAAAACCCGCTACGCGCACCTTACCCATCGGGCCCTCCGTCTGATTGCGAACCTCAACCAGTTGCGAATTACGAGTGATCCGGCGCGGCGATCCGTCGCGCCCCGGTGGAGACGCGGATTGGCGCCGCCCTATAGGCTGACGTCCGGCGCCGTCGCGCGGCGCGTCAGCCAGCGCGGGACCGGCAGGTTTTTCTCGCGCAGGAACGCCGGGTTGAACAGTTTCGAGGCATAGCGGGCGCCGGAATCGCACAGCAGCGTGACGATGCGCTTGCCCGGCCCCAGTTCGCGCGCCAGCCGGATCGCGCCGGCGATATTGACGCCCGACGAACTGCCAAGCAGCAGCCCCTCGTGCTCGACGAGATCGAAGACGATGCGCAGCGCCTCCTCGTCCTCGATTTGATAGGCGAAATCGACCGGCGCGCCTTCGAGATTGGCGGTGATGCGGCCTTGGCCGATGCCCTCGGTGATCGACGAGCCCTCGGCCTTCAAGACGCCGGTGGTGTAAAAGGAATAGAGCGCCGCGCCACGGGGATCGGCAAGCGCGATCTTGATGTTGGGGTCGCGCTCCTTCAACGCCATGCCGGCGCCGGCCAGGGTGCCGCCGGAGCCGACGGCGGAGACGAAACCGTCGATGCGGCCGCCGGTCTCCTCCCAGATCTCCGGCCCCGTGGTCTCGTAATGGCCGCGGCGGTTGGCGATATTGTCGAACTGGTTGGCCCATACCGCGCCGTTGGGGTCGCTCTTGGCCAGCGCCTGCGCGAGGCGGCCGGAATATTTCACGTAATTGTTGGGATTGGCGTAGCCGACCGCCGGCACTTCGACCAGTTCGGCGCCGAACAGGCGCAGCATGTCCTTCTTTTCCTGCGACTGGGTGTTCGGGATCACGATGACGGTGCGAAACCCCATCGCCGAGGCGACGAGGCCGAGGCCGATGCCGGTGTTGCCGGCGGTGCCCTCGACGATGGCGCCGCCGGGGCGCAGCGCGCCGCTCGCCACCGCGTCCTGGACGATGGAGAGCGCGGCGCGATCCTTCACCGATCCGCCGGGGTTCATGAATTCGGCCTTGCCGAGAATCTCGCACCCGGTCGCCTCGGAGGCGGCCTTGAGGCGGATGAGCGGCGTATGGCCGATGGCTTCGATGACTCCGGGGCGCACAGACATTCAATCCTCGCAAACTTGGCCGCCATCCTACCTGTCGGCCGCAGGTTTCGCAGCTTCTATACGGTTACTTACGCAAGCCCGCCTGTTTCGCCAGTCCCGCCGCCGCATAGAGGTTGAGGCGGGAATAGACGCCGAAGGCGGAGCCGTCGTCGAGAAAGCCGCCGCCGGGGCCCTCGGTCTCGGTCAGGATGCGGTCGGCCTCCTCCAGCGTCAGCGACGGAAAGGCGGCGGTGAGCAGATGGCCGGCCTCGGGGGCGAGCTTGCCGACATCCTCCACCGCGCCGGCGGTTTCCGGGAAGACCACCGGCAGGCTGTAGGTTTGCGTCACCGCGTAGAAGGCTTCGTTGCGCGCGGGGTCGTTGAACCGGCTCGTATCGTCCTTGGCGCAGGCCGCGATCGTGTCGCCGCAAGCCGCCTGAAGCGTCGCGGTCACGTCGGCGCGAGCTTTGCTCATGGCGGCCTGAAAATCGGCGATGGCGGACGCATATTTGAAGGTGCGGCCGAGATAGGCGGGATCGTTGGCGAGCAGATGCGCGACGTCGTAGGTCGCCAGCGTCCGGCCGCCGAGCACGTCCATCGCATAATGGGCGCCCATCAGGATGCGGTCGTTGCCGTATTCGCTCCCCCGCGCGATCATCTGCTGGTAGCGCTCGGGCACGAGGACGGCGAGAATCAGGCTTCCGGCATAGCCATAGGTCGTGTGGCCGCTGGGGAACGAGGGGCTGTTGACAAGATCCATGATCGGGCCGCTGTTGTAGACGGTGTTGTCCGCGGGCACGTTGAAATAATCGAGCCCTACGATGGCGGCGGTGTGCGGCTCGGTCTGGAAGGGTCGCGAATTGCCGTAGATATTGGCGCCGGGGCTGCCCGCGACGCGGTTGTAGGCGCGGCCGAACATATCCGGCGCGCCCTTGATCGCCTTCAGGATCGCCGCTGCTTCGTCGGACACGGGAGCCTTGCCGTCGGTAGTGCCGTTGGCGAAGAAATACTTGCCGGCCCGCGAATCCGATTCCGCCGTCGAGATCGTATAGGCGATGACATTGGCGACCGCCGGGGAAATATTGGTGTAATGCCGGCGATCCTGGAAGCGCGCGCGCGCGACATAGGCCCCGCCCAGCGTGGCGCCGAGGCCGTCGGCGAGATCGGCGAGATCGGCGTAGGTGATGAAGGCGTCGCGCAGCGCCTGCTGGCGCTGCTCGGAGAACGGCAGCAGCGTCGGCTGGCGGATGGCGCCGGTCTGCACGTCGCCGGTGACGGTGAAATTCGCCGCCAGCGCCGCCTTGCCGGCCTCCGTGTTGGACAGCGCCGTGACCGGCGCGAGCCCCTTGAGCACCGCAAGATTCTGCGCCGATTGCGCCGCCGCCGACAATGGCGCCAACAGGCAGACGGCGAGCAGGCCGGCATTTGCTGCGTTCAACATCTTTGCCCCCGAGGCCGGACCCAAAGTCCACCGCCACTTTTGGACCGGTTCCGGCCGTCTGTGAAGACGGCGCGCGACCGCGCCGACCTTCCGGTGCGGCTTGATGATGAAAAGTCTCGCATAAAGTCGATTGTCGAGCTACCCGTCGCGCACGCCGGGCGAGGGGTTCAAACCTGATGCTCGGCGCCCGGCCGCGGATGGGCGGTAAGGGGCTTTTGCGCGAGGCGCGGCCCTCGTGCTTCGAGGCTTCGCTTCGCTAGGCGCCTCAGCACGAGGGGGTTGACGGCAATCGCGGCCCTTCCGCAAAGGGGCGAAGGCGGGTATCGCAAGTGACCGGCGGCTGGGCATCATGCGTTAGGTTTGAACCCCTAGCTCTATGGCGCCTGGCGCCCGGTTGCGACAATTCGGCGGTCGGCAAACAGGGATTCGCCGCGCCGGGTGGCTCTGATATGAGGGAATTTTAGTAATTGCCACGATTCGCACGCAAGAAAGCAATGCACATGCAAGCAGGCGTTGAGTCATTCTCTCACGGACAAAGGGCCGCCAAACTTGGGTGATGCATTGGAACGCCCACCGTATCGGAAGTTCGGCGAAATCGCTACGTTTTCTGAATGGCTCCCCTCGTCACGGGTGACGCCGGCGCCGCCGCGATTTTTCTTTGGCGCCATGCCGGCCGCGGTCGCCAGCGGCTATTTCAACAGTCAGTTTTTGCGGGCGATCGGGATTTATACGGCGCGAGACGTCACGATCGGCGCAGGTCCGTGTCTTTACCATCGCGGCGACATGCTGGTGGCGCCGGAACTCAATCTACAAGTTTTGCATATCGAATTGGGCATGGCCCGTCACGGCCTGACCGGCGCGCCGGAGCCGGGCCGGCAAGCCGACGGGCCGCATGCGCTGATCGTCGGACCCGGCTATGAAATCTACGGCCATTGGATGGCGGAGATCCTGCCGAAGCTCGGCGTCCTGCACGCGGTCGGGGTCGATCTCGACGCCGTCCGGCTGCTGCTGCCGCATGATACGCCGCCGTTCGCGTTGGAGATGCTGCGCCTGCTTGGCTTCGAGGAAGCCCAGTTCGTGCGCTTCGGCGGTCCCTTCGGCAGCGTCACCGTCAGCGAGCTTGTCGCGTCGAGCTTCCTGCACAACGGCGTGCGCTACGCCGCCATGCTGGAGCCAACCGTTCGGCTGCTGCGCGAGCGCATCGAGCGGCGCTCCGGCCGCTTGGCGCGCGGGGAATATCCGGCGCGGCTCTGCATCGCGCGGCGCGGCGGCAATCGCCCGTGCTCGAACCGCGCCATGATCGAACTCGATTGCGCCGAGGCGGGATTCCACATCGTCTCACCCGAGACCCTGCCGCTGCTGGAGCAATGGCGGCTGTTTGCGGACGCGCGCGAAATCGTCGGCGAATATGGCTCGGCCTTGCACGGCGCGTTGTTCTCGAGCCCGGGGACGATCGTTTGTGGCCTGCGCGGCGCGGGCATGCACCCGAGCTTCATTCAAAGCGGCATTGGCAGCGAGCTTCGACAACCGACGGGCTATGTGTTCGGCGTCAACGAAAGCGACGACAAGGGGCCGTTCCACATCGAGCAGGCGGACCTGAAGGCGTGTCTGCGGCTGGCTTTTGCCGGCGCGCCGTTGCCAATGGCGGCGCTGCCCCGCGCTCTCGGGCAGGCGCCGCTGGACAGCGTCGAGGGGTTCCTGGCGGCGCACGACGAATATAGCCAGGCCGGACAGTTGAACGAGGCGCATGGCGCGCTTCGCAACGCCTTGCGGCGCGACGCGCAGGCGCCGGGGGCGCAGGCGCGGCTGGCGCGTTTGCTCGACCGGATGCAGGCCCCTGGCGCCCTCGCGGCGATCGACGCCGCCATCGGTCAGGCGGAGGCGACGGCGGAGAATTTCGCGCTGCGCGCCAAACTGCTGCTGCGCGAGGCAAGAGACGAGGACGCCTTGGCCGCCGCCGAGGCGGCGATCCGGCTGGCGCCGGAAAGCGCCGAGGCCTGGCGTCTGTGCGCCGAGGCGGCGTTGCGGATCGGGCGCGGCGAACTCGCCATCGCGGCGGCCCGTCGCGCCTCGGCGCTGGCGCCGGGCGAAACCCGCCCGGAACTGCTGCTGTTCGAGGCGCTGATGACGCTTGGACCAAGCGACGAGGCAGCGACGCTGATCGAGGCGCTGCATCGCCGAGCCCCGCGCAAGGCCGCGGTCGCCTGCGCCTATGCGCGCTTGCTGGTGCAACGGGGCGAGGTTTCGCGGGCGCTGCCGGTGGCGCTCGCCGGCCTCACGGACGACCCGGGCGATCCGGGGCTGCAAGCGCTCGTGGCCAGCCTCATCGGCGGCCTCGCGTCGACCGCGGCGCCGAGTGACGCCGTAATCGCCGAATTCGCGATCAAAACAGCCTTCGCGATCGATTTCGCCGCCGCGGGAAACAGCGCCGCGCATCGGGGCTCGGGCTGGAGCGCGCAGGAGAGCGAATATGTGTGGGCGATCGGTAGAAAAAGCGTGCTGCTGCTGCCGCCGCTCGACCCCGCTGCCGATTGGAGCCTGGAAATTCACGCCAGCCCGCTGATCCACCCGCCAACGCTGCTGGCGCAGAGATTAACGGTGCGGCTGGGGGCGGCGGCGCTGCTGGAGGAGACCCTGACCAAGGCGGCGGTTTTGCGTGTGTTGGCGCCCAGGCAACTGCTCGCGCCGGGTCGGCCGCTGCCGCTCGTCCTGGAGCATCCGGATTACGCGACGCCGCGCGATCTCGGCATGAACAAGGATTCGCGGCCGCTTGCCGTGTGCTTTCGCCTCATGCGCGTGGAGCCGCTGCGTAGCCGAAGCGCAGGTAGTCCTGGCGGTAAAAATCCTCCGCCAGCGGCCTGATCCGCTCCACGTCCTGCGGGTCGACCGGGGCGCCGTCGCCGGCATTATGGCTGGTTATCTCGGGATTCGGCAGCCTGAGGCCGGTGCACTGCTCCATCCGCGAAACCAGGCTCTGCCCGAGTCCGTCCTCGACGCGGAAAATGTGGCAATTGGGCAGCCAGAAATCCGATTGCGGGCGAATATGATTCTCCGCGACATGGGGGTTATCGATGAACTCGCGGGTCATTTGCATGAACCAGGCCGGCAGGGCGGCCAGGTTCTTGATCGCGCGCGCCTGCATGCGATATTCGGAGACGAGCCGGCTCATCGGCTCACGCACGGTCATGAAGACGAAATCGATGCGCGCCGGGCGCAACACCGCCATGATCTGGGCGGCATCCATGTGCTGGGGGGCGCAGCGGCGCAGGTGATTCAGCGATTGCGGCCCGCCACCGTCGAACAGCTCCTCGCGAAAGCCGTTGCGCTGGAAGAAGGCCCGCATCGCGGTGCCGGCGGTTTTCGGCACATGCATATGCAGCACCGCCTTCCCATCTTTTATATAGAGTGGCAAGGCGAGCGGACCTCCATGCGCGCCGACGCCATCGAACCCGAGTTGCAACGCCTTGGCGGCGTTCGCAAATTGTAAAGCGGGCGCAACTTTGTCATGATGTCGAGCTAAGGCGAAGGCGATTTCGAAGTCAAGCCATGCGGCCGTCGGCTTTTTTTTTGGAGATCGTCGGATGATGCGTCTCGCCCCCGTCATCGCGGCCGGCGCGCTCTGCGGGCTGGCTTTGGCCTCAGCCTCGGCGCGCGCGGCGCAGTTTTGGCTCGGCGGCGTCGACCCCGTCATTCAGCGGCTGACCCATAAGCCGTTCATGCAGGATTACATGGGCCTGTTGAGCGATCCCGCGGCGTGGCGGGAAAGCGCCGCCAAAGTCTCCGTATTCAAAGTCTCGGCGCAGTTTGTCCTGGACGGCGAGCCCGATATGATCCGCAGCGTCTTCAACGGCATGCACGCGCGCCATATCAAAATGGCGCTGGAGATGGGCAGCGTCGTGCGTCTGGACCCATGCGGGGGCGGCGAAGGCTACGCGCCGCCCGATATGGCCGACAAAATGGGCAAGAAATTGCACGGGCTCGGCGTGACGCTCGATGAGATGGCGCTCGATGAGCCAGTCTGGTTCGGACACGAAATGACAGCCGGGATGACGCCGCTGCATCAGCCCTATTGCGCCTATCCGTTGAAAGTCGTGGCGCAGCGCGCGGCGATGGCGATCAAAGCGATGCGCAAATATTTTCCGGCGGCGCAAGTCGGATTCATCGATGTCGTGACGACGAGCATGGTTCCTCCGGCGCAACTGGCGCGCGATGATGGCGAGTTTGCGAGCCTGCTGCAAGACGAGATCGGCGCCCGGTTGGCCTTCTTCCACGCCGACATCGCCTGGAAGACGAACTGGCAGGCTGCGCTGCCGCTGTTCAAGCGCGAAATGCGGGCGCGTCACATCCCGTTCGGGATCATCATTGGCGGCAGTCCCAACCAGCGCACGAACCAAGCTTGGGTGGACATGGCGCTGCGGCGCCTGCGGGCGATCGAGGCCGATCCAGCGCTCCGCCCCGACCAGATCGTCGCGCAATCCTGGCAGAACCTGCCGACCCGCATGCTGCCGGAGACAAAACCGGGCTCCCAGACCTATCTCCTCCTGGAAGCGGAACGCCTGGTCGGCCATTGAGCGCAAGCGGCGACCAACCGACCCGAGTTCTCGCTGAGTTGACAATGGAAGGAACCCCAAGGCGGCGGGCGACGTTTCGTGAGCTTGGCAACGGGGGCGCCAATATGATCGGCCTGTGTTTGCGAGCAAGCGGGTTCGCCCGGCGGGCGCCCGGAATGGCGGGGATGGCGTGCGCCGAGAAGCTCAGCCGCCGCGCCCCTCTCGGTGAAATCCGTATACAGACCCGGCTCAACCGATGACCGAGGCGCAGGAGTCGCAACCGGCTGGCCAGGAGTCGCCGCATCTTGAAGAACACGAGCGCCGACAGGCCGCCGCCGCGCAGCCGATGGCGGCGCGCGTCATCCACGAGGTTTTGCGCGAAGAAGGCGAGACGGAACTGCGCCGCCGGCTCGGCGCGCTGTTGTGGTCGGGGCTCGCCGGCGGCCTGTCGATGGGTTTCTCGTTTCTCGCCATGGCGATGCTCGAATTTAAGCTCGGCGCCGCGCCGGCCGCGAAGGCGATCGCGCCGATCGGCTATGCCGTCGGCTTTCTCATCGTCGTGCTCGGCAAGCAGCAATTGTTCACGGAGTCGACGCTCACCGCCGCGTTGCCGATCTTGCACCGACCCTCGCTCGTCGGCCTCGGGCGGCTGGCGCGCATGTGGGGCGCGGTGTTGGTCTCCAATCTGGTTGGCACCATCATCTTCGCCTGGTTGGTGTCGCGCCCGGGCCTGCTCTCCGCCGGGGCCGCGCATATCTTCCTGGAGACCGCGCGGGGCTCGTTCAGCGATGACTTTTGGCTCGGCGCGTTGCGGGCGATGTTCTCCGGTTGGCTGATCGCGCTGATTATCTGGTTGTTGCCGGCCTCCAAGACGGCGGCGCCATTCATCATCGCGGCGCTGACCTATGTCGTCGCGCTCGCCGGCTTCCCGCACATTATCGCCGGCTCGGGGGAAGCCGCTTATGCGGTGTTCGTCGGCGCCAAGTCCTGGGCCGACTATGGCATGTGGTTTCTGCTGCCGACGCTGATTGGCAACACCATCGGCGGAACCGCGCTGGCAGCGCTCCTCAACCACGCGCCGGTCGCCCACGACATCGCCGCGCGCGAGGCGGAGGGTTAGGCGGCGGCCAGCAAACCGACTTCAGCCGCCGCCGGGCGACCGAAGCCGCCGACGCTGCAGCCCAGAGCTATCTTTCGCCTTCTGCTGTTTCCCCGGTCTTCGTCGCTGGGCTGGGAAGCAAAAACGACCCCGGCAACCGCCAAGCTGAGGGCTGAAACGGGGGCTTCCGTCATGGCCGGGTTGTTCCGGCCCATCCACGCCGTGCCGTTGCAGAGGCTGCTTAAAGCCTTGCACGACCTGCGGAGTTTCCACAGTTTCCCGCAAGCGCTTGCTCCGCCGCGTGGATAGCCGTGCCAAGCCCGGCCATGACGGAGAACGCAATTCCAGACCCCTGCCTTGGCAGTTACGCGGCCCCGAGGGGGCCGCTCTCATCCGCTTGAAATATGTAAAAGATGGAGCGGGCGAAGGGAATCGAACCCTCGTATGAAGCTTGGGAAGCTTCCGTTCTACCATTGAACTACGCCCGCGGCGCCGCCATTCTGGCCTAGCGCGGCTGGAATTTCAACCCTGTTTCGCGTCCTGACCGCGCGCCTCGCGATCGTACAGATCCTTCTTCGAAATCTTGCCGACCGCCGTTTTCGGCAATTCGGCGATGATCTCCAGCGCGCCGATCATCTCGTGCTTGCCGAGCTTGTCGCGAAGAAACAGCTTCATCTCGTCCAGCGTCGGCGCCGGCGCGTCTTGCTTGAGCTTCACGAACGCCTTCGGCTGCTGGCCGCGATAGGAATCGGGAATGCCGATGACGCTCGCTTCGGCCACCGCCGGATGCTGATAGATCGCCTCTTCGATAACGCGCGGATAAACATTGTAACCGCCGCACAGCAGCATGTCCTTGGTGCGATCGACGATGTAGACATAGCCGTCTTCGTCCATGTAGCCGACATCGCCGGTGGGGAAGAAGCCGTCGGGCGTGAAGGCGTCGTGCGTCGCTTTCCAGTAGCCATTCATCACATTGGCGCCGCGCACCAGAATCTCGCCTTTCTCGCCGAGCGCGACACATTCGCCGGGCTTCGCCACGTCGCGGAAGCGGAATTCGATACCCGGCAGCGGAATGCCGCAGGCGCCGGGCTTCACCGGCCCGTCTGGCGGCGTGAAGGTGCCGGTCGGCGAGGTCTCGGTCATGCCCCAGCCCTCGCACAGCCGGCAGCCGGAGAGTTCCTGGAAGCGCTCCTGCACTTCTAGCGGCAAAGGTGCGCCGCCGGAGGTGCAGGTCTTCAGCGAAGCGAGATCCTTGGCGCTGACGCCGGGCAGGCCGAGCACGGCGACGAACATGGTCGGCACGCCGCAGAAGATGGTGATCTTCTTGGCGGCGATGTCCTTGACTGCCGCCGCGGCGTCGAAGCGCGTGTGCAGCACTAGCTCGGCGCCGAGCGACAGGCCAAGCAGCATGTTGACCGACAGCGAATAGATATGAAACGGCGGCAGCACCGCGAGCATGCGCTCCTCGCCCTCGCGCAGCGGGTTGCTCCCCGCCACCATAATCGCGCGATATTGTGCGTTGGCGGCGGTGAGGTTGGCGTGGGTCAGCATCGCGCCTTTCGGCAGGCCGGTGGTGCCGCCGGTATATTGCAGCACCGCGATCGTCTCGGCGGGATCTTCGAAGGGATGGGCGACCGGCGGCGCGTCGCCGGCCAGAAGATCCTTGAACGGCACGACGCGCTCGCCATAGGCGACGGCGCTCAACAGGCCGCCCGTGGCCATTTGCGCGCGCATGGCGTCGGGCGCCGGCGTCATCTCGGCGATCTCGCCGACGAGGAGCCTCTTCAGCCGCGTTTTGGCGAGCAGCCGCTGCATTTGCGGATAGAGCACGGCGAGGTCGAGGGTGATGAGGATGTCGGTCTCACTGTCCTCGACCTTGTGTTCGAGCACGCGCTCGGCGTCGAGCGGGGAATAGTTGACGACCGCGCCGCCGGCCTTCAGCACGCCGAAGAAGGCGATCACGTAATGCGGCGTATTCGGCAGATAGAGGCCGACATGCACGCCCGGCCCGACGCCGAGGCGCTGCAAGCCCGCCGCAAAGCGCTCGGCAAGCCCATCCAGCTCGCGATAGCTGATGCGTTTGCCCATGAATTCGAGCGCCGGCAAATCGGCAAAGCGCGCCGCCGAACGGACGAGAATGTCCTGCACCGGGCCCGTCGGCAGCGGCGCGTCCCAGCTTGCGCCCTCAGGATAGGATTTCCGCCAGGGTTGGGCGTCGGTCAATGCCAAATTCCTTTCCTCGCTCGCAAATGCGTGGGATCAAACAAACGACCGCCTTACGCGCCGGCCTCGCTCGTCAGTTGGCCATAGCCGAGCGCGAACGGCCCCGAGCGCGCGAAAGGTTTGAACTCGCCCTCGTTCTGCGCCAACCGGTCGGCGATCGCCCACAGCGCCGCCGGATTGCCGCCGAGGCCAATGTGGCTGGCGAGCCGGATCTCGATGTTCTCCGACTGCGGCCCCTCGCGCCCGACCGAGCAGCGCCAGTTCACGACACCGTCGAGCTTGGTGTAGATCGAGGTCGCGGGCACGGGAAGGTCGCCGCCGAGCGCCGCCAGATCCTCGGCATGGGCGTCGCCGGTTTTTTCGCCGGTCACCTGCTCATAGAGCCGGCGCGCGTTGGAGGCCTGCAAATCGCGCGCGAACGGCGTGCCGAGGGTGATGACGCAACGCACGGCTTGCGGCATGTTGAGCGCGAGATCGCGCGCGAACACGCCGCCGAGGCTCCAGCCGACCAGCGAAACCTTCGCGCCGTTCTCATTGCGCAGCCGCGTCAGGCGCGCCCGCAGCGCCTCGCGCATGCGATAGAAGCCGCCGATGTTGCGCCCGAGTTCCCAGCCCTCGGCGCGATAGCCAAGCGCGCGCAGATAGCGGCGCATCAACAGCGTCGACATATCGCCGGCCAGAAACCCCGGCAGCGCCAGCACCGCATGGCCGTCGCCATGTGCGGCCAGACGCAGCAGCGGCGCGAAAGCCAGCGACGAGGCGAATTCCTGCCAAGCGCGTCCTTCGCTCCACAACAACAAACGCGAGGGCGGGCCGAGCGCTTCTTGGCCCGTTTCTTGGCGCCGCTCCGCGGCTGAGGCGTTGGGCGCCATGGGTTTCTCCCGGCGGCAACGCGCCGCCGCTTGTGCTTTTCCCAACGAGGCTGATACTACGGGGGCAGGCGCGAAGCAAACGGCCGGCGCCCGGGTTTTAGGGAACGCCATGAGCCGGGAATTCGACGTCGCGATCTATGGCGCCAGCGGTTTCACCGGCAAGTTGGCGGCCGAATATCTGGCTGGCCTCGCCAACAGGGAGCCGTCGCGCCGCGTGGCGCTCGCCGGTCGCGACGCCAGCAAGCTCGCCGCCGTCAACGCTGAGATCGGGGCCGAATTTCCTGTCGTCGTCGCCGATTCCGCCGATCCCGCCTCGCTCGCCGATCTGGCGCGGCGCTCGCGCGTCGTGCTGACGACGGTTGGGCCTTATCAACTCTATGGCTCGTCGCTGGTTGCCGCCTGCGCCGAGGCGGGGACGCATTACGCCGATCTCTGCGGCGAGACCGCGTGGATGCGCCAGATGATCGACGCTCACGAGCGACGAGCGAAAGCCAGCGGGGCGCGCATCGTGTTCTCCTGCGGCTTCGATTCGATCCCGTTCGATTTCGGCGTCGCTTATTTGCAGGCCGAGGCCAAACAACGTTTCGGCGCGTCGTGCGCGCGCGTGAAAGGCCGCGTGCGCAAGATGAAGGGCACGTTCTCCGGCGGCACGGCGGCGAGCTTCCGCGCCTCGATGGCGGCCGCCGCCAAAGACCCGAACGTGCTGGCGCTGATGCGCGATCCGTTCGCGCTGACGCCGGGGTTCCAGGGACCGAAGCAGCCTTCAGGCAACAGGCCGGAATATGACGAGCAACTGGGCATGTGGGCGGCGCCGTTCATCATGGCGGCGATCAACACGCGCAATGTCCATCGCAGCAATTATCTGACCGGGCGTCCCTATGGCGCGGATTTCGTCTATGACGAAATGATCGTCGCCGGTCCCGGCGAGAAGGGCGAGGCGATCGCCAAGGCGATCGCCGCCGGCATGGGCGACATGGCCGGCGAGAACGGGCCGAAGCCCGGCGAAGGCCCGTCGCGCGAGGCGCGCGAGAGCGGCTTCTACGATCTGTTGTTTGTCGGCGCCGGGCCGCGCGGCGAGCGCCTCGACGTTTGTGTGAAGGGCGACCGCGATCCCGGCTATGGCTCGACCTGCAAGATGATCTCGCAATGCGCGCTGGCGCTGGCGGACGAGCAGGGTCCGGGCGGAATCTTCACCCCCGTCGCGGCGTTCGGGGCCGACTTTAGCGAGCGGCTGGCGCGCGCCGGCCTGAGCTTTACGGTCGAGCGCGGCTGAGGAGAGGGCGAGGCGTGGCCGGCGAAACCGCCGTTCGGCGGCCGGGCGACAAGAAAGACCTGCTCGACGCCATGCTGAGCGGCGTCGACAAACAGACCGGAGCGCGGCCCGTCGACATCAGCACCCGCTATCAGATCAATACTTTCCTGATCGCCGGCCACGAGACGACGAGCGGGTTGCTGTCGAAGAGTTGAAGGGCTACGCGGCGCGGGGCTTGGTTGATCTGCATGTCGCCTTCTCGCGCCCCCCCGGACGGGCCGAAAACTTACGTGCAAGATGTCATGCGGCGGGAGGCCGGCGCGCTGGGGCGGCTGCTGGAGAGCGGCGCGATCATGTTCGTCTGCGGCGACGGCGCGCGCATGGGGCCGGGCGTGAAACGCGCTTTGATCGAGATGCACGCGGCCAAGTCCGGCGCGTCGGCGTCGGCGGGCGAAGCCTGGATGGCGCGGCTCGGCGAGGCCGGGCGCTACGTGCTCGACTTCTGGGCGGGCGGTTGAGGCGCGTTGCGCCGCCGCCGCGCAGGCTCTATGGCGCTTGGGAAATGTGCAGGAGGATTGGGATGAGATTGCCCGTCGCAGCGTTGTGTGTTTTGGGCGCGCTCGCCGGCTCGCCGGCTCGGGCGGCGGCGACGTCTTGCGGCGAAACCGTGCGCCTCAGCGTCGATCCGGCGACGCGGGTGGACGATGTCGCCGCGACTTTGCGCCGGCGGCTGGCGGCGGCGGGCGAAAAGCAACCCTCGGTCGAGCGCGAGGGGCCGGCGGCTTTGCGCGCCGTGCTGCCCGCCGGGGCCAGCGACGCCCTGCTGACGCGGCCGGCCAAGATCGAGTTCCGGTTGGTCGCAAAATCCGCCGGCGAGCCCGGCGTCGAGACGTTTCCCCGCCTCGACGGCAAGGGGACGGAGCCGGTGGAGGCGCATGTCCTCCTGGATGAGCAGCGGCTGCGCGAGCTGAAGGTCAAGCAGGAGCCGAACCCCGCCGGCGGCCCCGCCATCGTCGCCCTCGCTTTCCACATCGAGCCGCAGGGCGTTAACAACCTGTTGGCGGGGACGGTGGGGGCGGTCGGGCGCAAGCTCGCCATCCTCGTCGATGACCGCATCGTCGCCGAACCGGTGCTGCGTGGGCCTGTGGCCTCGCTGACGGGCGAGATTTCCGGCGGCTTCACGCTGGCCTCGGCGAATGAACTGGTGGCGCTGATCGCCAACGGCCGGCTGCGCGGCCACGTCACCATCCTCGGCCGCAAGCCGGCGTCCTGCGTGACGCAATAAACCCCGGCGGCGACGCGCGGTAAGGCGAAGGCCAAGCCCTGTGGCGCAACGCGAAATTCAACGTCCGCGGTGTCCGCATCCTTTGAGGCATCAGCAACGAGGCTTCGACGGATCAACTTTCCGCTAGACTTAACGTTATTCTGGCATTGTAATCGACTTACTCTGGAATACACTGGCACCGACCGAGTCACGCACGGCGCGGATGGTGAACGAACGGGGAACGTGGCATGGCGGGCAGTTCGTATAGTTTCACTGGCCATTTCGTCGATATCACCATTACCCAGTCAGGCGTCTACGACATCACCGCGTACGGCGCCCAGGGCGGCGCCGGAGGAGGCGGCGTGGGCGGCGATGGCGCGGAAGTTTCCGGCGAATTCAGCCTGACCGCGGGCGAAAATCTGGTTGTCGTGGTCGGCGGCCAAGGCGGCGCCGATGCGAACGCCGGTGGCGGCGGGGGTGGCGGCTCTTTCGTTCTCGAGGCGATGGAAGGCGGCGGCTATACGCCCCTCGTCATCGCTGGCGGCGGCGGCGGCTCGGGCTTTTATAGCGCCAGTGCCGGCGGCACGGGACAGACGACGACCAGCGGCCAAAGCGGTCAGGGCGGTTCTAGCGATGGCGCGGGCGGGTCGGGTGGCCGGGGAGGGCAGGGAGGCCAATACGCCTCTGGCTCCAATGGCGGTGGCGGCGGTGGTTGGAACAGCGCCGGCTCGGCCGGCCCCGGCAGCCTATCGGGCGGCGGCGGTTTTGGGCCTTGGCCTTCGAGCTTTGCGGGTGGATCGGCAGGCTACGGCTCGGGCGGCGGCGGCTTTGGCGGCG
>DATNDU010000025.1:0-37139 GCA_035606915.1 Roseiarcus sp. | reverse complement strand
CGCCGCAGCACCTCCTCGGCGGCGCGGGTCATTCTCTCGTGCTCCTCGCCCGATTGCTCCGGCGTGGTGATCGAGACCAGTTCGACCTTCTCGAACTGATGCTGGCGGATCATGCCGCGTGTGTCGCGTCCGGCCGCACCCGCCTCGGCGCGAAAACACAGGGTGCCGGCGGTGAAGCGCATCGGCAGCTTGCGCTCGTCGAGGATTTGTTCGCGCACCATGTTGGTGAGGGGGACTTCGGCGGTGGGGATGAGCCAAAATGGATTCTTGATAACTTCGCCAGAATTCAACGACTGAAGCTGTTCCAATCTTGAAGAGTCGCCGACCTTTTGCGTCTCTTCAACATCTTGTAAGTAAGCTTTTTGGACTATTCTAAGAAACCCGCCCGCGCCGGCCGCTCCTGCATATACAGCAAATTGGTCGTCGGCGAACTTCGGCAATTGCGCCGTGCCGAACATCGCCTCGTTGCGCACCAGCACCGGTGGGTTGATCTCCATATAGCCGTGCTGGGTGGTGTGCAGATCGAGCATGAACTGCATCAGCGCCCGTTCGAGCCGCGCCAGCGCCCCCTTCAGCACCACGAAGCGCGCCCCCGACAGCTTCGCCGCGGTCTCGAAATCCATCAGCCCCAGCGCCTCGCCGATCTCGAAATGCTCCTTCGGCTTGAAGCCCTCAGGGAAATGCGCGGGTTCGCCGAAGCGGCGGACCTCGACGTTGTCGTTCTCGTCCTTGCCGTCCGGCGCATCAGGTCCGGGGAGATTGGGAATCGCCATTAGTTCGATGTCAAGCGCGGCGAGCGCAGCCTTCTCCGCCGCTTCCAACCCTGGCATCGCCTGCTTGATCCCGGCGACCTCGGCCTTCAGCGCCTCAACGGTTGCGCCATCCTTGCGCGCCGCGGCGACGCCGATCTCCTTGGAGGCGGCGTTGCGTCGCTCCTGCGCCTGCTGCAACGCGGCGATGGCGGCGCGGCGCTCGTCGTCGAGCGCCAAGAGTTCGGCGGCGCGCGCCGGCAGGCGGCGACGCGCGAGCCCGGCGTCGAAACCGCGGGGATCGTCGCGAATCGCTCTGATGTCGTGCATGTCGGGCCTCGTGGATCGCGCGCGCACTTAGCAGATCGACGCGCGGCCTTTCAATCGCGGCTTCAGGCGGATTGGCGAGCGAGGTCGCCAGCAAACCGCCCGCTCATGACGTTGAGCGCCAGCCCGAGCATCACCACCGCCGCGCCGATCAGTTCCAGTTCGCTCGGGCGCTCGCCGAACAGCAGCGCCGCCGAGACCATGGCGGCCACCGGCACCAGCAGCGCGAACGGCATCACCGCCGCCGCCGAATATTTCGCCAGCAGCCGCGCCCACAGGCCATAGCTGAACAGGGTGCCGCCATAGGAAAGCGCGGCGACGCAAAGCGCCAGCTTGAGGCTCGGGTGCAGCAGCGCCGCCACCGTCGCTTGCGGCGCCGTCGCCATCGACAGCGCCAGCATCGGCAGCGGCGCGACGAGGCTCGACCAGGCGATGAAAGCTATGGGGTCGACGCGGCCAATCCGCTTGCCGACCACATTGCCCCCGCCCCAGCACAAGGCGGCTCCGAGCGTCAGCACGAACGGCCACGGGCTCGCATGGCCCCAACGCGCCGCGGCGATGACGCCCATGCCCGCCAGCGCCACGCCGGCGCCGACAAGTTGCACCCGCGTCGGCCGCTCGCCAAAGACGAGCCCCGCCAGCAGGATGGTGAAATAGACCTGGACCTGGATGACCAGCGAGGCGAGGCCGACCGGCATCCCCTCGTGGACGGCGACAAACAGCAGGCCGAACTGGCAGACGCCGATCAGCAGCCCATAGAGCGCGACGATCCGCCAAGGCGCCGCCGGCGGCTTGAGGAAGAAAACCAGTGGAAATGCGGCGAAGGTAAAGCGCAACGCCGTGAGCAGGAACGGCGGCGCCGCCTCAAGCCCGTATTTGATGGCGATGAAGGTCAGGCCCCAAACGACCGCCGCGACGATCGCCGCGACGGTGTCGAGCGGTTTCAAGGAGTCTTGTTGTCCTTCTGCGCCGCGCGCCGCTTCTCGATCATCCTCACCGCGATCACCGCGCCCTCGTAGAGCAACAGCATCGGCAGCGCCAGCGTCGTCATGCTGATGAGGTCCGGCGGCGTCAGCAGGGCGGCGAGGCCCGTCACTCCGACGATCGCATAGCGGCGCATCGAGGACAGCCATTTGGAATCGATGATGCCGACCTGTCCGAGCAGCGTCAGCACGACGGGAAGCTGGAACGCTATGCCGAAGGCGAACACCAGCGTCGTGATGAGCGACAGATATTCGCTCACCTTCGGCAGCAGTTCGATCGTCGCCTCGCCCGGCTGATTGACTTGCTGCAACGACACCGAGAAGCGGATCAGCAACGGCATGACGCCGAAATAGACCATCATCGCGCCCATCAAAAAGAAGATGGGCGTGGCGATAAGATAGGGCAGGAACGCCTGCCGCTCGTTCTTGTAGAGCCCCGGCGCGACGAACTTGTAGAGCTGGCTGGCGATCACCGGGAAGGCGATGAACAGCGCCCCGAACATGCTGAGGCGAATGTTGGTGTAGAACTGCTCCAGGAAATGCGTGGCGATCAGCTTGGCCTGATCGGCGCCGACGACGCGCACATAGGGCCAAGTGAGGATGTTGTAGATGTGGCGTGAGAAAAAGAAACAGACGATGAACGCCGCAAAGAACGCGTAAATCGCGCGGATGAGCCGCTGGCGCAGCTCGATGAGGTGGTCCATCAGCGGCGCGCGGGAGGCCTCGATGTCGGCGTCGCTCATGTCGCGCTCGAAGCGGCCTTCTGCGGGGTTATCTCTACCGCCACGGGTTCGGGCGGCGGCGCCGGCGCCTCGACCATCATCGTCTCGTAGTCGGACGGCTTAGAGTCATGGTCGAGCGGCTTGGTTTCATCGTCGGACGGCTTGGCTTCATAATTGAGCGGCTTGGCCTCATCGTCGGACGGCTTGCTCTCATCGCCAGCCGGCTTGTCTTCAACCGCCTTTTCGAGACTGTCGCGCATCAGCGCCGCCGGATCGAAAGACGTATCCACCTTGGCGGCCTCGTTGATCTCGTCGAGCTCTTTCTTGATGCTCTCAAACTCGACTTCCTTGATCGCCGCGTCGAATTGACCGCGGAAATCAGCCGCCATGCGCCGCATTTGGCCGACATATTTGCCGACCGTGCGCATCACGCGCGGCAAATCCTTCGGCGGAATCACCGCGAGCGCGACAATGCCGAACACAATGAGTTTGCCGATGTCGAAATCGAACATCGCTTGTTAGCCGCGTCCAGCGGTCCACAGAGCTGGGTTCAGCCGACTTTCTGCTTGTCGTTGACGTCGGCGTTGCTGGCCGGGCGACTCTCCAGCGTGCGCGCCGCGGTGGCCGGCGCCTCGTCGTCATCGGACATGCCCTTCTTGAAGGATTTGATGCCCTTAGCGACATCGCCCATGATGTCGGAGATCTTGCCCTTGCCGCCGAACACAAGGAGCGCGATCGCGCCGAACAGCATCCAGTGCCAAATGCTCAAGCTACCCATGGCGACCATCCCTTCGCGCGCGCCTTGACGCGCGCTGCCTGCGTCTCACGCGAACCTAGGCGCGAAAGGCGGCGAATACAAGCTCGATGAGGCGAATGGCGCCAAGAAGACGCAGCGCCCCGATGATCCCGCCGCCCTCCCCCGCGCCGAGCATCCCTGCTACAAGCAGGCTCCCCCAACCCGGAGCCTCGCCATGTCCGTCGCCGATCGTCTTGCCGCCCTTGGCCTCACACTGCCCAAGCCCGCCGCGCCGGTGGCCAATTACGTCGGTGCGGTGCGCACCGGGGCGCTCGTTTTCGTCTCCGGGCAACTGCCGCTCGGCCTCGACGGTAAGCTTGGCGCCGCCCACGTCGGCAAGCTGAAGCCGGGCGCGCCGCTCGACGCCGCCAAGGCCGCCGCACGGCTTTCCGCGATCAACGTGCTCGCCCAGGTGCAGGCGCTGGTCGGCGATCTCGAAAGGATTGCGCGCGTCGTGCGCCTCGGCGGCTTCTTCGGCGTCGAGGGCGGACACGAGGCGCTGCCGGCGGCGATGAACGGCGCCTCGGACCTCATGGCCGAGATTTTCGGCGACAACGGCCGCCACGCCCGCACCACCGTCGGCGTCGCCCACCTGCCGCTCAACGCCATTTGCGAGGTCGAGGGCCTGTTCGAGATCGTGCCTTGAGCCTCGACTGGCTGGCGGCTCGGCCGATCGCCCATCGCGGTTGGCACGGCGCCGGCCGGCCCGAGAACTCGCTCGCCGCCGCCGAAGCGGCGAGCGCCGCCGGCTACGCCGTCGAATGCGATATCCAGCGCACGGCCGACGGCGAGGCCGTCGTCTTCCACGACGACACGCTGGCAAGGCTGACCGGCGCGAAAGGCCGCATCGGCGATTTCACGCTCGCCGCGCTCGGCGCATTGAGGCTTGCCGGATCGGACGAGCCGATCCCGACGCTGGGCGAACTCATCAAGCTGATCGCCGGGCGGGTCGGGCTGGTCTGCGAGGTCAAGAGTGGTTTCGACGGCGACACGCGACTGGCCGCCCGCGCCGCGGAAATCGCCGCGGCCTATGACGGTCCGCTCGCCTTCAAGAGCTTCGACCCCGAGGTGGTGGCCTTCCTGCGCGCCGGCGCCTGCCCGCGCCCGCTCGGCATCGTCGCCGAGGCCGATTACGACGATCCCTATTTCGCCGCCCTCACGACGGCGCAAAAGCGCGATTGGGCGGCGTTCCTGCACATCCGCCGCACCGCGCCCGACTTCCTCTCCTGGAACGTCGACGATCTCCCGCACGCGACGCCGACGCTGATGCGCGCGCTTGGCCGCAAGCCGGTCATCGCCTGGACGGTGCGCCGTCCGGCGCAATGGGCGGCGGCGAAGCTTTATGCGGATCAGGCGGTGTTCGAGGGCGAGGTCGCCTGAGCCCTCGGCTTGGCGCGGCGATCACTCGGTCATCGCCTGAAGGCGGGCGCGATTGTTGAGGATAATCTGGCGCGAGCCGTTGAAGCTCAGGGCGCCCTTTTCGGCCAGCGCCGACAGCGAGCGCGACACCGTCTCCAGAGTCAGGCCGAGATAGTCGCCGATATCGCGCCGGCACATCGGCAGCGCCATGACGCCTGCCACCGTCAGCCGCCGGTCCATGTCGAGCAGGAAGGCGACGACGCGCTCTAAGGCGTTCTTGCGGCCGAGCAGCAGCATGTGGTCCTGGGCGTTGCGCAGATTGTCCGCCGCCAGCCTCCACATCGCGCAGGCGATATCGGCCTCCTCCGCGGCGCGGGATTCGAGCGCCTTGCGCTTGACGATGACGACCTTGCTATCGATCACCGCCTCGGCGGTGAGGCGATGGATTCGGGCCGCGCCGAGACCGAAATATTCGCCCGGCAGGTGGAAGGCGTCGATCTGACGGCGCCCGTCGCGCAGCAGCTTGAAGGTGCGCACCGTTCCGCGACGCACGCAATGGAAATATTCCGCCGGCTCGCCATCGCCGTAAATCTCCTCATCGCGATCGTAGGAGATCTCCTTGCCGGCAAGACCGTCGAGACCGCGAAACGCGACCGGCTCGCCGGCCGAAGGGTTCACGCGAATAAAGCGCCGCGCACCACGGTCTTGATAAGATGGCGTCAAATCCAGCATCGCGAAGCTCCCTTGAAATCTGGGAGGTAGGTAAGCCGCCGCCGCGACGCGCGGAATTTCGGTCGAACCCCTAGGGCTCGCCCCTTAAGTAGTTTTCCGCAGGCCGGCGCCGCGCCCCCGCGCGATCATCGCCAGCAGTCCCTGGATGAGGTCATCGTCGATGCGCGAGGCGGCGATCACCTTGTCGACCGCGCCGGCGTAGGTTTCCAGCACCCCGCAACGAAAACCCGTCGTCAGTACGATCGGCGCGACGAGCCCGAGCGTGCGCAGCCGCTTCGCCAATCGCAGCCCGTCCTGGTCGCGCGGCCGGTGATCGAGCACGAAACAATCGGCGGCGCGCAGCCAGGACGAAGCCAGCAAGCCGCGCCCGCTGGCGAACACGCGCACGTTGAAGCCGGCCGTCTTGAGCAGGAACTTGAGCGATGCCAAGACCGCCGCGTCGTCGCTGACGACGCAGGCTTTCAGGCGCGAGGCCGCGCTTTCCCGGGCCAATCTCGGGTCCGAAGGGAGTGGATTCGCGATGCGCATGACGAATTTTCGCAGATGGCGCGCGACTGGCCTTGATTCCCGTCAAGTCGCCACGACGCCGGCCCGCAACGCCGTCTGCACCAGTTCCGCCAGACTGGCGGCGCGCAGCTTGCTCATCACATTGGCGCGGTAGACCTCGACGGTGCGCGGGCTGATGCCGTAATCGCGCGCGATCTCCTTGTTGGAGAGGCCGCCGACGAGCCCCTCCATCACCTGTCGCTCGCGCCGGCTGAGCGAGGCGAGTCGCAAGGCAGCCTCCGAATCGACCTTCGCCGCCGCCTCGCGCGGCCAGACGCGGCGCGTCAGCGCGGAGGACACCGCGGCGACCAGCCGCTCGTCGTCGAATGGCTTTTCGATGAAATCATGCGCGCCGCGTTTCATCGCCTCCACCGCCATCGGCACGTCGCCGTGGCCGGTGATGAGCACCACCGGGCAAGCCGCGCCGCGCCCGTGCAATTCCTGCATGAGGTCGAGGCCGCTCATGCCGGGCATGCGGATGTCCGACAATAGGCAGCCGGCCGCCTCCTTGCGCGGATAGGCGAGAAAGCTCTCGGCGGACTCGAAGCTCATGGTTTTGAACCCGGCCGCGCACAGCAGCAGGTCGAGCGAATCGCGCACGGCGTCGTCGTCGTCGATGATGTAGACGAGCCCCCTGTCGCTCATGCCTTACTCTTTCCTGCCTCGGCCTTGGACGCCTCGCCCTTGCCCGCCTCGCCCTTGCGGGCCAGCGGCAGCGTGAAGCGGAAGGTCGCCCCGCCGTGCTCGTTGTTTTCGGCGTGCATGTCGCCGCCGTGCGCCTCGACGATGCCGCGAGAGATCGACAGGCCGACGCCGAGGCCAGCCGGCTTGGTGGTGAAAAAAGGTTCGAACAAGCGCGCCAACGCCTGCGCCGAAATGCCGGCGCCACTGTCGGAGACGGCGATCTCCAGCACGCCTCGGGAGACGAGGCGGCTCGACACGATCAGTTCGCGGCGGCTGGCGCACTCCATCGAATCCAGGCCGTTGCGCAGCAGATTGACCAGCACCTGCTCGATCTGAATGCGGTCGACGAAGATATCGTCGCACTCGGGAGCGAGCTTGTATCTGAGCGTGACGCGCTTCTCGCGCGCGCCGACGAGGCCGAGCGCGCTCGCCTCCTCGACCAGCTTGGCGACGCTTTCGACCCGCCGCTCGGAAGGCCGCCGCGACACGAAATCGCGCAGCCGGCGGATGATCTGGCCGGCCCGCAGCACCTGCTCGGCCGCCTTCTCCAGCGCGCCGGCGACCCGCGCCGCCCCCGGCCCCGGCATCTCGGCGAGCAACCGGCGCGAGCCGGTGATGTAATTGCCGATCGCCGCCAGCGGCTGATTGAGTTCATGCGCCAGCGCCGAACCCATCTCGCCGAGCGCGCTGAGGCGCGAGATGTGAGCGAGTTCGCTCTGCAATTGCTGGGCGAGGCTCTCGCTACGGCGCTCCTCCGTCAGGTCGTGCATGAAGCCGGTGAACAGCCGCCGGCCGTCGACATTGGTCTCGCCGACCGACAGGTGCAGCGGAAACTGCGAACCATCCTTGCGCCGCCCGCTGACGATGCGGCCGATGCCGATGATGCGCGGCTCGGCAGTTTCGAGGTAGCGCGCGAGATAGCCGTCGTGACGGCTGTGATCGGGCTCGCCCATCAGCATGTTGACGTTCTGGCCAATGGCCTCGGCTTCGCTGTAGCCGAACATGCGTTCAGCGGCGCGGCTGAAGGAATGCATCTGGCCGGCGGGGTCGATGACCACCATACCCTCCTGCGCCGTCTCCAGGATGGAGTGCAGATGTGCGGCGCGCTCGGCGACCTCTTCGGCCAGGCGCGCCGCCTCGGTGGCGTCGCAGACCACGCCGACGAGGCGGCGAAGCACGCCGTCTTCGTCCGCCACCGCGCCGCCCGTCAGGCGCAGCGCCGCCAGATCATGGCCCTCGGCGCAGCGCAGCTTGAGGTCGAAATCCCCACCGCCCGCGACGCAAGCGGCGATCGCCGCGCGCGCCTCGATGCGGCTCGCCTCGTCGAGCGGCAGCCCGTCGACGAGATCGCCGACCAACTCGCCGGCCTTCACGCCGACGAGCCGGCGCGCGCCCGCCGACAGGCGCGCACAGCCCGTCGCCGCATCGAAGATCCATGCGCCGCCCGCCGCGCTGCTTGGCGGCGGCGACGTCTTGGTGCGCGCTCTACGTTGCATTCGGCGACCTTAAGCGCGTCGTTCGGCGAGGCCAAGACGCATGCGCGCCGGTCTCAGCGCCGCCGCCCCGGCGGCGCGATGTCGGTAAATGACCTTGATTGCGAATTTCGCAGCCGCACTCGGAAAAGCGAGCCGCGCCGGCAAGCTAAGCGGTTGATTTTGTTGGAGCGGGTGAAGGGAATCGAACCCTCGTATTCAGCTTGGAAGGCTGCTGCTCTACCATTGAGCTACACCCGCATTTCAAAGACTTAGCTTGTTCCCGAAACTTGATTTGGCATGCTTTCAAATCGGGCGCTCGCAGCAGGCTGCGAACGGCGCATCTCTTCGCAATCTGGCGGCTTTGAGTCAATCGATTGAGTTTGGCGCCTGGCTGTCTCATTGCGCCTCTCGCCGGCGACGATGCGCGCTCACGGCCGGGACCACGCGCTTCAAGACGGCGCCCTGGCTCGGGATCGCGCGACAGTCTCAGACAGAGCTTCGGGCGCGAGCGCCGCGTCGATGATGAGATGCGCCGCTCCGAAGACGCCAGCCCGTTCATCGCAACGTGCGGCGACGACGCTGAGGCCGTCGAGCGCAAGCGGCAGACACCGCCGGTAAATCAACTCTTTCATGCCGGCCAAAAGATGCTCTCCGGCACGCGACAAGGCGCCCCCGACGACGATTGTGGTCGGGTTCAAGACGCTGACCACGTCCGCCGCGACCTCGCCGAGCACGCGGCCGGCTTCCCGAACGCGCCGAATAGCGTCGGGCTCCCGCTTCTTAACGAGCGCGACAACATCGCGCGCGTTGTGCGCCGAAAAGCCATTCGCGCGCAGGTCGCGCGCAATCGCCCATCCGGCGGCGCGCGCCTCGACGCAGCCGAACTTGCCGCATCGGCACAAAGGGGCCTTGAGTTCGTCGAACTGGATGTGGCCAATGTCGCCTGACGCGCCGCGCGCGCCGCGGTAGAGCGCGCCGTTGATGAGTATGCCGCTGCCGATCCCCGTGCCGGCCTTGATGAAGAGGAAATGGTCGACGGCAGCCCAATGCAGGCGGTGCTCCGCCAGCGCCATCAGGTTGACGTCGTTCTCGACCTGCGCCGGCGCGCCGAACGCCGCTTGCAGATAGCCGCAAATGTCGAATTCGTCCCAACCGCGCATCACGGAAGGGCCGACGACGCGGCCCGCCGCGTGATTGACGGGCGCAGGCAAGCTTAAGCCGATCCCCAGCAGCCTCTCCTGCGCGCAACTGGCGCCCTTCAGCAGGTTTCGGCCGGCGCGCACAATCTCGGTCAGTGTTTGAATGGGGCCGCTGGCGACGTCGAGTTCGACCGTCGTCTCGGCGAGAAGCCGCGGCGACAGGTCGACGGCTGCGACGCGGATCATGCTTTCGCCAACGTCGGCGGCCAACACGATGCCGAACTTCGGATTGAGGGTCACGCATCGCGCCGGCCGCCCACCGCTCGTCTCGGTGGCTTCGTCTTCGACCACCAGACCCGCCGCCAAGAGATAACGCAACCGTTGCGTGACGGTCACTCGCGATAGGCCGGACACGTGCTGAAGTTTGGGCCGGGAGCCGGCCTTGCCGGAGCGGATCAAGGCGAGCAACCGGCCGGCCGAGCAGACTTCGTGCGGTGCGGCTGTGCTGATGTCCATGATGATCGCTCAGGTCGAAATGAGGCCCACCATTTTCGTACAGAGGTATACATAAGATGGCAATTTACATGTTGCGAATAGACGAAACTGTGGGCACCGTCCGTTACCGCGCTCGTCGTCACGGCCTTGGCCAACACAGAACGACGGGGCGAAAGTGGAGGAATAGATGACGCAATCGACAGCAATAAGAGGCATTCGAGGTTGGATAGGCGTGAGCGCCTGTGCGCTCGCCGTCCTGGCGTTGACCGGCGCGCCGGCGGCGGCGGCCGACAAGATCATCGTCGGCCTCATCATCAAGACCAACACCAACCCCTTCTTCGCCAAGATGAAGGAGGGCGCACAGGCGAAAGCCAAGGAGCTCGGCGTCGATTTCCGCAGCTTCGCCGGCAAGTACGACGGCGACAACACCGGCCAGGTCGACGCCATCGAACAGTTGATGAGCGCCGGCGCGAAGGCGATCATGATAACGCCGAGCGACTCCAAGGCCATCGTTCCCTCGGTCGAGCGCGCCCGCAAGGCCGGCATTCTGGTCATTGCGCTCGACACGCCGCTCGATCCGCCGACCGCCGCCGACGCGACCTTCGCCACCGATAATGTCAAAGCCGGCGAGTTGATCGGCGAATGGGCGGCCAAAACGCTTGGCGACAAGGTCAAGGACGCGCATGTCGCCTATATCGATGCGCTGCCCGATCAACCGAGCGTCGACAGGGCGCGCGACTTTGGCTTCACCAAGGGCTTCGGCATCGAGAACTCGAACTGGAAGCAGTACGGCCACGAGACCGACAAGCGCGTCGTCGGCCATCAGTGGGGCAAGGGCGCGGAAGCGGCCAGCCGTTCCGGCATGGAGACGCTGCTGCAAAAGGACCCCAACATCAACGTTGTCTACACCATCAACGAACCCTCGGCGGCCGGGGCCTACGGCGCGTTGAAGGCGGCGGGCAAAACCAACGTCCTCGTCGTCTCGGTCGACGGCGGCTGTCCCGGCGTCAGGAACGTCGCCGCCGGGATCATCGGCGCGACCGCGCAGCAATATCCTTTGCTGATGGCCTCGCTCGGCGTCGAGGCGGCGGTGAAATACGCCAAGACCGGCGAGAAGCCGAAACCCAGCCCGGGTCTCGACTTCTTCAACACCGGCGTCGCGCTGGTCACCGACAAGCCGGTCGAGGGCGTGCCCTCGATCAACTCCAAGGAAGGGCTCGCCAAGTGCTGGGGCTAAGGCTCCGCATGACGTAGCTCGATAAATGCCGGCGTCCGACGCCATGCGCGTCGGACGCTACGAAAAGCGCCCGACTTGCGTTGACCTGCGCGCGGAGCGCCTCCCAGTTCCGCGAGCCCACAGCCGACCCGAGACCCCATGTCAGAAACCTATCTCATCGGTCTCGATTTTGGTTCGGAGTCGGCGCGTGGCGTGCTGATCGAGATTGGATCGGGCCGTCAATGCGCCTATCATGTCCACCCTTACCGACATGGGATCATGACGCGGGCGTTGCCCGGCGGGCGAGAACTGCCCGCCGGCTTCGCTTTGCAGAGCGCGCCGGATTACCTCGAAGCCGCCGAGACCATACTGAGAGCCATAGGCGCGGGCCGCGACATCGCCGCTATCGGCGTCGACTTCACCGCAAGTTCGCCCCTGCCAGCGCTCGCCGACGGCCGCAGCCTGTCGGAAGTCATGCCGGACGAGCCGCACGCCTACGTCAAGCTCTGGAAACACGCCGGCGCGCAAGCCTACGCCGAGGCGATCAACCGGGACGGGGGCTCGTTTCTCGACAATTTCGGCGGCAAGGTCTCCGGCGAATGGTTGCTCGCCAAGGCGGCTCAAATCGCGGCCGAAGCGCCCGACATTTGGAGGCTTTGCGAGAAATTCATCGAAGCCGGAGACTGGCTGGCGTGGCGGCTGACGGCCCACGAAGTCCGAAGCCTCGATTTCGCGGCCTACAAAGCGCAGTACGACGCCAAAACCGGCTATCCCGTGGATGTCGTCGAAGGCCTTGCGGCGCGTGTTGCGGCCCCAGCGCCCGTCGGCTCGCCCGTGGGAACGCTGACGGCGGAATGGCGGGCGCGAACGGGAGTCCGCGGCGAGGCGATCGTCGCCGTGGCGGTCATCGACTCGCATGTCGCGCTGCCGGCGGTTGGCGCGCACGAAGCCGGCGTCCTGATGGGGGCGCTGGGAACCTCTGCCGCCTACCTCGCCCTCGACGACGCCGAGCGACCGATGCCGCAGGGCTTGGAAGGGCGTGCGTTCGGCGCGGCTTTGCCGGGCCTCTGGTGTTACGAGGCGGGCCAAGCGGCGTTTGGCGATGTGCTCGCGTGGTTCGTGCGCGCGTTCCCGCGTTCGGCCGACACGGCCGAAAGCTTCGCTTACTACAACCGCGAGGCCGCCAAGCTGCGATCAGGTGAAAATCGCCTTGTGGCCGTCGATTGGTGGAACGGCAACCGCGTGCCCTACGGCGACAAGGCCCTGCGCGGGCTGATTGCCGGCTTCGGCCTCGCGACGAATGCCGTCGACATTTACCGCGCCCTGATGGACAGCATTTGCTTCGGCGCGCGCGCCATTGTCGACGGGGTCGCGGAGAGCGGCATTCCGGTCGCGCGCGTCGTGATGACGAGCGGACTGGCCAAGAGCAATCCTTTCCTGTTGCAGATCATGGCTGACGTGCTCGAGCGGAGCGTGCATGTTCCCGAGATTGAAAATCCGACTTGCGTCGGGGCCGCCATTCACGGAGCCGTCGCCGCAGGGATCGCGGCGGACTTCCGCGAAGCCGGCGAAAAGTTCGGGGCTCGCCGATTTGGCGCGTATGAACCGCAGGCGGCGAGCCAGGCCGCTTACAGGAAGCTGTACCAGGAGTACGCCAGCCTCACCGGCAACCCGGCCGTCAGAGCGTCGGTCCGCAATTTGGGCTGAGGCGGCGCTCGCCGCTCTATCCTCTGAGACACGCCCCTCGACACACCAACGGCGTGCGTCGCTAATGCTCTCGCGAGGGCGTCAAATATGAACGACCGCGCGCGAGCGATGGTCGCGCACGGAGCCGCGCTCAATCAGGTTGCCTTCGATTTTCACCTGTGTCGGCCGCGACATCGGCCGGGCATTCTGTTCAATCAGATACTCGGCCGCGAAGCTGCCCATTTCCATATGCGGCAGCAAAATAGTGGTGAGCGGCGGGTGCATGTATTGCGCGAGTTCCCGATCGTCATAGCCAATGACGGATACATCGTCCGGTATGCGCAGCCCGATTTCCTTCAGCGCCTCGAAACAACCAAGCGCCATAATGTCATTGGCGCAGAAGATCGCCGTTGGCGGAACCGGCAGCGCCATCAGTTCCTGCGTATGTCTATAGCCTTCTGACGGCTCCCAATTGCCGCTGTGAATCATATCCGGATCAATCGGCAAATCCGCGGATGCGTGCGCCTGCCGGTAGCCCTTCAACCGATCCCGCGAGGCATCCATCCATGGCTCGCCATTAATCAAGCCAATACGCCGATGGCCGGCGTCAATCAGCCGCTTCGTGGCAAGATGGCCGCCGACGATCTCCGCTGGCTGCACCGAGGGATAGGCGCGGTCTGCCACGTAGCAGTTCAGCAAGACGACGTTGACGTCACGGGGAAGAAACTGACAATTGACGCGACGCGTATTGACCGTCCCGTAGATCAAGCCGATCAGCGGTTGCGAGAGCATTTCGCGGAACACGGCGCGCTCCATCGCCGCGTCGCCACGTGTGCTGGCCGCCTTGATCGTGATGCCGCTCTCCCACGCCTTTTCCCGCATCCCGTCCATCGCAAGCGCCATCCACGGATCGGTGGCGAACTCATCGGCAATGAAGCCGATCGCCCCGCCAGACTCCGGTTGGGTGAGTTTACGAGTGGACATGCGGTAGCCAAGGTCGTTGGCTGCATTAAGGACGCGCTGGCGCGTCCCGCGTGACAACCGGGCGCCGCTGGCGTCATTCAACACCAGCGAAACCGTGGTCTGCGAAACGCCGGCGCGCGACGCAACTTCGGTCATCGTCGGGCGGCGTGGCGCCTTTCGATTGGCTGGGTCGGCGTCACTGGGTCCGCTATCGCCTTTCATCGCCGGCGATCATACCCAATAGACACGACATTGCAAGCCAAATTATCTCCAAAGTTGCGCATATTATCATCGTTAGCTCGCTGCTATATCAAGCTATTTGTGGCCAGTCAAAATGAAATTGACAAATATTATCAACCGTGGAAAAAATAGCTCAGGATCGACCGCTTGGGCGAATGCGAACGACATTCCGCAAGGCGATGCGAGGCCAGACAACAGAATTCGGGAGGCCCAAAAATTGATCGTCGCGCGTCGCGGTGTTTTGACGTCTGCGGGAGCCCGCGCAGCACGCGCCGCGCCTTTGCGAAGTTGCCGGAATGAGTTCGACGCGAAGATGGATGAGGTCGGGTTCGCGCATTGCGAAACAATTAAGCGATGCCTGGAATGTCGCCGCCTTTGACAGATTTCCCTGCATCATAGCAACCACGTTGAGGAGGAGGCGCCCGCTCTGAGTAATAGCTGGAAGAGTCCGTTCGTTTAGGCGACGCGCTCGACCAAGAATCGTCAATTTTCCTAGACTTCGATCAAGCAATTACGGCTGGGATTGGCTCGGCCGATTGGGAGGACTGAATGAAATACGCAGTGAAACTCGCCGCCGGGATGGCCGCCAGCCTCTTGCTGAGTTCTGCGATTGTCGCTCCGGCGATCGCCGCCGATAAGCCCACATTGGCTTTCGTCACCAATGGCGCGTCCGACTTCTGGAAGGCCGCCGGCGCCGGCGTCGCCGCCGCGCAGAAGGAAATGCCCGATTTCAAGATGGAGCTTGAATATCCCGCGCAAGCGACGGTGGCGTCCCAGCAGACGCTGATGGACAATCTTGCCGCTGCTGGCGTCAAGGCGATCATGGCGTCGGCCGTCGATCCGAAGGCGACCACGGTTCTTGACAAGATCGCTGGCGAAACAGACTTCTTCACCACCGATTCCGATGCGCCGCAGAGCAAGCGCATCGCCTACATCGGGTCCTCCAATATCCTTGCCGGCGAGCAGGTGGCGGAGATCGCCAAGAAAGCGATGCCCAAGGGCGCCAAATGCATGGGCTTTGTCGGGTTGCTCGACGCCGCCAACTACACGGAGCGCAAGCAAGGCTTTCTTCAGGGCGTCAAGGGCGCGGGCATCACGCTTGTCTCGACCCGGAGCGACGGCATGGACCAGACCCGCGCCAAGAGCAACGTCGCGGACGTGTTGACAGCGGATCCGAGCATCAATTGCCTGGTCGGTTTTTACTCCTACAACATCCCGGAGATATATGCCGCGGTGAAGGAAGCCGGAGAACTGGGCAAGGTCACGATCGTTGGGTTCGACGACGATCCGGTCACCCTTGGCGGGATCAAGGAGGGCACGATTGCCGGCACCGTGGTTCAGCAGCCGTACCAGTGGGCCTACCAGGGCATGAAATTGATGGCGGCTTATGTGAAAGGCGACAAGTCCGGAATCCCGGCCGACAAGCTGATTATCGTCCCGACCAAAATCGTCACCAAGGCCAACGTCGACGCCTACGAGGCGGGCCTGAAGAAGATGCAGGGCAAGTAAGCTCCAACCAAAATTCCCGCCTCCCCTGCTCCGGGAGGCGGGAGTTTCCGCGTCATCGAAGGCGCCCGAGGCGGGGCCTTGCGCTATCTCACTGCATCGAGACCCTGCCTATGTCTGATGGTTATGACGAAAACAGAGGATAATTCCAGCGCCGCCCAGGCGACGAGGCCGTTTCTCACGCTGACCGACGTGCGCAAAAGCTACGTCGGAGTGCAAGCGTTAAGCGGGTTCTCAATGCAAGTCTCGCGCGGCGAGGTCATAGGGCTTGTCGGCGAGAACGGGGCCGGAAAATCCACGTTGATGAAGATATTGGGCGGCGTCATCGCCCCCGACGGTGGTCAAATCACGATAGATGGCGTCGCCCATAGCGCGCTCTCGGTCGCAGGCAGCATGGCTGCCGGCATTGCGTTTGTTCATCAAGAGCTGAACCTGTTCGACAATCTCGATGTTGCGGGCAACGTTTATATCGGTAGAGAACCGTTGTGGGCGGGCTGGATGCGGTTCGTCGACGGGAAACGGCAGCAGGCGCTGGTGGCGCCGCTGCTCCAACGCCTCGGCGCCAACTTCAAACCCGATACGCCCGTCTCCAGCCTGTCCTTGGCTCAGCGGCAGATGGTCGAGATCGCCAAGGCGCTTTCGGTGGCTGCGCGGTTGGTGATTCTGGATGAACCAACGTCGAGTCTGCCGCTGGTGGAAACTGAAAAGCTTCTCGATATCATCGCCGGCCTCAAGGCCGAAGGCATTTCGGTCATCTTCATCTCTCACCGCTTGCATGAAATCGAACGCGCCGCCGACCGGGTCATCGCGTTGCGCGACGGGAAGCTGGCTGGAGTTCTCAGCAAATCCGAAATTTCTCATGAACGCATGGTCAAACTGATGATCGGGCGCAATCTCAAGGCGCGCGACGGGGGGGCCTCGAAGACTGCGCCGGGAGCGGTCGTCCTTTCGGTCAAGTCCGTGCAAACCAGCGCCTATCCGTTGCAGCCGGTCAGCCTTGATCTGCGCAAGGGCGAGATTATGGGACTAGCCGGGCTCGTTGGGGCGGGCCGCACGGAACTGGCGCGTGTTTTGTTTGGCATCGACCCGATGCTGGGCGGAAGATTGGAAATCGACGGCGCCCCGCTAACGCTGTCATGTGCCGCAGACGCTGTGGCGCGCGGCATATTTCTGGCGCCCGAAGACCGCAAGGGCTCTGGAATCTTGCTTGGGCTGCCTATCCTCGAAAATATCTCTCTGCCCAACCTCAAGGCGCACAGGCGCCACTTTATGGTGTCGCGACGCATGGAGGCGGCGACCGCCGAAATCCAGCGCATCAATCTGTCGATCAAAACGCCCACACTGACGACCCCGACCAGTTTTCTTTCTGGCGGAAATCAGCAAAAAGTGGTGCTGGCCAAGTGGTTGGCTATGCACCCGAAGGTCATCATCATGGACGAACCGACGCGCGGGATCGATATCGGCGCCAAGGCCGAGATCTATCGCCTGATGCGCAAACTGGCCGACGACGGCGTCGCCGTGCTGATGATTTCCAGTGACATGGAAGAGGTGATCGGCGTCTCCGATCGCGTCGCGGTGATGCATGAAGGCGCCATTTCGGGCATTCTTGAGCGCAATCAACTCACCGAAGAGAACGTGTTGCTCCTCGCAGTAGGCAAAACCGAGAAATTGGTAGAACCAGCATGAACAAAAAGGATCTTGGCCTTCTGCTTCTCATCTTGGCGGTGGGGGCGGTGGTGACCATCCTCAACCCGAGGTTCCTGCTGCCGATCAACATTTTCAACACCTCCAATCTGGTGGGAATGTTCGGACTTTCGGCGATTGGGCAAGCCATCGTCATCATCACCGGCGGGATCGAACTTTCGGTCGGCTCGATGATCGGGCTTGTCGGTGTGCTGTTCGTCGACTTTGTCGCCACCAGAGGAGTGCCGTGGCCGCTGGCGGTCGTGCTTATGCTGGCGCTATCCATTTTGATCGGACTCGCCCACGGGCTGCTGGTCACCAAGCTCAAGCTGCAACCGTTCATCGTCACCCTGTGCGGCCTCTTATTCTATCGAGGGATCGCGCGGTTCTATACGCAGGACGCGACAGCCGGGTTTGGATTCGGTCAGGACTTTCCGGGGCTTGATTGGGTTACGACAGGCAGGATTTACGGCGTCCCGGCTTCGTTCATCGCCTTGGTCATCGTCGCCATTATCATGTGGCTCGTGCTGCAACGATCCGTGTTCGGACGCCACCTCTACGCGGTTGGCAAAAACGAAGAAGCGGCGCGCTTTTCCGGAATTCGCACCGATCGTGTGATAATCTGGGCCTATGTAATCTGCCAGGTGCTCAACACAATCTCTGCGATCTATTTCGCCATGTATACGCGCTCGATCTCGCCGTCCACGCAGGGCAATTTTTACGAGCTTTACGCGATTGCCGCCGCGGTGCTCGGCGGCTGCTCGTTGCTGGGCGGCGAGGGGTCGTTAATTGGTGTCGTGTTGGGGGTTGTCTTGTTGCAGGAGCTCCAAAATTTGGTGAACCTGCTAGGTATCCCCTCCTCGCTCAACTATACGGTTATGGGTGGCGTCATTCTCATCGGAGTCATCCTGGACCAGCAACTCGGCCGGTTCCGAGCCCGTCGACGCGCTGCTAACTTGGCCCGACGCGGCGCCGAGTCCGCTTGAGCGCAACCCGGCATTGTCAATAGATGGGTGATGGATAACGCCCGGAGTCGGGTCGTTCCGCCGGATGTGCCCGGCCGGCGGAAGCGATTGATTCCTGACGCAGGCGACGCCGCTTAGTTCGCCGGGCGCCGTTCGATCAATATTCGTCGGCGCGCATTGTCGTGACGCGAGCCGTGACGGCGGGCTCCATAGTGCGGTCGTAGAGGTCGATCTTCCAGAAGAACCGCTCGCCGGCTTCGCTCACCACCGAGCCACAAACGCCTTCGGATTTGTGGCTCGTTTGCGGACCCGCGCAAGGGGCGCGGCGGGAATATCGCCATGGTGGATTTTGGGTTGTCCGCTTTCGCGATGTTCTTCACGCAGAGCGCATCTTTCCTGTGTTTCCAGCGCGCGCAGCCGCCGCCACGCGAATCTGCTTTTCGCCCACATCGCGGCAATCACGGCTTAGAATTGCTGCCGCCTGATCTTCACCAGGATTTTACATGCTGTCCACGAGTGGGGCTTGCCCGAATGGTGGCTTGTGTGCGCATATGCACTTGATACAGACCGGGAAGAATGAGAACTTTTACGACGCCGCGAACGTCCGCAGGCAATTCATCGGATGCCAGACAATCGGACGAGCCAGGCCTGGTTCTGATCCTGAGTGCCTATACGATCTCCGCCACGGCGTGGCTGATTTTCGCGACCTTTGTCGGCATATTGCTGGCTTACAAGTTTGGGGCTCCCGATTTTGGCCCAGGCGCATGGCTCACTTTCGGCCGGCTGCGGCCAATCCACACCAACGACACTTTCTATGGCTGGGCCAGCATTGCTTTGGTCGGCCTCGCTTATTACGTTGCGGTGCGAAGTTGCCGCACGCAACTGTATAGCCAGTGGCTTGCCTGGGTCGGGCTCGGGCTATTCAATTTGGCTGCTGTCGCCGGCACGATCGCACTCGATCTCGGCTACAACGCTGGCGACCTCGAATACCGCGAATGGCCCTGGCCGATCCGGCTGATCTTCCTCGCCGCGCTGGTGATAACGGCCTGGAATCTTATCGGCACCGTCGCCAAGCGTTCGACACAAGACATCTATCTTTCCAATTGGTACACGATTGGCGGCGTGTTGTGGACCTGCATGATCGCGGTCGTCGCCATCCTACCGTGGTATCAATATGGCCTCGGCCAAGTCTCCGTATCGGGTTATTATATGCACAATGCCGTCGGCATGTGGTTCACGCCACTGGCGCTCGGTTTGTTCTATTACGCGCTCCCCAAGCTGCTTAGTCGGCCGATTTACTCCTATGCACTCGGCGTTTTTGCTTTTTGGACCAACCTTGTTTTCTATCCGATCATAGGCGCACATCATTTCCTGTTCACCCCGCTGCCGTGGTGGCTACAGACCACAGCCATCGTCTTCAGCGTGGCTATGCTCGTCCCGGTGCTCGGCGGCAGCGCCAATTTCCTGCTGACCATGCGCGGTCGCTTTGGCGACATGCGCCATTCCTACCCGCTGGCGTTCATCTTTGTCGGCGTGATCGGTTATCTCGTCGGCTCGACGCAGGGCACCGTGGAGGCCTTCCGCTCGCTCCAGCAAGTCTGGCATCTGACCAACTTCACAGTTGGTCACTCGCATTTGACAATGTACGGCTTCGTCACCTTTGCCATCTGGGGCAGCATCTATGCCTTGCTGCCTGGGGCAACCGGCAAGCAGGCCAGTCGCCTCGGGCTCGGGTTGCATTTCTGGATGGCTGTCGTCGGCAGCTTCATCTACGTCATCTCGCTGTCGATCGGCGGCACTTTCCAGGGGTTGGACTGGATACAGGGAGCGCCGTTCATCCAGTCGGTCGTGGATATGCAGCCTTATTATGTGTGGCGCGGCGTTGGTGGTCTCTTGATGTTTCTCAGCCATCTCGTCTTCGCGTGGAACGTTTGGCATATGACCTTCGGACGTGGCGCCGAGGTTAACTCGCTCGCGCCAGCGCTCGCCGATCGGATCGCGGGATGAACAAATTGTGGCTGATCGCGGGCGGTCCGGCGCTGGTTTATGCTGGGCTCGCGATCATAATGGGCGTGCTGCCGGGCATTGCGCTCTCGCAAACCCCACCGGGCATCGGCGTGAAGCCGCTCACGCCGATCGAGGCTGAGGGCCGCGCGATCTACGCCGCCAATGGCTGCGGGTATTGTCACACCCAGCAAGTGCGTCCGCTGGCGCAGGACAAAGTATTCGGCCGGCCGTCGGCGCCTGGCGATTTCGCTTATCAGACCCCCGAACTGCTCGGCTCCGAGCGAACCGGCCCCGACCTCACCGATATCGGGACGCGCCAACCGAGCGCGGTGTGGCAGTATATGCATCTCTACAATCCGCGTTCGGTGGCGCCGCAGTCGATCATGCCGTCGTTTTCATGGATGTTCGACGTTGTCGACAAGGCCCCTGTCGGGACGATGACGGTGCCGGTGCCGGCCGCCTACGCACCAGCCGAGGGCGTGGTCATCCCGAGCCATCAGGCGCAGGCATTGCTGGCTTATCTTATGTCGCTAAAACAGCCTCCTCTGGCGCAGGCCGTAGCAAACGAGGCCGCGACTCCGGCGGCGCCGGCAGCCACGGCGCCTTCACCCACGGCGTCTTCATCCACGACGCCGGCAAAATCCGCCGCCGCCTATGACCCCGCCAAGGGTAAATCGCTGTTCACCGACAAATGCGCGATCTGCCATCAGGCTGGCGGAACCGGATTGCCCGGCGCCTTCCCGCCGTTGAAGGGCAACGCGGTAGTGAACGATGCCAATCCCAGCGCCCATATCCATACCGTTTTGCATGGCGCGGAGGGTCTCACCATCGGTGGCGTCAAATATGAAGGCGCGATGCCGGAGTTCGCCAGCACGCTGACCGACGCCGAGATCGCCGCCATCATCGATTACGAGCGCAGTTCGTGGGGCAACCACAGTCCCACGATCACCGCAGCACAGGTCGCGGCCGAGCGCGCCAAGGGAAAATAGCGCCGCCATGCACCATCATCTCGTTGGCCCACTGATCGGCAATGTGATCATCATCGGCGTCGCGGGGGCTATCACCCTCGGGTGCTTCGTTGCGATGTTCTGGATGTTGTTACGTCCTGGCGAGACCGGCCACGATCACCCCAAGCACGATATTCTGCGCAAAGATCGATAAGGGCGTGATGATGGAAAATCCCCGCGTTCGCATCTATCTCGACGATCAGCCCCAGCCGATCCTGGATCAGGGACTGCCGAGCGAGGCGTCGCTCGATACGAGCACCCTCGAGGACGGGCCCCACCGGCTGACCATTCGCGCGCAAGGCGAGAGCGGCCGCGAAGGCGTGGAGATCATCCCGTTCCGCGTACATAATGGTCCCGGCATCATTGTCACCGGCCTCACGCCGCATTCCACCCGTCGCGGCAAAGTGAGCTTCAAGATCGATGCGTTCAGCGCCGACGACCCGTTCGACCCGCGCCGTGCCGAGGCGCGCTCCTCGATCCCGGTCTGGGTCTGGATATTGTGCCTGTTCGTGGTCGCGTGGTCGGTTTGGTACGCCGCCCGCATGTGGGATGTCCCCGCCCAATTCGCGCATACGCCGACATTTAGCGCGCAGCCGACAACACCGCCGCAATCACCGCACTGACGGCTGCACGGCCTCGAAGACGTTGTCAGAGAGGCATTGGCGCGCTTCCGGACAAAGGGCGAGATTACCCCAAACCTGATCCGCTCGCCGCCAAGGTCGACCCAGGCTTCATATCAGTCGACCTGGACTTCCTGTGCCCGACCGATAAGCGCGCAGCCGCGGCCATTCTGGCGGCGCGGGCCGCGCGAGTTGTAGCGGTTGGACATGGATATCAACATCTATGTCTACGCCTATGCACAGAACAAGGCCGAACCAGTTCGTAGAGGTCCGCGCCGAAAGGTTTGAGGGCGCGCCGGTGGGCGAGCGTCGACGCTGGTCGGACGATTTCAAGGACCGGGCCTTCGCGGCGTCGTTGGAGCCTGACGCAAATATGTCGGCGCTGGAGGTCACGCCGTCACAGCTTTTCGCGTGGCGGGGCGCGGCAGCGAGAAGTGCGGCCAAGGGCGAGCGTCGGACGACTGTGGAGCCGAGCGAGACGAAGGCACGGCGGGTGGAGATCGACGTTGGCGGCGCGGTGCTGCGCGTGCCCGCCGATATCGCGGCGGATGATCTGCGCCGCTCCTGCGCGCGGTGCGCGAGACGTGATCCCGTCCGGTGCGGGTTCTGCTGTGCGCGGGCGCGGTTGATTTTCGCAAAGGGCCAGGCGGGCTGGTAGAATGCGCCGTTGCCGCCTCCCCGGAGGGAAGGGGCGCAGCCCGACTGGAGGGGCGGCGGCGACGGCGCTGATGAGGTGGAAGAGCAACTGGCCGCCGGGCCGGCTGAACGATTTTCGGAAAGCCGGCGGGAGCGGCCAGCGGCCTTTTCTTGTCCCAGTTGGTCGACGAGTTCGACCAGGTTGAAGAAGCGCCCCCTGGCGCGGGCGCGAATAACCGCCGAGGCCACGGCGATGCAAAGATGGGTTTGCCCGGGCAAGTTGCTCGCCGCCGCGGCGTCTGCTTTAAATCACTCAATCGCGGACGAAAGCCGACCTTTCGAGGTTACTCTGACAACGCCCGTCGTCACTATGATCGAAAGGGAATCCGGCCCAAACAAAGAGATCGGACCTTTGGAGCCAATCGGAGCGTGTCGGCCAATAACGGCTTGTCTCACGCGCCGATCAATTTCGCCAGAAGCGTCGCGGGCTGGGCGCTCCACAGGCCAAGGTCGCGAACGCTGCTCATATGATTGGCGCCGATGAGGGATGTCTGCGAAACCCTCAGGCCTTGCGTTCCTAGGTGTTCGGCAAAGGCTTTGGCCTGGCCATGAAAGGGCGCCGTCTCGTCGGCGCCCACTGCGATTTCGACCACGACGTCGGGATCGAATCGATGGTTGAGAGGCGAAAACCGCTCGGCTTCCTGATCCGTGATTGCGATTTCGGCGGCGAGGAAAGAGGTCTGCAGCGATTTCAATTCGTAGAGGCCGCCAAGCAGCAACGCGCCCCGGATTTGCGATGGCCGGCTCTCGTCGTTGAACAACATTGTCGCGAGGTGGGCGCCGGCGGAATGACCGCTGACGGTCAAGCGGTCTGGATCGCCGCCATGCTCGGCGATATGGTCGAGCGCCCAACGCTTCGCGCGGCGCACCTGATCGACGATCGTCGCCATCCGCACCGCGGGCATCAACGCATAATCGACGATGATCGCGATCGCGCCGGCCCGTGTCACCGTCTCGGCAACGTAGGAATAATCGCGCTTGGAAAACATACGCCAATAGCCGCCGTGGATGAACATGTGGACCGGCAAGCCTTGGCGCTCGCTCTTGGGAAAGAACAGGTCGATCGTCTCGGTCGGATCGGCGCCGTAGCGGACATCCGCGAGCATCCGAATCGTCGCGCGAGCGGCCTCGCTGCGGCTGAGGATGTCCGCGACGATGTCCTTGAACTCGGGCACATGATCGCTGATGCGAAACGGGTCCATCGCCATGACTCTTGCGCTCACATCGTTACGGCGATGTATTTCGCCTCCGTAAATTCCGCCACGCCGTGTTTCTGTCCGCCTTCGCGGCCGAGCCCGCTTTGCTTCACGCCGCCGAACGGCGCGGCCGGGTCCGACATGAGTCCCCGGTTCAGCGCGATCATACCCGCCTCGATCTTGGAAGCAACTTGCATCCCCTTGGTCAGATCGCGCGTGTAGATGTACGCGGCCAAGCCGTACTCGGTGTCGTTCGCCTTCTCGATGACTTCGGCTTCCGTCTCGAAGCGCATGATCGGGGCGACCGGGCCGAAAATTTCCTCATGAACCATATCGGCGTCGGCGGCGACGTCGCAAAGAACGGTGGGAGGATAGAAATAGCCCTTCCCACCCGGAACCGACCCTCCGCACAGAGCCTTCGCGCCACGCGCGAGGGCGTCTTTCACCAGCCGATCGATCTTGTCGACGGCCTTTCTGGTAATCATCGGACCGCATTCGGTGTCGCCATCGACGCCTGCGCCGATCTTGAGCGCGGCCATGCGCTGACGAAGCCCTTCGGCAAACGCGTCGTGAATGCCAGCTTGCACATAGATTCTGTTCGCGGCGGTGCAGGCCTCGCCGGCGTTGCGCATTTTGGCGACCATCGCGCCCTCGAGGGCGGCCTCGAGATCCGCATCGTCGAAAACGATGAAGGGCGCATTTCCGCCCAGTTCCATCGAGCTGGAGATGACGTGCTTGGCCGCTTGCGCCAGCAGCGTCCGACCGACGCCCGTCGAGCCTGTGAACGACAATTTGCGCACCCGAGGATCAGCCAGCATGGCGGCGGTCAGCGCGCCGGGATTGGAGGTGGTGAGCACATTGACGACCCCTGGCGGTACGCCGGCATCCCCATAGAGGGCGGCGAGCGCATAGGCGGTGAGCGGCGTTTCGCTGGCCGGCTTCAAAATCACGGTGCAACCTGCCGCCAACGCCGGAGCGATCTTGCGCGTCGCCATGGCGGCGGGAAAATTCCAGGGCGTTATCAGCACACACACGCCAATAGGTTGGTAGTCGACGACGATCCGGTTGGCCCCGGAGGGCGCTAGGCCGAACTCGCCGGTAATGCGGACCGCCTCCTCCGCATTCCAGCGGAAGAATTCGGCGGCATAGGCGACTTCGCCGCGGGCGTCGCGCAAGGCTTTGCCGTTCTCCAGCGCGATCAACGCGGCGAGCGTCTCGGCGCGTTCGACCATCAACTCGAAACAGCGGCGCAGAATCTCGGAGCGTTTGCGCGGAGCCGTCTCGCGCCATCCCGCCGCCGCTTTGGCGGCCGCCTCAACGGCCTCCGCCGCGTCCGCGAGAGTGGCGTCGGGGACAGTCGCGATCACGGCCTCCGTGGCGGGATCGATGACAGGAATGAAACGGCTTTCCGACGACCGGCGCCACTGCCCGTCAATATAGAGGCCGCGCGAGAAGGAACTGGCGTCGAGCATGTCTTGATCCTTGTTGAGCGCCGTGTCGGTCATGGTCGTTTGATCTCGCGCCGAGCGATCAGTTGGCGCCCGCGATGTCGCCGTCGTAGGCCGCCTTCACCAGGCGACGCATGGCGGCGCCATCGAAGGGGCGAGGGTTGTTCTTTATCAGGCGGTCGATGCCAAGCGCTTGGTCGGTCGTCCAATCGATCTTGTCCTCGGCGAGGCCCAGTTGGGACAGCTTCGAGGGGATTTCGATCGCGAGGAACAACCGGCGGATCTCGGCGATGGTGGCCCGGGCCAGCGCCTGCGGGCCGCCGTCTCCCGGCGTGAGACCCAAAGCCACGCCCACTTCGGCGATCTCACTCGCCGCCGCGGGAAGATTATAGTGCATCACATAGGGCAGCATCGTCGCCACCCCCAGACCGTGCGCGGTATGGGTCAGCGCGCCGACGGGGTACTGAACCGCGTGCGCCGCCGCCGTTCCCGCCGTGCCGAAGGCGCAGCCCGCGGCCATCGCGCCCATCATGACATCGGCGCGCGCATCCGCGTTCGAACCGTCGCGATAGGCCTTTTCAAGGCTTCGCCCCAGAAGTTTGATGGCCAGCAGGGCGAAGTGATCGGTCAACGCGCTCTTGCCGATGAAGACATGATGCTGCGGCAACGTCGGATCGGCGCCGCGCTTGATCGCCGTGAAAGCTTCGATCGCATGAGTCAAAGCGTCGGCCCCGGTGATGGCGGTGAGCGAGGCGGGGCATGTCATGGTCAGGTCGGGGTCGCAGATCGCGGCCGTCGCAATGAGATGTGGACTGGAGACGCCGACCTTCAGGGTGCGATCGGGGTCCGAAATGACCGCCACCGGCGTCACTTCCGAGCCGGTGCCGGCGGTCGTGGGCACGGCGATGACCGGGAGGGTCGGGCCGGGGACCTTGAACTCGCCGTAATAGTCCTGAAGGCGGCCGCCGTGACTGAGGAGCAGCGCGGCGCATTTGGCCATGTCGAGGCAACTGCCGCCGCCGATCCCGATCACCATATCGGGCTTGAAGCCTCGCGCTTGCTCGACGCAAACCGCCACACTGTCGCGGGGCACATCAGGCAGCGTCCGACCGTAGACAAAAGTTTCAATTGAGGCCGATGCCAGCGCCGACCGCATCTCGGCGAACGCGGCCGTGGCCGCGAAGCGCTCGTCGGTGCACAGGAGCGCTCGCCGGCCATATTTCGAGGCGACGTTCGCCAATATGTGACGCTGGCCTTTCCCGAACAGGATTTCGCGAGGCAGGCGAACGGCGGCAAACAGGGTCATGCGAGGCGTCCTTCAGAATCGGATGCGTGAGAAAGGGAACCGGGCTGGCTCTCCCTTGCGGAGCCATCCTCCAACGCCCGCGCTTGGCGTGTGAGCAGGCGAGGCCGCCGCGGCCAGCCGCGCGAGGGATGGCCTCTCAGTTCCGCCTCAAGGAGGAGTTCAGCGAGCAAAAAGGCATTCCACTTCGAGGCATTGAAATGGCGCGCGGTCGGCGCCGCCGCGGCGGCTCTTTTCGCCGTCGCCTCGATAAAATCGTATATGGTATAGGATTGCATCGACCGGAGCATCGTGTTAGCGCTTGGTCCTGTCAAGGGGCAAACGTGCAGAACTCGGACCTGACATCGGATGGCGAAACCCCGGCGAGCGGCCGAGTCCACCGGTCGAACAGCTTGGCCGGCAATGTCTACGATGCGATCTTTGCGCAGCTTATGGCGTTGAAGATCCCGCCCGGCTCGCGCCTCACGGTCGATAGTCTAGTCAAAGAGTTTGATGTCTCGCACACGCCGATTCGCGAGGCGCTCGGTCGGCTGGAAGGCGAAGGTCTGGTGGTGAAGACCCATCTGATCGGCTATCGCGCGGCGCCGCAGATCACCCAGCGCCGCTTCAACGAACTCTACGAGTTGCGTCTTCTGCTCGAGCCTGCCTGCGCCGCCAAGGCGGCCGCCGCTCTGGATGAAACGCGCCTGCGCACCTTACAGGAGGCCGCCGGCGTCATGGCCCAGCGCGAGGGCAAGGACGAGCGCCTGCGCTACTCGAACTTCGCCCGGCAGGACGCGATCTTCCACGACAAGATCATGGAGTTCGCCCAGAACGAATTGATCCGCGAGACGCTGAACCACCAGCACACCCATTTCCACATCTTTCGCCTGATGTATCACGCACGGGTCACCATGGAAGCGCTCGATGAGCACGAAGCGATCCTTGCAGCCTTTGTGGCGGCTGATCCCGCCGCGGCCGAGAAAGCGATGCGCCGCCACATAGAGAATTCGCGCGACCGCCTGCTGACAGCCTTCGAATGAGACGGCGATGACGTCCATTGCCATACATGCAGATGAAGAGGGAGAAAGCGCGTTGTCCCGAGCCAACGCGCCGATTGCCGCTGAACCGGTGTTGCGCGCACAAAACCTGACGAAGCAATACGGCTCGGTGACGGTGCTTTCGGACGTCACGCTCGACATTCGGGCCGGCCAAATCCACGCCGTTATCGGCGAGAACGGCGCCGGGAAATCGACATTGATGCGGCTCTTGTCCGGTTATATCGAGCCGACCAGCGGCGCCTTGTCGATGGCCGGCCGGCCGGTGAGATTCACCACGCCCAATCAGGCGCAGACTGCGGGCATCGCGCTCGTCCACCAGGAGATCCTGCTCGCCGAAGCCCTGACGGTCGCCGACAATCTTTTTCTGGGTCGGGAACTGGCGCGCGGGTCGATGATGGACGACCGCGCTATGCGGCGGATCGCGAGGGAGAAATTGGCGCAGATCGGCAGTGTGGTCTCGCCGACGGCGCTCGTGCGTGACATCTCGTTGGCGGACCGCCAGATGGTGCAGATCGCGCGCGCTTTGCTCGACGATTATAAAGTGGTGATCTTCGACGAACCCACCGCCGTGCTAACCGGCGAGGAAGTCGAGCGGCTGCTTGAGATCGTCTTGCAGTTGAAGGCCCGTGGCGCCGCTGTGCTCTATATCAGTCATCGCCTGGACGAGGTGCAGCGGCTGGCCGACGAAGTGACGGTGCTCCGCGACGGCAAGATGGTCGGCTCCTACCCCGGCAAGACGCTGAACCCGATGGACATGGCGCGCCTGATGGTCGGCCGTGAGCTGTCAGCCCTCTATCCCGAAAAAACCGCCGCGGCGTCGGATGCGCCCATTCTGAGCGTGACGAACGCCACCGTACCCGGCTACGTCGAGGGCGTGTCCTTCACTGTCCACAAGGGCGAGATCCTGGGCTTTGCCGGCATGATCGGCGCTGGTAGGACCGAATTGTTTGAGGGCCTTCTCGGCTTGCGCCCGGCAACGGCGACGGTGGAACTCCACGGCAAGCCGGTCCATTTCCATTCGTATCGCGCCGCCATCGACGCCGGCATCGGTTACCTGACGGAGGACCGCAAAGGCAAGGGGTTGCTGCTGCAGGAGCGCCTGGCGCCCAACCTCACGCTCTCCGCGCTCGGCTCGTTTCATTCCGGCCTTTCGTTGCGTAAACGCCGCGAAACGGAAGCCTTGGAGCGGGCCGTCAAGACCTATGACATCCGGGTGAAGACGCTGAGCATCAAAGCCGGCCAGCTTTCCGGCGGAAACCAGCAAAAGCTGCTGCTTGCCAAGGTGCTGCTGAGCAGCCCCTCCGTGGTCATCGTCGACGAACCGACGCGCGGCATCGACATCGCCAACAAGGCGCAGATCTACGTGTTCATCCGAGACCTCGTCGCCCAGGGCAAGGCTTGCATCGTCATCTCGTCAGAGATGCAAGAACTGATCGGCATCTGCGATCGCATTCTGGTGATGCGCGAGGGCCGCCTGACTGGTGAGGTCTCCGGCGCCGAAATGACTGAGAACAATGTGGCGTTGCTGGCGACCAGCGGCGCGAAACCGACGCTGGTTGTCGACGGAGAGACAATATGTCTGCCATAACCGGATCGTCATCCGCGTCTTCCGAACGCAGGTTCAACCTCAGTTGGACGGATGTCGGCCCCTTCCTGGCGCTGGCGGCGCTCCTCATGGTCGGCGTCCTCATCAATCCGGACTTCATCTCCGTCACGAATCTGTCGAACGTCGTCACGCGCAGCGCCTTCATCGCTGTCATCTCGGTCGGCGCGACCTTCGTCATCTCGTCGGGCGGACTCGATCTCTCCGTCGGCTCGATGGCCGCTTTCGTCACCGGCGTCACGATCATGTTCATGAACGCCGCGGCGCCCCACGTCGGCGTCTGGGCCATTCCCGCCGGAATGGTGGTGGCGATCCTGGTTGGCATGTTCTGCGGGCTTGCCAACGGGCTCATCGTCACCCTCGGCAAGATCGAGCCGTTCATCGCCACGCTCGGCACAATGGGCATTTTCAGGGCGCTGATAACTTATCTGACCGACGGGGGTACGATACCGATCGACCGCTCGCTGCGCGCAGCCTATCGGCCGGTCTATTTCGGAACCGTCGGCGGCATCCCGATCCCGATTCTGATATCCCTCGCCGTCGCCGCAGTCGCATCCTTCATCCTTTACAAGATGAAATACGGACGAAAATGCGCGGCGGTCGGCGCCAATGAAGATGTCGCCCGCTACTCTGGCATCTCTGTGATGAGAACGCGCACCATCGCCTACGTCACCCAAGGCGTCTGCGTGGCTATCGCGGCGATCTGCTACGTGCCGCGCCTGGGCGCCGCAACGCCGACCACCGGGCAGCTTTGGGAATTGCAGGTCATCACCGCGGTGGTGATCGGCGGCACCGCGCTACGCGGCGGCAAGGGCCACGTGTGGGGGTCTGTCGCCGGCGCCGTCATTCTGGAGCTTATCGCCAACCTTATGGTGCTGTCGGACTTTGTCTCTGAATATCTGGTAGCCGCCGTTCAGGGCGTCATCATCATCATCGCAATGCTCATTCAGAGGTTTTCGAAATAGCCCTGGCGTCCGGACCATGCTGGGGATGTTTTAATAGGTCCAAAGGGAGAAGAGGAATGTTCAGTAAAGGGTTTATCGCGGCGGCCGTGCTCGGCTCGCTGCTGATTGCCGGGCAGGCGCTGGCGGCGGACAAGAAGCTGATCGCGGTGTCGATTCCGGCAGCCGACCATGGCTGGACCGCCGGGGTCGTCTATCACGCCCGGACGGCGGCTAAGGAAATCAACGCCGCCTTCCCGGGCGTTGAAGTTATCGTCAAGACCTCGCCCTCTGCGAGCGAACAGGTTTCCGTCATTGAGGATCTCTCGGGGTCGCGCAAGATAGATGCACTGGTCATCCTTCCCTATTCCTCTCAGGAACTGACCGAACCGGTCAGGGCCATCAAGAACAAGGGCACTTTCATCACCATCGTCGATCGTGGCCTGATTGACCCAACCATCCAGGACCTCTACGTGGCCGGCGACAACATCGCTGTCGGCCGCAACACCGCGAAGTACATGATCGACAAGATGGGCGGCAAGGGCGACATCGTCATCCTGCGCGGCATTCCGACTGTCATCGACGACGAGCGCATCAAGGGCTTCCAGGACACCATCAAGGGAACCGGCATCAAGGTTCTCGACATGCAGTACGCCCACTGGAACAGCGATGAAGCGTTCAAGCTGATGCAGGACTATCTCGCCAAATATCCGCATATCGATGCTGTCTGGGCTAACGACGATGACGGGTTGCTGGGCGTGCTCGCGGCGATCAAGCAGTCAGGCCGCAAGGACATCAAGCTGGCTCTGGGCGGCAACGGCATGAAAGAAATCGTCAAGAAGGTGATCGACGGCGATCCGTTGACGCCGGTCGAAACTCCGTACCCGCCGTCCATGATCAAGACCGCCATCTATATGACCGTCGCCCATCTGGTCGCCAACGCGCCCGTCCGCGGCAGCGTCAAACTTGACGCGCCGCTGATTACCCAGAAAAATGCTAAGGATTATTATTTCCCGGCTTCTCCTTTCTAATCTTTCAAGTCACGCAAATACGGGGCGCGACACAGGAGTAGCGCTCCGTATATTCAATCCACAAAAGGAAGCGACCATGCCAGGCAAGAAAATACTCATGCTGACCGGTGAGTTCACCGAGGAGTACGAGATCTTCGTGTACCAGCAGGCGATGGAGGCGGTCGGCCACACGGTCCACGTCGTCTGCCCCGATAAAAAGGCCGGCGATCTAATCAAGACCTCACTCCACGACTTCGAGGGCGATCAGACTTACACGGAGAAACTTGGTCATTACACGCTAATCAACAAGACGTTCGCGGATGCCGAGAAGCAACTCGGCGAGTACCACGCCGTCTACTGCGCCGGCGGTCGCGGCCCGGAATACATCCGCACCGACAAGCGCGTGCAGGCGATCGTCCGCCATTTTCACGAAACCAAGAAGCCCATCTTCACGATCTGCCACGGCGTGCAGATCCTGGTCGCGGTGGACGGCGTTGTGCGCGGCAAGAAGGTCGCCGCGCTTGGCGCCTGCGAACCGGAGGTGACGCTTGCTGGAGGCACTTACATCGACCTCTCGCCTACGGACGCCTATGTCGACGGCACAATGGTGTCGGCCAAGGGCTGGACGGCGCTGGCCGCCTTCATCCGCGAATGCCTGAAAGTCCTCGGTACGGAAATTCGTCACAGCTAGCAGCGAGGGCTCATCGGGTTCGAGTTGACGACGCGAGAACGCTGACGCAACTGACGCTCATCAAGGAAGCCGGAGGCCGGATGGCGATCCGATATGAGACCGCGCCAGCGCACTGAATCGAGGCCAGTCGAGGACTCACCCCCGATTCGCACAAATTGCCCCAGTGCGCGCGGCTGCTCGCGTCGGTCTGGCGCCGCCAAGCCTAGCAAATGGCGGCGCCCGCGATCTCCCTGCGGCGCCGTAGCCGGCTCGAACAGCATTGGCGATGCAAGGACAGGCGGCAGTCGTCGATGACGCGCATCAGTCCGTCGCCGACCAGGACAACGCGGGACAGGCATCTCACCGCGCATTCTCGATCAGGTTGCGGCTCAGGATGGCAAAGGCGTCCGGGTCGACGTCGAACAGCACTGGGCGCGCTGGGATTCCGAGCGTGACGCCGCCGGCGACAAACTCCGCTACGATCATTTGCAGCACCGGCGCGATATCCACGGCGATCCCGATTCCCAGGCGACCGCCCTCGGCGCGGGCCGGTTGCAGGAGCTTTCCGACAACGTGGTTCTGACGTTTGAGCGCTCCCTCGATTGCGGTGGCTCGCTGCCCGATGGCCAGGTCGCCGCAATCAGTCTTTGCGTCTGGGCGAATGGCTCCACGGTCGAGGGCTTATCGGGAGGTCGACGCGGAAGCGCCTTCAGACGCGCGACCTCACCTCTCAGCGTCCAGTTCTCAACCCTCAACGCCGCTACGTGCTCCCGCAGCGGCATGTTCTCATCTTGAAGCGCTACGATCCGACCTGCCTTAGAGCCTACGAGAAAAATAGCTTGCCCGATAGCGCGCCGACACCGCATAGTTCAAATTGCCTCACGAAACGTTTTTCGGGGGCAAGTGCAGTCCGCGAATGGGTGTACCTCACACTTAGTGGCTGATGGAGTCAGCCGGATTGACACGACCGAAACCAAGCCTAAGCTAAAAGACTCGGGTGCAAGACGTGGAACATGCAGGTAATATTGATGTATATGGATATTCGCCCTCTCTGGGTGGATTTTTGGCCATCGGATGGATTGATCTGACATGGGATGATCAGTTTAATAGTCCTGCGGTTACTATGACAGGCGAATCCGACCGAATCATCGCCGAGGCGACCGTCGCGCTTTTCGCACGAGAAGACGTTGAGAAACTAGGAAACGGCTTTGTGATGTTTGCGCGGGCCGATGAATCTCGAATTGGTCCGCTAGCGAGCATCACAATTGAGTCGAATGGCGAATTTTACAAATTAACGCGCTCGGAATCGTGCAAGAAATATTCCGAAGAGCAGATCATTGCCCACGCGAAGCAGCTCCTGGGTCAAGCGGTTCCCAATCAATTTCGCGCACGGTTGCATGAACTTCTCGAACGTCCTTATTATCAAGGTAATAATACGCTAGCTGAATTGCAATTGTGCGTGCATTTTGAAGTCGATAATATTTATTTTTGTCCGCCACGCGGATTTTTAATACTTGGTTGGTTTCTAGATCCTTTTGGCGAAGTCTCACGAATACGGGTACGGTGCGGAAGTTCCGTTTGCCGCGTAGACCCGTCGACTTGGATTTCAGTGAGAAGAGCCGATGTAGTTCAAGGATTCGCGGCAAAATATGGACTTCCAAACGACCGAGTGGGTTTTATCGCGTACGTGCCGGAAATCCACCATCCGGGTGAGAGCATATATGCCGAGATAGAGATGCGGGACGGACGAATCGGTTTTCGACCCCTTCAGCCGGCGTTTTTTTCAGGTCTGCCAGCTATCAAGGAGCTTCTCGGGCGTTTTACATTGCGCAGCGATGAACTGAAGGAGGGCTTCGATAACGTGTTCGGGCCCGCCGTCGAGACCATGAATGCGTTTCGGCTCCTCAGTCGGCCCGACGAAGACGTTCTGAACTTTGGCGCCCCAATCCGATCTCCACGGGCGACCATCGTCGTACCGCTCTACGGACGCGTTGATTTTCTCGAATACCAACTTGCGTTCTTTTCCCAAAGCCTCGCCAGCGATCACGAAATCATCTATGTGCTTGACGATCCGGAGCGGCGTCTAGAAGTGGATGCGTTAGCCGCCGCTTGTCTTGCCAAGTTCGAGCGGCCATTCACTGTCATCGCGCTCGCCCACAATGTCGGATATGCGCCTGCGAACAATGTGGGACTGAAGCATGCGCGAGGCGATCATATCTGCTTTCTCAACTCCGATGTATTCCCTGGCGACCCGGATTGGCTTGAACTTTTGATTGCAACCGAAAAGTCTGATGAGTCGGTGGGCATTGTCGGCGCACTGCTTAATTATGAAGACGGTACTCTGCAGCATAGAGGCTGCGCGTTTGAGCGTCTGCCGGAATTTGCCGACTGGGTTTTTGCGATACATCCCGACAAGGGGCGGCGCGTCACATTGCCGGAGTCCCATGGCGCTGCTCTCGCGGTCACCGGAGCGTGCATGGTCATGACGCGAGAATTGGCGCTTCAGCTTGGCGGGTTCGACGAAGGCTATGTCATCGGCGACTTCGAAGATGCCGACTTGTGTCTGCGCGCCGGGGAGTTGGGCCTGTCTTGTCTTGTCGACTACCGCGCACAACTCTATCACTTGGAGCGTCAATCGCAGGGGCAATCGCAGCCATGGCGCATGAATCTAACTCTCTATAATGCTTGGCGCTTTCAGCAGAGGTGGCGGGACCATGAATTTTGAGTCGTCTGTGACGCTCGCGCCCGGGGCGATCAGACCTGGTTTCGGCGTCCGCCAGCGCGTTCTGGTTCTCACCCATTCGCATCCAAAAATCACCCGGGGAGGCGCGGAGATTGCTGCGGGTTCGCTCGTGCGAGCATTGCGCGCTAGTGGCGAAGTCGAAGCGTTCTTGCTCGGTTGCTCATCCAAACCGGAGACGGAACGGCTTGGGCTGAGCCTTACCCAACCGTTCGCGGAGCAGGATTTTGTCTATCAGGCTCCGAGTTCTTTCGACCATTTCAAATTTGCCAACCGCGACGCTAAGTTTCCGAAAATACTTCTGGACCTCCTGGACGAAATCAAGCCGGATATCGTTCATTTTCATCACTACACGGTCTTCGGCGTCGAAGCGTTCGCGATCATCAAGCGCAATCGGCCCGAGGCCAAGATCGTCTTGACGTTGCACGAGTTTCTTGCGATTTGCCTCAATCATGGGCAAATGGTGAAGACTAAGTCGTTGCAGCTATGCGATGCCGAAAGTCCGATGGCGTGTAGTCGATGCTTTCCCGAGCTTGGCCCGCGCGATTTTTTCCTGCGCAAGGCGTATATCCGCACTTTCCTTGACTACGTGGATCTATTCATCTCGCCGAGCCAATTTCTCGCCGACCGCTATATCGAGTGGGGTCTGCCGAGGGATAAGCTGATCGTGTTGGAAAATGTGCCGCCCGAACTGGAAGCGCGTCCCGCGCCGACTGAACGCTCCCAAGCGCAGGTTCGAGTGCGTCCTGTTCCAAGCGTCAAGTGGAGCGCAGGCCGCCGACGGCCTATCCGAATTGGACTTTTCGGACAATTGTCGCCGCTGAAGGGTATTAAGGTATTGCTCGACGCGGCCAAGGAACTGGCAGCGAACAAGATCGAAAATGTGCGGATTGAGATTTTCGGCGACTATTCGAGCCAACCGTTGGAATTTCAAAAGGCGGTGATCGACGCGTTGGGGGAGGTATCTGCGAACGTGCGATTTCACGGCCCCTACGACAATTCCAAGGTGCATCGCCTCATGCGCGCCGTGGACGCCGTCCTCGTGCCTTCGATCTGGTGGGAGAATTCGCCGGTCGTTATTCAGGAGGCGCTGACGAACAGGCGGCCGGTAATTTGCTCCGACATCGGCGGCATGGCGGAAGCCGTGCGGCCCGGTCTCGACGGCCTCTGGTTTTCGGTTGGCGACAGTATGAGCCTGGCCGAGGTGTTGATGGAAGTATCGCGTTCGCCGGAGATTTTGACAAGTCTCGAAGCGACCTTGCGGCGACCTCGCCCGGTCGAAGCGGTCGCGCGCGCGCATATGGAGGCGTATAGAGCGATCGGGGCGCCGAAGTAGCGGGGTACAGAACCGCCCCGGTTCTCGGGGTAGATTCCAGCAAACGATAAGTGGCGTGCTGCCGGATTTGTCGTGGTTGCTGCGTAGTGGTTGGGACGGTGGCCGGGCATAGCCGACCGTAGGTCCAACCCTACGCGGCAAGGAGATTTTCATCTCGCTGCCGCGAGTGGCGTCCGTTGGAAGCAAGCCTCGTCCGAGGCGCGCCGGGCCGCCGAACTGTCTTTCTCATGTTCGCTCCCGATGCGCGGTCATTCTCGCCGCCGCCAAGCCTCGCCGCCGCCAAGCAAAAAATCCACTTCTCGCGCTGTCCAGTCTTCCAAGGCCAGCCTTGTTCTCGGCGGAACTACGTAAGAAATAAGCATACTTAGACTGTCACACGGTCGACATCTATCGACGATAATAGAAGGATCTAGGAATTCTGGCTTTTATCGGGGTGAATTCATGCATACGTCGCCGCGGTTCATCGATGAGGACGTCTCCGCGGCAGGGTTGGAACTATTTGCAACTATACGGGTTAGAATTATTAACTATGACGGATACAACGCAGGTAAAGCGAGACGAGTTGCCGATAAGACCAAATTGGATGGCTTTCTAGCAGAATTAACGACGGAAATTGCGGCAACTTGGCATTGCGAGTGTATATCCACCGTCTGTTCAGAGCGCCCTCTCACCTTCGTGGATGCTACGGTACCAGTGTCATTTGGCATTGGGTCGCCCCGATCGGAAACGGAGGGAATAAACAAAGAATCGGCTGCTGAGATGCAATTTAAAAATTCCGAAGGCGCCTGCGTATCGGAGGAAAATAACATGGAACTATGGATAAAGAGGCGGCAGCTTGAATTGACGAGGGGCTCACCAATAGAGTGGTTTCAGAATTTCTCGAATCGCAAGAGTTTCCAATATTATCGTCCGATTCCCACATGACGCGGCGATGCTTAGCCTCTGGCATCCTTTATAGACTGCGCGCCGAGATCGTCGCCTGGCCCAGCGTCATCGATCAATTGTTACTTGGCGAGTTGCCGTAAATCACTCCGGCCCATCACCGCATGGAGTCAGCGATTTCCGCCCTTAGCAAGGGAGCGGGCAATTGCCCCCAGTGCGCACCGAATCACAACTGGTTGGAGTTCGCGTCTCGCCGGAGACGTTTTCACCTTGAGGGCCGCCAGCGGGCGCCTGGGGGCACAAACCTTGCGAGGCTGCTCTGCCGTCAAGGCGCCCGCGATTTCAATAGCTTAGCTTGCTTCTGAAACTCAGAT
>DATNDU010000022.1:0-6526 GCA_035606915.1 Roseiarcus sp. | reverse complement strand
GAGAAATGCGCCTGCGGGCGCAGGCGAAAGCGGTATTGCAGCTTGTCAGCGCTGACGCGCACGGATTTCGCAATCAGTCCGTAGACCGAATCGGGCTCGTCGCCGTTGCTGGTCATCAGCGAGTCGAAGGTCGCGCCCATGCCGGCCGCGCCATCGCCCTTGCGCGAGAAGATGTTGAGCGTATCGAAGGTCTCGAAATTCTGATTTCCCGTCGTACTGGTGATCTGCAACGAGAGCAGGCCAGCCTTTGGCGCCTTCGGATTGACATAGGAGAAAGATTTGAAGTCGGGCGGCAAAGCGAGATCGCCGAATGACGACAGACCGTGAACCTCCGCATCTTCGGCGCGCGCCGGCAGCAGGCCGGCGCCCAGCAGCGCGCCCGCGCCCTGCAACGCATTGCGTCTCGTCAAGCGGACCGCCATAGGGCTCGGCTCCTGCACGCTTTTTCTTTCGCCTTTGCGACGAGCCATGTAATCCGGCCTACGCGGGGTTGCCTAGTCGGGGCCGGGAGGGTTGAACGATGAAAGACGCCTTTTTCGAGACAATTCCTCCTGCTGGCTTTGGCTTTGCCGGCGCGACGCTCGACCGACTCGCCAACCGCCGCGACGACGCCGGTTTCGTCGCGGAATTGCGCGCTGCGCCCGGCGCCCGATTCGCACTCATCGCCCGCGACATGCCGATCCTCGGCCGCCAGACTCGGCAAGCGTTCTGGACGCACACGCTGGCCGAGCGGCTGGGGCCGCCGCAGGCCGAGATACTGCTCGGGCTCGACCGCGAGGGCGTGCCGCATTTCGCCGCCCTGCTGCCGGACGAGGCGGTCGAGCAACGCGCCGACGAAAGCGACGGCTTTCTCGATCGCCGCGCGCTGTTCGTGCCCGGGCGCGATGATCTCGAACCCGTCGACATGCGTAGCATCGCCATGCAGGGTCTCGTCCCGCCCGAGATCGTCGCCATCCTCGGAGAAGCCAAGGGAATTGCCGATTGGCACGCCCGCCATCGCTTCTGCGCCAGATGCGGCCAGCCGACGCGCCTGTCGGCGGCCGGTTGGCGGCGCGAATGCGACGTCTGCAAAGCCCAGCATTTCCCGCGCACCGACCCCGTCGTCATCATGCTTGTCGTCGATGGCGAGCGCTGCCTGCTCGGCCGCCAGGCGCGCTTCCCCAAGCACATGTACTCGGCGCTGGCCGGCTTTCTGGAGCCGGGCGAAACCGTCGAGGAGGCGGTGCGGCGCGAGATTCACGAGGAGAGCGGCATCGTCTGCGACGAGGTGCGCTACGTCGCCTCGCAGCCGTGGCCGTTCCCGTCCTCGCTGATGATCGGCTGCCTCGCCCGCGCCGCGACGCGCGACATCGTCGCCGACGGGCAGGAGCTTGAGGACGCGCGCTGGTTTACGCGCGAGGAGGTGCGGGCAATGTTCGAAAAGCGCCACCCCGAGGGCCTGTTCGCGCCGATGCGGATGGCGATCGCCCACCATCTGTTGAAGTTCTGGCTGGAGGCGTGATGCGGCGCTTAGCGACCCCCTCTCCCGGTTCTTCCATAGGACGTCCTTTAGGACGCCCGTCCGACGACGGGCTATGGGGAGAGGGCCGGGGTGAGGGGCGTTTGCGCTCCAACGCCGCATGACCCAGCCGACGATCGTCGACGTGCTGCCCCCCGTCGCCCTCGACACCGCCTATTCCTACCACGCCCCACCCGAACTCGATCTCCGCCTCGGCGATTTCGTCGCCATGCCACTTGGGGCCCGCACGGCGATCGGCGTCGTCTGGGCGACGCGGACGGGCGACGGCGGCAACCTTAAATCGGTGATCGAGAAGAAGCCGTGGCCGCCGCTGAGCGCACCGATGCGCGATTTCGTCGACTGGATCGCCCGCTGGACGCTGAGCCCACGCGGCGCGGTGCTGCGGATGGCAGCGCGCGCCCCCGAGCGCATCGCGCCGCCGCCGCCGCGCCTCGGCTTCGCCGCCACCGGCAAGCCCGCCGCCAAGCTAACGCCGGCGCGCGAGAGAGTTTTGGCCGCGCTGGCTGGCGGCGCGCCGCTCGCCAAAGCTGAACTCGTCGCCAAGGCCGGCTGCTCGGGCAGCGTCATCGATGGCCTCGTCGCCGACGGGGCGCTCGCCGCCCTCACCCTGCCGCCCGAGCCCATCGCCCCGCTGCCCGATGCCGACCACGCGCCGCGCCCGTTGGAGCCGGATCAGGCGGCGGCGGCGGACATCCTCTGCGAAGCCGTCAAAGCCCGCGCCTTCGCGCCCTTCCTGCTCGAAGGCGTCACCGGCTCCGGCAAGACCGAGGTCTATTTCGAGGCCATCGCCGCCGCGCTGCGCGCCGGCCGGCAAACCCTGGTGATGACCCCGGAAATCGCGCTCACGGCGCAATTCCTCGACCGTTTCGCAGCGCGTTTCGGCGTCAGTCCGGCCGAGTGGCATTCCGGCGTCACAGCGCGGCGGCGCGAGCGATTGTGGGGAGCGGTGGCGAGCGGCGAGGCGCGGGTCGTCGTCGGCGCCCGCTCGGCGCTGTTCCTGCCGTTCCGCGATCTCGGCCTCATCGTCGTCGATGAGGAGCACGAGGGCGCTTACAAACAAGAAGACGGCGTCATCTACAACGGACGCGACATGGCGGTGGTGCGCGCCCGGCTCGAAAACGCGCCCGTCGTGCTGGCCTCCGCCACGCCATCGATCGAGACCCGCGTCAACGCCGAGCAAGGCCGCTATCGCTGGCTGAAGCTCGCCTCGCGCTACGCCGCCCGCGCTTTGCCGGAAATCGCCGCCGTCGACTTGCGCCGCGCCGGCCCGCCGCGCGGCCGCTTCCTCGCCCCGAAGCTGGTCGAGGCGGTCGAGGCGACACTGGCGGCCGGCGACCAGGCGCTGCTGTTTCTCAATCGGCGCGGCTACGCGCCGCTGACGCTGTGCCGCGCCTGCGGCCACCGCTTTCAATGCCCGAATTGCGCCGCCTGGCTGGTCGAGCACCGCTTCCGCAAGGCGCTGCTGTGTCACCATTGCGGCCACGCCGAGCCGAAGCCCGCCGCCTGCCCGATTTGTCAGGAGGCCGATACGCTGACCCCCTGTGGCCCCGGCGTCGAGCGCATCGCCGAGGAGGCGGAGTTGCTGTTTCCCGACGCGCGACGTCTCATTCTGTCTTCCGACACCAGTGGCGGCGTCGAGCGGTTGCGTGGCGAGTTGGACGCGATCGGGCGCGGCGATTACGACATCGTCATCGGCACTCAACTTGTCGCCAAGGGCCATGATTTCCCGGGGCTGACGTTCGTTGGAATCATCGACGCCGACGTCGGACTCGCCAATGGCGATCCGCGCGCGGCCGAGCACACATTCCAACTTCTGCGCCAGGCGACGGGCCGCGCCGGACGCGGCGAGAAGCCCGGCCGCGCCTTGTTGCAGACCTGGCAGCCCGAGCACCCCGTCATCGCGGCGCTGTTGTCGGGCGACGTCGAGCGCTTCTACGAGACCGAGATCGAGCAGCGCCGTCGCGGCGGCTTGCCGCCGTTCGGGCGGCTGGCGGCGATCGTCGTCTCGGACGAGGATCGCGGCGCGGCGGAAGCGTATGCGCGGGCGATCGCACGCGCCGCGCATGGGCTGTCGGCGTCCTTCCGCATCGCGGCGGCGGGGGGCGTGGCGGGTGGCGATGAGATTTCGCTACTGGGGCCGGCCGAGGCGCCGATCGCGCTGCTGCGCGGGCGCCATCGTTTCCGGCTCGCGGCCAAGGCGCCCCGCAATGTCGATTTGCAAGGCTTCTTGCGGGCGCTGCTGGCGGCGGCGCCGGCGCCGCGCGGCGGCGTGCGGGTTACGGTGGACGTCGATCCGCAGAGCTTCCTATAACGCGGACGGCTTTCGCCGCCCGCTTACGGGTTGTCTACCAGTATCGATGCCAGCGATGGTAGCGGTAATAGCGGCGATAGCGCCAGCCGGGATGGCCGTACCAGCCTCGGTAGCCGTACCAACCGGGATGTCCGTACCAGCCGGGACCTGGCCCGTTCCAGCGGCAGCCATAAGGCGTCGGATGGCGATTGGGTCCGCATCCGCCCCACGCCTCAGCCGGCGTGGCGGAAAACGCCGCCAGTCCGCCTACGGCGAGGACTGCAAGAATGATTTTTCGCAAAGCATCCTCCTGGGTTGTTGACCAGGGCATCATCGATCCGCCAGCATGAACGTAAGCTGAAAAACTCGCACATCTTCGGGAGGAACGAGCTTCGGCTCAACCAATAAGACAGAAATGACTTAGTTCGGATTTTTATTTGGCGTCAGAATGGCCATCTCATGGTGCGCGGAGTTGATTTTCGCGCCGTCTTTTAGTTGAACCGCCGCTTTTGGTTGAAGCGCCGTCCGACTTTGAGATTTGCCTCCGCCGCCACGCCCGATCCCGCCGGCACGCGGCGGGATCAGAGGTCACGGGGATGTTAACCCCCGACGCCCCTCGGGAAAGAACACCACCGGCGCGGCGCCCTCATCGACTGGCGCTGCTGGTCGCCTCTTGCAAATGCCGAAGCACCTCGTCGAGGTTGAACGCGGCCGGCTTCTGCCGCGGCGGGAATTTCACGAATGCTTCGATTTGGCTCGCAACCAACCCTTGCATCTCATGTAAGATATACGCGTGCGAAATCATCCAATCAAAATAAGTATTCTAGTTCTCATCCGCCCGCTCGAACGGATCGCGTCTCAAGTGGAAGATCTTCGGCGCCCTGAGTTTCGCGAACGGCTCAAGCCAGCACTGGAGTTGTTTGGCCCTCTGCTCCAGGAGCACGACTTTCCAGTCGCCCATCCGAATGGCCATGATGTCGCCGTCGTCGCTGATGTAGAAAAAGAATTTTCGCGGGCTTTCTTTGACGCCGCCGGCGAGATAGGGGATCCGGTTGAGGCCGTCGATATGCACCTTGAAAGATTTTTCGCCGGCTTGATGGCCTTCAAGAAGCTTGGCGGCGATGTCGGGTTCGCCCGCCGCGGCGAGGAACGTCGGGAGCCAATCCTGACGCGAGGCGACGCCGTTGTAGACCGAGCCCGGGTTGATCGCGCCGGGCCAGCGCATGAAAACCGGAACTCGCCAGGCGCCTTCCCAATTGGTGTTTTCTCGCTTCGGAACGGCGTGATGCCGCCATTCGGCTAGGTGTTGTAATGTGGGCCGTTGAATACATGACGATCGTGTCATCCGCGATTCCAAGCTCGTCGAGCTTGGTCAACATTTGACCGATCAACTCGTCACGCGCCACCATGACATCGTTGTAAAACCCCTGACCGCTCTTGCCCTTGTGTTTGTCGGCGCAATGCGATCGCCTTCGCCTACGCGAATTGAAACAGCACCGCGAACAGTGCAAACAGCCCAATCAATATGAGAAGAACCGCCGTCCCCACAGCCGCGAGCGGCTTGTTGATATTCGCGACGCCAGCGACCGGCGCAAACATCTCCCTGCGCAAATATCGGACGACCGACCAGTATTGCCATAGCGAGACGACGAGCGCCAGGATGCCACAAGTAATCAAGGCGAGCCCCAGGTACAGCGGCGCGTCCGGAAGAAGGGCGGGCCGCGCTTCGGAAGCGCCCCGCAAGCGATTGAAAAACTGAACGATCGCAAAACCAAAGCCGATCAGCGATATCGCGGTCCTCAACCAGGCCATCAGCGTATTTTCGACCGCAAGACGAGTTCGCAACCACGCGAAATGCTCCGACGCGTTGGCGTGCACGGTGAACCTGTCTTGCGGGGCGCCGATGTCCGCCTCCGTCATGCGCGGCTCCTGCCCTTGTCCCAAAGTTGGACCAAATCGATGAGGCTATCCGTCACGCGAGCGGTCGCCGAGCAGCCGATCTGCCGGCGGCCCGGTCGATGGGGCCCCTCAGCAAGACATAAGGCACAAAAGCCAACGCGATCGCGACGATCAGCGCCTCGACGGGGTAGAACCTCTTTAGCACGATGAATTGATAGATCGCATCCATCGCGATCCCGAGAAGAATGATCCTCGCGGTCGGTCCGCTCGGTCGGTCGACGAATTGGCGCCACACCCGTTCGACGGTCGCGGCGGTAACTCCATGCCACACGAACCCGGCGACAATCAGCGCGACGGCGACCACGACGACCAATCTCGCGAGTAGACCCAAGTCTCGCGGTCCGGTTTCGCGCATCGCCAGCTTTCCACAGCCGAACTTGCCGCTCTGGAGTCAAATTAGCCCATGCGATCGAAAATGGAAAGGAGGCCAGACCCAAAGCCCTCGGCTTGGGCCAACGGCGCCTGCCGCGCTACTTGGCTTACGGTTCCGCGCGCCGCGACAGCGCGGCGATCACCCCTGCATCCGCGCCATCAGCGCGTCGCTGATCTCGAAATTCGCGGTCACATTCTGCACGTCGTCGTTGTCATCGAGCGCCCCGATCAGCCTGAGAATCTTTTCGCCGGCCTCGTCGTCGACGAGAATCGTGTTCTGCGGCCGCCAGACGATCGCCGCCTTGCGCGGTTCGCCGAACTTCGCCTCCAGCGCCTTCTGCGCGTCCTTGAACGTCTCGATCGAGGTCACGATCTCGTGTTCCTCC
>DATNDU010000047.1:0-4665 GCA_035606915.1 Roseiarcus sp. | reverse complement strand
TTGACCTCACCCTCGTGCAAGAAGGCGGGCGCTGGCGCGTCGAGGCCGCCGAGGCCTCGCTGCGGGCAATCGAGGCCGAGACGGCCGCCGATCCCGCAACCCTGGCGGCGACGCAGGCCGGCCATCGCGCGACGCTCACTTATGTGCGCGCGCCCGTCGGCGAGATCGCGGCGCCGCTCACCTCCTATTTCGCCATGATCGGCGACGACGCCAGCGTGCGCATCGTCCATGACGCGCAACTGTGGTACGCGCGCCGTGCGCTGCCCGGGGCCGGCCCGCTGCTTTCGGCCGCGGCGCCGTTCAAATGCGGCGGCCGCGCCGGCGCCGACTATTACACCGACGTTCCCGCCGGCCCGGTGGCGCTGCGCCACATCGCCGATCTCTATGTCTACCCGAACAGCCTGCGCGTGGTGCAGGCGAGCGGGGCGAGCGTGCGCGAATGGCTCGAACGCGCCGCCAGCGTGTTCCGGCGGCTCGACGCCGCAGACACCGCGCCACAGCCGCTGCTGAGGCCCGATTTCGCGCCCTATGATTTCGACTCGATCGCCGGCGTCGGCTACCGCCTCGATCTGAGCGCGCCAGCGCGCTACGACGACCGAGGCCGCATCGTCGCGCCGCAGGCGCGCCGCGTCGTCGATCTCAGCTTCGGGGGGCGGCCAATCGCCGAGGACGCGACCTTCCTTATCGTCACCAATTCCTATCGCGCCGGCGGCGGCGGCCGCTTTCCCGGCTGCGACGGCGCCAATATCGTCTACGAGGCGCCCGACGCCAATTTCGATGCTTTGCTGCAATATGTGCGCGCTCACCCGCGCGTGGCGGTGAGCCGGAGCGTCGGCTGGAGCTTCGCGTCGTGGCCGGCCGGCGTCACGGCGACGATCGACGCCCCGCCGGCCGCCGCCAGGGCCACCGTGCCGCCGGGCGTCAGCGTCCTCGCGCTCGGGCCCGGCGCGCCGGGGTTGCTGCGCTTTCGCGTGACGCCGCTTTGATCGATAAGGAGAACCACATGGGACATCACCACCAATTCGACAAAGGCCGGCTGGCGCGCATCGGCCCGGCGATGCAGGCCTATGTCGATCGCGGCGTCTATGCCGGCGTCAGCGTGCTGGCGGCGCGCGGCGGCGAGGTCGCCTATGCCGGCAGCTTCGGCCATCGCGACCGCGAGGCGAAAGCGCCGATGGCCGAAGATACGATCTTGCGCCTCTATTCCATGACCAAGCCGATCGTCTGCACGGCGCTGATGACGCTGGTCGAGGAGGCGCGCATCCGGCTGTTCGATCCGGTGGCGAAATACATCCCGGCCTTCGCCGGCGTGAAGGTTCTGGGTCTGCAGGGCGAACTGGCCGCGCCGCGGCGGCCGATGATGGTGCGCGACCTCCTCACCCATACCAGCGGCCTGAGCTACGGCTTCCTGGAGGATTCGCCCGTCAGCCGCGATTATGCGCGCTGCAAGCTGTTCAACCCGCGCGCGCCGCTCGCCGAGGCGATCGACGATCTCGCGACTTTGCCGCTCGCCTTCCAGCCCGGCGAGCGTTTCCACTACAGCGTCGGCATCGACGTCGCCGCGCGGCTGATCGAGGTCGTCGCCGGCCAGCCGCTCGGCGTCTTCCTGCGCCAGCGGCTGCTCGCGCCGCTGAAGATGAACGACACCGATTTCGTCGTGCCCGAGGGCAAGCGCAGCCGGATCGCGGCGATGTACGGGCGCCCCGACATCACCCTGCCCGGCGTCACCACGCGCACCGCGTTCGAGCAATGGCGCGAGGGTTATAACGAGCGCATCGACGTCTCGAAGACCCACCCCGTCGACGCGCCGGGCCTGTTCGAGCGCGGCGGGCATGGGCTGTTCGGCACGATCGGCGACTATTTCCGCTTCGCCGAAATGCTCGCCAATGGCGGCGCGCTCGATGGCGTCAGGATCATCGGCCACAAGACGCTGGAACTCATGCACGCCAACCACCTGCCGGCGGCGCTGCTGCCGATCGAGATCGGCGGCATGCCGCTGCTCGGCTACGGCTTCGGCCTCGGCTCGCGGGTGCTGCTCGACGTCGCCGCCTCCGGCGCCCCGGGTTCGGTCGGCGAATACGGCTGGTCGGGCGCCGCCAAGACGCATTACTGGGTCGATCCCAAGGAACACATCGTCGCGCTGTTCATGACGCAGTCGATGCTGAGCTTCGATCTGCCGGAACTCGATCTCAGGGCGCTGGTCTATCAGGCGCTGGAATAGTCACGCGGCGCCTTATCCGTGTCTTGACCGTCCCCGGATCAACTCCCGTAGGCGCTAATTATAGTCACGGAGTTGTCGCTTTCCGTCTTGCGCGGGCTTGTCCCGGCATCCACGTCGCGGCGTAGCTCGACGGGCGCCCGGTCAAGACGAGGAAAAGGCGCGGCCTCACCTACCGAAGTTAATGCAAATGGCGCGGCGATTCGGCGCCGCGGGCGAGATCGACCTGGGCAATGGCGACCAGGATCTCGGCGCGCGATTTCAAGTCGGCGGCCTCCAGCATCGCCTGCTTCTCGCGCGCGCCATAGGGGCTCATGATCGCCAGCGAATTGACCAGCGTCTCGTTGGAGGCCTCGCGGATGTCGCTCCAATCGATCTTGAGGTCGTTGGCCTTGGCGAATTCGCGCAAAGCCTTCAGCAGCGCATCGCGATCGACCTCGGCCTCGCCGGCGCCCTCGACGAAATCCTGCTCGAACGGCGCGTAATCGGCGCGCGCCATGCGGTAGGACGTCATCGTCGTCAGCTCCTCGGCGAGGCGGAAGCGCGTCACCCCCATCAGGCTCAGGAAACAGCGGCCGTCGCCGACCTCCGCATATTGCACGATGCGGCCGAGGCAGCCGATGTTGCAAAGCTCAGGTTTCAGCCCCGTCGCATCATCGCCGGCTTTCGGCTGCACCATGGCGATGAGCCGCTCGCCGCCTAGCGCATCGTCGAGCAGGCTGAGATAGCGCGGCTCGAATACGGTGAGTTGGATCGGCCGGCGCGGCAACAGCAGCGCCCCCGCCACCGGAAACAGCGGCAGGCTCGGCGGCAGTTCGGCCGCGCTGGCGAAGGTGCGGTTCAGCTTCATGCCGCTCCCAATTCGAGCCGGAGATTTATCGCAAACCCTGCGTCCACGTTACGCAAATCCTGCCTAAAACCAGATCGCCGACAGCTTGCGCCGCGCGGTGACCGCCGCTTTGTCCATCAGGCCCCAAGCCTCGAAGAATTGCAGCAATTGCCGGCGCGCGCCGCCGTCGTTCCAGGCGCGGTCGCGCTTGATGATCGTCAACAGCTCGTCGGCCGCCTGATCGCGCTCGCCGCGCGCGTTGAGCGCCACGGCGAGGTCGAAGCGCGCCTGATGATCTTCCGGGTTGGCGGCGAGTGCTTTCTGCAACGGGGCCAGATCGCCGACGCTCTCAGCCTGCTCGGCGAGGCTGAGGGCGGCGATCGCGGCGGCGACGGCCGGGTCCGGCTCCTTGCCGGGCGCGGGCGGGCTCGCCATCGCCAGCACGCCGCGCGCCGATTCGAGGTCGCCGGCCGCAACATGCAGACGGGCGAGGCCGCCGATCGCCTTGGCGTTGGTCTCGTCCTCGGTCAGCACGCGGGCGTAAAGCTCGGCGGCGTGGTCGGCCTCGCCATTCGCGGTCGCGGTCTCCGCCTCGGCGATGAGCGCATCGCTGCCGCCGGTCAGCGGACCGACAAGGCGCTCGATGAAGCCGCGCACCTGGCTCTCCGGCAGCGCGCCCATGAACCCGTCGACCGGCTGGCCGCGATCGAAAGCGATCACCGCCGGGATCGACTGCACGCCGAGTTGGCCGGCGATCTGCGGATGGTCGTCGATGTTCATCTTGACCAGCGTCACCTTGCCCTTGGCGTCGGAGACCGCCTTCTCCAGCACCGGCGCCAGTTGCTTGCAGGGGCCGCACCAGGGGGCCCAGAAGTCCACCAGCACCGGCTGCTTGATCGAGGCCGTCAGCACCTCGGCCTTGAAGCTCGCCGTGGTCACATCCTTGACCGCCGTTTTCCCGACCGCGCCGTCCATAGCCATTTCGCCCGTTCCTTGCCGCGCGCCCCCCGGCGCCGCCCCTAAATGGCGCCGCGCGCGCGATTATTCAACGGCGGCGAGCGCCGTCACCAACGGCTCGTGGCCGGCAGCGCGCAAGAATTTCATCAGCCCCTGCGGCGAGACGCCGGTGGTGCGGGTGTTGACGAGCGGGTGGAAGTTGACGCGGGTCTGCGCCATCAACAAGGAATCGAGCACGACGGCGACGCGCCCCTGCGGGTCGTTGATGGCGCCGAACGGCGTGACGGCGCCCGGCCGCACGCCCCAGACTTCCTCCAGCAACTCCGCCGAACCGAAGGAGACGCGCCCGTTGGCGCCGATCTTTTCGTGTACGCGCTTGAGGTCGACGACCGTCTCCTCGCCCAGGGTGATGAGGAACAGCCGCGACTTCTTGTCCTTGACGAACAGGTTCTTGGAATGGCCGCCAGGAATCTGGCCGCGCAGGGCCTGACTCTCCTCGACGGTGTGCAACGGCGGATGCTCGACGGTCTCATGCGCGACGCCGAGGCGGTCGAGAAAGGCGAGGAGGTCTTCGGGGCTGGCGGGCATGGCGGTCCGGACGTGTTGATCGGGAAACGCCGGACATAGCCGGCGCGGCGTCGCCGCGCCAGCGCTTCAGGTG
>DATNDU010000194.1:0-4657 GCA_035606915.1 Roseiarcus sp. | reverse complement strand
CCAGCGCGTCGAGAACGCCGACAATTGTGGAGAGCTTCGGGTCGCCCTCGGAACTAAGGGCCTTGTAGAGGCCAGCGCGGGTCAAGCCGGTCTCGCGCGCCAGCTTGGAGACATTTCGGGCGCGCGCGACTACGCCGATGGCGTTGGCGATATAGGCCGCGTCTCCCGATGCGAAAGCATCGCGCAGAAGGTCGATCTGATCTTCCTCGGCATCGAGATACTCGGCAGGATCAAATGGCGTGGTTTCGGCTCTCATTGGTGTTCTCCGTCAATCGAACGTCGCTGCCAACGAATTCGCCGCCGCGATATCGCGGTTCTGTGTCGATTTGTCCCCGCCGCACAGCAACACGATCAAATCCGTCCCGCGCAAAACGTAATAGAGGTGGTATCCGGGACCGAAATGAATGCGAGCTTCCATTATTCCTGCGCCGACGGCTCTTGCATCGCCGAAAAGGCCGGATTGCAAAGCGAACGATGCGCTTTGCGATGGCCGCTTGGGCCTTCCGGTCGCGCAGTGATCGCATCCAATGCTCGAATTCGGCGGTCTGGTGAAGCGCGATCACTTGAATACGATAGTTGGCAAACCAGGAATTGTCAACTACGGTTGTCAGTCACCCTCTAGCGCAAGCCCCATCAGGCGGCGTCTCGGTTTGGATCGCGAAAGCCTTGACGCCGCCATCGGCTTCGCCGAAGCGATTCCGCACGCCGATACGGGAGATACGCCGTTGGACGCCTCGACCCTATTTTCCGCCCTCAGCGCCGATGTCGCGCCGCCGCAGGGCCTGCGCGCCGCCATCGCCGCCGCACATCGCCGCCCCGAGCCCGAATGCGTCGCCGCCCTCATCGACGAGGCCGCCGCGAGCCCCGAGGAGGCGCCGCGCATCCTCGACGTCGCCGCCGGGTTGGCGGCGGCTTTGCGCGACAAATTGCGCTCGCGCGCCAGCGGCGTCGAGGGGCTGATCCACGAATATTCGCTCTCCAGCCAAGAGGGCGTGGCGCTGATGTGCCTGGCCGAGGCGCTGCTGCGCATCCCCGACGCCGCCACCCGCGACGCCCTCATTCGCGACAAGCTCTCCCCCGGCGACTGGCGCGCCCATGTCGGGCAGAGCCCGTCGCTGTTCGTCAACGCCGCCACCTGGGGGCTGGTGCTGACCGGCAAGCTCGTCGCCACCAACAGCGAGCAGGGCCTGTCGGCGGCGCTGACGCGCCTCATCTCGCGCTCCGGCGAGCCGATCATCCGCGCCGGCGTCGACGTCGCAATGCGCTTAATGGGCGAGCAATTCGTCACCGGCCGCACCATCGAGGAGGCGTTGAAGGCGGCCGAGGCGCGCGAGGCGCGCGGCCTCGCCTTCTCCTACGACATGCTCGGCGAGGCGGCGACGACGGCGGACGACGCCCAGCGCTATTACGCCGATTACCAGCACGCCATCGACGCCATCGGCAAGGCCTCGCACGGGCGCGGCATCTACGAGGGGCCGGGCATCTCGATCAAGCTCTCGGCGCTGCATCCGCGCTACCAGCGCATGAAGCGGGCGCGGGTGATGGACGAACTGCTGCCGCGGCTGAAGGCGCTGGCGGCCGCCGCCCGCGCCTATCAGATCGGCTTCAACATCGACGCCGAGGAGGCCGACCGGCTGGAGCTGTCGCTCGACCTTCTGGAGGCGCTGGCGCTCGACCCTGAGCTTGCGCGTTGGAACGGCCTCGGCTTCGTCATCCAGGCCTATGGCAAGCGCTGCCCTGCCGTCATCGATTGGCTCGTCGATCTCGGGCGGCGCGCCAAACGGCGGCTGATGGTCCGCCTCGTCAAGGGCGCCTATTGGGACAGCGAGATCAAGCGCGCGCAGGTCGACGGTTTGGCCGATTTTCCCGTCTACACGCGCAAGGTCCACACCGACGTCGCCTATCTCGCCTGCGCCAAGAAGCTGCTCGCCGCCCCCGATGCGATCTATCCGCAATTCGCCACCCACAACGCCCAGACGCTGGCCTCCGTGATGGCCTTCGCCGGGCCGAACTATTATCGCGGCCAGTACGAGTTCCAGTGCCTGCACGGCATGGGCGAGCCGCTCTATGAGGAGGTCGTCGGCCGCGACAAGCTTGACCGCCCGGCGCGCGTCTACGCTCCCGTCGGTTCGCACGAGACGCTGCTCGCCTATCTCGTGCGCCGGCTGTTGGAGAACGGCGCCAACACCTCGTTCGTCAACCGCATCGCCGACGAGACGGTTCCTCTCGCCGAGCTTGCCGCCGATCCGGTCACGGTGGCGCGCGCCATCCGGCCGCTCGGGCGGCCGCACGAGCGCATCGCGCTGCCGGCGCAGCTCTACGGGCTGGAGCGGCGCAATTCGCAGGGGCTCGATCTTTCGAGCGACGCCGAGTTGTCGCGCCTCGCCGACGGGCTCGCCGCCGCGCCGGCGCTCTACGAGGCGCGCAGCCGCGACGCGGCCCCCGGCGCCGCCGACGCGGCGGTGACCAACCCCGCCGACCGCAGCGACATCGTCGGCCACGTCGTCGTCGCCGGCCAAGCCGAGATCGAGGCGGCGCTGGCGCGCGCCGAGGCCGCCGCGCCCGCCTGGGGCCGCAGCAGCGCCGGCGAGCGCGCGGCGAGCCTGCGCCGGGCCGCCGACGGCTTCGAGGCCGGGCGCGACCGGCTCATCGGCCTGGCCGTGCGCGAGGCCGGCAAGTCCTACGCCAACGCCGTCTCGGAGGTGCGCGAGGCCGTTGATTTCCTGCGCTATTACGCAGCGCAAGCCGGCGATCTGCTCGGCCCCGGGGCGCCGGGACCGCTGGGGCCGATCGTCTGCATCAGCCCCTGGAACTTCCCGCTCGCCATCTTCACCGGCCAGCTCGCGGCGGCGCTGGCCGCCGGCAACGCCGTCATCGCCAAGCCCGCCGAGGAGACGCCGCTCATTGCCGCCGAGGCCGTGCGGCTGCTGCACGAAGCCGGCATCCCGGCCGACGCCCTGCAACTGCTGCCGGGCGCCGGCGAGGTCGGCGCGGCGCTGGTGGCGGATGCGCGCGTGCAGGGCGTGGTGTTCACGGGCTCGACGCCGGTCGCGGCGCTCATCGCCAAGACCCTCGCCGGCCGGCTGACCCGCGCCGGCCAACCGGCGCCGCTGATCGCCGAGACCGGCGGCCTCAACGCGATGATCGTCGATTCCAGCGCGCTCGCCGAACAGGTGGTCGCCGACGTCATCGCCTCCGCCTTCGATTCCGCTGGCCAGCGCTGCTCGGCGTTACGCATCCTGTGCCTGCAAGAAGACGTTGCCGAGCGCACGCTGGCCATGCTGCGCGGGGCGCTGGCGGAATTGGAGGTCGGCGATCCCCGCCGGCTTTCGACCGATGTCGGCCCCGTCATCGCCCCCGAGGCGCGCGACGCGATCGTCCGCCATGTCGAAACGATGCGGGCGCGGGGCTTGCGCGTCGCCGAGACGCCGCTGCCGGCCGAGACGGCGCACGGAACCTTCGTCGCCCCAACCTTGATCGAGATCCACCGCATCGCCGACGTCGAGCGCGAGGTGTTCGGCCCGGTCCTGCATGTGCTGCGCTACCGGCGCGCCGATCTCGACCGGCTCATCGGCGAGATCAACGCCAGCGGCTACGGCCTCACCTTCGGCCTGCACACGCGCATCGACGAGACCATCGCGCGGGTGGTGGAGCGCATCGAGGCCGGCAATATCTACGTCAACCGCAACATCATCGGCGCCACCGTCGGCGTGCAGCCGTTCGGCGGCGCCGGGCTTTCCGGCACCGGGCCGAAGGCCGGCGGGCCGCTCTATCTGTGCCGTCTGCTCAGCGCGCCGCCGCCGCAGGCGCTCGAAGGGCTGGAGGGCGCGCCCGAGGCGGCGTTGCGCGTCTATGTCGATTGGCTGCGCGCGGCTGGCGCGCAAGCCGAGGCGGAGCGCTGCGTGTCGCTGGGCGCGCGTTCGCCGATCGGCGCCCGGGTGGAACTCACCGGCCCCGTCGGCGAGCGCAATGTCTATGCGCTGCGCCGGCGCGGGCTGATCGCCGCGCAGGCGCAGACCGCCGCCGGCTTGCGCCTGCAACTGGCCGCCATCCTCGCCACCGGCAATGACGCGGCGGTTCCCGGCGTGCTGGCCGCCGCTGCGCTCGCCGGGCTGCCGGCGGAGCTTGCCCATCGCGTCACCGGCTTCGACGATCCGCTCGCCGCCGCCGGCCTCGCCGGGGCGCTGATCGAGGGCGAGCCGCAAGCGGTGAGCGACGCCGCGCGCCGTCTGGCGGCGCGCTCCGGGCCGATTTTGCGCGCCCAGGCGCTGACCAGCGCCGAACTGCTGGCCGGCGAGGACTACCGCCTCGCCGATCTCGTCGAGGAACGCGCGATCTCCACCAACATCGCGGCGGCGGGGGGAAATGCGAGCTTGATGTCGATCGGCTAAGCGGAGCGCCGGCGTCAGCTTGAGCTTATGAATCCGCCGCCGCGCCAGCGCTTCGACCCAAAACGCGCCAAGTCCGGCCGGCTGTCATGCGGTTTTCGGTTGAAGGGCTCGCATCATTTCCTACCGTCACCGCGAGCGAAGCGAAGCAATCTACCGTGTCTCAGGTCAAGGCCATTTTGAAGGGCTGGCGCGATTTGATCATGGCGTTGAGGGTGGCGATGAGCTTGCGCAGAACCGCGACGATGACGACTTTGTGAGGCTTTCCC
>DATNDU010000193.1:0-32717 GCA_035606915.1 Roseiarcus sp. | reverse complement strand
CAGCACCAGCGTCGCCAGCGCGAAGCCGCCGAGAAAGGGGTAACCTTCCGGGTGGATCGGGGCGAGTTGGTCGCGAATGGATTTCATCACCGCCATGCGGACCTCAAGGCTTGCGAAAGCCCCGCCTTTTGGCGCCGATGGCCACTAAAGTCACTCCGCCGCTTCCGCGCCTTCTTCGAAGGCGTGCTCGGCGCGGTCGGCTTCGCGCAGCTTGTCCTGCGCCTCCGCCAACTGGCGCTGGCGGTTCCACAATCCGGCGTAGAGGCCGCCGCTGGCGAGCAGTTGCTCGTGCCGGCCGCGCTCGGCGATCACCCCCTTGTCGAGCACCAAAATCTCGTCGGCGTTGACGATGGTGGTGAGCCGGTGGGCAATCACCAGCGTCGTGCGGCCGAGCGCGACGCGCTCCAGCGCGTCCTGGATTTCGCGCTCGGTATAGCTGTCGAGGGCCGAGGTCGCCTCGTCGAGCACCAGGATCGGCGGCGCCTTGAGGATCGTGCGGGCGATGGCGACGCGCTGCTTCTCGCCGCCCGAAAGCTTGAGGCCGCGCTCGCCGACTTGGCTGTCGTAGCCCTTGGGCAGCAGGCGCATGAAGCTGTCGATGCGCGCGCTCTCGGCCGCCTCGTGGACCTCAGCTTGCGTTGCGCCTTCGCGGCCGTAGCGCACATTGTACGCGACCGTGTCATTGAACAGCACGGTGTCCTGCGGCACCATGCCGATGGCGGCGCGCAGCGACGTCTGCGTCACCTTGCCGATATCCTGCCCGTCGATGGTGATGCGGCCGCTCGACGGCTCGTAGAAGCGAAACAGCAGCCGCGAGATCGTCGATTTGCCCGCCCCCGAAGGGCCGACGATGGCGACCGTCGAGCCGGCCCGCGCCTCGAACGACACGCCCTTTAGAATGACGCGCTGTGGGTCATAGCCGAACACCACGTTCTCGAAACGCACGACGCCCTGGCTGACGACGAGTTCCTTGGCCCCGGGCGCGTCTTTGATTTCGGCAGGCTGGGAGAGAATGTCGAACATCGCGCCGATGTCGACGATCGCCTGCTTGATCTCGCGATAGACCATACCCATGAAGTTGAGCGGCTGATAGAGCTGCATCATCATGACGTTGAGGAGGGCGAAATCGCCGACGGTGTTGCGCCCGGAGCGCACGCCGGAGACGCACAGCAGCAGCACAGCGATCATGCCGAGGGAGAAAATCACCGCCTGCCCGGCATTGAGCACGGCGAGCGACACATAGGTGAGCACGCTCATGCGCTCGTAGCGCGCCATCGACTTGTCGTAGCGCGCCGCCTCGCGCGCCTCGGCGTTAAAATACTTCACTGTCTCGAAGTTGAGCAGCGAATCGATGGCCTTGGTGTTGGCGTCGGTGTCGCTCTCGTTCATCGAGCGGCGGATGGAGATGCGCCAGTTGGTCGCCAGCGTCGTATAAAGCAGATAAAGCGCCACCGTGGCGATCAGCACCAGCACATAGCGCCAATCGAAAGTGACGAGAAACGCGCCGACGATCAGCACGAATTCGAGCCCGGTCGGCACGGCGATCAGCATCGAGGTGCGAATGATGGTCTCGATCGCCGTGCGGCCACGCTCCAGCACGCGGGTCAGGCCGCCGGTCTTGCGCTCCAGATGGAAGCGCAGCGACAGTTCGTGCAGATGCACGAACACCTCGATGGCGAGGCGGCGCACCGCATTCATCGCCACCGCCGCGAACAGCGCGTCGCGGCTTTGCTGGCTCAACGACATGAGGATTCTGAGCGCGCCATAAATCACGGTCAGGGCGAACATGCCGGTCAGCGCCGTGGGCAGCGCCATGTGCTTGACGTCGGGCGAACCGACCAGCGCGTCGGTCGCATATTTGAACGCGTAAGGGATGGCGATGGTGACGAACTTCGACACCACCATGGCCAGAATCGCCAGCACCACGCGCAGCTTCAAATCGGCGCGGTCGGCCGGCCAGATATAGGGCGCGAGCAGACGCACAGTGCCCAAAAATGTGCCGCGCACGTCGAAATTCAGCAGGGTCGGCGACGCGTTCGGACTGTTATCCGGGCTATTATCGGCTGGCATGAGGGTCCGTGCTGGCGGCGGCTGGCCGCGTCCATATAGGGCCGCCGGCGCAAAATATAACCCCGCCCGCCGCCGGCGACGCGCATGGTGTCGTGGGCGCGACGGCGCCAGAGCAATCTGCGCGCCAGAGGCGCAGCGACGCCGCCATGTCGCCGCGTCAAGCAGCTAAACCGTTCTACAATCATCATATAGATCAATATTGAATCGTGTGTGAAATCGGCTATACATATTCCATCGAGATTGACTGGCGCGACGTTACAAGGTGCGACTTTCGGTTTCGTGGTGCGACGAAATTGCCAAGGGCGGGCTTGTTAGCGTACTTCACGGCTCGAACTATTTTGTACAATTCACGTCAGGATTTTGAGAAAATGCAAGAAGAAAGGCCAAATAACACCGTTCACTTGGCAGCCTCGATCGTCTCGGCTTACATCTCGAACAATTCGCTGCCTATGGCGGAGCTGCCAAGCTTGATATCATCGGTGCATTCCATCGTGGCCAAGCTGGCTGGGAATTCCTCGCCGCCGCCGCCCGCCGAACCGCAACGCCCCGCCGTCGCGATCAGGAAATCGATCTCCGACGACTATCTGGTCTGTCTAGAAGACGGACGAAAATTCAAATCGTTGAAGCGCCACCTGCGCACGCAGTACAATATGACTCCCGAGCAATATCGCGCCAAATGGCAATTGCCGACCGATTACCCAATGGTCGCGCCCGCCTACGCCGCGACACGCTCGCGCATGGCCAAGGATATGGGCCTTGGCCAACAAAGGCGCGGCAAACGTAAGAAATAAGCCTGCCGGCGGCGAACGCCGCCGGAACGGGAATGAGCGGGATGCATCCCGCTCATTCCCGTTCCGGCGCCGCTGCTTGCCAATTCCGAACCCGTCCTCGCCAATTCAACGAACCGGACAAACGCCAGCCTCGGCGAATCAATGGATTTCGATGCTAGAGCGGTTGCCGAACAGATAGAATCGGCGCCGCCGTCTTTGCGAGCCAAGCAAACTATCTCGCCGAGATCGCAAGCTACTCGGAGCGCTCAGTCCGTCGGAGGCATGGATTGGCTTCGCTTGGCTCGCAAAAGACGGTGGTTCATCTCGATCGGCAACCGCTTTTAGTCTCGACCGACTTTGTTCCGTTCGATTTGGGGTTTCTCTTCCGACAGGTCGACTTGCGTAGATCGCGCTCGACGTGACGCCCCGGGACTTGATTCCCGTCCACCCAAGCCTTAGCGTTCGTTAACGCACAGCCTCAAAAAGTTGCAGTTTTTTGGGCAGAAGAATGCGTTAAAACAAAACGCTAGAGCGCTCCTTGCAGGGAGTGGCGGAGGTTTGCAGCGTGGTGGCCTATGCCCGGTATCGGGCCAGCGAACTTCCCAAGGCCGTCGGCCTGGATGGGGCGGATGGCCGGCGCAGGTCGGACGGCCGTTGCGGACATATTTGCCACGGCCCCTACATCACCCTTGGGCCCGGCCGCTACACCGCGGGCTTTTACGTGCGGCGCGCGCCCGCCGCTGAGGAGGGTTGCGTCGAGATCGAGGTCTGCGCCGAGCACGGGCGGCGCATGTTCGCCAGCCGCTCGGCGCCGGTGAAGGATCTGTTCGTCTCCATCGCCGGCCTCGTCCATGTCGATTTCTCGATCGACGCGGTCGAGCGCGGCTGCGAATTGCGCCTTCACGTCCCGGCGTTGACGCAGATCGAGATCACCGAGGCCGTGCTGTTTCGCCGCGACATCGACGGCTGGGACGCCCGATGAGTCTCACCCATCCCTGGCGCTCGCGTCCCGCTGCGCCCGCGCCCGCGCACGTTGGCGAGGAGGAGTTGCGGCGCGAGGTCGAGCGGCTGCGCGCCTATGTCGAATCGCGCCTACAGACGCAGGAGCACCTGTTGCGCGCGATGCTGGCGGAAAGCCCGGTTCGTACCGCCGAAGCGCTCGAAGGCCGCATCCAACTCGCCGCCGGCGAGGCCATCGCCTTCGCCGAGAGCGGGCTAGAACGGCAAGAGGCGACGTTGCGCGCTCTGGCGCGCCGGGTCGCCGAACTCACTCGCGAGGCGCCGGCGCCCGAGACGGCGCGCGTTGCGCCCGCCGCGACCGGCGCATTCTGGATCGGCGCGGGCGCGCCCGAGGCGCAGGACCTGCGCCGCCTCGACATCCGCGAAGATTTCTATCTCGCCGATCTCGCCAATTTGCCGATCCTGCCGGGCGGCGCGTCGAGGCTGACGGCGGCCCATGTGGTGGAATTCGTGCCTGCCGCCGCGCTTGCCGAATCGATCCTGCCGCACTGGCGCTCGCGCCTCGCCCCCGGCGGCGAGCTTGTCGTTGTCACCCTCGACGGGCCGGCCTGGGCCGCCGATCTCGCGCGGGGCGATTTCGCCACCCTGCGCCGCCGGCTCGGCGCGGACGGCGCCGGGCGGCCGCCACGCAACTTGCTCGACGCCGCCGGCCTCGCCGAGGCTTTGCACGCCGCCGGGTTGCAGCCCGGCGAGCCGCGCCACGCGCCGCCATTCGCGCTGACGATCGCCGCCCGAGCCCCGGCGATATGAGGCAACGGGCGTTTTCGGTCGTCATCTGCACAGACGGTCGCTTGCCCTTTCTGAAAGCGACGCTGCGCGGGCTGGAGGGGCTCGAATATCGCGGCTTCGAGTTGTGCATCGTATGCGGGCCGACTGACGACGGCGCCCGCGCCTGGCTCGAAAGCCTCGGCGGCGCGATCAAGGTCGGCCATTGCCCGGTGCGCAACCTGTCGCAGGCGCGCAATATCGGCATCGCCATGGCGGCAGGCGAGATCGTCGCCTTCCTCGACGACGACGCTATTCCCGAGCCCGAATGGCTCGCCGATCTCAACGCGGCCTATGAGGCGCCCGGCGTCGTCGCCGCCGGCGGAATCGTCTACGAGCCTTCCGGCTTGGCGTTTCAGGCGCGTTACGTCACCATCGACCGGCTCGGCTACGCCCATCCGCACTGGATGGTGGCGGCGCCGCAACTCAACTATCCGTTCTCGACCGAATTCCCGCATTTGCTCGGCGCAAACTGCTCGTTCCGTCGCGACGCGCTGCTGGCGCTCGGCGGCTTCGACGAAGAATACGAATATTTCCTCGACGAGACCGACCTCATCACCCGCGTCAATGATTCCGGCGGCCTCATCGCGCAACTTCCGCGCGCCGCCGTGCATCACAAATATGCGCCGAGCGCGCTGCGCAACGCCAACCGGGTGACGCGGCATTGGCGGCCTTTCGTCAAGAACCGCATCTATTTCGGCCTGCGCAACGGCGCGCGCCACCATACGCCGTGGGAAATCCTCGCCAGCGCCATCGCCGAGATCGAGGAGATGCGGCGCGAGGTCGAGCGCAACATCGCCATTGGCGAACTGAAGCTAGCCGACCGCGCTCGCTTCGAGGAGGAGGCGCTGTCGGGCGTCGTCGACGGGCTGGCGGCGGGGCGCGTGCCGCAGCGCAAGTTGATGCGCGCGCCAAGGCCGCCGGCGCCGTTGCGGCCGTTCCCGACGCGGACGCCGCCGACGGGCCGGCTATGCCTGGCGCTGGTGACGCAAGATTATCCGCCGGGGCAGAACGGTGGCATCGCCCGCAATGTCTTCGAACTGGCGCGCGCCTGGGCGGCGCTCGGCCACCATGTGCATGTGTTCACTCGCAACCGCGGAGCGCCGCCGAGCCTCGATTTCGAGGATGGCGCCTGGGTGCATCGCATCGAGCCAACTGAGGGGCCGCCGCCGCCCGATCTCGTCGCGCCAGAGGCGATTCCGCAGCCGATCTGGGACCATTCGCGCGCTATGTTCGAGGAGGTCGCCAAGCTCGACGCGCGGCGGCGGGTCGATTTCGTCTATGCGCCGTTGTGGGATTGCGAGCCCGTCGCCTTTTTGGCTGAGCCGCGCTTTCCCCTCGTTTGCGCCTTGCAGACGACGATGGATTTCTGGCTCGATTCGCAGCCGGAGCGGCGCGACGACGCCGAATGGATGCGCGCCCGCGGCGCGCCGCTGCTGGCGCTGGAGCGCTGGATTTTGGGGCGCGCGCCGCTGCTGCACGCCAACAGTCGGGCGATTGTCGAGGACATCGCGCGCCGCTACGATCTCGTATTGCCGGCCGAGCGGCTGGTGTTCGCCCCGCACGGGCTGTCGGATTGGGCCGAGGGCGCGCCGGCGCGGGCGCCGGGGGAGGCCGTGCGTTTCCTGTTCGTCGGCCGGCTCGAATCGCGCAAGGGCATCGACACGCTGCTGGCCGCCGTGCCTGAGGTTCTGCGCCGCTTCCCCGCCGCGCGGCTCGATATCGTCGGCGACGATTCCATCGACGACGGCAAGTACAAGGCGGGTTTTCTGGCGCGCGACGATCTCGAAGACATCGCCGCCCGCATCACCTTCCACGGCCGCGTCGAGGAGGAGGTTTTGCGCGCGCATTACCGCGATTGCGACGTGCTGCTGGCGCCGTCGCGCTACGAGTCGTTCGGGCTCGTCTATGTCGAGGGGATGATCTTCGGCAAAGCCGTGATTGGCGGCCGCGCCGGCGGCGGCCCGGAAGTGATCGAGGAAGGCGTCACGGGTCTGACCGTCGCGCCGGGCGATGCGGACGCGCTCGCGGCGGCGATGCTGCGGCTGGCGGCCGACGCGGACCTACGGCGCGCGATGGGAGAAGCGGGGCGACGGCGGTATGAGGGGCGCTTTCGCGACGAGATTGCGGCGAGGGAGTTGCTGGAGGGCGCGCGGGCGCACGCGAGCGAGCACACGACCTAAGGTTGGAAGCCGATCATTTGAGGGAAGCGAACAGCGGCCCCGGCTGTCTGTTGGCCATCGTTCGCGTCTCTTGCTTCGAGATCGCCGCGTCAACGATAGCGGGCTGAATAACATAGACCTATCAAAGACCGTCGTTGATCGGTTCGACGTCGCTCACCCGCAGCAAGGGAATGCGCGGAGAAAATTCGAATAAGATTCCCTTTTCCCGTGTTCTTCACTCCAAGGGGCAGCAGCCGTCGGCGCTGGCCGCAAGAACGCTTTGGCCGACAGAGGGAGCCGGGAGGAATCCATGATCTACGGTTCAACAAGACACCCCAAATTGTCAGACGACCAAACGCGATCTCATAATGTTTCCGACGCTTTGTCCAACCCGCTTGACGATGCCTCCAACGCCGCCATGGCGCTGCTCAATTCCTGGCATGACTGGAACACAAACATCGGACATTCCCATCGCCAGGAGTTTAGCCAGTCGAATCTGGTGTCCGACAGTCAGGCCGGACACCTAAACGCTCAGATACAGGACCCGAACCTGATCAATCCCTGGGGCGTCGCGTTCAGTTCGACTGGACCTGTTTGGGTCAACAACAACCATACGGGCACAGCGACGATTTACAATGTCGATCCGAAGACGAATGCAACTACTGCCCTGCCGCTCGTCGTCACCATCGCGCCGCCCGAGGCTGTGTCCGGCGTGACGACCGCAAGCCCGACCGGCATCGTCTTCAATTCCGATCCAAACGGCTTCATGTTGAACGGCAAACCCGCGACATTCATCATGGACACAGAAGACGGAACCATTTCGGCCTGGAACGGCGGCGCATCCACCACGCTTGAGGTCGACAACTCCGCCAACCCCGCTCACGGCGATCCCACGATACCGCCGGACGAAGGGATCGGCGCTGTTTACAAAGGCTTGGCGATCGGTACGCAGAGAAACGGAACCACGTTGCTCTACGCGACGAATTTCCGCCACGGCACCGTGGATGTCTTCAATACCAATTGGCAGCAGGTGAACAGTTTGACCGACGGCGCTCTGCCTGCCGGCTACGCGCCGTTCAACGCACAGGTGCTCGGCGGCCATCTCTTCGTAACATTCGCCAAGCAGGATGAGTTCAAGCACGACGATGCAGCCGGCCCAGGCAATGGCTACGTCGACGAGTTCTCGCTCAGCGGCAAGCTGATCGGCCGCATCGCCTCCAACGGGCCGCTCGATTCGCCGTGGGGATTGGCGATCGCGCCGCGTGACTTCGGCAAGTTCGCCGGAGATCTGCTCGTCGGCAATTTCGGCGATGGGACAATCGATGCGTACAATCTGAAAAATAACAAGTTCGTCGGCGAACTCGATGGCGTTGACGGGAAGCCGATCGTCATCGGCGATCTCTGGGATCTGACGCAGGGCAATGGCGCCTCAGCCGGCTCGAAGGGCGAGATATTGTTCACGGCGGGAGTGCAGGATGAGGCGGCCGGTCTGTTCGGCGCGATCGCCCCTGTTCCAGGCCACTCCAATGCTTTCATGGTGACCTGACTTGCGGCGCAGTTGAGGGGATCGTGCGGGTCACAGCCGATTTGTTCTTGGCCAGTTCGGAGCGTTGGGATCGAGGCGGCCCGAATTGTTTCGGCGCTCGCGCCGCCTCACCCAAACACCGCCCCAATCGCCCCCACCTGCCCCGCGCTGACCGCAACCTTCCCGTCAAATCCGTCCGCCCGCGCGGCCAGCGCCTCCGCGCGCAGTCCTTCGAGATCATCGCCAACGAACGCCGCGTCGATCGCCAGCACGCCCGCCGCCTTCGCCGCCAGCAGCGTCATATCGCGCGCCAGCCGGAATGGGCCGCTGCGTCCGCCAACCGCCCCCAACGCCGCATCCAAGGGCGCGACGCTCCACACCAGACCCACCAGCCGAGCCGACGCGCCGCGATAGCTGGCGAGCCCGAAAATCGCCTGCGGGCTCTCGGTGGCGAAGGCCAGCACGCCGAGCGCCCCCTCCTCCAGGCCGAGCGCCGCCTCCTCCACCGCCAGCCGCGCGCCGAGCCGCTGCACGTCGGCGCCGCCGGCCGTCGCCAGCGCGACGCCGCGCGGCCGCAGTGCCGCCGCCGCCTTCATCTCGTCGAACGCGCGGGGATCGTCGAGCGCCGGCAACCGCACATAAAGCGCCGGGCCATGCCCGCCCGCCGCGGCGCTCGCCACATCCACCACCACCGCGTCGGCGCCGCTGGCCAGCGCCTCGGCGTAAGCGGCGCGATCGCCGGGCGGCACGATCAGCAGCGCGCGCATCACACCGCGATGGTGGCGGGCGGGCGCTTGCACATGAAGGCGGTGCGCCGGCACTCCGCCACCAGCGTCCCGTCCTGCTTGAAGGCGCGGTGCAGGAACTCGACCAGCCCGGCGTCGGGCCGCGATTTCGAGGCCCGCGTCGACACGACCTCGGTGGTCGAATGCACGGTGTCGCCCTCGAACAGCGGATTGGGGAAGCGCACGTCGGTCATGCCGAGATTGGCGATCGTCGTGCCGACGGTGAGGTCGTTGACCGACATGCCGATCATCAGGCCGAGCGTGAACAGCGAATTCAGCAGCGGCCGGCCCCATTCGGTCTCCTCTGCGCAGAACGCAGCGTCGATGTGCAGCGGCTGCGGGTTCAGCGTCATGTTGGAGAACAACATGTTGTCCATCTGCGTCACCGTGCGCCGCAGCTTGTGCGGGAACTGCGCGCCGGGCGCGAAATCTTCGAAATAATAGCCGCCGCGCGGATGCGGCGTGCGTCCCTCGATCATTTTTAACTCCCTGGCGCAGCGTCTTAAGCCGTCATTTACCCTAACGGCCGGAAAAGGGTGAGGCCAATCGGATCCGGGATCAGCCCTTTGAACGCCCTCGCCGCCGCGGAGTCTCAAGCCCTCATCGACGACGACGCCAGCCTGATGCGCCGCTTCCTGCAATGGACGACGCGCGCATTTCCGCACGAGCGCGCCGCCGCCGTCAACGCCCTGGCGCGCGCCTATCTGCATTCGCCGCTGCCGCCGGAGGCGCGCGCCGATGCCGAGGTGGCGCTGACCCGCATGCTCGACGATCCCGAGCCGATGGTGCGTCGCGCTCTGGCGGAAGCCTTCGCCGGCGCCCATGCCGCGCCGCGCCATATCGTGCTGGCGCTGGCCGCCGACGTCTCGGACGTGGCGCGCGTCGTGCTGGCGCAATCGCCGCTGCTCGGCGCGGCCGATCTCGTCGATTGCGCCGGCTATGGCGATGCGGTGGCGCAGCGCGCCATCGCACGGCGCGCCCGGGTGCCGGCGCCGGTGGCGGCGGCGCTGGCCGAGATCGGCGAGCGCGGCGCCGCGCTGGCGCTGATCGGCAATCTCGGCGCCGAACTCGGCAAGCCGGCGCTGTGGCGGCTGTTCCGGCGCTTCGAGGCCGATGCGGAATTACGCGAGCGGCTGATCGAGCGTCCGGGCCTGCCGCCGGCGCTGCGCGCGGCGATCGCGGCGGCGACGACAGCGGATATTTCGGGCTTCGCTGCTGAAGCGCACTGGCTGGAGCCGCGCCGCGCCGAGCGGCTGGCCCGCGACGGGCGCGAACAGGCGTTCGTCGCCATCGCCGCCGAATGCGACGGCGCCGATCTCGCCGAACTCGTCGCCTGGCTGCGCGGCGCCGGGCATCTCACCGTCGCGCTGCTGCTGCGCGCGCTCGCCGGCGGCGATACGGCGCTGTTCACTCAAGGGCTGGCCGACATGGCGGCGATGCCGGTGCTGCGCGCGGCGGCGCTGGCGCGCGAGCCGCGGGGGCAAGGCTTCGCCGCGCTTTATGCCCGCGCCGGCTTGCCCGCCCATCTGTTGCCCGCATTTCGCATCGCCGCCGAATGTGCGGGCGGGGCGAGCCCCGGCGTCGCCGTCAACTATGCGCTGACGATGCGGATGCTGCGCGCCATCGAGACGCTCGCCGAGCCTGCACTGGCGCCGTTCACGGCGATGCTGTGGCGCCTGGCCGGCGAAGGCGCGCGCGACGACGCCCGCGAAGTCTCGGCGTTGGCGCTCGCCCCCGAGCCCAAAGCCGAGGCGGCGCCGGATGAGATCGAGGCGCAGGCCCCGGCGGTGTTGATGCTCAACGTCGAGCCCGGCAACGAAAATTTCGCCCCGCCGGTCGAGCTAGACCTCGCGATTGCCGAACCGGCCGCCGCCTAGCCGCTGGCGCCGCGCCGCGCGGGCGCCTATGTGACGCCCCGGGGTTCGAGGGCGCGATCATGACGATTATGCCGCCGCTGATGTCGCGCGACGACCTCGCCGATCTCGCCGAAGCGGTGCGGACGCTGGAGGGCGAGACCTTCGCGATGCGGCTGATGCGGCTGTTCGGCGCCCAGGTGCGCATGCTCGGGCGCACGCTGCCGGCATCGGCGCGCAAGGCGATCGCGCTGGCGACCGACGCGGCGCTGAAAACGGCGCTCCGGGTGGCGCTGCGCTCGCTGAAGACCAGTGCCGGCGGCAAGCCGCGCAACCGTCTGCATCAGGCCGCCGCCGCCGCCACCGGCGCGCTCGGCGGCGCTTTCGGCATCGCCGCCACCGCCGTGGAGTTGCCAGTCTCCACCACCATCCTGCTGCGCTCGATCGCCGAGATCGCGCGCGACAACGGCGAGACCCTCGGCAATCCCGAAACCGGCTTTGCCTGCCTCAACGTCCTCGCCCTCGGTGGCGAGCGCGGCCAGAGCGGTGGCCGCAGCCGCTATTACGAGACCCGCGAAGACCTCGCGCACGGGCTCGCCGACATCAATTTCATGCTGGTCAAGCAAGGGCTGGCGGCGGAATTGTCGCCGCTGCTGATGCCGTATCTGTCGCGGCTCGGCGCCCGCTTCGGCGTCGCCGTCACCGAAAAGCTGGCGGCGCAAGCGGTGCCGGTCATCGGCGCGGTTGGCGGCGCGGCGGTCAACGCCGCCTTCGCCCAGCATTTCCAAGCGATGGCGCGCGGCCATTTCGCCGTGCGGCGGCTGGAGCGCAAGTACGGCGCGGAGACGGTGAGGTTCGAGTACGAGCGGTTGCGCGGGGAGTTGATGGCGCCGGGGTAGACCAATCAGACGCTCGGCGCCGTTCCGCCCTCCACTCCCTCGTCCAGAGGCGCCCCGAAGGGGCCTCGAAGGACATTCGTTTGCTCGACCGCCTCCGCAACCAAACGCCGTCTCGCACAACCGGCGGCTCAAACGGGAGCGTCCTTCGAGGCCCCGCTTCGCGAGGCCCTCAGGACGAGGGAGGCTGATCGCGGAAGAATCGGCGCCCGCCTACCCGCGACATTCCCGGCCAACCGCGCGCGGACAGGCCGCGCGCGTTGCTTTTCAAGGAATTGACTGGTCTTCGCTGTCCCGCGCGTCGGCCAGCGCGAGCGGCGCGGCGGCGGTTTGCAGGCGCGCCGGCGCGGGGAAAGCGGGCGCGTGGGGCCACGCGAGCCCATGATAGCGGTCGAGCTTTTCGATCACTTTCAACAGCGGATCGACGGCGCGGTAATCGCCATCGAGGATCGCGCGGTCGATGCACTGGATCGCGCCGGTAAGCCGCTCCACCTGCACGCGCACGTAGCGGTCGGGCCGGTCGAGATGGTGATGATCGAGCGCGCGGTCGACCTCGCGGCGCACCGTCCGGACGCTGACTTTGTGCTTTTGCGCGAGAAAAGCGTAGCTGCAACCGCTGACGATGTCATCGAGCATGTCCTCTCGCCTGGTGGAAAGCTCCGCGCGCCGCGCCTTCAGTCTGGCGAGTTGCTTTTCGCGGCGGGAGAGCGGGGTGGCGGCGGTGGGCATGCGGGGCTCCAGGGAGGGGCTGGAGGATAGCATGATTTTTGATTTTCAGAAAGAAACTTAACTCAACTGCGGCCTTCCCGAGTGTGTTTTTTCTCGGAATGGTACGCTTTTGGACTTGACGGGCGTTTGGTGAAAGCGTAGTCTTGCCTCAGGATCGGGGCCGACCATGAACGTCCTAGAGCTTTTCGAGTCCTTCCAGACCGACGAACAGGCAATAGCGCATTTGGAAGCCGTTCGCTGGCGCGGTCATCCGGTCTGCCCGTACTGCCAAAGCGAACTCGTTGGGCGTCACGCGAGCGGCGACCGCGCTAATCAGCGTTGGCAGTGCCGCGCTTGCTCACGCGCCTTTGCAGTGACCGTGGGCACGATATTTCACGGGACGCACATTTCGCTAAGGAAGTGGTTCCTTGTTTTGGCGCTGATGGTGAACGCTAAGAAGAGCGCCAGCGCCTACCAGATTGCTCGCGATCTCGGAATGCGTCGGCCTACTGTTTGGAGCATGATGCATCGCGTTCGGATGGCGATGGCAAACGACGAAGCTCAGGCTGGTTTATTGCATGGGATCGTTGAGGCGGACGAAACATACATCGGCGGGAAGCCCCGCAAAGGCAATCGTCGTGATGACGACAAGCCAAACAAACGTGGTCGCGGAACGAAGAAGGTTCCGGTAATCGGCGTCACGGAACGGCTGGGGCGCGTCGTCGCCAAGGTTGCTGAAGCGCACGAAATATCCGCTAAGGGTCTCGACACTTTCATTCGTCGGACTGTCGATACCGCCGCCTCATTCCTGATCACCGATGAGTTCGCAGCCTATCGGCGGGTCGCCTCGTCCATGAGAAGCGCGACGATAAATCACAAGGAATCGTATGCGGAAGGCGACATACACACCAATTCGATAGAAGGATTTTGGTCGCTAGTTAAGCGCGCTTGGTACGGTCAGCATCACCACTATAGCAGGAAATACATGCCGTTTTACATCGCAGAGGCTTGTTATAAATGCAACACTCGAGGGGCAACAAATGGATTTGGTATTTTGCTGAATGCAATGGTTGCGGCATGAACCACCTGTATTATGGCGACAATCTAACGATCATGCAAAGGATGCCGAAGTGGTCTGTTGATCTAATTTATCTTGATCCTCCGTTTAATTCAAAACAAAACTACAATCTTATTTATAAGAATTTGACTGGAAAACCTGTTCCGGATCAGGCGGAAGCGTTCTGCGATACGTGGGAAATGGACCCGCAAAAGGAGGAGATTGCTCGCGCAATGCCTATATTGATGCGAGAGCATGGCGTCGCTGATTATTATGTCGAATTCTGGCGACTATGGATAAACGCGCTTAGACACACGCAGCCGCACTTACTCGCTTATCTTGTGTACATGGTTCAAAGACTGCTGCACATGAAAAGCATACTGCGCCCAACGGGATCAATATATCTTCATTGTGATTCAACTGCGAGCCACTATATAAAAGTTATGATGGATGGAATTTTCAAACATGACAATTTTCGTAATGAAATAATTTGGAAACGCTATGACCGACCGAAAGGCTCGCAGCACAAATCTAAGCGGTATGGTCGATCAAGTGACACAATATTATTCTACAGTGCGAGTGACACTTACACATTTAATGCTGACAAAATTCGCGTCAAACTTACGCCCGAAGAGATTGAGGCTCGATACCCATATGTGGACAAGAAAGGGCGTTATATGAACGGCCCTTTATTGCGATCCGATTCAATGGGCGAAAGGCCAAATCTCGTTTTCGAGTTTGCGGGCTACACTCCCGGAAAAGCCGGTTGGAGAATGGAGAAAGAGAAACTTCAGAAACTGTTTGACGACGGTGACTTCCTCTTTACTTCAAGTGGAACGCCACGGCGCAAATTTCGTCCAACAAATGATCCCGGCCAAATCGTTGATAATGTTTGGACCGATATTCCTGCGCTTGCAGCTCAAGACAATGAACGGTTGGGATATCCTACACAAAAGCCGAAATCATTACTAAAAAGGATTATTGAAGCATCTTCAAATAAAGGAGACGTCGTGTTCGATCCATTTTGCGGATGTGGTACAACGATATACGCCGCTCAAGAACTTGAACGTCAATGGATAGGGTGTGATATAGCGATTCTCTCAATAAAAATAATGAGGGAAATCCTTACTGGGGATAAATATAGACTTGTTGAGGGTAGTCATTTTAAAGTTGACGGGATTCCGGTAAGTGTAGAACAAGCGGAAGATTTGTTTAATAGAGATCCATTTCAATTTGAACATTGGATTGTAGAACGTGTTGGCGGATTTCCGACGAAAAAGACTGGCGACAAGGGAATAGACGGGCGATTGTATTTTGAAACGATGAAGGGGCTAAAATGCATGGTTCTTTCAGTGAAGGGGGGTAAGCTTCGGCCTAGTGACGTTCGCGATTTGCGGGGGACAATGGTCGACTTGCCGGACGTCGAGATAGCTGGGTTTCTTTCCCTTCAAGAACCGTCGAAGGCTATGTATGACGCCGCCTCGCTCGCGGGTCAGTATGAATATTCCGGTACGAAATATGACCGAATTCAATTCTTGACCGTTAGGGAAATCCTAGAGGAGAAGCGCGATTTTCATACGCCGACCAAAATGGCTTCGCGTATTTCATCTCCGCAGGGGTCTTTTGCTTTTTGAAGCGTCAAATACGACAAAGCCCCGCACGAAGGCGGGGCTTTGCGAATACGTTCCTCGCGTCTCCCGTCGGATTAGCCGACGTATTGAGGGCCGACGGGCAAGCCCGGTAGCGTTCGTCCCTCTGCGAATTCTCTACACGAATAGGGTGAAACGGGCAAGCGAAAGCCGTGAGAGACGCGAGTGGGAATCGAACCCAACCTCCCCGCTACAGGGACCCCGGTTTGCAAAACCGGGTGCATTAACCAATCTGCCATCGCGTCGAGACGACTCATACGCGAAAACTGCGCCGGTGTCGAATCTTTCGTGTCGCGATAGATTTTCGCTCAAACCATTGAAAATACACGCCGCACACTTGTCATTAGTCCAAAAGCGTACCACTCCGTTTCTCTATCCTTCAGCCAACCGGGACACGCGTTCCCACAATCCTACAGCACCGACCGCGCAATCGCCGCCTCCGCTTCGCCAATCGTCTCCGGCCGCCCCACATGCAGCCACAACCCGTCGAGCCGCAGCCCGAACAGCCGCCCCTCATCCGCCGCGCGCCAGAAGAACGGCGCCAGCTTGAATACATCCTCCTTCACGCCATCGAACAGCCCCGGCTTCAGAATCCCAACCCCGGTATAGACGAAGGGGGCCACCGTCTTGGGGTCGCGACGGCTGAGTCGCCCCTCCTTGTCCATCTCGAAATCGCCGGGCCAGTCGACGCCGACGGCGCCGGGGGTCGCAGCCACCAGCAGCATCGCGTCCATCTCAGCAGGATCGAAGGCGGCGGCGAGGCGGTCGAGGTTGGAGTGCGGCCCCTCGATCCAGAACGCGTCGGTGTTGCAGACATAGAACGGCGCATCGCCGATCAGCCCCCGCGCTTTCTTGAGCGCGCCGCCCTGGTCGAGCAGCCGCGCCCGTTCGTCGGAGATGACGATGCGCGGGCGCTTGCGGGCCTTCAGATGCGCCTCGATCGGGTCGGCCAGGTAATGCACGTTGACGATGGCCGCCTCGACGCCATCGTCGGCGAAGCGGTCGAGGCAATGGTCGATCAGCGGCTTGCCGGCGACGGCGATCAGCGGCTTGGGAACCGTATCGGTCAGCGGCCGCATGCGCACGCCGAGGCCAGCGGCGAATACAAATACGAGCTTCGGCTTCACGGCTCCTCCAGGGGCGAGCCGAGCGCGCGCGGCAGGTGGGTGTCGAACCAGCGCCGCAGCGGCTCCAGCGCCGGATGGGCGAGGTCGCGGGCGAGCGTCTGCTCGATGCGCGGCAGCAGCTTGAGATATTGCGGCTTGCCGTCGCGGCGGTCGAGCCGCGTGAACAGGCCCAGAATCTTCGTCGCGCGCTGCGCCCCCATGATGGCGTAATGGGCGACGAAAGTCTCGAAATCGAAGCTCGGATCGGCCTGGCCGCGCCGCCGCCCGTAAAGCGCCAGCAGCCGCGCCTCGACGTCGCCCGGCACCGACTGGCGGGCGTCCTGCAACAGCGAAGCGACATCATAGGCCGGCGGCCCCATGAGCGCGTCCTGGTAATCGATGAGCCCGAGCCGGGCGAGGCCGTTGCGCTCGGCGAGCCAGTGGATGTTGGGCGAATGAAAATCGCGCAACGTCCAGGTCGGCGGCTCCGCCAGCGGGCCTGAGAGAATCTCGCGCCACAACCCGAGGAACTGCATGCGCGCCCCCGAGGACGGCGCGCCGCGCGCGATCGCCGGCGCGTACCAGTCGAGCGCCAACTCAACCTCGATCAGCATGGCGTCGAGGTCGTAGACCGGGAAAGTGTGAACCTCGCCGGCGAACACGAGTTCGCGCGGCAGCGGGTGCATGTGCAGGTCGGCGAGCAAAGCGGCGGCTTCGGCGTAGCGCGACGGGTTGACGCCATTGGCGTCGGCGATGGTCTCGGCGCCGAAATCCTCGATCAGCGCCAGCCCGTCGTCGATGCTGTGGGCGTAGACGCGCGGCGTCGAATAGCCCAGCGCCCGCAGGCCCTCGCCGACGGCGAGAAAGGCGCGGATGTCGCCGGAGAGCCTGGCGATCTCGGCATAGGATTTGCCGAAGCGCAGCGGCGGTCCCGGCGGGCGCGGCGGCGCGATCATCAGGATCGCGGTGCGCCCGTGCGGATCGGTCAGCCGCTCATAGGCGCGCGTCGAGGCGTCGCCATACATCGGCTGACGCCGGGCCTGCGCCCAGCCAGCCTGCTCAAGCAGCGCCTCGACGGCGCGCGCCGCCTTGAAGCGGACGGTCATCGTCTGCCCGCGCGGCCGGAATAGCAGCAGCCGATAATCGGAGCCATGCGCGGGGTCGAACTCCAGCGTCACGTCGAGCCGCTCGGCCGGCAGCGCCGCCAGCGCCCGCTCGCCCCACTCGATCAACGTCACCGCGCCCTGAACGGCCTCGGCAAAGCCGATCTCGCGCAGGTCGTCGGGGCCGCTGAGCCGGTAGAAATCGGCATGCACGATCGGCCCCTCGCGCCCCTCGTAGGTTTGCAGCAGGGTGAAGGTCGGGCTCGGCGTTTCGAGTTCGGGATCGTCGCAGGCCGCGCGCAGGAAGGCGCGCGCGAGCGCGGTCTTGCCGGCCCCGAGTTCGCCGCTGAGGACGATGAAATCGCCGGGGCGGGCGAAGCTCGCCAGCCAGCCGGCGATCCCGGCCGTGGCCGCTTCGTCATCGAGTTCGACGATTTCGACTGGCAAATCCGCGTGAAGATAAGCGCTCATGTCAACTCGCCGCCAGGACCGCCGTCCCGGCGGCCCTGGTAGGGAAAACGCAGGTGACGACCGTGCCCTCTCCTACCACGGAATCGATCGTCGCCTTGCCGCCGTGCAACTCCACCAGCGCCTTGACCATCGACAGGCCGAGCCCGGGTCCGCGATGGCGGGCGCCGCCGCTGCTGGATTCGAAGGGGTCGAACACCCTTTCCAGCGCCTCCGGCGATATGCCGCGGCCGCGATCGGAAACCTTGAACACGATCTCCTCCGGCCGCCGCATCGCCGCCAGCGTAACGGTTTGCCCGGGCTCGGAAAAGCCGATGGCGTTGGAAAGCAGGTTGAACAGCACCTGACGCACCCGCCGCCCGTCGGCGTACATCTTCCCGACGCCGTCGGTGGCGACGATGCGCAATTCGATATTGGCCTCGCGCAGCCGGTCTTGCACGCCTTCCGCCGCCGCCTTCATCGCGTCGGCGACATCGACATCCTCGGGCGTCAGTTCCAGCGCGCCGGCGCCGATCGAGGCGAGATCGAGAATGTCGTTGATGATGGCGAGCAGCGCCGAGGACGAGGCTCGTATGTAGCCGGAATATTCGAGCTGCTTGGCTGAGAGCGCGCCGGCGCCGCCGTCAGCGAGAAACTGGGTGAAGCCGATGATGTTGGTCAACGGGGTGCGCAGTTCGTAGGAGACATGCTTGACGAAATCGTTGCGCAGCTTCTCGGCGCTGACCAGCGCCTCGTTGCGCTCGGCCAGTGCGCGGGCGGCGTTGGCGCTGTCGGTTACGTCGAGGAAGGTCATCAGCGTGCCGCCGTCGGGCAGCGGCAGCGCGGCAGCTTCGAGGATCGCGCCGTCGGTGCGCTCGATGCGCTCGCCGATCGGCCGGCGCTGCTCGGCCATGCCCAACGCCGCGCCGCGCAGCGGCTCCCATTTCGCCGGGTCCGAGACCAGCGGCAGGCAGGCTTTGGCGATCTCGTCGAAATGCGGCCGTTCGCTTGCCGGCGGCGTCGCGATCCCCCAGACCGCCGCGAAGGCGGAATTGGCGAGCCGCAGACGGCCGTCGGCGCCGAACACCGCGACGCCCTCCTTCAGCGCGTCGAGCGTCTCGCCTTGCAGGCGGGTCAGCGCGTTGAGCTGGGCGGCGAGCGTGAAGCTGGCAGTGGCGTCATCGTAGAGGTAGGCGACGCCGCCCTCGGCGTTCGGGCTGGCGGAGACGCGCAGCGCGCGGCCGTCCGGCAGATGCCACACGGTCTCCACCGGCTCCATCGTCTGCGCCTGATAGGTCGACAGGATTTGCGCCTTCCAGGTGCGGAAATCGGCCTGCTCGGGCAGCAACCGGCGGGCGCGCAGATGATCGAGGATTTCCCCGTCGGTCGGCTTGGAATCGAGAAAGGCGGCGTCGAGCGACCAGAACTGCCGGTAGGCGGCGTTGTGGAAATCGAGCCGCTTGGCGCCGTCGAAGATCGCCACCGCCGTCGCCAGCCGGTCGAGCAGGCCCTTGTAGGCGCGCTCGCGCCGGTCCTTCTCGGCCCGCAGCGCCTCGTTTTCGGAGAGATCGAGCGCGAGCCCCGCCGCGCCGCCCTCGGTGGCGACCTCGCAGGCTTCGAACGGCCGCCGCGCGCCGGCGACGGTGGCGTGGGCGCGGGCGCGCCAAACCCCGCTGGCGGCGCGCGCCTCATCGGCCTCGCGCAGCGTCGCGCCGTCGAACAGTTCCGCCGTCGTTTCCAGCGGCCGGCGCTCCTTGGGCTCCAGCGCCCGCGCGAACGCCGCGCTGCGCCACGAAAGCCGGCCGTCGCGGCCGCGCATCCACGCTGGATGGGGCAGCGCGTCGAGCAACTTGCGGAACGCGGCAAGCTCGCTCTGCGCCTCGGCGAAATTCTCCTGCAAGCGCAGCCGCTCCAACCGGTCGCCGGAAATATCGCGGATGCGCATGACGGCGTTGCCGCCGATGGCGCGGCCGGCAAGCTCCAGGTGGCGGCCGCGCAGGCTCGCCACCTCGGCCGCAAAGCTCTCGCCGCGCGACAGCAGCTTGCCCACCATATCCTCGACCCGCGCCGCCGTCTCGACATCGAGCCAACCGGAAAAGGCGAGGATGCGGCGCGGGTTCATCGCGTCAGAGACCAGCGCGAATTCGCCCTCGACGCGCGGCTCGTTGTCGGCGCGATCCCACACCACGACGATTTGCGGCTCGCCGGCGAGAAACTGCTTGACCCGCTCGACCTCGGCGCGCGCGCGCTCCAGATCCTGGGCGAACTGGCGCTCTTTCTGCGCGTGGCGGCGTCGTGTCGAGCTTAGCACGAGCGCGCCGAGCGAGAAGATGACGATGAGCGCCGCGAGCATGACCGGCGACATCTCCGCGTCGAACAGGTCGAGGCCGGCGGCGCGCGCCGGGGTCGCCAGCAGGATCGCGGCGAAGCCCAAGCAGGGGCCCAAGCAAGAGCCCAAGCAAGAAGCCGTTATCCGACCGCTGCGTTCGAGTCGCCAAAACGCCGTCGCCGAGCTCGCCAAGCCTCGCGCTCCCCACAAAACGCGAAGCCGCGCGCCCCGCCCGGCCCGCGCTTCGCATGTCCGATGCGCGCCTTCCGCCGACGACGCGAATCAGACGCTTCCAGGCTTACGCAAAGCCGGAGAGAAAGTCGTTAACCACGTCGCCGCGCCACGGCGCCGCCACAGACGGTCACGCCTATATTTAGATTATATTGCTGATCGCCACGCGATATGTTGCGAACGGCGCGGCGAGACTGCGGCGTCACAGCGGCGAAATTTTTCTTTAACCCTATCGGACGAGGCCCAGGATATCCTTGACCGACGCCCACACCGGCTGGGCGATCTCGCGCGCCCGCACGCCGCCTTGCGCGAGCACGGCGTCGATATGCTCGGGCGCCTCGACGAGCCGGATCATCTCGGCGCGGATCGGCCCCAATTTGGCGACGATCAATTCCGTCAAAGCCGATTTGAAGGCGGAGAATTGCGCCCCGCCGCGCTCGGCCAGGACTTCGTCCTTGGTCTGGTCGTTGAGGCCGGCGAAGATGCCGACGAGATTGTCGGCCTCCGGCCGCCCGGCAAGGCCGGCGATCTCGCTCGGCAACGGCTCGGCGTCGGTCTTCGCCTTGCGGATTTTCTGCGCGACCGTGTGGGCGTCGTCCATGATCGCGATCAGCGAATATTCGGACGGGTCCGATTTCGACATTTTCTTGGCGCCGTCGCGCAGGCTCATCACCCGCGTCGCCGGCCCCTGGATCAGCGGTTCCGGCAACGGAAAGAAGCTGTCGCCGTGGCCGTTGTCGGCGATGCTGGCGGCGAAATCGCTGTTGAACTTCTGCGCGATGTCGCGGGCCAGCTCCAGGTGTTGCTTCTGGTCGTCGCCGACCGGCACATGGGTGGCGCGATAGACGAGAATGTCGGCCGCCATCAGCACCGGATAGTTGAAGATGCCGACCGAGGCGTTCTCGCGATCCTTGCCGGCCTTCTCCTTGAACTGGGTCATGCGGTTGAGCCAGCCCATGCGGGCCACGCAATCGAACGCCCAGGTCAGTTCCGCATGCTCGGGCACGCGGCTCTGGTTGAAAACGATGTTCTTCCTGGGATCGATGCCGCAGGCGAGAAACGCGGCGGTGACTTCGCGCGTCGCGCTCCTCAGCGTCGCCGGATCGTGCGCCATCGTCATCGCGTGCAGATCGACGACGCAATAGATGCACGGATGCGTCGCCTGCATCTCGACGAAACGCTTCAGCGCGCCGAGGTAATTGCCCAGATGCAGATTGCCGGTCGGCTGCACACCGGAGAAAACGAGTTCCTTGAACTTGGCCATGACCCCATCCCGTCGAACGCGGCGTTATCGCCAAGCGCGCGGCCCCGCGCAAGGCTCGCGGCGGCCCGATTTCGGTGCGCGGCGAGCTTCGGCAAGTCCGACAAACTATGAGGACTTGTAATTATGCGATCAGCCCGAAGCATCGGCTATCTATCGGAAAGGCTGGCGGGGGAACCGCTCTCTTTGTCGCGTCCGGCCTTTGTGCGCAAAAGTTTGCGCACGCCGTTGAAAGTATCGCCGATTTGGCGCATATATTTACGCATAACCGACAATCCACGGAGGTTTGATGGATGAGCTAAGTTCGCGCGAAGTTTGTAATCGGCTCGTAGCCGAAGGATGGTTATCCCGAAATGGCGGTCGTCACACCGTCTCCAAACATCCCAAAAGGCCCCAGGAACGCATCGTCGTTCCGCGCCACCGTACCCTTTCCCCCGGCGTCGGTCGGGAGATCGCGAAAATAGCCGGCTGGCGATAGCCGCCGGCGCCGCTGGGCGGCTCAGGCCGCTCAGCCTCCGATCTTCGATCGCGCCGATGAAATGAAACCGTGCAACTCGTACCTAAATACAGGACTTATAAAAATGGCTCGATACATCGGCCTCTTGGATGGCGTCAAAGGCGCCTATGGCGTCGTCTTTCCCGATCTGCCCGGCTGTACTGCCGGCGGAGATACGATTGCCGAGGTCAACGCCGATGCGATCGCCGCTGTCCGCGAATGGATACTCGACGCCCGCGAAGGCGACGAAGCGCTTCCACGCGCTCGCGACATGGCGGCGCTGAAGGATGACAAGGAAGTCGCTCAGGCCCTGCGCGACGGCGCGGCGTTCATCGTCGTTCCCGTCCTCATCGACTCCGGCCGTCCAGCGAAAGCCAATCTTTCGCTGGACTCCGGATTGCTGGAGGCGATTGACGACGCGGCGCGCACGAGCGGTCTGACGCGATCGAGTTTCATCGCAACGGCCGCGCGCGAAAAGATCGAGCGCGTCTCGGCGTAAGCTTTGCGGCGCCCGGTCGATGGAAGCGGCGGCGCGCAAGCCGAGCAAGCGCAGGCACGCCATACCCGAGCTAGGGATCAGGGCGTCGGCTTGGCGTCCGGGGCAGCGTCGGCGGCCAGGCGCGGCAGATCCTCGACCTCCCAGCCGCCGCCGAGCGCCACGATCAGCGACACGGCGGCGGCCAGCCGCGACGCCTTGGTGGCGACAAGCGCCTCCTCGTCCGACAGCGCCGTCGCTTCCGCGGTGACGACGGTGGTGAAGTTCTGCGTGCCGGCGCGATATTCGTTGAGCGCGATCTGCACCGCCTGGCGGGCGATGCGCACCGCTTCTTTCTGCACCTTCAACTCGCGGTCATAGATGATGATGGTGGCGAGATTGTCCTCGACCTGCTGGAAGGCGCTCAGCACCGTCTGCCGGTAGGTCGCCACGCTCGCCTGATAGGCCGCCTTCGCCGCCTCGACCTGCGCCGCGGTGAGCCCGGCGTCGAACAAAGGTTGCGCCAGCGCGGCGCCATAGGACCAGACCGGATTGGCCCCGGCGATTTGCCTGATGAACGGATTGCCCGCGTAACCGAAGGCGCCGGAAAGCGAGATGTCGGGGTAATAGCCGGCGACGGCGACGCCGATGGCGGCGTTCTGCTGTTTCATCGTGCGCTCGGCCGCGGCGATATCGGGCCGCCGCTCAAGCAGCGTCGAGGGCAGCCGCACCGGCGGATGCGGCGCCGTCTCGGCGAGGTCGCGATGCGAGATCGACACTTCCGAGGGTGGCTTGCCCATCAGCACGGCGATGGCGTGCTCGTTCTGCTTGCGCGCGACCTCGACATTGATCTCCTGCGCCTGAGCGGCCAGCACGAGCGCGTGGGCGGTGATGACGTCGGACTTGGCGGCCGTGCCGGCGTCGTACTGATTCTGCGCGATCGCCAGCGCGCGCCGGTATTGCTTGACGGTGACGGCGAACAGGTCGTGCAGCGAATCGGCCTGGCGCACCTGCATATAAGCGAGCGCCAGCGCCGATTGCTCGGACAAGGCGGCGTTGGCGAGATCGGCGGCGGACGCTTGCGCGCTGGCGCCGTTCTCCTCGATCGTGCGGCGCACGCGGCCCCAGACGTCGAGCGTCCACGAGCCGGTGATCTCGGCGTCCAGGGTCGTGGGCGATTGCACGACCGCCGCTGGACCGGCTTGAGTGAGCGAGGGGTTGAAGTTGAGCGTCGGAAACAGCCCGGCGCGCGCCTGCGCGATGAGCGCCACGGCCTGACGATAGTTGGCCTCGCTGACCTTCAATGTCTGGTTGGAGACAGCGACGGTCGCCTCCAGCCGATCAAGCTCGGCGTCACGGAAGGCGCGCCACCACGCGCCCTTGGGCGCCGTGTCGCGCGGGTTGGCGAGCCTCCAACCTTTGATCTCCTTATAACGATACGGCACGATCGCCGCCGGCTTCAGATAATCCGGCCCGACGGCGAGGCAGCCGCCGAGCGTCAGGGTGAGCCCGGCGGCCAGCAGACGCGCGCTCATGCCGGGGACGCGCCCGGTTCGCCGAGATAATATCTGCGCCAAGCGCGCCCAGCCCCCTTGCCTATCCTGTCGAGGAACAGGAAGACCACCGGCGTCGTATACAGGGTTAACGCCTGGCTGACGAGCAGGCCGCCGACAATGGTGATGCCGAGAGGATGGCGCAATTCCGAGCCCTCGCCGGCGCCGAAGGCGAGCGGCAGCGCGCCGAACAAAGCCGCCATCGTCGTCATCATGATCGGGCGGAAGCGCATGAGGCAGGCCTGGCGAATCGCCTCCCGCGCGTCGAGCCCCTGGCGCTCGGCGGCGAGCGCGAAATCGATCATCATGATCGCGTTCTTCTTGACGATGCCGATCAGCAGAATGATGCCGATGAAGGCGATGATCGTCACCTCGGTATTGAAGATCCGCAGCGCTGCCAGCGCGCCGACGCTGGCCGAAGGCAGCGTCGATATGATCGTGATCGGATGGATATAGCTCTCGTAGAGAATGCCGAGCACGAGATAGACGGTGAGCAGCGCCGCGCCGATCAGCAAGAGCTGGCCGCCCTGCGCCTGCTTGGAGGCGAGCGCCGTGCCGGCGAAAGCGCCGCGAATGGTCGACGGCATGTCGATCTCGGCGGTCGCTGCGTCAATCGCCTTCTGCGCATCGCTGAGCGCTTTGCCCTCCGCGAGGTTGAACGAGATCGTCGCCGCCGCGAACTGGCTTTGATGATTGACGCCGAGCGCGGTGTGGCCGAGACGGAAGGAGGCGATCGCCGACAGCGGAACCATCGTCTCCTTCGCCGTCGACACCGCCGCGCCTGCGGAGGCCGCGGAATGGCCGCTGGCGGCCAGCGAGTTGGTGGCGAGGTTGCGCGCGGAATTGGCGGCGAGCGCGGCGAGCGTCGAAGAGGTTGAGGCGCTATTGGGCGCTAAATAGCTGGCGGGGCTGAAGTTGGTGCTGCCGACGCCCGAGGGCGTCGCCCCCGAGGTCGAGATATAAACATTTTTCAGCGATTGCGGGCTCTGCCAGTAGCGCGGCGCCGCCTCCATGACGACATGATACTGGTTGAGCGTGTTGTAGATCGTCGACACCTGACGCTGGCCGAAAGCGTCGTAAAGCGTATTGTCGATCGCGCTCAGCGTGAGGCCGAGCCGCGCCGTCGTCGGGCGGTCGATCTGGACATCGGCTTCCAGCCCCGATTGCTGCTGATCGGAGTTGACGTCCTTCAACACATCGGAATGCGACAACGCCTCCGTCAACCGCGGCGCCCATTTATAGAGGTCCTCTGTATTATCGGCCAGCAGTGTATATTGATAACTGCCATTGCCTTGCCTGCCGCCGACGCGCAGATCGGAAACCGCGAGCAGGAACAGCCGCGCTCCTGCGACGCGGCCGAGCTTTTTGCGCAAGCGGGAAACGACGCCGTCCGCCGTGATCTTGCGCTGATCGTAGGGCTTCAGCGAAATGTAAACGAAGCCGGAATTGACCTGCCGGCCGCCGGTGACGCCGACGATGGTCGCCACCGCCGGGTCCTGCTGCACGATATCCTGCAATTGCGCCAGCTTCTTCTTCATGCTCTGGAACGAGATGCTCTGATCGCCCTGAAGAAAGCCGATCATCAACCCGGTGTCCTGCACCGGAAACAGGCTGTATTTGGCGCTGCGGAACAAGTCGACGTTGAGCCAGAGGGTGCTGAAGAACACCGCCAGCGTCACCCAAGGGTGGCGCAGCGCCACGTCGAGAGTGACGCGGTAGAAAGCGAGCATGCCGTCGAAGCCGGCTTCGGTGAGGCGGTAGAGCCGGCCGTGCTGCTTGCGCGCCTGGCGCGGCAGGATCAGCGCGCACATCATCGGCGTCGTCGTCAGCGACACCACCATCGAGATCAGCACCGCCATCGACAACGTGACGGTGAACTCCTTGAACAGCCGCCCGACCAGGCCGCCCATCAGCAACAGCGGCAGGAACACCGCCACCAGCGACAGGCTGATCGACACCACTGTGAAGCTGACCTCCTTCGCGCCCTCGATCGCGGCTTCGAGGCGCGACTTGCCCTCCTCCAGATGACGGCTGACGTTCTCCAGCACGACGATGGCGTCGTCGACGACGAAGCCGGTCGAGATCGTCAGCGCCATCAGCGACAGATTGTTGAGGCTGAAGCCGAGCAGATACATCGCCGCGAACGAGCCGATGATCGACACCGGCACCGCGACGCTCGGCACGGCCGACGCCCGCACGTCGCGCAGGAACACGAAGACGACGAAGATCACCAGCGCCACCGAGGCGACGAGCGTCCACAGCGTATCGCGCAGCGAGCCTCTGATCGTGATCGAGCGGTCGACGACCACCTTGAGATCGACATCGCCGGGCAACGAGGCGATCAGCCTCGGCAACTCCGCCTTCACGTTGTCGACGGCCTGGATGATGTTGGCGCCGGGCTCGCGCGATAGCACGATGCCGATCGCCGGTTCGCCGTTGGCGAGGCCGGCGTTGCGCAGATCTTCGACCGAATCCTCGACGTCGGCGACGTCCTTGAGCTTCACCGCCGCATGGTTGCGATAGGCGATGACGAGATCGCGATATTGCGCCGCCTTGGTCGCCTGATCGTTGGCGTAGATCTGATAATTGAAATCGGCGTCCTCGATCTGCCCCTTCGGCGAATTGGCGTTGGCCGAGGCGAGCGCCGCGCGCACGTCTTCGAGCCCGATGCCGTAGTGGTAAAGCGCCGTCGGGTTAAGCTCGACGCGCACCGCCGGCAGCGCGCTGCCGGTGACGTCGACCTCGCCGATGCCGGGAAGCTGCGACAGCCGCTGTTGCAGGATGTTCGAGGCGACATCGTAAAGCTCACCGGGCGGGCGCGTCGTCGAGGTCAGCGCCAGCACCATGATCGGCGCGTCGGCGGGATTGATCTTGTGATAGCTCGGGTTCTGCCGCAGGCTCGCCGGCAGATCGGCGCGCGCGGCGTTGATCGCCGCCTGCACGTCGCGCGCGGCGCCGTTGATGTCGCGGTCGAGACCGAATTGCAGCACGACGCGCGTGTAGCCGAGCGAACTCATCGAGGTCATCTCGGTCACGTCGGCGATCTGGCCGAGATGGCGTTCGAGCGGCGCCGCGACATTGGTCGCCATGTTGTCGGGGCTGGCGCCGGCCATGTTGGCCTGCACCGAAATGGTGGCGAAATCGATCTGCGGCAGCGGCGACACCGGCAATTGCGCGAACGCCAGCAGCCCCGCCAGCGCGATGCCGATGGTCAGCAGGATGGTCGCCACCGGCCGCCGGATGAACAGCGCCGAGAAGCCGCCGCTCATGTCGCTTCCGGCGCGACCGCGCCGCTTTGCGAGGAGAAGCCGAGCGCCGCGCCGAGGCGCTCGAAATACAGGTAGATCACCGGCGTCGTATAGAGCGTCAACACCTGGCTGAACAACAGGCCGCCGACGATGGCCAGGCCGAGCGGTTGGCGCAACTCCGAGCCGACGCCGCGCCCGAGCATCAGCGGCAGCGCGCCGAATATCGCCGCCATCGTCGTCATCAGGATCGGCCGCAGACGCAGCAGGCAGGCCTGATAGATCGCCTCGCGCGCCGGCAGACCCTGCACGCGCTGCGCCTCCAGCGCGAAGTCGATCATCATGATGGCGTTCTTCTTGACGATGCCGATCAGCAGCACAATGCCGATGACGCCAATGATGTCGAGCCCGGCGCCGGCGGCATTGAGCGCCAGCAGCGCGCCGATGCCGGCCGAGGGCAAGGTCGAAAGAATGGTGATCGGATGGATGAAGCTCTCGTAGAGCACGCCGAGCACGATATACATCGTCAGCACCGCCGCCGCGAGCAGGAACAACTCGTTCGACAGCGACGCCTGAAACGCCTGCGCCGCGCCCTGGAAGGCGACCTGGAAGCTCGGCGGCAGATTGAGCCCGGCCAGCGCCGCGTTGATCCCGTCAACCGCCCCGCCCAGCGAGGCGCCCGGCGCCAGGTTGAACGAGATCGTCGTCACCGGGAACTGCTTGAGATGCGAGATCTGTAGCGGCGAGGGTTTAATCGTCAGTTTCGAGATCACCTCCAGCGGAACCTGCCCGGTCGAGGAGGCGGCGGAGGGCAGATAGATGTCGCCCAGCGCCTTCAGCGACGTGCGCATTTCTGGTTCAACGTCGAGGATGACGCGATATTGCGCCGTCTGAGTGAAGATGGTCGAGATGATGCGCTGGCCGAAGGCGTCGTAGAGGGCATTGTCGATCGAGGCCGGAGTCACCCCGAAGCGCGCCGCGGTGGCGCGGTCGATGTCGACGAAGACGGCGCGGCCGTTGGGTTGCAGGTCGCTCGCGACGTCGGTGATGGCGGGAATCTGGCCCAGCCGTTGCAACACCTTCGGCGTCCACTCCTGGAGCAGCGCCAGATCCTGATTCTGGAAGGTGAACTGATATTGCGCCGCGCTTACCGCGGTATCGACGCTCAGATCCTGCACCGGCTGCATGAATAGCGCAATGCCGGCGATGTCGGCGGTCTCCGCCTTCAGACGCCGGATGACAGCGCTGGCGTTCGACTTGCGCTTGTCGTGCGGCTTCAGGTTAATCAGGAAGCGCCCGGAATTGAGGGTGACGTTGGAGCCGTCGACGCCAATGAACGAGGACAGACTGACGACGTCGGCGTCCTTCAGGATGACATCGGCGAGCGCCTGTTGCAGCTTCGCCATCTTGGCGAAGGAGATCGCCTGGTTGGCCTGCGTCACGCCCTCGATGACGCCGGTGTCCTGCACCGGAAAGAAGCCCTTGGGGATCGTCACATACAGATAGCCGGTGAGCACGAAGGTGCCGAGCGCCACCAGCAGCGTGAAAAAGCTGTGGTTCAAGGTGAAGCGCAATGTCGAGGCGTAGAAGCGCGACACGGCGCGGAACACGGTGCCGCCGCTCGCCTGATGGCCGCGCCCGCCCGGCGGCGCCGGCTTTAGGAACAGCGCGCACAGCATGGGAACCATCGTCAACGACACCAGCGCCGAGATGACGATGGTCGCCGCCAGCGTGATGGCGAATTCGTGGAACAACCGGCCGACGACATCGCCCATGAACAACAGCGGAATCAGCACCGCGAGCAGCGAGATGGTCAGCGAGATGATGGTGAAGCCGATCTGCTGCGAGCCCTTGAGCGCCGCCTCCTTCGGCGACAGCCCCTGTTCGAGATATCGCGCGATGTTCTCGATGACGACGATGGCGTCGTCGACGACGAAGCCGGTGGCGATGGTCAGCGCCATCAGCGACAGATTGTCGAGGCTGAAGCCGAATTCGTACATGATGGCGAGCGCGCCGACCAGCGACAACGGCACCGAGAGGCTCGGAATCAGCGTCGCCGGCAGGTTGCGCAGGAACAGGAAGATCACCAGCACGACGAGCCCGATAGCCAGCGCCAGTTCGAACTCGACGTCCGCGACCGAAGCGCGGATCGTCACCGTGCGGTCGGTCAGCGGCGCAATCTGGATCGCCGCCGGCAGCGAGGCCGTCAGTTGCGGCAACAGCTTTTTGACGCCGTCGACGACCTGAATGACATTGGCGCCGGGCTGGCGCTGGATATTGACGATCAGCCCGGCGGCGCGATTGCTCCAGGCCGACAGCCGGTTGTTCTCGGCCCCGATCTCGACGCGCGCAACGTCCTTGAGGCGCACCGGCGCATTGTTGCGATAGGCGATGACGGCGTTGAGATAGTCTTTCGGGTCCTGGATCTGATCGTTGGCGTTGACGGCGTAGGATTGCGCCGGCCCGTCGAAACTGCCCTTCGGCGTATTGACGTTGAGACTGGCGATGGTCGTGCGCAGGTCGTCGAGGTTGATGGCGTAGGCCGCCAGCGCCAACGGATTGGCGTGAATGCGCACGGACGGGCGCTGCCCGCCGGAGATCGTCACCAGGCCGACGCCCGGAAGCTGCGAAAGCTTCGGCACGAGCCGGCTTTCGAGCAGGTTCTCCATTTCGGTGAGCTTCATCGTCTTGGAGGTGACGCCGAGGGTGAGGATCGGCGCGTCAGCCGGGTTCACCTTGGCGTAGGTCGGCGGCGTCGGCAGATCGGCGGGCAGATACGAATTGGCGGCGTTGATCGCCGCCTGCACTTCCTGTTCGGCGATGTCGATCGGCAGGTCGAGTCCGAAGCGCAGCGTGATTAGCGAGGCGCCGCCGGAACTCGCCGACAGCATCTGTTGCAGATTGGCCATGGCGCCGAACTGGCGCTCCAGCGGCGCCGTGACCGAGGAGGTCATCACCTGCGGGCTGCCGCCGGGATAGAAGGTCTGCACCTGGATCGTCGGGTAATCGACCTCCGGCAGCGCCGACAGCGGCAGGAACCTGTAGGCGACAAAGCCGACGAGCAGGATGGCGAACATCAACAGCGAAGTCGCCACCGGCCGCTCGATGAACAGGCGCGAGGGGTTCACGGCGACTTCGTCCCCGCCGCTCCCGATTTCTTGTGGCCATTATGGCGAGGACCGCCGGGCGCGACACCGCCGCCGGCCGCGGGGGTCTCAGGCTTGGCGGCGGCGAAGCGCACCGCCGCGCCGTCGCGCAACCGGTCGACGCCGTCGATCACCACGCTGTCGCCGGCGTCCAGGCCGCTCGCTATCACCGTGTGTTCGGCGTCGGACGGCCCCGTCTGCACTTGACGCGCCTCGACCGTCTTGCCGTTCTTCACGACATAGACGAACGGCCCCTTCTGCCCGAGTTGCACCGCCGCGTTGGGAACCAGGATGACGTTGTCGAGCGTGTCGACCAGCAACCGCGCATTGACGAACTGGCTCGGAAACAACACATTGTCGGGGTTTGCAAAACTGGCGCGCAGCTTGAACGTGCCGGTGGTGGTGTCGATCTGGTTGTCGATGCTGGTCAGTTCGCCAACGTCGAGTTGCTTGGCATTGCCGCGGTCGAAGGCGGTCACCTGAAGCTTCGCGCCGGAGTGAAACCGCTTGCTGATATCAGGCAGATTATCTTCCGGCGTCGAGAAGATGATCGAGATCGGGTCGAGTTCGGTGATCACGACGAGCCCGGTGGCGTCGGTCGGCGTTACGTAATTGCCGGGATCGACAAGCCGCAGGCCGACGCGTCCGTTGATCGGCGAGACGATGCGGGTATAGGAGATGTTGAGCTTGGCGGTCTGGATCTGGGCCTGATCGGATTGGATCGAGGCCTTGTCCTGCGCCACCAGGAATCTCTGATCGTCGACCTGCTGCTTGGAGATCGAATCCTGCTTGCTCAGCGTCTGGTAGCGCACGAGGTCCGCCTGCGCCTGTTGCAGCAGCGCGGTGTCCTTGGCCAGTTGTCCCTGGGCGAGATCGAGAGCGGCTTGGTAGGGGCGCGGATCGACCTGGGCGATGAAATCGCCGATCTTGACGAGTTGGCCCTCCTTGAAGCCGACGCTCATCAGCTTGCCCGAGATTTGGGTGCGCACCGTGATGGTGGCGAGCGGCGCCACCGTGCCGAGCGCGTCGATGGTGATCGGCATCTGCCCGCGCACCGCCTCGGCGGCGCGGATGGTCTGCGCCGGCGCGATCTTGCCCTGCTGCTTCTTGGCCTCGATCGTGCCGGGGGCGAGCTTCTCCCAGCGCTCCCAGGCGAAAATAGCGAGCACGGCGAGCGCGACAGCCGCCAGCCCGCGCACCCACCGACGACGCCGGCGGACAGGCTTGGCGACCGTGGGCTCGGGCGGATGCGCCGGCCGGACCTCGCGCATGGTGGCGGGGTCCACGCTTTCATTCATAAAATTCGCCTCGCGCGCTGGAGATAGCCCGGCGCCCCGGACGCGTCCTCCGCTTCTTTTAGCGTGCGTCGCCGTTTAAGCTATACCGCCCGAGAAGGGGAGTTGCATTTTATTACGGTCTACGCCATAAGCCCCTCCGTCGGCGTCGCTGACAGGATGCGGGTGTAGCTCAGGGGTAGAGCACAACCTTGCCAAGGTTGGGGTCGAGGGTTCGAATCCCTTCGCCCGCTCCAAGTTTCCCTCAAGGAAATCAGAGCGTTATGACAGGGCCGCCGATAGGCGGCCCTTCGCTTTTGGCGCTTACATTTCCCAGCCGGGAAAAATGTAAGCACTATGTAAGCAGTTGAGAGAAAACGCGGGGCGGTTTCAGCGTGTTTGGGCGGGCATCGCGCCGTGTTGTGCTTCCAACCGCCCGCGCCTGCGGACGCAGCTTCATGCCGGCGGCCTTGAATTAGCCACGCTCGCTATTAAGATATACGGCATTATGCTTTAATAGCGGTGAGGCTAATTAAAGGATCGCGCGTGGCGGACGGAGAGAACCAAAGGCTCGGCGCCTATGTCGAAACGAGCGCGGGAGGCGAGCGCGTGCGCGCCTATGTGCCTGCCCCGCTGCCTCCGAAGCCGCCGCTCGAACTCGGACGGTTCATGCGGGTCTACGAACGCGCCATCGCCGCGGTCGGGCGCCTGGACGGCGTGACGACGATCCTGCCCTCGACGCCTTTGTTCCTCTACATGTACGTCCGCAAGGAAGCCCTGCTGTCCTCTCA
>DATNDU010000044.1:0-6421 GCA_035606915.1 Roseiarcus sp. | reverse complement strand
CTCGACGCCGCGGGCGCCGGCTGAAGCGGGCATGACGGCGGCCAAGTTTCAGCGGGCGCTCCGCGCCGGTTTGCGAGCTCCCGTCTATCAATTTCCCCGCCTCGGGGAGAGCGGCTCGACGATCGATCGCTATCTGCGTTCCGACCTTCGCCGGCTGGCCGAGGGGGCGCTGCTATGAGCGACCGTCACGTCATCATGTTGGCCGGCCGGGTCACCGGCGACCCGTTTCCGCTCGGCGACGGCGGCTCGTTTGTCACCATCAGTGTTCCCGTCGGCGCCGGCTCGCGCTTGTGGGGCGCCTACCGGTCGCTGGGCCATGACATTGGCCACGCCCTGGCCGACGGCGACCGCATCGCCGTTATCGGGCGCGTCAATCCCGATCGCCGAAGTCCGGACGGTCTGCAAGGCCCGATCGAGGTCGACGCCGTGCTCGGCCTGGGCGCAGCGGGCGACATTTTCGGCGACCGCTGAGGCGCCCACAACCTTCTGGCCAACCTTACGACAGGACCGCACATGCTCTCTGGCGCCTTCTCCAGCAAATCCGCCCTTCCCGCGCCCGTTGCCGCCGCTCAGCGCAAAACTGCGGCCAGTGCGGCGGCCGCCTTGTTCGCCCTATGCGCCAAAGCCGCGACGGCTCACGCGCAGATCGACGCCGGGCGGGCGAAGCTCGCCGAGGTCGAGCGCGAGCGCGCCGAGGTCGCGCCGCCCACGACCGACGACGCGGCCATCGACGCGCGTCTGCGGCGCCGGGAACACCTGACGATGAAGGCGGAGGGCCATCGCGCGGCCATCGTCGCCGACGAAGAGAACGCGCGCGTTTGCGACGCTGCGGTCGCCGAGGCGACTGCGGCGCTCCGCAAGGCTTTTGACGAGATCGGCAAGCCGCCTGCTGACACGCCCGCCGACTTGCCGCGCCTGAAGGCGGAGGCCGAGAAGACGACGCGGGCGGCGCAGACGGCGCGCGAGGCGTTCGACGGCGCGACGCGCGAAGCGGCTCCGGCGCTGGCGGCGTGCAAGGCCATGCTGGATCACGGCGCCCCCGCCGACGACGCCCTGCGCATCCTGGAGGCCGAAGCGTTGGCGCGCGCCAGGATCGCGGCGGCCGAGACGGAATACGAGGCGGCGGACGAAGCCGCCGACGCCGCGCGCCGCCGCGTGGACGCGCTGGAGGCGCGGTTGGAACGCGAACGCCGCTCGGCGAAATTCAAGGCGGACCGCGAACGGCTGGAATCGCAGCACGCCGGACTGGCGGCCGCGGTTGACGGTTTCAACCAAGTGGGCGCTCAGATGGGCGGCCTCGTTGCGGCCGGCGGCGTCTATGTCAAGGCCTCGGGCAATAACGCGTGGCTGACGCTGGCGCCGAAATTTGTGGAATCGGCCTTCATTCCGATCCTCGGCGACAAGGACGGCCGCGCCTTCGTCACAGACAACTGGCGACACGATTACTCGCGGTTCGAAACGCCGAAACTCTTGCAGCCATTGTTGGCGGGGCTGCACGCCAAAGGCGCGGTGTGGAGCGACTGCCGACGCGCCGCGCTCGACGCCTTCGACGCCGAATATCAGCGCCTCGGTAATCGCCTATTGGAGCCCGCCGCGTTCATCTACCTTTGGTTGATCGAGCGCGAAGCCGCCTTCGCCGCCGCCGGCGACCTCGCACGCGGCGTGGCCAAGCCCGCATGGCCGCTCCAGTCCGCGGGGGGCGGCGACTTCGCGCCGTGGCGCAGGCTTTGCCTGCCGTCGCTGCGCCCCGGCGGTGCGGCGTTGTGGGAACCGCACTGGTCCGCCGCGCGGCTGCTCGAATTGACCAAGACCGCAAAGGCGGCCTGAGCATGACCGGCGACCCGCCCGACACCTCGACGCTCGACCGCATGGTCATCGCCGGCATGGTGACGCGCCGCGGCGCGCCGGCGGCGCAGGACGGCGCGCCGCGCGAGCTGGCGCTGAGGGTCGCCCACGGCGGCGGCTGGGTGGAGTGGACCGTCCTGCTTTCGAGCCCGCAAACGGAGGCGGAGGCGGCCGACCTCATCGAAGGCGACATGGCCGCCTTCGCCGGGCCGGCGCCCCGCTCGGCGGCGCTCGTCGGGCCGGAAGCCCGGCGGCTGCGCGCCGATCGTGCGCTCAATCTGCGGCCGCCCTCGGCCGAAGCCGCCGCGTCGCCGGTCGCCGAACCGCCGGTCGCCACGCGCGAAGCCTTTGAGGCGATGTTGGAAGAGGTCCAGCGCCTGGCGATCACCCTGGGCGCCGCCGCCGAACGCGGCCGGATCATCGCGATCATGAGCGCTCCGGAAGCTGACGGCCGCTTCGCCTTCGCCTGGCGGCTCGCCGAATCCGGCCTCGACGTCGAGGCCGCGCGCCAGGCGTTGCTCATCAACAAAATCGAAGCCGCTGCGCCCGCCGTCGACGCCGGCGCGGCGCTGACGCATTAGGAAGATCGATGGTTGACGATCGATACCTTAGCCTCTTCGCCGCGAAACTGGTCGGGTTGCCGCTGGCGATGCCGGAGGAAGCCGCGGACGCTGCGTTCATGTCGCTGACGCCCGCAAATCTCTCGGCGCTCGCGCCTCTCCAGTCCACCGCCGGCGCCGCGCTTCCGTATGACCTCGACCGGGGCGTGGCGACGATTTCCATCGTCGGGCAGACCGTCGACCGGCCAACCTGGATCAGCGATGTCCTGGGGCTTTCCTCCTATCGGCGCGTCTCGACGGCGCTGCGGGCCGCCATCGCCGACCCCCAGGTGCGCGGAGTCATTCTCGATTTCGACAGCCCCGGCGGCGACTTTTCCGGCGCGGCCGAGCTCGCCGCCGAGGTGCGGCAGGCGTCGGCGAGAAAGCCGGTTGTCGCCCATGTCGACGCGCTCGCCGCCTCGGCGGCCTATGTGGTCGCCGCCGGCGCGCAGCGCATTATTGTCACGCCGTCGGCGACCGTCGGCTCGATCGGCGTCGTTTGGTTGCACCTCGACCGCTCCGCCGCCATGGCGAAGAGCGGCGTCAAACCGACGATCCTGCATGCGGGCGCCGCCAAGGCCGACGGCAATTCCCTGCACCCGCTCGCCCCGGAAGCCGAAAAGCGCATCCGCGCGCGGCTCGGCGATTCGTATCAGGTGCTTTTGAACAGCATCGGCGCGCACCGGCCGAAGCTCGGCGCGGCGGGCGCGCGCGCGACGGAAGCGGCGCTGTATCTCGGCGAGAAAGCCGTCGCCGCCGGCCTCGCCGACGCGGTTGGCGACCGCGCCCTGGCGCGCTCGTATCTGTTCTCACCGCCGGCGTCGTCGCCGCCGGCGGCCTTGGCCCGGCCGTCGCCGGCTTCCGTCTCTGCGCCCTCGCTTGCTCAAGGAGCCACGCCCATGCCTGCCGTCGCCTTCGGATTGCCTGCCCTGCCTTCGGGCTATTTTTATTCCTCCGCCGCCCTCATCAAGGCCGCCAAACGCGAGCAGCGACGCACCGCCGCCAACGCCGTCTCCGCACGCCAGCGCGGCGCGCAATCGGCCGACGACAGCTGGCGCGAAGTTTTGGCCGCCGGCGGCGCCCTCGCGCCGGCTGCGGCTGCGGCTGCGGCCGAACCGCCGGCCACGGCCGATGACGGCTGGAGCGAAATCATCAACAAGATGAGAAGCGCGTCGCCGGCCGGAGTATGTTTCAGATGATCCCGGGCCTGCCGCGCTTTCGCGAAACACGCCTCGGCGAGTCGCCCGACGGCTATCTCGTCGAGGGCGGTCGCGTGACGCCGATCTCGCACCTCGCCGAGGCGATCGAGGGGCCTGCCTCGCCCGCCGAGCCGCACTTGCCGGCCGAAGTGCTCGCGCAGATTCGCGCCATCGAAGACGCTATGCCGGCGCTGCGCGCCATCGCCAATATCGAGCGCGTCCACGCCAACATGCGGCCCTCGCTGTTTCCGCCGCTGGTGGCGAAGATCGACGATTCCGCGCATCGTCTGGCGACGACCGACATTCAAGTTGCCGCGTTCGACGAGGCCGAGCGCGCGCTGAGCTTCCGCGGCTAAATTCCCGGGCGGGAGCGGGGCCGCGGGAGAAGGCGGCCGGGGCCATCAGACGCTTCGGCCGCCAACTTTACAGAGGAGCAAAACAACGATGGATGGCGCGGTCATCAAGCTAACTGAGCCGGTGACGGCTTATGAAAGAACATTCACCGAAATCACGCTGCGCGAGCCGCGCGGCGCATTGTTCATGCGGCTTGGCCAGCCGCGCGTCCCGGTGACGAACTTCACGGCCGGCAGCGGCTATTATGTCGAGCGCGAAGAAGCTGTGCGCGAATACTTGCTCGCACTTATCGTCGTCGAGCAGGGTGACAATATGGTGCCCTACGCTGAGGGCATCCTCGCGAAAGTCTCTCTTGCCGACGCGCTCCAGTTGCGAGAGGCGCTCTTCGGTTTTTTCGATCAAGCCGCGCAGAGGATTGCGGCAAGGCGGCAAGAATCCTCGTCTTCGGTCTGAAGATTATCAGCTGGGCCGAGGCGCAGCAGATGACGTTTTCCGAGATCGAGTTTTGCTCCGCCGAAGCGGCAACATGGGTCGAGGAATCCGAGGGCATGAAGCCGAGAGGGCGGAGAAGATAAAGTGGCTCAGCTAGAGGCGGTCCTGCGCATCAGCGCCCAAGACGATACCGCGAAAGCCCTCGCGGCGATCAAGGAAAAGATCGCCGGGATCGAGAAAACGGCGGTGCAGATGGACAAATATGTCTCGTCTATCGGCCGAGTCACCAAGTCGACAGACCCGTTTGCGGCCTCGATCGACAAAACCGTAAAGGCGCTGGCAAGCCAACGCTCAGAGATCGCCGGCGTCGTCGAGGCGTTGGATCGCATCACCGGGCCGGCTGACCGCGCGGCGTCGGCGCAGCGGAACCTTGCGCGCGGCGTCGAGGTCGCCACCAACGCGCTGGCGCAGCAGGGCGCGACGGCGGCGCGCGCGGCGGAGCGCGTGGCGCGGGCTGGACGCACCAGCGGCGGCGGCCATGGCGAAGGCGGCCACGGCATGCTGGGCATGTTGCCGTTCGCCGGGCCGATGATTGAACACGGGGCGGCGAAATATTTCGAGACCGGAGGAACCGTCGAGCAAGAAATCGCCCGCCTGAAGGCACTTGGCGCGACGTCGGCGGACATCGCGCGCGCGCGCGGCGACTGGCGGGGCTTATCGAAGACTTACGCGGGGATGAAAGAGGGCGAATATTTGGCCGGCTACCATTCGGCGCGCACGGTCGCGCCGGACGAGGCGTTCGATATGGCGGGCCTGGCGGCGAAATATCGCCTGGCGCTGCGCAACAGCGGCCTTTCCGCTTCCGAGACTGACGTCGAATCCATAATGAAAATCATGGACGAGAGGGGCTTCAAAACCCACGCCCAGCGCGAAGACTTCGTCAACCAAATGCTGAAAACTCAGCAAACATTCGGCGATCAAGTCAAACCGGAAACGATGCTGGCGGCCTATCGCAACGCGGGGTAATCGATTTACGGTTGGTCGCCGAAGTTCGCAAATTCCTATCTACCAACTATACTTCAATCAATGGGCGAGCGAGGCGGCACGTCGATTATGACCGCCTTCAATAATTGGGTCGGCGGGCATCTCTCGCATGCGGAACTGAAGTCCATGGCTGCGGCCGGCTTCGTTGATCCAAAGGACCTGATGTACAACAAAGTTGGTGACGTCAAAGGCATTAAGCCGGGCGCTCATATGTATCAATCAGACCTGTTCAAGAGCGACATCGCTGATTGGTCGTGGCAGTTTCACGACACGTTCATGAAGCGCAAAGGCGCGACCGAGGGCGGCTTCGACGATCTGATCGCCCGCATGCCGAAACGGATGGCGGCTCTCGTTTCGTTCCTGGTCCACAACGAGGCCCGCATAAAACGCGACGCCAGCACGCGCGAACTGGCGATCGGCTCGCTTGCCGCCGGTAATGACTTCCTCGCCGCGAACCCGATGGCGGGCCTCGACGCGCTCAAAACCGCGATCGAGGCTTTCGTTGGCGCCGTCTCGCAGCCTTCAATGAAAATGGTAGGCGCGAACCTGGAGGCGACCGCCGCGGGGCTCCAGCGCTTGGCCTCGTTCTATGGCAAGTTCGCGCACGACAACCCCGACGCTGCGGCGAAACTCGGCATCGCCGCCGGCGGGGGCGCCGCCGCTGCGGGCGGCTGGTTGAGCTGGAGAATGCTCACGGGCATGGGGCGCTTTCTGGGCTTTGGCGGTGGCGGCGCGGCGGGCGGCGGGGCGGCCGGCGGCGCGGGGGCCGGCGTGATGAGCAAACTCGGCCTGCTCGGCGCGGTTGTCGGTCTGACCGAATGGCTTGACCCGAGGGGCGACTTCGGCGGCGCGATGGGCGGGATCGACAAATGGGTCAAGCAACATTTCGGTTTCGACCCGTCCAATATTCCGTTGAAAATGCCGAGCTTTGCCCCTCCGGTGGGCGCT
>DATNDU010000180.1:0-9662 GCA_035606915.1 Roseiarcus sp. | reverse complement strand
CCGTAACAACCCTTACCAATCAAGCTGACTGCGCTTCAAAAACGTTTCGTCGAATAAGCCTTACCGTCATCCTGGGCTTAACGATGGGGTCGCCGGCATCTGCGATAAGTCCCGGACAGGGCAACGTTCTTCATCAACAGATCGATACAAATCGCGACCTCGCGCAAGTTGTCATGGTGAGACGAGGCGAGGTGGCGCGCAGGGCCACGGTCGTTGGTCCGCGCGGTGGCGTTAGAAGCAGGACCGTCGTGCGCCGTGGCGCCGTGGTTCGCCCGGGTGTCCGCGGCGCATGGGTTCGTCCCGGATGGTATCGCTGGCCCGCAGGCGGCGCGATTGCGGCGGGCGCTGCTGTTGGATTCGTCACCGTGGCGACGGCCGTTGCTTGGGCCAGCGCCCCTCCGGAGCCTGACTACTGCTGGCGCTACACCGATCCGAGCAAGACGAAGGGGTTCAGGGACGCCTGTCCTCGGTAGCTGGAACGCATTTCCGGTTGGAATGTCATGACGTCAATTTCATTAGCCGAAGAACGGAGCATTCATTTGTCACCTGATGATCGCGTTTGCGATATGGTCTGGATTCCCGGCGGAACGTTCCGCATGGGATCGGACCATCACTATCTGGAAGAGGCGCCGAGCCATCGCGTCGCCGTCGATGGCTTTTGGATCGACAAAACACCTGTCACGAACCGGCAATTCAAACAGTTCGTGAAAGCCACCGGTCACGTCACCGTTGCGGAAATACCGCCGGACCCCAAAGACTATCCCGGCGCTCTGCCTGAGATGGTCTATGCGGGTTCGCTGGTGTTTGCGCCGCCGTCCGGTCCGGTCGACCTGCGTGAGTGGGCGCGATGGTGGACGTTCATGAAGGGAGCGAATTGGCGGCGCCCTTACGGACCGAAGACCAACATCAATGTGCAAGACCATCATCCGGTGGTTCACGTCGCGTATGCGGACGCACTGGCTTACGCGACCTGGGCTGGTAAGGAATTGCCCACTGAGGCTGAATGGGAGTTTGCCGCGCGCGGCGGACTGGACGGTGAGGAATTCGCCTGGGGCAACGCATTCATGCCGGGCGGCAGACACATGGCCAACACCTGGCAGGGTGAATTCCCACACCAGAACCTGGGTGAAGACGGCTATGCGCGCACCTCACCCGTAACCGCGTTCCCGCCAAACGGTTATGGCCTCCACGACATGATCGGCAATGTCTGGGAATGGACCGTCGACTGGTACAGCGCAAAGCACGAGGCCGATGCGCCGAAGGCCTGCTGCATTCCGCAAAACCCGCGCGGTGGCGGCGAAGCGAACAGCTACGATACGTGCCAGCCGAACATCAAAATTCCCCGCAAGGTTCTCAAGGGTGGCTCGCACCTTTGCGCGCCAAATTACTGCCGCCGATACCGTCCAGCCGCGCGCCACGCCGAACCCATCGATACGTCGACCAGCCATGTCGGCTTTCGCTGCGTGGTGCGCGCAAGGCCATCACCCTCAGCGCGGTCAAGCCATCGACGCTGGCGATCGCCATGACGTGGCCGGTTGTGGCGTTGGCTTTGCTTTTGTTTGTCTGGGGCGCCTACCGGTACGGCTGGTCGATGGAAGTTCACCGGCGGTTCTGGACCGATATCTTTGCGCGCGTTCACGGGCCGATGACGTTTCGTTTCTATCTCCAGCCGGTGATGGCGCTGATCGCGGCGCCGTCCGATGGGATAAACGATGCGCGCCGGCCACAAATCGTTCTTCTGGTCCGCGCTGTGGAGTTCCGATGCCCCGCGGGGGGCGTTTGCGCGAGGGGGCGAAAGTAAATTTCCACTGTCGCTGACGCTGGTGACGGCGGCAATCCTGCTGATGATTGGCGTCTTCGCCGTCGTCAGCATGGTGTTTCACATTGGTCCGTTTGGCTGAGCGCCAAGGCCGGTGAGCATCGGCTAATCCTGTACTGCCGAGCCCATCCTCAGTTGAAAGTCATCGATGCTATCGGCGTGCTGCTCAAGAACGAGAGGCCAAAATAGCAAAACAAGACGCGCATCTCGTGCGTCGCCTGAATGACGGGGGGCGCCGTTTGGAAATGCTGGACCTAATGAAGGGCTGGCTGGCTTTCGCCACCGTCGCGTCCGCGACGGTAATCGATGCGATTGCGCTTTTGGTTGTCATCCTCGGAACGATCGAGGCGACGGCCGGAGCGATAGATGGCTTCGCTTGGCGCGCAATAACGGTGGCTCAACTTGATCGGCAACGGCTCTAGCTGTCTGCCACCGGCTGCCCAGGGGGTGGGTTGAGCGCGGAACTCGCGTCGACAGGCGCGCTTGGATGGAGTTGCGCAAACCTGCGCCTTGTCTTTCACCCCATCTCCACCGCCATCGCCGTCGCCTCGCCGCCGCCGATGCACAACGACGCCACGCCGCGTCGGGCGCCGCGCGCGCGCATCGCCGCCAGCAGCGTGACGAGGATGCGCGCCCCGGAGGCGCCGATAGGATGGCCCAGCGCGCAGGCGCCGCCGTTGACGTTGACCCTGTCATGGGACAAGTCGAGATCGCGCATCGCCGCCATCGCCACCACCGCGAACGCCTCGTTGATCTCGTAGAGGTCGACCTCGCCCGGCCGCCAGCCGGTCTTCTCGAACAGCCGCTTCATCGCCGAGATCGGCGCGGTCGGAAACTTGCCGGGCTCGGCGGCGTAAGTCGCGTGGCCGACGATGCGGGCCAGCACGCTAAGCCCGTGCTTCTCGGCGATGCTCGCGCGCGTCAGGATCAGCGCCGCCGCGCCGTCGGAGATCGAGGAAGAATTCGCCGCCGTCACCGTGCCGCCGTCGCGGAAGGCGGGCTTCAACGTCGGGATCTTGTCCGGCCGCGCCTTTGGCGGCTGCTCGTCGGTGGCGACGATGATCTCGGATTTACCGGCCTTCACCGTTACCGGCGTGATCTCGGCGGCGAAGGCGCCGTCGCGGATGGCGCGGTTGGCGCGCTCCAGCGAAGCCAGCGCATAGGCGTCCTGCGCCTCGCGGGTGAATTGATAGTCGCGCGCGCAATCCTCGGCGAAGGTCCCCATCAGGCGGCCCTTATCGTAGGCGTCCTCCAAGCCGTCGAGGAACATCGAATCGAGCACCTTGCCGTGGCCCATGCGATAGCCGGCGCGCGCCCGCTCCAGCAAATACGGCGCGTTGCTCATGCTCTCCATGCCGCCGGCGATGGCGATGTCAGCGCTGCCCGCCGCGATGAGATCGTGAGCGAACATCGCCGCCTTCATGCCGGAGCCGCACATCTTATTGATGGTGGTCGCGCCGACGCTCTTAGGCACGCCTGCCGCTAAAGCAGCCTGCCGCGCCGGGGCCTGGCCCTGGCCCGCCGGCAGCACGCAGCCCATGATGACCTCTTGCGCGTCCTCGCCCTTGAGGCCCGCGCGCTCCAGCGCCGCGGCGATGGCGCGGGCGCCGAGTTGCGACGCCGCGACATCCTTGAAATCGCCGAGAAAACCGCCCATTGGCGTGCGCGCCGCGCCGACGATGACAATGGCGTCCATGTTCGCTCCTTGACTTATCCGGGGCGCAGCATAGGCGGCGGCCGCGCGATCAGCAAAAAGCGCGCGGGGAAGCCCCGCGCGCCTGCAAAAATCTAGCGGTAAAGTTGGCTTACGCCGCCTCGGCGGTCTCGGTCTGGGCGGTCTCGGCCTGCTTCTTGACGATGTTGCGCTTGATCGCCAGCGCGCCCGAAGACAGCTCCGCGTCATCGGCCTTGATGAGGAAAGCGTCGAGGCCGCCGCGATGCTCGACCGAGCGCAGCGCCGCCGCGGCGACGCGCAGCTTGAAGCCCTTGCCGAGCGTCTCGGAAAGCAGCGTCACCTCGCAAAGGTTGGGCAGGAAGCGCGTGCGCGTCTTGCGGTTGGAATGGCTGACCTTGTTGCCGGTCTGGACGGCCTTGCCCGTCAGCTCGCAGCGGCGCGACATTGTACTTTCCTTAAAACGGATCGCCTGGAGTCAGGGGCCGGTAATACAAAACCGTCCGCCGCTTCCCCCCTGGCGTTTAGGGTCGCGGCTCTATAGGGGAGGGCGCGCAAAGCGTCAAGCGGAGGCGAAGCGATGCAGACGACGGCCGATACGGCGGTAGCGCGGCTCGCTGCGCTTCGCCAGGCGCTGGCCCAGCGCGCCCGCGATTGCGGGCGCGAGCCGCAGGATATCACGCTCGTTGCGGTCTCCAAGACCTTCGACGCCGACGCCGTGTGGCCGACGATTCGCGACGGCGGCCAGCGCGTCTTCGCGGAGAATCGCGTGCAGGAGGCGATGACGAAATGGGCGGATTTGCGCGCCCGCGCCGCCGCTCTCGGGCAGAGCATCGAGCTGCATCTCATCGGCCCCCTGCAAAGCAACAAGGCGCGCGAGGCGGTGGAGACTTTCGACGTCATCGAGACGATAGACCGCGAGAAAATCGCCGATGCGCTGGCGCAGGCGATGGCGAAGACCGGCCGGGCGCCGCGCCTGTTCGTCGAGATCAACACCGGGGCTGAGCCGCAGAAGGCCGGCGTCCTGCCGCAGGACGCGGATACGTTTCTGCGCCGTTGTCGCGAGGCGCATGGGCTCGCCATCGCCGGCCTCATGTGCATCCCGCCGGCGGGCGAACTAGCCTCGCCGCATTTCGCGCTGGTTGGCGAGATCGCGCGCCGCAACGCCATCGCCGGGTTGTCGATGGGCATGAGCGCCGATTGGCCGCTGGCGGTGCAACTCGGCGCCACGCATATCCGTGTCGGCTCCGCGATCTTCGGAACGCGGGTCACGCATGAGGGGTGAGCGATCGACCAGGGCGCGCCGGTCGTGTCGATCATGAAGACATTGCCACGTTTTCGTCGGAAATTCGTCCAAGTCAATTCACCCGCCATTCAAGTCGACGAAAATAATATCCACCTGCGGCTCGGAGCGATGGCAGTATTCGCCGAGCACTAACGGCAACTTGAGGTGGAGTTGAACGATGTTAACTTTCACTCGCTGCTTCGCGCGAATTTGCATGTTGACGCTTGCACCGACTTTCGCGACCGCACTGTTGGCGCCGGCGCCTGCGGCGGCGCAAGTGTCCCTGGGCGTTAGCATCAATATCGCGCCGCCGCTGCTTCCGGTTTACGTGCAACCGCCGCTGCCGGCGCCGGGCTATATCTGGACCCCCGGCTATTGGGCCTGGGATCCGGTGGGGGCGGACTATTATTGGGTGCCAGGCGCCTGGGTGATGCCGCCGCGTATTGGGGTGTTGTGGACCCCCGGCTACTGGGGTTGGGTCAACGGCGCCTATTTTTTCCATCGCGGCTACTGGGGGCCGACGGTCGGCTTTTACGGCGGGGTTGACTACGGCTTCGGCTATACCGGCAATGGCTACTACGGTGGCCAATGGCGCGGCGGACAATATTTTTACAACTCGTCCGTCAACAATGTTCGTAACGTCAACGTGACGAACGTCTATAACAGGACAGTGGTCGTCAACAACCACGCGGCGCGAACGAGCTTCAACGGCGGGCCGCACGGGATCGCCGCCAGGCCGACGCAGGCTCAACTCGTGGCGGCGAGGGCGCCGCATGTGGCGCCGACCGCCGCCCAGGTTCGACACGTCAATTTGGCGAAGGCCGATCCTCAAGCGCATTTTTCGGCCAACCACGGCAGACCGGCGCATATCGTCGCCGAGAAGCCCTTGGGTTCCCCTGGTGAGGAAGGAAATCACCCGGCGCCAGGGTTGAACGGCGCGGGCCACGCGGCCACGCCGGGAGCCATGCATCGCGCAGCCATGCATCCCAGAGCCATGCATCCCGCAGCCATGCATCCCGCGGCCATGCATCGCGCAGCCATGCATCCCGGAGCCATGCGTCCCGCGGTCATGCATCGCGCGGCCATGCGTCCGGCGCCGATGATGGCGCACCGTGCGCCGCCGCTGCGGGGTGCGCAAATGCGCCCCGGCCCACGCCCCGGCGCGATGATGGCGCGCCGTCCGCCGCAGCCCCGGATGGTGCAAATGCGTCCCGGCCCACGCCCCGGCCCGCGCCCGGGTCCGGGCTGTCGTGGACCGCATTGCCGCTGAGCCGTCTCGGCTGACGGCTTCAGGGCCGTCGCCAGCGACTGGGCGAGACGTCGAAGGCGGCCCTGAAATGCGCATTGAACGTGGAGAGATCGCCGAAGCCTTGCTCGTAGGCGATCTCAGAAATCGGCCGGGCGCTTCCCGCGATGGCGGCTGCGGCGCGTCGCAGTCGCAGCCCCACCAGATATTTATAGGGCGTAACCCCTGTAACGGCGGCGAACACGCGCAGCAGATGAAACTTGCTGAGGCGAGCTTGGCGGGCGAGCCCGTCCAGGCTCAGGCTTTCGCCGGAGGCGCTCTCGATCTGTCGCAGAATCTCCACGACGCGTGCGCGATCGCGCGCGGCGATGTTTAGCTTGCGCGGCGGCGGCCGACCGGCGGCGTTATGGGTGATCGCGAGCGGGATCAGCGCCGCCAGTTCCTGCATTGCGAGCGGGTCCGCCGTCCCACAAGCCGCCATCCGCGCGCCCAGCGCAAGCAAGGCGGGACTGCCCGGCAACGCGACGGACTTGAATGCAAAGCCCAGCTTGCCTGTCCCTGCGTGGGCGAGTTCGTCGAAATAGGCCTCGTCGTAGTTGAAAGACACGCAACGGTCGCCGCGTCCGTGCTCGTGGCTGCATTCATAGCATCGCCCAGCGGAGCCAAGCAGGAACGCTCCGGGATAGAGCAGGCTGTCGCCGGTCTCAGTGCGATAGCGGAACGATCCCGCGAGCACGAAGGCGATCGATACGCCGTCGTGGCGCTCCTCGAACGCGCGATCCTGCGGCCCCGCGTCGCAAACGAATTCCGCCGCGCTCCACCCCGCGCCGCATCCGAGCGGGCGCATCTGCGCTGGATTGGCCTCATAGGCGCCCATTAAGCGACCCGCATAGCAATTTTCCCCAAGCGCAAACCCGCCGCCGGCGCCAGGAAGAACCGGCGGCCCGACGGCCTGCGAATAGGAGATAGGCAATGCTCGATCATGTTTCCATCGGCGTCAACGACGTTGCGCGCGCAAAGGCGTTCTACGACGCCGCCCTGAAGCCGCTCGGCGTGACCGCAAAATATGCAGAAGGCGGATCGCTCGGCTATGGCGACGCTGCGATCTTCTTCTGGGTGAGCGAGGCCGAGGCGCCTGTCGCCGCCGACTCGAGATCCGGTCTGCATTTCTGCTTCGCGGCGCCGAGCCGGGCGAGCGTCGACGCCTTCCATGCCGCCGCGCTCAACGCCGGAGGCCGTGACAATGGCGCGCCGGGTCCGCGCCCCGATTACGGCCCCGCCTATTATGCCGCCTTCGTCGTCGATCCCGACGGCTACCGGATCGAAGCCTATTGCGGACGCGAGGCCTGACGGTGGCGACGATTGTCAAGCGCATCAGCGTGCGCGCCAGCGCGCCAGCCGTCTGGGACGCCGTACGCGACATTGGCGCGCTGCACACGCGGTTGGTCCCGGGCTTCGTGATCGATACCAGGCTCGAACCCGGCGCGCGCCTCGTCACCTTCGCCAATGGCGCGACGATCCGTGAGCCGATTGTCGCGCTGGACGAGGCCGAGCGCCGCCTCGTCTGGACCGCACAAGGCGGGCAGACGCGCCATTACAACGCCTCGGCGCAAGTTTTCGCCGAAGGCGACGGCGCCGTGATCGTCTGGACCGTCGATTTCCTTCCCGACGAGGCGCGGGAAGCCATCGACGCGGCGATGACGGCGGGCGCGGCCGCGATGAAAGCGGCGCTGCCTCGGCACTGAGCGAGGCAGCACGCTGGCGCGACTTTGCGCCGGCGCCGCCCTTGACAGGTCCAGCGAGCCGTGAAAAAAAACAGCCTAAGAAAAAAATTTCAATCACCCTAGAAAAAAGGTTCAGGGAGGTCCGCTTGAATATGGCCGTCGCCCGCGGCGCATACGATGACGAAGCGGACCTCTGCGTGCGCGCCGCTTGGCTGCACTACGGGGCCGGCCTGACGCAGGGCGACGTCGCCACGCGGCTCGGCGTTCCCAATGTCAAGGCGCATCGCCTCATCGCTCGCGCCAACAAGCTCGGCCTGGTGCGCATTTCCATCGACGGGCCGATCGCCGCCTGCGTGGCGCTGGAGGAGCGGCTTTGCGCCAAATTCGGCCTGGGGCTCTGTCAGGTCGCGCCCGACCTCGATGACGATGCCTTGCCGTTGCGCACGCTGTCGCTGATCGGCTCGCACTATCTCAGCCATGCCCTACAGAGCGGCGAGCACGCCGTCATCGGCTTCGGCCACGGCCGCACGCTCGCCGCTTGCGCCGCCGCACTGCCGCGCCTCAGCGTGCCCGGCGTCAAGCTGGTTTCGCTGCTCGGCGGCCTGACGCGACGTTTCGCCACGACGCCGTTCGACGTCATCCATCGCCTCGTCGAGCGCACCAGCGCCGAGGCATATGTGCTGCCGTTGCCGTTTTACGCCAACACGATCGAGGATCGCGCGGTGCTGCTCGACCAGCGTGGCGTGCGCCCGGTGGTCGAGATGGGGATCGAGGCGACGCTGCGGCTCGTCGGCATCGGCACGATGGAGGCTGACGCCTCGATGCTGCAAACCGGCATGGTCGAGCGCGAGGATTTCGAAGAGGCGCGCCGCGCCGGCGGCGTCGGCGAAGTGCTTGGCCACATCTTTTCGGAGCGCGGCGAGCGCGTCGAGACCGGGCTTTCGGCGCGCACGCTGTCGATGCCGGTCGAGGACATCGGCCGCCAGCGCACGGTGGCGATCGCCGGCGGGCGCAGTAAGGTCGGGCCGATCCGCGGCGTTCTCGCCAGCGGCCTTATCCATGGGCTCATCACGGACGAGCGAACGGCCAAAGCGCTGCTCGCTTAAAACAAGCCGGGCGGCAGACCCGGCGAGGAAACAACGGACACCAACGGAGACAAGGTATGACAGACAAGGCCAAGGATTTCTTCGCCGCCTTCAAGGCGGGCAAGATGAACCGCCGCGAACTGATGTCCGGCGCCGGCAAGCTCGGCATCACGGCGGCGAGCGCGAACTTCATGCTCAACGCCGCAGCCACCAGCGCGTTGGCCGCCGACTTCGACTGGATGAAGTTCAAGGGCACGAAGCTTCACCTGCTGCTCAACAAGCACCCCTACGCCGACGCGATGATCGCCGACCTTGAGAACTTCAAGAAGATGACGGGCATGGAAGTCAGCTACGACATCTTCCCCGAGGACGTCTATTTCGACAAGGTGGCGGCGGCGCTGTCGTCCAAGTCGACGCAATATGATGCGTTCATGACCGGCGCCTACCAGACCTGGGAGTATGGCCCGGCGGGCTGGATCGACGACCTCAACGCCTTCATCAAGGACCCCAAGAAGACCAACCCCAATTACAACTGGGACGACGTGCTGCCGGGCCTGCGCGCCTCGACCGCGTGGAACGGCGTGCCCGGCGGCGCGCTGGGTTCGCCCGACGCCAAGCAATGGTGCATTCCCTGGGGCTTCGAGCTGAACTCGATCACCTACAACCGCAAGATATACGACAAAGTCGGCGTGCAGCCGGCTAAGAACATGCCCGACCTGCTCGAGGTCGCCGCCAAGATCACCAAGGACGCCGGCGGCCCCTATGGCATCGGCGTGCGCGGCTCGCGCTCCTGGGCGACGATTCATCCCGGTTTCCTGTCGGGCTATTCCA
>DATNDU010000177.1:0-7914 GCA_035606915.1 Roseiarcus sp. | reverse complement strand
CCTGCCGCTGTGGGTTGCGGCGGCTGTCGATCTGGCCTTCCCGGCAGCGCTTTGCGCGGTCGCGGCGCGCGAAATCATCGCGGCACGCAATTGGCGCAATCTGATGATGCCGGTCCCGATCGGCGCCCTGGGGGTCGCTGATCTCCTGATGTATCTCGAACTGGCGGATTTCAATGTGCCGGCCGGCCTCGGCTGGCGGCTCGCCATCGCGGCCATCATCTCGCTCATCTCCGCCATTGGCGGGCGCATCATTCCGGCCTTCACACGAAACTGGCTGAACGCGCGCGGGGCCTCGGCGCTGCCGGCGGCGCCGGATCGGATCAACAGCATCGCCCTGGCGACGCTGCATACCGGGCTTCTCGGCTGGGCGGTATTTCCCGATTCATCGCCGGTCGGCGTGCTGTTGCTACTTGGCGCCGCGCTCAATCTACGGACGCTGGCGCGCTGGCGCGGGGCCTTGACGCTGGGCGAGCCGCTGCTGGCGATATTGCATTTGGGCTACGCCTGGGTGGTGTTTGGCGCGGCGCTGCTGGGCGCCAGCCTGTTGACCGACATTGTACCGCAATCCGCCGCCATCCACGCCTTCACCGCCGGGGCGATTGGCACGATGGTGCTCGCCGTGATGACGCGGGTGGCGCGCGGGCATACCGGCCGGCCGCTGAAAGCCGATCGCGTCGCCATCGCGATTTACGCCGCCATCACCGCCGCCGCCGTGACCAGAGTCCTGGCCGGGTTCGAGGGCGACTCGCGGCTCCTGCTGGGCGCGTCGGCGTTATTTTGGGTGACAGGGTTCGGATTGTTCGCGATCGCCTACGGCCCGTTGCTATTCTCGCCGCGCGTCGACGCCGGCCGCCATTGAAGACGAAAAAGGCCGCTAAAGCGGCCTTTTCGAACGCCGGGAGGCTATCTCCGCGCCGGACGACGAGGCCTGACGGCTAGTATCCGCAGAAATTGCCGGTCACGAGACCGAGAATAGGTACGCAGAGAGCTCCATAGTACCCATAGCTGCCGGGATAATAGGCATAGCCGCCGCCATAGTACCCGCCGCCGTAATACGGGCCACCGTAGTACCTCCTGTAGTAATAGCGGTGACCGTAACCGCGCGCGTAGTGGCGATGCCATCCCCCGCCCCAGTGGGCATGCCATCCCCCGCCACTATGCCAGCCGCCTCCGTGCCAACCGCCCCCTCTATGCATGCCGCCGCCATGCCAGCCGCCGCGCCCCCCTCCGTGGTGCATGGCCGCCGACGCCGGAACCAGAGCCGGGCCGCCAAGGACCAGACCCCCGGAAAAAAGCGCTACAGCGAGGCGTTTTGACAATGAAACCGTCATTTCCTCATCTCCCAGGTTTCTTGTATTCCGTGCGCCCAAAACGTATTTCGGCTGGTTTCGTTCCCCGCCGTCGCCAAGTTCAAGCTTTTTGGTGGCAATTGCGCTGCCTGAACGTGTCAATGATGGGACCGATCTGGGCTACCGGCCGAGCGGCGAACTACGCCGCCCTACCCTCTTTCGCGCAGCGCGTTTCGTGGCATAAGCGCCGCGCAAAAGCTCCGGGACCCGCACGCGCGCATGTTACGCCTCGAAAACATTTCCAAACAGAATGGCCAGCATCTGCTTTTCATCGAGGCGTCCGCGGCGCTGACGAAGGGCGAGAAGGTCGGCCTCGTCGGACCCAACGGCGCCGGAAAGACCACGCTTTTCCGCATGATAACCGGGCAGGAGGCGCCGGACGAGGGCCAGGTCTCGCTCGATCGCGGCATCACCATCGGCTATTTCAGCCAGGACGTCGGCGAAATGCACGGCCGCAGCGCCGTGGTCGAGGTTATGGACGGCGCCGGACCCGTCAGCATCGCCGCCGCCGAACTCGCCAGCCTCGAAGCCGCGCTTGTCGATCCCGAGCAGGCCGACGCCATGGAGGCGATCCTGGAGCGGTTCGGCGAGGCGCAGCACCGTTTCGAGGAATTGGGCGGCTATGCGCTGGAGGGGCGCGCCCGCGAGGTGTTGGCCGGGCTCAACTTCTCGCAAGAGATGATGGACGGCGACGTCGGCGCTTTGTCCGGCGGCTGGAAGATGCGCGTCGCGCTCGCCCGCATCCTGCTCATGCGCCCCGACGTCATGCTGCTCGACGAACCGAGCAACCATCTCGACATCGAAAGCCTGATCTGGCTCGAAAGCTTCCTCAAAGGCTATGACGGCGCGCTGTTCATGACCTCGCACGACCGCGAATTCATGAACCGCATCGTCAACAAAATCGTCGAAATCGACGGCGGCGCGCTGACCACCTATTCCGGCGACTACGAGTTCTACGAGCAGCAGCGCGCCCAGAACGAGAAGCAGCAGCAGGCGCAGTTCGAGCGCCAGCAAGCCATGCTGGCCAAGGAGATCAAGTTTATCGAGCGCTTCAAGGCGCGCGCCTCGCACGCCGCCCAAGTGCAGAGCCGGGTCAAGAAACTCGACAAGATCGAGCGCGTCGAGCCGCCGCGACGCCGGCAAGCGATCCGGTTCGAGTTTCCGCCGGCGCCGCGCTCCGGCGAGGACGTCGCCAACCTGAAGGCGGTGCGCAAGCGCTACGGCTCAAACGTCATCTACGACGGGCTCGATTTCCAGGTCCGCCGCCGCGAGCGCTGGTGCGTGATGGGCGTCAACGGGGCCGGCAAATCGACGCTGCTGAAACTCGTCGCCGGAGCCGCCGAGCCCGATTCCGGCGACGTCGCGCTCGGCGCGAGCGTCAAAATGGGCTATTTCGCCCAGCACGCGATGGACCTGCTCGACGGCGAACGCACGGTGTTTCAATCGCTGGCGGATGCATTTCCGCAGGCCGGCCAGGGCAGCTTGCGCACGCTGGCGGGCTGCTTCGGCTTCTCCGGCGACGATATCGAGAAGAAGTGCCGGGTTCTGTCGGGGGGCGAAAAGGCGCGGCTGGTGATGGCTGAGATGCTGTTCAATCCACCCAACTTCCTGGTGCTGGACGAGCCGACCAACCATCTCGACCTGCTGACCAAGGAGATGCTGATCGCGGCGCTATCGCAATACGAAGGCGCCATGCTGTTCGTCTCCCACGACCGTCACTTCCTCGCCGCGCTCTCCAACCGGGTGCTGGAGCTGACGCCGGAAGGCGTTCACAGCTACGCCGGCGGCTACAGCGAATACGTCGCCCGAACCGGCCACGAAGCGCCGGGGTTGCGCGCTTAGCGGGTTCCGCTTTCAGGCTGGCGCTTCCTTTGTCAGGGTGCTCGCCCGGCGCGGGCCGCGCCGGCGCCATCTTCCCGGGTTGAAGATTTCGTTTTGTTTCCCGCTTCACTTTTCCATCATCGCGCCGATTTCGGCCTTTGCTGCACTGCAATACGTGAACTATATGGGGCTATCACCCGCCTACACCGCTCCGAATCCGCCGATGCGCCGCTTTGTCGCGGCATGGGCGCCGGCAAGCCGATGCGCGACTATGGGAGTTGTCGCCGCTCATGTTGGAATTGACGTCGCCGCAGGGTGTCGAAATCCGCCGGCCGAATTACCGCATCACGGCGCTCATCATCGCCAGCGCGCTGTTCATGGAGCAGCTCGACTCGACCGTGCTCGCCACCGCGCTGCCGACGATGGCGCGCTATTTCGACGTCTCGCCGTCGCATATGAGCGTGGCGCTGACCTCTTATCTGCTCACCCTCGCGGTGCTGATCCCGGCTAGCGGCAACGTCGCCGACAGGTTCGGCGCGCGCACGGTGTTCTCGGCCGCGATCGCCGGCTTTACGCTGAGTTCGATCCTGTGCGCGCAAGCCCATAGCCTGAGCCTGCTTGTCCTGGCGCGGCTTCTTCAAGGCGCGGGCGGCGCGATGATGATCCCCGTCGGCCGGCTGGTGCTGCTGCGCAGCGTCGACCGCGCCGACCTCATCTCGGCGATGAGCTGGTTCCTGGTGCCGGGCCTGATCGGCCCGATTCTAGGGCCGCCAGTCGGCGGCATGATCGTCACCTATCTCGATTGGCGCTGGATTTTTTACATCAATGTCCCGATCGGCGTTCTCGGCGTCGCGCTCGCCTGGGCGTTCATCGAGAATACCCGGGCGACGACGCGCCAGGCGTTCGACCTGCGCGGCTTCGTGCTTTCCGGCGTCAGCCTCGCCTGCCTGTTGTTCGGCTTCGAGACGACGAGCCGCAGCGTCGGCAATGCTTGGCTCGCCGGCGCGCTGATCGCCGCCGGGTTGCTTAGCGGCGCCGCCTATGTCGCGCACGCCTTGCGGGCGCGGCGGACGACGCCGATTCTTGATTTAACGCTGATGCGCATCAGGACTTTCCGCGTCTCGATGATCGCCGGCTCGCTGTCGCGCATCACCCAGGGCGCGCAGCCCTTCCTGTTGCCGCTTATGATGCAGATCGCCTTCGGCATGTCGGCGGCGCAAAGCGGCCTGCTGACCTTCGCCACCACCGGCGGCTCGGTGATGATGAAGGGTTTCGCGGGGCCGTTGCTGCGACGCTTCGGTTTTCGCGGCGTGCTGATCTGGAACGGCATCCTTTCCAGCCTTCTCTACGCGACCTGCGCCGCGTTCCGGCAGAACTGGCCGCATTGGTCGTTGTTCCTGGTGCTGGCGATCTGCGGCTCCTCGATGTCGCTGCAATTCACCGCTTACAATACAGTGGCTTACGACGACGTGCCGCCCGAGCGCACCGCCGCCGCCAACAGTTTCTACACGACATTCCAGCAGTTGATGCTGTCGTTCGGCATCTGCGCCGGGGCGCTGGTGCTGACGGTGTCGGAGGCGCTGTCGGGGCGCATCGAGGCCAGCGTCGGCGATTTTTCCGCGGCGTTCCTGGTTGTCACCGCCATTTCGCTCATCGCCGCGCCGGTTTGCCTGGCCTATCCGCGCGACGCCGGAGATTCCATGAGCGGGCGCCGGCGCAAGACAGAGGAATTGGCGGTGGAAGCGGGCGCCGCTTAATCTCCGGCGCCATTTCATTGACAAAGCCGGCGCGAAGCCTCATAGGGTGGGTGTTGCATCGCAACATGAGGCGCTCTGGCAGCGTGAAACGGCCTTCGGCCGGGTAGCCAGCTTTCCTCCCCATACTCCCTGAGCGGCGGCCCATTACGCAGGCTGTGCTCTGTCTCGCGGCGCTCCCGGCCAACCTGCCGGGCGGTCGCGCTTGAAAGATAACCAGTGACCCAATTTACCGATCTCGGACTGCCCGAGACGCTGCTGCAAGCCGTTACTCAAGAAGGCTACCTCACCCCCTCCCCGATCCAATCTCAGGCCATCCCGCCGCTGCTTCAGGGCCGCGACCTACTCGGCATCGCCCAGACCGGCACCGGAAAAACCGCCGCCTTCGCTTTGCCGATGCTGGCGCGGATTCTGGCCGATCGCCGCCGTCCGGCGCCGGGCGCGGTGCGCATGCTGGTGCTCGCCCCGACGCGCGAACTCGCCGCCCAGATCGCTGACAGTTTCCGCGCCTATGGTCGCTTCATGCGGCCGGCGCTTCAGGTCGGCGTCATCGTCGGCGGCGTCTCGGCGCGTCCGCAGACCGAAATGCTGGCGCGCGGCGTCGAGGTGCTGGTCGCCACTCCCGGCCGCCTGCTCGATCTCCTCGCCACCCGCCGCGACGCGCTGTCGAGGACCGAGGTTCTGGTGCTCGACGAGGCCGACCACATGCTCGACCTCGGCTTCATTATCCCCATCCGCCGCGTTGTCGCCATGCTGCCGAAGGCGCGCCAGACGCTGCTGTTCTCGGCCACCATGCCGAAGGAGATCGCCGGCCTCGCCGGCGACCTGCTGCGCGATCCCGCGCAGGTTTCGGTGGCGCCCGTCGCCACCACCGTCGAGAAGGTCGATCAGCGCGTCGTCTTCGTCCACAGCGCCGCCAAGCGCGACATTCTCACCGAATTGATGCGCGACGAGACGGTGGCGCGGGCGATCGTCTTCACCCGCACCAAGCACGGCGCCGACCGCGTTGTGCAGCATCTGGAAAAAGCCGGCGTCGGCGCGCAGGCAATCCACGGCAACAAGAGCCAGAACCAGCGCGTGCGCGCGCTCGACGGCTTCCGCCGCGGGGCGACGCGCGTGCTGGTCGCCACCGACATCGCCGCGCGCGGCATCGACGTCGACGGCGTCACCCATGTCGTCAATTTCGAACTGCCGGACGTTCCCGAAGCCTACGTGCACAGGATCGGCCGCACCGCGCGCGCCGGCGCCTCGGGACAGGCGATTTCGCTGTGCGACAACGAGGAGCGGCCGCTGTTGCGGCAGATCGAAAGGCTGACCCGCCAGACGCTGCCGTTCACCGATCGGCGCGGCGCCTCGGCTCCGGCCGGCGAAGCGGCGAGCGATCACGCCGGGGGCGCGGCGCGTCCGAACCGCGGCGGCGAGGGCGCGACGCGACGCGGCGCGGCGCCGCGCGGCGGCAACCCTGGCCGCTCGGCAAGCGGGCCTGCTGCGCATAGCGGAAAGCCCGCCGCCGGGCGTTCCGCCCGCGCCCAGCGCTTCCGGGGCGTGTGATCGAAGCCGTCGCGAAGGGGGCCTTGCGCCCCCTTTGCCCGGCGTCGAAGATCTCTAGCCGGCCGCCTGGCTTTCGCCGATGACGGCGAATTCCGCCGCCGGCGCGCCCCACGCTGTCGCGCCGGAGGCGAATCGCACATCGACGCGATCGGAGGCGCCGGAGCTGTCGCGCACGCTATACGAGCATAGCACGGTGCCGATCGCGTCGCCGGCGACGCCCCATTCGCGTTGCGCGAACGCCGGATGCAGCGGGCGCAAGCGCTGACCTTTGTGAAGCTTCGGACCCATGACGGTTTTGCCTGCGGTTTCCCGCGCGCTTTGCGCTGAGTGCATTGCGTCATAATATTGTTGCATCGCATAAAAGCAAACGGAATCTTGCGCGCGCCCCCAATTTCGCCATTGTTTTATTGGGGCTGCTCAAGACGCAGGCGGATCGCTCATATATTCGGCGTTTTGGACGAGGCTTTTGCGCCGGACGCGCTGCCCCTAGTGTGGCGGCGATCATAGAGGGGGCTTGGCGTGGCGGAGAGCGAGATCGGCGGACGCAAGGCGGCGGCGGCGGCGTGGTTCGCCGAATTGCAGACCAGGCTCATCGCCGGCATGGAACGGCTGGAGCGGGACTGTCCGGGACCGTTCTTCCCCTGCGCGCAATCGCCGGGCCGCTTCGAACGCAAGGAATGGAAGCGGGCCAACCATGACGGCGCCGAGGGCGGCGGCGGGACGATGGCTGTGCTGCGCGGGAGAGTGTTCGAGAAGATGGGCGCGCATGTTTCGGTGGTGCATGGGACTTTCGCGCCGGAATTCGCCAAGCAGATCCCCGGCGCCGAGGACGACCCGCGCTTCTGGGCGGCGGGCGTCTCGGTCATCGCCCATCCCTGGAACCCCAACGTGCCGACGGCGCATATGAACACGCGCTTCGTCGTCACCTCCAAGGCCTGGTTCGGCGGCGGCGGCGACCTGACGCCGGTGCTTGACCGCAGGCGGACCCAGGAAGACGCGGATTCGCTGGCGTTTCACGCCGCGATGCGCGGCGCCTGCGAGCGCCACGCGGCGCCTTACGAGAAATACAAAACGTGGTGCGACGACTATTTCTGGCTCAAGCACCGGGACGAGCCGCGCGGTATCGGCGGCATCTTCTACGATTATCTCGACAGCGGCGCCTGGGACGCCGATTTCGCCTTCACCCGCGATGTCGGCGAGAGTTTTCTGCGAGGTTATTCCGATATCGTGGCGGCGAACTACGCCAAGCCATGGACTCCGGCCGACCGCGAGGAACAACTCGTCAGGCGCGGGCGCTATGTCGAATACAACCTGCTCTACGACCGCGGCACGATCTTCGGGCTGAAGACCGGCGGCAACGTCGAATCGATCCTGTCGTCGATGCCGCCGACGGTGAGATGGCCGTGACGCCCTACCCCCGCGTCCCCCGCTCCGCCTTA
>DATNDU010000169.1:0-7874 GCA_035606915.1 Roseiarcus sp. | reverse complement strand
CATCGTTTCCGACCGCTGCGTCCAATTGGCGAATGATCGCCAAACCCTTAAAGGCAGGACCGGCTTCCACTGGTGGCCGAAAATCGCCGTCGCGAACTAATCAACCGGAAACCGTATCACTGGGTCGATCCGCTGGTTGCCGCCTTGATGCTGCGGGCGCTCCCATCGCTACTCAACGATCGGCGCGTCGACGGCAATATCGCGACGATGGTGTTCGGCGCCGGTCTTTTGCATGCGCTGATCACGGCGCCGAACGAATCGCCGATGCAGAGTCGGCCTTGGCGCGTTTCGATCGCGGCGGCAAGACGACGCTCATCAATGTGCTCTCTGGCTTCGTGAGACCGGCGGTGGGAAGCGTCCGGACAGACGGGCGCGATCTTGCTGGGATCAGGCTGCAGAAGCGAGCGACGTTCGGAATTCGACCCACGTTCCAGAACGAGCAGGTGGTCGAGAACCTCAACGCCGCTGACAAAGTCGCCGCCGTGCTCGATAACGTGCCGACGAACGGGGGCCGCGCACGCGGCTCATCGCGCGCGCTCGACTTTGTCGGCCTCATCGGCAAGGCCAACACTCTCGGCCGCGATCTCAACGCCTTTGACCGTCGCATGATCGAGATCGCGCGCGCCACCGGTCGGGCGTCCGAAGCTGATCATGATGGACGAGCCGGGCGCCGGCTTGGCACAGGATGAAAGCGAGCGCCTGCGCGATGTTATCAAGAGCATTAACGGCTTCTGCAGCGCGCAAGTGCTGCTGGTCGATCACGATGTCGACCTCATTTCGGCGACCTGCGCGACAGCGCTGGTGCTGGAATCCGGCTCGAAGCTTGCCTATGGCCCGACCGCTGCGGTGCCCGCCGATCCGAAGGTGCGCGCCGCCTATCTCGGCATCATCGAGGCGGCGGCGTGACTGGCCTTCAGATCAAGGCGCTCAAAGTAGCGCGCGGTGGCAAGCAGGGGCTGTACAACGTCGATCTGACTTTTGCGCTGGGCAAGATCACGGCCCTGCTAGGTGCGAACGGCGCCGGGAAAAGCAGCCTGGTGCTGGCGATCGCCGGCGTCCTACCGGTATCGGGCGGTCAAGTCCTGCTCGAAGACGCCTCGCTCGTGGGTCTGCGACCGGAGACGGTGCGCGCGGCGTCGCCGCTGTGCCTTAAGGGCATCAGGTGCTGGCGGACATGACGGTCGAAGACAATCTGAAAGTTGCCGACAGTCATCTGAAACAGGTCGATGCGAATGTCGCGATCGAGGTTGCGCTCAATGGGTTTCCGGAGTTGCGCGAGCGCCTTCAGGCGCGCTCCGGCATCCTGTCCGGCGGCCAGCAGCAGATGGTGGTACTGACGCAGGCGATCATCGCCAAGCCCCGCTATCTGCTGGCCGGCGAGCTTTCCTCTGGGCTCGCGCCGGTTATCGGCGCCCTGTCGGTGTTGCAGAAGCTCGCCGCGGCCGGTGTCGGCGTGATGTTGATCGAACAGTTCACCCAAATTGCGCTGAAAATCGCCGACGCGGCCTATGTCATGGAGCGCCGGCGCATCTGTTTTTCCGGGAAATCGCAGGAGTTCGCGAGGACTCCGGCCCTCCTGCACAGCGCTTATCTCGCCTGAGCCGAGGGATGAGTCCATGCCGCGTCTTGCCGATAAAGTGTGCCTGCTCACCGGCGCGCCGGAAGCGTTGGTCTCGCGACAGCAAGCCGGTTCCTTGCCGAAGGCACGGGTCATGTTGATCGATTTGCGCGCCGAGGATCTCGCCACAGCCGCCGCGAAGCTGGGCGCGGATCGCATCCAGACCGTCGTCGCCGATGTCTCGCGTTTGGCCGAGGTCGCCGAGGCGGTCGGCGCAATTGTCCGGCATTGGGGCAGGATCGACTTCCTGTTCAGCAACGCCGGAAATTTCGGCGTCGTCGCGCCGATCGCCGCCTATCCCGAGGACATGTTCGAAGCCGTGCTCGCCGTGCACGTCAAGGGCGCGTCCTTGATGTGCAAACACGCAACGCCGCAGATGAACGACGGCGGCAGCGTCATTATCGCTTCGAGCGTTGCCGGCGTGCGCGGCGATTCCGGCGTCTACGGTTATATCACCGCCAAGCATGCGCAGGTCAGCCTGATGCGCTGCCTCGCCAAGGAGTTGGCGCCGCGCCGCATCCGCATCAACACGATCCATCCCGGTCCGATCGCCAACGGCTTCCAGGATGCGGTCGAGGCCAATCTGGGTAAGCCCATCGCGCGCGACGGCGCCGCCTTCTTCGACGACACGATCCAGCTCGGCCGCCACGCAACGCCCAACGAGGTCGCGCAATCCGTGCTCTATCTCGCCTCAGACGAAAGCCACTTCACGACCGGGTCGCGCCTGATCGTCGGCGACGGCATGAGCGCCTGAACGGGGCGACATTGACAGCGCGGCGCATTTGCTTAACAAGTTATCCAGCGCAAGCGGCGGCCGCTGCCGCAGTTCCGCCGTGGCGTTTCTGCGCGAGGCGGGGGGGGGCGCAAATCTCACCATCAGCACAGGCGTCCGCGTCACCAAGGTGACATTCGAGGGCCAGCGCGCCTGCGGCGTTCAGTTGGAGGACGACTCTCTCGTCAAGGCGCGGCGCGAAGTGATTCCCACTGCCGCGGCTCTGGCGACGCCGAAACTCCTGTAACTCTCCGGCGTCGGGCCGGCCCAACACTTGCGCGAGCATGGCGTCGAGGTGATCGTGGATTTACCCGGCGTCGGCGCCAATTATCAGGGCCATTTCGAAGTCACGGTGCGGGAATTCGACAGGCTTCTTCGACGTGGACGATTATATCGCGCTGTGTAAAGCGCATTATGAGAAGTCGGGGCTCGGCGCCGGGAAATCGAAAAGCTGTTTCGGTGAACGGCGCGGCTGCATGAACTCGGCGCCCCCCGCCTTGCGGCCAAACCTGCCCCCAACCGCGCGCTCAATCCTCTATAGGCACGTAACGCCTATGCGACCACCGCTTCAATCAGGCGCGGCGTCTTCGCCGCAAAGGCTTCAGCGAGCGCGGCGCGCAAACTTTCCGCATCGCCTGCCCGCGTCGCCGCACAGCCCATGCCGTTGGCGATGGCGACAAAATCGAGGTCCGGCAAATCCGTACCTTGCACCGGCTCGTTGGCGCTGAAGCCGAACACAGGCGCGAAGTCCTGCAACGCTGCGTAGCGCCGGTTGTTGAGGATAACGAAGCAGATCGGCAATCGCAGTTGCGCCGCGCTCCACAGTCCCTGGATCGAATAGAGGCTCGATCCGTCGCCAATTACCCCGATGATGCGTGCGCCGGGCTTCGCCAGCGCGACTCCGACCGCGGCTGGCAGGCCGTAACCGAGGCCGCCACTGTCCATGGTATAAAATCCCGCGCTGCGCAGGATCGGTAGATAGCGCTGCATGTCGGCGCGCGCGCTAGGCGCTTCTTCAACAATGATGCTGTCGGGAGCGCGCAACTCCGCGAGCGTTTGCAAGACATAGGCCGACGTCATCGGCCGGGACGGCTCGGCGCGCGGCGCCGGCTGGCGGCGGGCTGGGGCGGGTCTCGGGCGCGGCGCGGGCCGAGCGAGCAGATCAAGGAGACCAAGCCGGACGCCGCCGATCGCCGCAACGCCAATCGGCGTCCACGCCGCGGTGTGGGGATCGTCGATGAGTTGGCAGAGCGTGGCGCCCTCCGGCACATGCGGGCCGAAGCCTTCGGCATGATAAGTGAAGGCTGGCGCGCCGATCGCGAAGACGAGATCGTGGCCGGCCAGCAAGGCGACGATCTTCTCGCGCATCGCCGGCAGGAAGCCCGCGAACAGCAGGTGATCCTCGGGAAAACTGCATCGGCCCGACATCGGCGCGGCGAACACGCGCGCATTGTGGCGCTCGGCGAGCCGTACCGCTTCGTCGAAGGCGTCGTCGCGATCGACCGCCGCGCCGACCACGAAGACCGGGCGTTCGGCGGCGTCGAGGAGATTGCCGACCTCCGCTAGCGTCGCTGGATCAGGCCTGATGTCCTGCGCCACGTGGCGAACGGGCGCGACAGCGGCCGGCCGGCCCCAATCGTCGGCGGGGATGGAGACGAACACCGGGCCGCGCGGTGGCGTCATTGCAATGTAGTAGGCGTGCGCGATGGCGAGTGGGACGTCGGTGGCGCGCGCGGGCTCGACGCTCCACTTCACATAGGGCTTTGGCAGTTCGGTCGCCTCGCGCGAGGCCAGAAACGGATCGTAAGGCAGGATCGCGCGCGCCTGCTGGCCGGCGGTTACGATCAGCGGCGTGCGGTTCTTGAATGCCGTGAACAGATTGCCCATCGCATTGCCGACGCCGGCTGCCGAATGCAGGTTGACGAAGGCGGCGTTACGGGTTGCCTGCGCGTATCCATCCGCCATGCCGACACAGACGGCCTCCTGAAGACCGAGCACATAGCGAAAATCATCAGGGAAGTTGCGGAACAACGGCAGCTCCGTCGAACCCGGATTGGCGAAGATCGCCGTCATCCTGAACCGTCGCAGCAGATCGATCACCGCATCTCTAACCGTCAGTTCATGCGCGGGCATCATCGCTTCCTCCGGTTGCTCCCATTCAGCCATAGCCCTTTCACGCTCGCGCGCAAACGATCCGTGAGCGAAACGTCAATCAACGCGCCCAGCGGGCACAAGTCCCTCGCACACCCAGGCGTCAAAGACGCGGAGCGCCGTCTCCACGAAAGCGACGTCGTTGATATGGGCGTCAAGCTCAATCAACTTCGCGGCGCCGATAGGAAGCCGCCGCGACTCGTCGAGAAAGGCGGCGAGCGCTTCGGGCGCGTGCATCGGCGCGCCTTCGCGATCCCAGCCTTCGACGCCGTGACTTGGCAAGATATAGACGGTCGGACCCCGAGCCAGCGCGAGCTTCTCGGCAATGACCCGCGCCACTGCGCGACGCTCCTCGCCCGTCGCCGTCACGGAGGCGAGGAGGCGGTTGTGGGTGTGGTAATAGCGCGCCTCGCCGCCCCAGGGATTTTCGCTCCAGGCGGGAAAGTCGATCATATCGATGGCGCCTGGGGCCACCAGTTGCGGCACGCCGCGCCGCCCGGCGCCCTCAAGTCGATCGGCGCCGGCGGTGACGATGGAGCCCGCGCAATGGTTGGCGAGCTCCTGCAGGCTGAAATCCATCACGGCGGCGAAGGCGCCGCTCGCCGCCAGCGCCTCGAAGGCCCGACCGCCCATGCCCGTCGTATGAAACACCGCGACGTCGTAGCCGCGCGCCTGCAACGCCGGCAACAGGCGCTCCATGTAGCGCAGGCAGCTCTTGCCGAGCGACGTCATGCCGATGAGCGCCCGTCCGGCCGTCCGCCTGCGCGCTGTACGCGCCGCCCCAACGACCGCGCCCGCCGCCAGCGCAAGCGATGACTGGCAGATGTCGTTGAGGCCATAGAGACCACCAGCCCACAGGATCATCATCAGGTCCGGTGAAATGCGCTCCGGCGGAATGAGATGCGAATAGGCGATCGTTGAAACGATGAATTTAGGAACCCCGAGCGGCAACGCCGAGGCAACGTCCAGCGCAAGATCGGTTCCCATCGTGCCGCCGAGCGCCAGCATACCCTCGATGTTTGCATCGGCGACAAGCCTGGCGGCGAGCAGCGCAGCGCCCTGCGCCATCATAGCCATAGCGGCGTTCTCCTCGCCCAGGGCGACGATCTCCGACAATGTCGCGCCAGCCGCCGCCGCAACAGCCTCGTTGGAGATCTCCGCCTTCAACGTACCACGCGCGAGCACGCCGATGTCCATGAACACGACCTCGCCGCCCGCTTCGATAATGCGTCGCTTGAGGAACGTCAGCTCCGGCGATTTGGTGTCCGCCGTCCCGATCAGCAAAATGCGCGAGGTCATCTGAAACCGCCTCTTCGTGAAAGTCACAAGGCTGCGAGCCGGCCGCCAAGCGCGGCGGAGATCCGCGCGGCGACGTCGCAGGCGTCGCGACCTTGCTGCTTCAACGTTGCGGCGTCCGCACGCACAGGCGGACTGGTGATCGAAAGCGCGCCAACCGCCGCGCCGCTCGGCCCGACAATCGCCGCCGCTATGCTGACCACGCCGATCTCGAAACCCTGGTCGCTCATCGCGTAGTCGAGCTTGCGCGTCTCTTCGGTTCCCTTCCTCAGTGCTTCGGCGGTGGCGATCGACTTCGGCGTCATGTGCGGCAACGGGCTATTCAACACCTGGTTCTGGAACGTCTCCGAGGCGGCGGAAAGGAAGGCGAGGCCGGAGGCGGTGCAATTGAAGGGCAGCGTCTGGCCGACATCGACACTGACGCGGTTGGCGTGCGGGCTTTCGCAGACAAAGACGCTGGAGAGCGTGTCGCCGGCGAACTGCGAGATATGCACGGTTTCACCTGTGCGCTGAGCCAGCGCCCCGACGATAGGCCGCGCGATCTCGATGAACGGGAAAGCCGCATCGCGAATGCGCGCGAGCCGCACGAGCGCCGCGCCCAGTCGATAGCGGCGCGTCGCCGGATCCTGCTCGATGAAGCCTTTGGCGGCGAGCGCGATAAGAAGCCGGCGCGTCGTCGCCTCGTCGAGGTTAGCGAGCCTGGCGAGATCTACGAGCCCAATCTCGGGGCGTCGCGCCTCGAGATGATCCAACAGCGACAGCGCCTTCACCACCGTACTCATGCCTCGCCCGCCCCCGCGCCACGCGCCGCGCCCGGACGGCGAGAAAAGGGACTGACTCGTTCGCTGGTTTTTCGCAAGTTTATATCTGTAACTAAGGTTCAAATAATGCGCCTAGTGGTTGTCGTCATTGCTTTTGACGGCGAGTTCTGAATCTCTTTCGCGTCTCAGCAGCGCGGGAGGTGATTCGTGGCCGGGAAAGAGGTTTTCGTCAAGAAGTACGTGGTTCGGCTGAGCGCGCAGGAGCGGGAGAAGCTGTCGGAGTTCGTCGCTGTGGCAAGCGTTCGGCGCAGTTGTCGGCCAAGGCGCGCATCCTTTTGAAGGCGGACGTGTCGGAGGCCGGCGAGGGTTGGAGCGACGGCATGATCGCGCAGGCCTTGGACACCAGCATCGCCAACGTCGAGCGGACGCGCCGGCAATTGGGGGAGGAGGGTTTCGAGGCGGTGTTGACGCGCAAATACAATCCGCGCTCGGCGCCGCGCCGAATTTTCGACGGCGTAGCGGAAGCCAAGCTGATCGCGTTGGCTTGCGGGCCGGCGCCGGAGGGCTACGCGCGATGGACGCTGAGCCTGATCGAACAGAAGGTCGTCGAGTTGAATATCGTCGACAAGGCGAGCGACAATACGATCGGACGCACGCTCAAAAAAACATTCTCAAGCCGCATCTCAAGCAGCAATGGGTGATCGCGCCGCGAGCCAACGCGGGCTTCGTCGCCGCGATGGAAGACGTGCTGGAGGTCTATCAACGGCCGCATGATCCGCAGCACCCCGTAGTGTGCCTCGACGAGACGACAAAGCAAATGATTGTCGAGACGCGAGCGCCCATCCCGCCGGCCCCCGGACGCAAGGCGCGCCACGATTACGAATACGAGCGCAACGGCGTGGCCAGTCTGTTCATGATGTTCGCGCCCCTGAAGGCTGCGCCGCGTCAAGGTCGCCGACCGTCACGCCGTCGTCGATTACGCCCAGGTCCTCAAGGAACTGTCCGATACGCATTTCCCTGACGCGGCGAAGATCGTGCTGGTGCACGATAACCTCTCGACGCACGCGCCGGCATCCCTCTATGCGACCTTTCCCGCCGCCGAGGCGCGACGTCTCGTCGAGCGCTTCGAATGGCGTGATACGGTTTCCGTGTGAAAGACTCGGCCGGATTCCTGAGACGCTGGCCGGGTGATAGATAGGACGGTCATGATTCGCAGGAGGCGGACATGGCCGTAGTCGCCGAGCACCTCAGCGTTGCGGAGTTGGAAGAGCGTTAT
>DATNDU010000131.1:0-24600 GCA_035606915.1 Roseiarcus sp. | reverse complement strand
CGGACACGATTGCCCTGCCGCCCGTGACTTGAAACTCCAGCATATCCTCGCCCGTATAGCTGCGCGGAGCGAGGAATCTTATGGCGAGTGCCCGATCGATCGCATTACGATCTCCATCGCGAAGCGTCACGAGAGTCGCTTCGCGATCCCTCAGCGTCGCGCTTGAACATAAGCGCTCCAAGATCGTTGAGCATCGAGGTCCAGAGACCCTAATGATTGCAACTGCCGACCTACCAAATCCGGTCGACACCGCGTAAATGGTATCGGAAGTGCTATTGGCAATCGAAAACATGCTAGATCGTGGTGCAGGGGTTACAAGACGAATGTTTCGAACCGCGGTGTGCGAAATTCGGAGCGCCAGAGGTCTCGATCGGCCGACCCGCGCCGACCAATTCCATAAATCGACTTTTATAGCCAGCTTTCAACAACTATCTGCGAGGCTGCGGGCGCGCCCAGTTCCATCCGCTCTCACTGACGAAGCCTGCCAAGCACCTTTTCCGACGCGCGGCCATTAACGGCTAGCCCGGCTCTCTGCTGAAAATCCGCGATGGCGGACCTGGTTTTCGCCCCAACGGCGCCGTCGGGCGCGCCGACATCGTAGCCACGCTTCGCCAACAATGCCTGCAACTCGCGGCGCTCCGCGCGCGAAAGCCCAGGGTCGTCTGTCGGCCACGGAGCGACAATTCCTGGACCGCCCGCCAAACGTTGCGCGAGTATGGCGGCCGCGAGCGCGTACGACACCGCCGCATTGTAGCTGTAAATAGCATCGAAGTTGCGCGTAACCAAGAATGCCGGCCCAGCCTCGCCTGCGGGAAGAAGCAAGCCTGCTGTCTCGCTGCCCATTGCTCCGCCATTGATGCGCTTGATCCCGCGCGTCGCCCAAAACGACATCGGATGCTTGGCTCTGCGCCCCCGCGGTCCGGCGTAACCCGCTGGCAATCTCACTTCGAAACCCCAGGGCTCCCCGCTCCTCCAGCCAGATTTTTTGAGGTAGTTCGCCGTCGAGCCGAGAGCGGCGGCGGGGTTGTCGACGATGTCGCGTCCTGTTCCATCCAGATCTACCGCCAGCCGCAAGAAGGTCGAAGGCATGAATTGGGTCTGCCCGAACGCTCCGGCCCAAGACCCCTTCAGCTTCTCCAAAGGAATGTCGCCACGGTCCAAAATCTTCAGCGCCGCCATCAGTTCTGAGCGAAAGTATTGCGGCCGCCGCGACCCCGTGCAGGCCAACGTCGCCAGCGACTGCACCAGCGGTCTGTCACCCATTTTGCGCCCAAAATTGGACTCGACGCCCCAGATCGCGGCGACAACGAACTTGCTGACCCCAAAGCGTCGCTCAGCCAAAGCAAGCGCTTTGGCGTTGGCCGCCATTGCGGCCTTGCCATCGCGCACGCGCTCGTCGTCAACCAGCGCGGCGAGGTAATCCCAAATCGGCGTCTCGAATTCGGGCTGGGCGTTCTCCAATTCGAGGATCTTGGAATCGGCCGTCAGATTGTTGAACGCCGCCGCCACAGTTTTGTGGGAGACGCCGCTTCGCGCGGCGTCTGCCTTAAGCGCCTTCGTGCACGACGAGAAATCTGCGAGCGCTGGCGTGGCCCCGGCGATCGTTGCGGCGACGAAGGCCACGCTGAGTCGGATCATCTCTTGCGTCCCGCGAACAACTGTCGCCCGGCAGTGCGCTTGCGCCTGTCCGCGGCCTTTTTCGCCCAATTTTCGCCGGCCTCTACATTCGGAACGAACATCGAGCGTCCCAGTAGCTATTGCAAAAAAATTTATGCATCTTTAACTCTAGCGAGCGCCATATGTTCAGGATGGCGATCATTATATGCGAATTCAATGGCTTCGAGCCGCACCCGCGAACTAAGCATGCACCGAGACGCAGAGGAAGTTCTGGTCCTGCTTCATCAGGCCCATTCAACGACGGGCCGCGTCGGCAGGCTTCTGCGCTCTTTTGGCTATGTCCTCGATATTCGCTATCCCTTGAGTGGAGATGATCTTCCTGGCTCGCTAGAGCGCTATGCGGGAGTTGTGGTTTTTGGCGGGCCGATGTCCGCCAACGACGATAACCCTCAATTGCGTCGCGAAATCGATTGGCTTGAGACGCCGCTTCGCCAGAAGAAGCCATTTCTGGGGCTGTGCCTCGGGGCTCAAATGATGGCTAGGCAAATGGGCGCGCGGATCTATCGCCCCGCTTCACAAAGGGGAGAGCTAGGCTATCGCCGCATCCGCCCTACCGCGCAGGCCGACGGGATCTGCGGCGTCAGATTTCCAAGGTTCGTCTATCACTGGCACTTCGACGGCTTCGACATTCCCACGGGCGCCTGTATGCTGGCCGAGGGGGACGGCGAATTTTCAAACCAAGCTTACATCTATGATGGAAATGTAGTCGGCTTACAATTTCATCCGGAAGTAACTTACCAAATGATGTGTCGATGGACCACCCGCGGGGCGGCGCGGCTGGGCCGCAACGGCGCGCCGCCGCGCCAAGACCACCTTGATGGTTGGTACCAGCACGATGGCGCCGTGAACACGTGGATCTCGGCGTTTCTTCGCGTTTGGGCGCGCAACGAACTGAAGTGGTCCGGCCCGACCTCTGTCGCCAGCTCTTATGTCATTGCGGCTGAGTAGATTCAAAACAGCGCCTTCTGATCCTTTTGCGCTGAAGCTTTCGATGCGCGCGTTCGCGACCGCGGCGCGCCGACGGTAGCGGCAATCTCACCGTCCGCAAATCTAATTTTAATATCGCGCGCCGCGCCAGCGTCGTTCTTGCGCGAGAGCGCAACCCCGGCGCGATCGAAGACCAATGCAAAACCGCGATTGAGAACGGATTTATAGTTCACCGCCGCGAATATCTGCCCGAGTTTTATCGCAATAGCGCTTCGTTTGCGAATTCCCTCATTAACCGCCCGAGTTAACGCGCTGCCCACGCGCGTCACTTCGCGGCGTAGCGTTTTCGGCAAGCGCACAATCTCCAATCTCTTCGATCCCCAGCGCCCTAGAGCGGATGCGAGACGAGCCACGCGCAGATCGAACCTGTTTCTGGCCACACGCGGGAGAGTGCTTCCCAACTGCCCGAGGCTTTGCCGCGCTGCGCTCAATCGTCGCTGTTGAATCATCCGCATTCTTGGGCCGGTGGCTTGGGCGCGTTCGAAGGCCTTGACCAACCGGACGTAAGGTGACTGTCTCGCAAGCCTTCCCGCAAGTTTTATCACGGTGATCGCTCTGGCGTGCGAGCGCGCCTGCAAAGTCGCGCGCAGCGCGTCGGACCCAGTGTCAAGGCGCTGGTATAAGCCGGAATGCAGCGTTTTGATTGACGGGACGCCGCGCGCGGCGGCGCGCAAATCGGATTGACGTTGTTTGAAAGAGCGCCCGATCGCGCCCAGGCCTCGCGCCCCCAATTCGGAAACGCGCAAAACCAAGTCGGCGCGGACGGGGACGCAGATTTCTGCGGCCGCCGTCGGAGTCGGCGCACGAAAATCTGCGGCATAGTCTATCAAGGTCCAATCGGTTTCATGGCCGACGGCGGAGACGAGCGGAATCTCGCATTCGGCCGCCGCCCGCACGACCTCTTCATCGTTGAAGCCCCAGAGGTCTTCAAGCGAACCACCGCCGCGCGCAATGATTAACACGTCGGGACGGGCGACAGGCGCATCTTTTGTCAGCGCGTTGAAACCGCGAATGGCCGCCGTGATTTCCTGTGCGGAGGATTCGCCCTGAACGCGAACCGGCCAGACAACCACACGAGAGGGAAAACGGTCGGCCAATCGATGGAGAATATCGCGAATCACCGATCCGCTCGGCGATGTAATGACCCCAATCGTGCGCGGCAAGAATGGCAGGGGTCGTTTGCGGTCGGCATTGAACAAACCTTCAGCGGCAAGTTGACGGCGCCGCGTCTCCAATAGCGCCATCAAAGCCCCAATGCCTGCCGGTTCAATAGACTCGACAATAATCTGATAGGAGGACTTGCTCGCGAAAGTCGTTATCTTCCCGGATGCAATGACTTCCAATCCCTCTTCAGGCTTCACCCGCATGCGCGAATAAGTCGTGCGCCAAATGACCGCATCGAGGCGTGCAGCATCGTCTTTCAACGCAAAATATACGTGGCCCGACGAATGTGGCCCGCGATAGCCGGAGATTTCGCCCCGGACGCGAACATAACCGAAACGATCCTCCAAGGTCCGCTTGAGAGACTGTGAAAGCTCCGAGACGGTAATTTGAGCGATATTCGTAGAATCTGGGTCGATTTGCGCCATAGTCGGCCTACGCCTATGATGAACGGGTCTGGCCGGGATCGGCGAGGCGCCATCTTAACGCCGCCTTGGTTCGTCAGGAACGCTGAATTGGCGACGGGTTTTCCGCGAACCAGGAGGCCTTGTGAAAGCGAGCGAGCGTTTATTCGGAAGGCTTGGCGTCCCTCTTGCATCCATCGGGATAGCGGCTCCGTTGCTCTTTTCGCTGGTCTCGTCAGTGGGCGCGGCCAGCTCAGATTGTGAGCGTTTACATCGAGCCATCGCGGATACTCCCCGGTCGGGGCAGAGTGCGCAGTACCAAGCTGCCGCAGAACGTCAACGGGCCGAAATCAATCGCACGGTCGCTTACGCTGATCAGATCGGCTGCAACAACAGGAAATTCTTGTTTTTTGGCTCGGATCCGCCGCGGCAATGCGGTCAGATCCACGCTCAGATTGGCCGGATGCGCGCCAATCTCGATGATCTCCACGCGAGAGCCGGGGGCGGTCCCGGTGGCCGCGGCGAGCTCATCGCGCGTTATAATTCGCAGTGCATCAACCAACCCTCGCAATCGCCCGGCATCTTGGACGCTCTTTTCGGGCAACCCAAACCCGGCGCCGTAGAGGAGCAGCCGCTGTCGCCGGACGGCGCGGCGCCCGGCGGCCCGGACGAAAAGTCCGCCGCTCCGACCGGCGAAGCGCGGGCGGGCGGCAAAGCCGTTTGTGTTCGCTCGTGCGACGGAGCGTTTTTCCCGATCTCGTATTCGGCAAGCAGCGCTCGGCTGGATTCTCTCGCCGAAATGTGTCGCGCGCTGTGCCCGAATACGGAGGTGACGCTTTATACCTATCCCGTGAACGGAGAAATTGAACAAGCCGTTTCGATTAACGGTGCGCGATACATGGATAGCCCCACGGCGTTGCGCTTCCGGAAGGTGTTCGATCCGTCGTGCTCTTGTCGGCGACGCGGGCAGAGTTGGGCCAGCGCGCTGGGGCCGGCGGAGGCGCTGCTTGGCAAGGAGGACAAGTCGGACATCATCGTGACGCCAGAGAAAGCGGCGGAACTCTCGCGGCCGAAGGCCGTTGCGAAGTCTGATCCCAAATCGAAGTCCATCAAGTCCGCCAAGAGCGTGACGGCCGCTCCGTTGCCCGCCCCTAGCGCCACTCCGTCTGTCACCGACGGCGGCAACACCGACGCGAATGGCGTCGACATGGCGCTCAGGGACGCCACAGCTGCGATCAGCCACGAAGGCTCAGGTATCGGCGGGGCGGCCGACGCCTCCAGGTCGGATCCTGTCGGCGAAGATCAAGGCAAGACCTTCGAGGAAACCGGGCCGAACGGAGTCAAGCGCAAAGTGCGCATAGTCGGGAATTAAGTCCGGCGCCAGTTGGCGTGCTCTTCTTGCCGGCCTCTGGCCGGCATCATCCGGTGGCGCGACTCTTCATGAGCCCAAATTCAGCGTGCGCCGTCAACGGCAAGTGGTCGGAGGCGAGGCGCGCCACAGGCGATGTGTGCGCCGCAAGACCGGTGATGACGCCATAGGGCCAGCCGAGAATGCGGTCGAGCGCGAAAATCGGGCGGCGCGACGGATAACTGCGAGGCGTTGCGTCGCCGCCGAAGGTCGGCTCCAAAATGGAAAGCGCTGAGCGACGACGGCGACGCCATTCGTTGAAGTCGCCCATCAAGATAGTCGGTAGCGGCGGCATTTCGCGATGCGCCTTGAGCAACGCGCTTGCCTGATCGAGGCGCGATAACCGCAACAGTCCGAGATGGGCGGCAATAACGCGAAACTCGCCTTCGCCAAGATCGAGTTCGGCGACAATCGCGCCACGCGGTTCGAAACCAGGCAGGCGCAGACGCAGGCGACGATAGATCTTCGGCTCGGCGCGGACGAGCAGGGCGTTTCCGTGCCAGCCGTGGCCCTGCGGCAGATCGGATTGGACGAGCAGCCGCATTCCCGTCTCGCGTCGGATCGCCTCGGGATCCAAGAGGCCGTCCTTGCGGCCGATACGTTTGTCCACTTCCTGAAGCGCGATCAGGTCGGCGTCGAGTTCTCGGATTACGCCCAGGATACGATCCGGTCGGGTGCGACCGTCCATCCCCCGGCATTTGTGGATATTGTAGGAAGCAACCTTCATTTTGCGGACCTGCCTTGCAACTCATATATAGGGCATGGCGAGCCGCATCGCTGCGTCCCGCAGTTTAACCAAGATCGGACGCCGATCGAGATCGTCCAAGGTGAGCCGCGCGCCACGTCGCGCGTCGATGGCGCGCCCGATATCGGCAGCCAGAGTTTCGTCACGAAATTCGACGTTCAACTCGAAATTGAGCCGAAGGCTGCGGGCATCCCAATTGGCGCTGCCGATCAGACACCAGACGCCATCTATCGTCATAAGCTTGGAATGGTCGAACGGCGGCGGATTGAACCAGATTCGGCACCCGGACTCAATGAGCGGCCGCACATGCGCGCGCGCCGCCCACGCGACGAAGGGATGATTGCTGTTTGCGGGAAGAACGATATCCACCGCCACGCCGCGCAGCGCCGCGAGGCGCAACGCTGTCACGAGTTGTTCGTCCGGCAGGAAATAGGGGGTCGCGATGCGGATGGCCCCGCGTGCCGCGTTGATCGCTGAAAGCAGAACCAGCACGAGGTGATCGGTTTCTTGATCCGGCCCGGAGGCGATTGCGCGCGACAAACCCGCGCCAGACGGAATCGCCGCGAAAGGCGACCGTTCGAGGCTCTCGCCGGTCGCAAATTGCCAGTCCTCGTCGAATTCGCGCTCGATCTCGTTCACGATTGGTCCGACAACCTTGAAGTGATGATCGCAGACCGGATGGCGCGGCCGGTTCGCCAGCACGTTCTCGCTGCCGATGTTGAGGCCGCCGACGAAGGCGACGGCCCCGTCGATGGTCAGAATTTTCTTGTGTAGCCTCAAGTTAAGAAACGCCATCTTCCAAGGCAGAAAGGAGTGCAGGAACCGCGCCGCTTTGACGCCTCTCTTTCTGAGCCGGCGATAGGCCGCAGAAAGCAGGAAACCGCCGCCGAACCCGTCGATCAGCACGGCAACAGCGACACCGCGGCGCTGAGCAGCCGCCAGCGCGACGATGAATTTCTCGCCGAGTTCATCGGCGCGAAATATATAGGTAGCCAAGCGGATGCTGACCATCGCGTCCTCTATCGCCGCGAGCATCTCGGGATAAGCGGCGTCGCCGCAGAAAAGCTGCCCCGCCACCCGGCCCGGCGTCGCTACCTTTCTCGTCACCGCGCTGACCGCGGTCTCCAGATCGGCGAGCGGGTCGTTTTGCACGCCGTTCGCAGCTTCGTAGATCGGCATCAGGTCCGCGCCCATGAGGCGGCGCGCGCGCCGACGCACGCGGTTGATGCCGAACCCGAAATAGAGCAGCGCGCCGAGTCCGGGGGCAAGCCAAGCCATGCCGATCCAACCGATCGCCGCCGGCACGTCGCGCTTCCTCAGCAACGTGTGGCCCGTAACCAGGCAGGCGAGGCTAAAGTGGGCCAGCAGGCCAAGCACACCATCGGTGACGATCGTCGTCATTTGCGAGTTCAACCCTACCCCCGCCGCGGAAATCGCGCGAGGCGCTTAGCCTTGAATGCCGCGCGCCCCTCGCGGAAATCATCGCCCTGCGCCGCAACCTCGACCAAGGCGCGCAAGTCATCGAGATTCGCCGTCAAAGCCGCCCGCACCGCCTTCTTGGCGCCACGGATTGAGACTTGGCTGAGCTTTGCCCAAACGCGCGCCTGCGTCTCGACGGCTTCGGTCAACGCTGCGGCGGGAAGGCATCGGTTGATGAGTCCAAGCCGGAGCGCCTCCTGGGACTCTACGGTTCGGGCGCTGAACAACAGATCCTTGGCCGCGGCGGCTCCGATGGTTTCGACAAGGAGCCGGGTTTCGACCGGGCCGTAGAGCAACCCGAGTTTGGCGGGGGGAACGGCGAGATAGGCATCTTCAGCAGCGAACCTCAGATCGCACGCCAGTGCAACGGCGAGGCCGCCGCCGATCGCCGAGCCTTCGATCCTGGCGAGTGTCGGGCGGTCGAGCCGGCTCAGCGCCTCTAGCGCGCGCTCAATTGCACCGAGATAAGCGCGTGAGGAAATGGCGTCGGCGAAAACCTCGTCAAATTCGGCGATGTCGGCGCCCGAGCAGAAATGGCCGCCAATGCCCTCTACGATGACCGCATCGACTTCGGCGCGGGCCTCGATCTGTGCGCAGATTTGCGCGAGATCGCGCCACATCGCGGCCGACATGGCGTTGCGGCGCTTCGGCCGGTCGAGCACAATTCGCGCAAGCGGCGGCTCCAAGAGAAGGCTGAGGTCGGACATCAGGCGCGCTCCTGGTCATCGCGCCTGGCTTGTGACGCAAATGCCGACTTGGAGCAAACGGCTCAGGCGTCGTAACCTTGCTAGAGACGCCAACCCAGAGGTTTCGAAGCGATGACCGACGACTATCCGCGCGACATGATTGGCTACGGGCGCACGCCTCCCTTCGCGGACTGGCCGAATGCAGCGCGCGTCGCGTTGCAATTCGTCATCAATTACGAGGAAGGCGGCGAGAACAATATTCTACACGGCGACGCGGCGTCCGAAGCATTTCTGTCGGAAATCGTCGGCGCGGCGCCCTGGCCGGGCATGCGCCACATGAATATGGAGTCAATCTACGAATACGGCTCGCGCGCCGGCTTCTGGCGTCTGCATCGCATGTTCGTCGAGCGCGATATGCCAGTCACCGTTTACGCGGTGGCGACGGCGATGGCGCGCAACCAGCCGGCGATCGACGCGATGAACGAGGCCGGCTGGGAGATCGCCACCCATGGATACAAATGGGTCGATTACCGCGACACGCCCAAGGAGGTCGAGCGCCAGCACATCGCGGAAGCCGTCCGCATCCATACCGCGGTCGCAGGCGCGCGCCCGCTTGGTTTCTATCAAGGGCGCTCGTCGATCAACACGATTGCACTGGGATGCGAGGAGGGCGGCTTCGTTTATTGCGCGGATGCCTACGCCGACGATCTGCCCTATTACATCGAGGGGCCGAAGGGACCGCAACTCATCGTGCCTTACACGCTCGATTCGAACGATATGCGCTTCGCCTCGCCCCAGGGCTTCAACGCCGGCGATCAATTTTACACCTATCTCAAGGACGCCTTTGACGTGCTCTATGCCGAGGGCGAGACGGCGCCGAAGATGTTGTCGATCGGGTTGCATTGTCGACTCGTAGGCCGCCCGGCCCGCGCCGCCTCGCTCGCCCGCTTTCTCGATTATGTGAGCAGTCATGACAGGGTCTGGGTCGCCACCCGCCTCGACATCGCCCGCCATTGGATCGCCAAGCATGCGCCGCCCGGCGGCTGGAAGCCGTCGCGCTTAACGCGCACGCTGTTCGTCGAGAAGTTCGGCAGCGTCTACGAGCATTCGCGCTGGGTGGCGGAAGCGGCGCTCGATGCGGGTCTCGGGCCTGAGGCGGACACCGCCGATGGTCTGGCGAAGATCATGGCCGCCGCCGTTGCAATGGGAACGCCGGAACAGAAGCGCGCGCTGATCGCCGCCCATCCCGATCTCGCGGGAAGGCTCGCGCGGGCGGCGCGGCTGACGATGGACTCGTCCAAGGAGCAGGCCAGCGCGGGACTCGATCAGTTGAGCGCGGCAGAACTCGCGCGCTTCACCGCGCTCAACGACGCCTACCGCGCCAAGTTCGGCTTTCCCTTCATTATGGCTGTCAAGGGCCGCGGCAAGGACGAGATCGTCGCGGCCTTCGAGCGACGCATCAGCAACGATCTCTCCGCGGAGACGGCTACGGCGCTGGTCGAGATCGACCGCATCGCCACCTTGCGGCTCAAGGAAATCCTGCTTTGAGAGATCCTGCCTTGGCACGAATTCTTCTCGGCCGGCTGCGTTCGTTCAAGGAGCCTCCGCGCTAGGCCGGCGAGGCTGACATCGGCGCGGGCGCCAGCTATTCCGCGCTCTAGACCGCCAACGAAGCCTCCAAGGCGCTGCAATTGCGGGGTCAGAGCTCGCTGGCTCTGCACGCATTCTATCAACTAACGCGGGGCGATGCTCGCACCCTCGGTTTCGAGCAACGCCTCGGCGCGCTGGAGCGCGGCCGGGAGGCCGATGTTGTCGTGCTGGACCCGCGGGCGGCCGCCGCGATGGTGCATCGCATGCAGTCGATCGACGGCGATCTCGCGGAGGAACTCTTCGTGCTGATGACGATGGGCGATGACCGAGCGATGGCGCAGACTATATCGCGGGGAGCGGGCGAAGCTGGTTTAGCGCGTCCGCGTTATGACCGTTTCTGCTTCTTCTTGCCGCCTGGCTTCGACGACTTCTTCTTGGTCGGCTTCTGAAGCGGGTTGAAATCGAGATCTTGCAGAAGTGCTGTCAAACCAGGCTCTTCGACGGCCTCGGCCGCTTCTTCGAGGGGAAACCAGCGCGCCTCGCGTTGACCTTTTTCCCGGTACGTCTCAAGCCGCTTCTCAAAGCCAAGAAGATAGACCTCGACCCGGCACAGGTCGAAATGCGCCGCCCGGCGCTTGAAATAGTAGAACTCGCCGACTGGCCTCTTGAGCGTCTTACCAATGACGCCAGCCTCCTCCCTGGCCTCCTGGGCCGCCGCCGCCCAGTTTTTCTTGCCCTTCATCGGCCATCCCTTGGGAATCACCCATCGCTTGGTCTCGCGCGACGTGACCAGCATGACCTCGGGCTTGCCATCTTCGAAACGAACGGGCAGGGCGGCAATCTGGAACAGATTGGCTGGGTGCGAAACAGTCGAGACTTCGGGGCGGGATTTCAATTCAGAGAGGCCTACGAGATCTGGGTTCAGGTTGAAGATCGATTCATTCGACGAGCGCTTCGCGCGCCGCTGGTTCTCGCCAAAACTTAGAAAGGGCGCATTGCGACGTCCCTCATCGACATGAGGCAAACCGAGCGCCAACCGCTGCTTACATATTCCCGATCGGCGCTAGCCGATGTTATACGTGGGGAAAATCAGTGCGCAAACAGTGCTCTGATTTTGGCTTGTTTGGTCGAGCGCCCGACCCGTCCGGGCCCCTGCGCGCGAGCCGAACGAGGCCGCAGGCGCCAATCGTCGGAGATTGTCATGTCGGGATTCGCACTCAACGAGGACCACATCGCCATCCGCGACATGGCGCTCGCCTTCGCGCGCGACAAGCTCGCGCCGCATGCGCTCGAGTGGGACGAGAAAAAGCACTTTCCGGTCGACGTCATCCGCGAGGCGGCGCCGCTGGGACTCGGCGGAATTTATATCCGGGAGGACATCGGCGGCTCCGGACTCACCCGCTTCGACGCGGCGCTGATTTTCGAGGCGCTGGCGACCGGTTGCCCCGCGATCTCCGCCTTCATCTCGATCCACAATATGTGCGCCTCGATGATCGACAGCTTCGGCAGCCAGGCGCAACGCGAGAAATTTCTGCCCCCGCTGCTCACGATGGAGCGCCTCGCCAGCTATTGTTTGACCGAGCCAGGATCGGGTTCGGACGCGGCGGCTCTGCGCACGCGCGCAACACGCGACGGCGACGGCTACGTGCTCAACGGGCAGAAACAGTTCATCTCCGGCGCCGGCAACGCATACGATTTCTACGTCGTGATGGCGCGCAGCGGTGATGAAGGCCCGCACGGCATCTCGACATTCCTTGTCGAGGGGGGGACGCCAGGCCTCAAATTCGGCGCTAACGAGCGCAAGATGGGCTGGAACGCCCAGCCGACGCGCGCTGTCATTTTCGAGGACTGCCACGTTCCGGCCGAGAACCGGCTCGGCGGTGAAGGCATCGGCTTCAAGATCGCCATGGCCGGCCTCGACGGCGGCCGTCTGAATATCGGCGCCTGCTCGCTCGGCGGCGCGCAATCCGCGCTCGACAAGGCGCTCGCTTATATGAAGGAGCGCAAGGCGTTCGGGAAGCGGCTCGACGAGTTTCAGGCCCTACAATTCCGCCTTGCCGACATGGCCACTGAATTGGAGGCGGCGCGCACCCTGCTCTGGCGTGCCGCCGCAGCGCTCGACGCGAAATCGCCGGACGCGACGCGGCTCTGCGCCATGGCCAAGCGTTTCGCCACCGACACCGGCTTCGACGTCGCGGATGGCGCCCTTCAGATGTTCGGCGGTTACGGCTATCTCGCCGACTACGGCGTCGAGAAGCTGGTGCGGGATCTGCGTGTGCACCGGATCTTGGAAGGCACGAACGAGATTATGCGGCTGATCATCGCGCGCGAGATGATGGGGCGCTAACCAAATACCCGCGCGAAAATCGCGTCCACCTGCTTGAAGTGATAGCCAAGATCGAACAGTTCCCCGATTTCGCTTTCGGTCAAGGCAGCGCGCACATCCTCGTCGGCCTTTAGCAGCGTCAGGAAATCCCCCCCGCCGCGCCAGACCGGCATGGCGTTGCGCTGCACGAAGGCATAGGCGTCCTCGCGTGACACGCCCTTCTGCGTCAGCGCCAGCAGCACGCGCTGGGAATGGATGAGGCCACCGAGTCGGTCGAGATTTTTGCGCATGTTCTCGGGGTAGACGACAAGCTTGTCGATGACGCCGGCAAGCCGCGCCAGCGCGAAGTCGAGCGTGATTGTGGCGTCGGGCGCAATGCCGCGCTCCACCGACGAATGCGAAATGTCGCGCTCATGCCAAAGCGCGACGTTTTCCAGCGCCGGAGTCACCGCGCTGCGCACGAGTCGCGCGAGGCCAGTCAGGTTCTCCGTCAACACGGGGTTGCGCTTGTGCGGCATCGCCGAGGAGCCTTTCTGACCCTCGGAGAAATATTCCTCCGCCTCTAGCACTTCGGTGCGTTGCAAGTGGCGGATTTCGATGGCGAGCCGCTCGACCGAGGAGGCGACGACACCGAGAGCGGCGAAGAATGCCGCGTGGCGGTCGCGCGGAATCACCTGGGTCGAGATCGGTTCCGGCTTGAGGCCGAGCTTAGCGGCGACATACGTCTCGACGCGGGGATCGACATTGGCGAAGGTGCCAACGGCGCCGGAAATCGCGCAGGTCGAGACCTCCTCACGCGCCGTTTCGAGCCGCGCCCGCGCCCGCATAAATTCGGCGTAAGCCCCGGCGAGTTTCAGTCCGAAAGTTGTCGGCTCGGCATGGATGCCGTGCGAGCGGGCAATCGTCGGCGTCATCTTGTGTTCAAACGCGCGACGCTTCAGCGCCGCGCGCAGGGCGTCGACATCGGCGATCAGAATATCGGCGGCGCGCCTGAGTTGCACGGCGAGGCAAGTGTCGAGCACGTCGGAACTGGTCAGTCCCTGATGCACGAAACGAGAGTCGGGGCCGATGAACTCGGCCAGATGCGTCAGAAATGCTATGACGTCGTGTTTCGTGACGCGCTCGATCTCGTCAATGCGGGCGACGTCGAAGTCCACATGGCCGGCCTTTTCCCAGATCGCGCGCGCGCTTTCCTTGGGAATCACGCCAATTTCGGCCAAGGCGTCGCAGGCATGCGCTTCGATCTCGAACCAGATGCGAAACCGTGTCGCGGCGGACCACACCGCGATCATTTCGGGCCGGGAATAGCGCGGTATCATGCGTTTCTCTCGTAAGCCGCCATCGGGCGAAAAGCGAACACGCCCAAACTGTTTGGGCATTGGCGCTTACGGCGCAGTACGCGCCGCGGCTCGCTTTCATTCGCAAGCGAACCCGCGCGTCGAAACCGCATCGACGCCACCATCACGCCAAATCTCGCTTGCGCGCGAAGCACGCAGGCGGCTGCGATAACATTGGAGCCATCAAATCAAATGGAAGCATCAGATCCGTCCGCGCCGTCGCGCGCCTTGGTTTTCCTCATGGCGAGGCTCCGCGCAACGCGAACGGCGTCTTACTTGAAGCGGCCGGCGGCGGGACGTTGAAAGCATCCATGACCAGCGAGCCAAATGGATTGGCGGCCGACGGCCGCGTCGCACTCGATGCGCGCGGAGGTTGCGGAGCGGCCTTTTCGACCGTCGTCACCCCTCCTTTTCCGAGCCGGGGGGGGCGGGGCGGCAGCGGCGGCGGCGCAAGCGCGGCGGGATCGCCCCGCTCGGCTTGCCGCGAGGCAACCAACGCAAGCGCGGATTTCGGCTTGCCGGCCACGCCTTTGACGATTGCGCCCGGCAGTTGTGAGCGCTCGATCAGCGTTGCGATCAAATCCTCGGGCGACAAGATCCCTGCGGATGAGGACGGCGCGAGGGCTAGTTCCAGTGGGCGCCTCGGTGGGAGAGGCGCTGTCAGATCGAGATCGGCGAGCAGTTCGAGGGGTTTGCGCGGCGGCAGCGGCGCCAGGAGGGTGCCCGGGTCGATCGCAGGGGGGGCAAACGAAAGCGGCGTCGCTTCAGCGGCGTCGGTGATCGCGCCATCGGCTGGGTTGGGGGCCGTCGCTTCAGGCGGTGGAGGCGGCGCGGGCCCGTTTGCGGCCGTCTCAACCCGCGCTGGCGAACCGCCGTTTCCTGCGCTGGCGGTGACGGTAGTCATCCCGCCTCGCCCGCTAACGATCATCCGCGCGCCGCCGGAATCCTCTGCGTCGTCTTCGCCGCCGCCGCGGGCCCCGCCAAACAGCCAGCTAAACAGGCCGCCGCCCGATGCGGTCGCGGTTTGAACATCGCCGCCGCGGGCCTCGATCATCGCCTTTGCCTCGGCATAACCGTCCATCGGTTGGCCATCGGCGGGGATGAACACCGTCTTGCCGTCCGGGAACAGACGCGCGAGCGCGCGGCGGCTCATGCGCGGCCAGTAGCGCACCGTTCCGGAATCGATATGCACCCAGGGCGTTGATCCGATTGGATAGAAGCCAACGCCGCCCTCTTGCATGCGCATTGCGACGTCGCGAATTCGCGCCGTTCCGACATCGATGAAATGCGCGTCGATCGCTTTGCCTTGCATATGCTGGGACTTCGAAGCCACGAGGCGCGATCGCCGCCGCAGCATCGCATTGGTCTGCGGCGAACGATACCCGGAGAGCAGATCAATAGGCTGCTTGGAGCCGGACTGCCGATAAACTTCCCACAGGATGTCGAACAGGTGCGGGTCCATCTTGATCTGTTCGTTCAGCCGCCAGTCGCGCATGAACCAGTTCAGCTTGTCGAGCGCTACCTGGTCATAGCGACCGTTCACTCGGAAAGTGAAGGAGCCCGACTCGTTGGTGTGGTTGTCGACAAATGTCAGCGTTCGCGTATCGCCGTCGGCGACCGCCGGCTGCGTACCGGCAGGCGCGTGCAAAAGGACGTAAACTGCCACGCCCACAAGGCTCGCAACCCTGCGCCGCCGCCATTGCGCAAGATGCTTGTTTCTTGCGACGAACGCCAATTCCGCCCCTTCTTCGTTCGCCGCGACGCGCCCACCGCAGGCAAGGCGCCGAGCCCGCCCCTCAAGCCAGTTTGTCCTGTCGGCGAAACGACTTCGCACATTCTATAGACTGCCGTCCGCCCCGATTCAATCTCGCCCCAATTTGGCGAGGGCCAACGCTACTTTTCGCGTCAATCCGTATAGGTCTTCACGCTCATGCAGCGCGCCGTTTTCGTCCACGAATTCCGTAAAGTACTGAAGATGGATTGGCGCCGGCGTCGGCAGCGAGAAGGTACGTTCCTTGTCGCCGAGAAGGGAGCGCACTTTGGCGTCTGTCCAGCCGCGTTTGGCGCCGCCCATCAAAATCTCCGCTAGGCGCGCGGGTTCCTCGACGCGCACGCAGCCGTGGCTAAAGGCCCGATACGATGCGGAAAACAGCGATCGCAGCGGCGTATCGTGAAGATAGACCACGTGCTCGTTGGGAAACAGGAACAGCATGCGGCCGAGCGCGTTCGCCTCCCCCGGCGGCTGCTCCACCACGAGTTTGTGACCGTCATAGCTCACCTTATAGCCGTGGCGAGCGAAATAGGCGGGGTCGGCGGCATATTTCGGCGCCATTTCCTTCTTGATGATCGAATCCGGCACATGCCAAACCGGATTGAAAACCATATATTTGATCGAATTCGAGAAAATAGGCGTCGGCGTGTCCGGCTTGCCGACGATGACGCGGGCGCGGCGAATGACCGCGTCGCCGCGCATCAGCTTGAGCGAGAAATCCGCCACATTGACCTCGACGCGCAGCTCCCCCATCTGGCGAGGCTCCCAGCGCCACATCTCCATATTCGCCAGAATGAGCAGCTCGCGGCGCTTGCGAACGTTCGCGCTGTCGAGGGCGTTTGCGGTTGCTTGCGAAAAAGCGCCGTTCGCGCGCAGACCATGCACCCGCTGAAAAGCCGCCACGGCGCTGGCCACGCGCACGTCGTACACTTGAGAAGACAGCCCACTTTTCAATGCACTAAGGCCAAATCGGGCACGGATGAGCGGCACGCGCGGGTCGGACATGCCAAGCTTCAGAACAGGCCCCGGCGAAAGCCGCGCGACCGCCGTGGGGCCCTCTTCACGCTGCGCGGCAAGCGCCGCGCGCAGAGTGCCGTAGCCGGCCTGCGGCGGATTGAAAGCCGCCAGCGCGACATCGGCGTCCTGCGCCCCCGCAACGCTCTTCAATGCGAACGCGGCATCGGCGACTTCAGGCTCGACCGATACGTCCCTCGAAAGCGCGCGCGGATTGATCCGCGCGCCCGTCGCCTGCATGGCGTAGGCGACGACAGCGGCCGAAATCTCAATGTCCACCTCAGCTCGCGCGCCCAGTGCGCTATCGCTCCAGTCAGCGGATGGCCTGGGTGAACTGGCGAGATCAAGGCCGTCGTCCCCGGCCTTTGCGAGTCGAGCGAGCGCCGATTTGGCGCCAACGCTCAAATGGTCGCTGTCTGTCCACAACGGCGCATAGTTCCGGTTGGCGTAGAACGCGGCGATCGCTTTGCGGGCCGCGCTCCAGTCGCCGGCGCCGATGGGGTGGTGCGTCGGCTCAGCGGCGACGAAACGGTCGAGAGCGGCGTGGATTTCGCTGGCGAGAGCGTCAGCCGCAGGCACGGCGGGAGATATTTCCGCTTGCGCCGGATCATTGGGCGCCGTCACGCCAATAGCGGGCGGCATAGGTCGGTCGGCTTCGTCCATTGCGGGCGGCGAAGGTTGAGAGGCGGCATCCGGTTTGGCGAACGCCGCCGCATCCGTACCCGCAGGTGGGGCTTCAATCGCCGCTGTCTCTCCCTTCTGCGGCTCCGGCGCCGAAGGCGCGATTACATAGGTGACCGGCGGCGCCTCGAATGAAGGAGGCTGCGTCTCGGGTGGCAGATCCGGCGGCAGGCCAGGCGGCGGCGATAGATCGAGCTTCGAAATTGCATGCAGCGACGACGCCGGCAGCGCCTGCGGCTTCAGCGCGCCCGTCTGGGCAGCGTCCACCTCGTCGCTTGCGGATTTCCGCACGGGCAGCGAAAGAGAAAAGGGCGTCGCCTCTGCTGCGGGCCGCTTGGTGGCGACATCATCCGCCAGGGCGACGGCGAACGGGCTCGCCGTCAAGAACAGCAGCGCCGCCCAACTCGCCCCTCGTCTCACGCGGCAAATCGACATCGCCTCACCTGTGCGCTGGCGCCGCGGCGCAATAGAGCGGCCGATATGCACTTTGCCCAGCGCGCCGTCGCCGCGCGCTCACGCGGCTGCGTCGCCGAGGAGGTCCGCCTCGACCCCGATCTCTTTCATCTTGCGGTACAGCGTTGAGCGGCCGATGCCAAGCTTGCGCGCCATCTGCGACATCTGCCCATGATAATGATTGAGCGCAAACCGTATCGCGTCCGCCTCCAAGTCTTCGAGCTTGCGCACGTCGCCGCTCTCGTCAATGAGGCTCAACATGCTGGGATCGTGCTTCTCGATGGCCGGAGCGGTCGCAAACGCAGGCGCAGCGGTCATCGCGTAGGCAGACGTCGGAGCCGGTGGGATGCGCAGGTCGAATCCCTGAACTTGGGCGGCGATCTGCGGGAACTCAACGACGGTCAATTCGTCGCCGTCGGCAAGTACAATGGCGCGAAATACGGCGTTTTCGAGTTGGCGGACGTTGCCCGGCCAATCGTAGCTCGCCAACAGCGCGGCCGCTTCCGTCGAAAGCCCGCGCACGCGCTTACCCTCCTCAGCGGAGAAACGAGCAATGAATCGGCGGGCGAGGTCAGAGATATCGGCAACTCGCGCCCGCAGCGGCGGGATGGTGATGGGGAACACATTAAGCCGATAGAATAGGTCTTCCCGGAACTTGCCGCGCTTGACGAGCTCGATCAGGTTCTGGTTGGTCGCCGAAACCAGTCGAAAATCGACCTTGATCGAGCGCTTGGCGCCTACCGGGTCAATTTCACCTTCCTGAAGCGCGCGCAACAGCTTGACCTGGGCGTCGAGCGGCAATTCGCCGATTTCGTCCAGGAACAGCGTGCCGCCGTTGGCCTCCGAGAACTTGCCGGCGTGCTTCTCCGTAGCGCCGGTGAAGGCGCCTTTCTCGTGTCCGAAGAGAATCGATTCGACGAGATTCTCCGGCAGCGCGCCGCAATTCACGGTGACGAACGCCTTGCCGCGTCGCTCCGAGCCGCCTTGGATGGCGCGCGCCAGCAACTCCTTGCCGACCCCGGATTCTCCCTCGATCAGCACGGGAATGGAGGATTTCGCTGCGCGCTCCGCGAGTCGCAACGTGCGCGCCATGTTCTCCACTTTCGTTCCGATGTCGCGGAACGTGAGTTCGCCGACGCCGCGACGGGTTGCGCGTCGCAATTCGTCTTCGAGCGCATCGACCCGCAGCGCGTTCTTGATCGAGACCTGCAACCGCTCGGCGCCGACCGGCTTGACCACGAAGTCGAGCGCGCCGGCCCGCATCGCCGAGATCACCGCCTCGATCGAGCCATGCGCGGTCTGCACGATCGCAGGCGTCTGAAGGCCCCGCTGGCGCATGCGGGTCAGCACGCCCATGCCGTCGAGGTCGGGCATGACGAGATCGAGAATGACGAGATTGATGGACGGGCGGTCGACGGCCTCAAGCCGCGCCAGCGCCGCCTCGCCCGATTCCGCAGTCTCCGATTGATATCCGAAGCGACGGATCATCGCTTCGAGCAGTCGGCGCTGCACGGGGTCGTCGTCCACAACCAGAATCAAGGCGGCCATGTAGCATCCAAGGCGTCGCGGCTCTCTATTGCGCCGCTTCGCCGGCAGACTCGGACGCCACGGTAAAGGTCATCTTAATGCGACCCGATTCGCCGCCGCAGCAACGGACTTGCGCGCGACATTGTGAGCCGGCATTTGTGACGGATCGGACGCGGATCGTCTTTGCCGTGTCCGTAAGGAGAGCGATTCGCCGATGATTGCCCACAACCCTGGATTGCTGACGCCGGCCGAGGGCGCGAGTTCGGCTCCGGCTTTTGGCGAGTTGCCCGAGTGGCGGCTTGCGCATCTTTACCCCGGGATGGAGTCGCCGAAGTTTGCCGCCGATCTCGCCCGGGCCGAGCAAGAGGCCAGGGCCTTCGCCGCCGCCGGCAAGGGCCGCCTGGCGGAGCTGCTCGCGCAAGGGGGCGATGCCTTGGCCAGCGTGATCCGCGAATACGACGCCCTGCAAGACCTCATGGGCCGCCTGATGTCCTATGCGTCGCTGACCTACGCCGGCGACACCGCCGATCCGGTGCGCGCTAAGTTCTATGGCGATGCCCAGGAACGCGTGACCGAGATTGCCAGTGAATTGCTGTTCTTTGAGCTGGAGCTCAACCGGCTCGATGACGCGGCCCTGGCGGCAGGCATGGCTAGCGGGCCGCTCGCGCATTACCGCCCGTGGCTTGAGGACATTCGCAAGGAGAAGCCGCATCAGCTCGCCGACGATATCGAGCAGCTTTTCCTCGAAAAGTCCGTTACCGGCGTCGCCGCTTGGAACCGCCTCTTCGACGAGACGGTAGCCTCGTTGCGGTTCGAGATCGAGGCGGAAAGTCTGACGCTCGAACCGACGCTGGCGCGTCTTTCCGATGCGGACGAAAGCAAGCGCGAAGCAGCGGCGCATGCGCTCGCCAAGCCCTTCGCGGCGAACCTGCGTGTGTTCACCCAGATCATGAACACGCTCGCCAAGGACAAGGAGATTTCAGACCGCTGGCGCAAATTCGCCGACGTCGCCGATTCCCGGCACTTGGCCAACCGCGTCGAACGCGAGGTGGTCGAGGCGCTGGTGGAAGCGGTCACGCAAAGCTATCCCAGGCTCTCGCACCGCTACTATGCTTTGAAGGCGCGTTGGTTCGGGAAGCCCAAGCTCGCCTATTGGGACCGCAACGCGCCGCTTCCCAGGGCCGCCGCTCGCGTTTTCTCGTGGAATCAGGCGCGCGACGCGGTGCTCGGAGCCTACGCCGGCTTCTCACCGCGCATGGCCGACATCGCGCGCCGATTCTTCGATGAGGGATGGATTGACGCGTCGGTCAGGCCGGGTAAGGCGCCCGGCGCTTTCGCCCATCCAACGACGCCCTCCGCGCATCCCTATGTGCTCGTCAATTACCTCGGCAAGCCGCGCGATGTGATGACGCTGGCGCACGAACTCGGCCACGGCGTCCATCAGGTGCTGGCCGCTCCCAACGGCGCACTGATGGCGCCTACGCCGTTGACGCTGGCAGAAACCGCCAGCGTGTTCGGTGAGATGCTGACCTTTCGCGCCCTGCTCGATTCGGCGACGGACCCTGCCGAGCGCCGATCCATGCTGGCCGCAAAAGTCGAGGATATGCTCAATACTGTGGTGCGCCAGATCGCCTTCTACAAATTCGAGCGTCTGGTCCACACCGAACGGCGGAGGGGTGAGTTGACCTCCGAACAGATCTCGGCGCTTTGGATGAACGTGCAGAGCGATAGCCTGGGGCCGGCGATCGACCTCGGTCCCGGTTACGAAACATACTGGACCTATATCGGCCACTTCATCCACTCGCCGTTTTATGTCTACGCCTACGCCTTCGGCGATTGTCTGGTGAATTCGCTCTATGGCGTCTACGAGCGCTCGCACGAGGGATTCGTGGAGCGCTATTTCGCGCTGCTCGCCGCGGGCGGCTCTAAGCCCTATGGAGAGTTGCTGGCGCCCTTCGGACTCAACTCGAAGGATCCGAAATTCTGGTCGATCGGATTGTCCCTCATCGAGCGCATGATTGGCGAGCTGGAGGCTATGGAATAGACTTTATTCCGCTGCCAGCGTCGTGTCGTGCGCCGGGGAACGCTCGGCATGACCGGGGCGTCAACGACGCGTAAGCCCTCAAGGCCACGCAAGCGCAACTGGGAACCCACGACCGCTTGCGGACTTGCGCCCATCGCGCAAGTTCCGACCGGGTGGTGGCCAACCTCAGCCGAGCAGCGCGTGAAGGCGTCGAGATCGACGTCCGATACGGCGTTGGGGCCGGGCGACGTCTCGCGCACGATGAGATCGGCGAGCGGCTGCGTTCCGCAGACGCGCCGGCCGAGCCGGGCGCACTCGCGACCCGTCGCGCGGTCGCCCTCGGTCGAGAGTGCGTTGAGGCGGATCAGCGGCGGATCGTTCGGGTTCGCCGAGGCGAGGCGCACGTCGCCGCGGCTCTCGGGATGATTGAGAGAGGGATAACCTTCGAGCATGTGTTCCTGACGCGGCGACAGGCCCGGGAACCAAAACTTGGCGTAAGACCAACCTTCGCAGCCGGCCTGCCGCCATAGATCATAGCCCCGGGAATGGCAGCGCACGTAAAGCATATCGTTGATTGAAGAGTAGCCGCCGGGCGTCTTGCCGCGCGCCAGCGAGAGCCGGCGACTGTCGCACCCCGGCTCGGATTGCGTGACAAAGGTCCAATTGTGTTTCGGCCCGCGCCGGATCTGGCGCCAGCCAAGCGGCATTTACATAAAAAAGGCTACCATCCTTGCCGCCGGGCTCCAGGACAAGGATGCTGGTTTTGCCGTCTTCGGTCAGACGGTTGGCGAGCACGCAGCCAGCCGAGCCCGCGCCGACGACGATATAGTCGTATTCCTCCACGTCCGCCCGCTACGATGCGCGCTCACCGTAAGACCGGTGCGCATGAGGGCGTCAGTAAACGGATATTTTGCGAGAACCGCAAGTTGGGGAGACGACCGCATTGGGCGCGCTTGGGTCCTAACTCTGCTGTGATCGAATCCAAGACGCGCCATTTCTGCATAGCATAAGTGAGAATGGCGTCCGGCGACTGCGGCTTCAAAAGCGGGAAGCCAGCGACTGGCGCCGATTCCGATCGGCAACATCGTCAGCATCACCGTCGCCGACAATTCCAGCTCCTCAGGCTTTGCGGCGAAGACGTATTTCGATTGCGTCAACGCCAACGGCGGGATCAACGGTAGACCGATTAAATACGACATGCTCGACGATGGTTGGAGCCCGAAGCAGTCTTCGCAGTCTGCGCTATTACGCGCTTGCCGTGTTGGCGATTTGTTACATCATCGTCTGGCTGCACGTGCGGCGAAGTCTGCGCGCTGGCCTGCGGCGTCGACATCGGCGCTTATAAGGCCTGGGCCTTCGCGTTGGCCCGCTTTCTCGCAGGGGTCGCCGGTTGCGTGCTCGCCGGCGGCGTAGGGCAGCTTGACGGTAGCGCCTTCCCGCGAGCCAATCTATCATGTTGTTCGCCCTCACCATCGTCGGTGGCACCTCTGATACGGTTTCCGTGTGAAAGACTCGGCGGGATTCCTGTGGGTGTCGATAGCGAATTAACTTGTCCGGTTTTGGTAGCACATCAAATGTCCGCTTCTTCTGGTTTTGTTCGCGAGAGACGGTTTTCCGTTTGATCGGCAAAACGGTCTCCCGCTGGCGCGCCGCCGAGCGGGCTTAGGCGGCGGTTTTTTCTTCTCGGATAGCCCCTTGCTGTCGTAACGTCCCAAACACCTGGGACCGTGAAAGATGGCGTGCGTGCCGTCGAGATAGGTTCGCACTTTCACCCGCGCCTTGACGAAATGAGACCGCAGCGGGCTCTCAGGGATTTGCAGCTTCAGCCGGTTGTAGGAGACGCAGTTGTCGTTGCCGAGCTGGCGCTCCTCCTGCGCGCAAAGCACCTCGTCGAGATCGACGCCGGGGATCGCCACGAACCCCGTTCCCGGTTGCTTGGGGGGAACCGCGAACCACGCGTTGTGGGCGGGAATGTGGACCTGCGCTAAGAAGGCGTTGGCCGCCTCCACCGTCTCGATCCCGGCCAGCGCCAGTTCCTTGACCAGACGGTCCTGCAAGGTCTGGAACAGGCGCTCCGAACGTCTGCTGAGCTTGTCGAAGGGGCGCCTGTGGCGAATAGGCCGCGATATGCTCGACCCCCAGCCGTTCCAGCGCCCGCCCGACCTGCGTGGGCCGCTTGCGGTCGACGGGTCCGTCCGCCTTATCGGTGTGGAAATAGTGCGAGCCTCGGTCGGTGTAGAGGCTCAACGGCAACCCATGCTCTGAGAAAACCTCGCGCAAGGCCCGAAACGTCGAGGCCGTGCCCTCTTCCTCGCACAAAAACGCCGAATAGATCGCGCTCGTCGCGTCGTCCATCGTCACGATCAGATCGAGCGCCGGCAGGCCTTGCACCCAAATATGGCGCGATCCGTCCTGATGCAGCATCATGCCCGGCATCGGCCGGCGCGGACGTTTGCGCCGATGCGCGCCGCGACGCTCGGCCTTCTCCAGAAGCCCCTTCGAATGCAGAAACGTCTTCGTCCAGGTGTAGCTCCAGGCGAAATTGTGCCGGGCGACCAGTTGCTCGTGGAAATGCTTGGCCGTGAAGCCGCTGTAGCGCTCGCGATACAAGGCCTCCACCTCATGCTCCCGGTCGAGCGGAACCCGTCTGCCTGACGCCTTGCCCAGCCGCCGATCCAAAAGCCCGGCTTCGCCGTCGTCTTCGAACCGTTGCCGCCAACGCCGAAACGTCCGCTCATCGATCCCAAGCAGTTCCGCCGCTTCGATCTGGTTCAGCTCCGCCGCCTCGTAGCGGCCCAATATGCTCGTGAACTTGATCACACGAACCCCCTGAAGGGCTTCCGACCGGCGCATCCCTGACCCTCCATCGAGGGCCGGAAGCTACCCGACAGATCGCGTGCTACCTAAACCGGACATATCGTGTGCTACCGACAGGCGGGATTCCTGTGGGTTGTGTCGGGTGATAGATAGGACGGCCATGATTCGCGGGAGGCGGATATGGCCGTGGTCGCCGAGCATCTGAGCGTCGCAGAACTGGAAGAGCGTTATAAGGCTAGCAAGGACGTGATGTCGTCACGGCATTTCCAGGCCATCCTTCTCTTAGCGAAGGGCCATTCGACGGGCGAGGCTGCGCAAGTCACCTCGTTTGGGCTGCGTTGGATAGAGCAGCTTCTCGAACGCTACAACGCCGTCGGCCCCGTGGCGCTTGGCGATCTGCGCAGAGACAACGGCGCCCGAGCGAGGATTTTGAAGCCGGAGGTGTTGGAGCGGCTGCGCGTGCGGCTCGACGAGCCGCCGCCCGACGGCGGACGGTGGACGGTGGACAAGCGGC
>DATNDU010000035.1:0-7860 GCA_035606915.1 Roseiarcus sp. | reverse complement strand
GCTCTACATTAAGGGCGAGTTCGTCGGCGGCGCCGACATCGCCACCGAGATGTTCCAATCCGGCGAACTGGCGGCGATGCTGACCGGCGCCGGCGTGGCGCTGAAGGCGAAGGCCTAAGGCGAAAAGGCGCGCTGACCTCAGCCGCCGATGCAACTCGGCGGTTTCGGCGCGATCGCTTCTACGTCGCCACGCGCGTCGGACGTGAGCACGACTTCGAATTCACAACCACCAATCGGCCATTGCAGGCTGCGCGTGCACTAACTTGCGGGTCGCTTTCAAGTAGGGGGCGTTGCATCGATAGCCTGCCGTCTCCAGCGCGGAGCGAGCCGTGGCCATGGGCATGTCGGTCTGGACGAGACTCTCGATTTGCGCGTTGAAGTCGGCTGGCGTCGGGAAAGCGCAGCCGGCGCAAGACAAGGCAAAGAAGACGCTGCCCGCTCGTTTCCACAACACATGGCTGACTTTCACGCCATCGCCCCCGCCATCTGCCGCAATTCCCGCTTCAACACCTTGCCGATGGCGCTGCGCGGCAGCGCCTCGACGACGCGCAGCGCCGCCAGACGTTGCGTTTTGCCAAGCGTCGCGTTGACGGCCTCGCGCAAAGCTTCGGCGTCCGCCGCTTGCTGCAACACCACGAAGGCGACCGGCGTCTCGCCCCACAAAGCCGATGGCGCGCCGACTACGGCGGCCTCGCGCACCTCGGGGCGGGAGGTCAGCGCCGCCTCCAGGTCGCTCGGATAGATGTTGAAGCCGCCCGAAATAATCATGTCCTTGCGGCGGTCCAACAGCACCAGGAAGCCGTCCTCGTCGAAGCGGCCGACGTCGCCGGTGCGGATGAAGCGCCGGCCCTCGGCGTCGCGCCATTCGGCTTGCGCCGTCTTCTCGGCGGCATTGCGATAGCCGTTCATCGTCGCCTGCGAGCGGCCGACGACCTCGCCGACCTCGCCGCGTGCGACCTCGCGGCCGTTCTCGTCGATGAGGCGGATGTCGTGGCCTTCGGCCGGCTGGCCGACGGTGTGCAGCTTGTCCGGGCGCTCGTGGGCGAACAGCATGCAGGTGCCGCCACCTTCGGTCATGCCGTAATATTCGCTCAATCCGCCGGACCAGCGGGCGAGAATGTCGCGCTTCAGCGCGGCGGCGAAGGGGGCGCTGGTGGAGAATTTCATGCGGAAGCTGGAAAGGTCGTAGCGGTCGAAATCCGCCAGCGCCATCAGGCGGCTGTATTGCACGGGGACCAGCATGGCATGGGTGGCGCGTTCGGCGGCGGCGATTTCGAGGAAGCGGCGTGCGTCGAATTTCTTCATCAGGATGACGCGGCCGCCGCCGGCCAGCGTCGGGAAGACGCTGACCAGCGTGGTGTTGGAATAGAGCGGCGTCGAGATCAGCGTCCTCGCCGTCTCATCGTAGCCGGCGAGCAGGCGGCGGCGGGTGTGCAGGAAGCGCATGCCGTGCGACTGGTCGATGCCCTTCGGCGTGCCCGTGGTGCCGGAGGAATAGATGGTGTTGAACACCGCCTCGGGGTTTATCGCCACCGGCGCCGGCCGCGCCCCCTGCGGCGCCAGCCAATCGTCGAGCCCGTCGTCGAGGCCGATCGCCGGGGCGGCGAACAGCGCGCGGGTCGTGGCGTCGACGAACAGGGCGCGCGCCCCGCAATCGGCGCGCATGGCGGCCAGGCTCTGCGGCGTCGAGGACGGCGCCAGCGGCGCGACGGCGACGCCGACCCGCACCGCGCCGAGGAAGACGGCGAGATAGGCGACGCTGCTGGACGCACAAATGGCGATGGTTTCACCGGCCTTCACGCCGTCGCGCTGCAGCGCGGCGCCGACGCGATCCATCAGCGCGTCGAATTCGGCGTAGGTCAGCGCCCGCGCCTCATCCTGCACGGCGATGCGGTCGGGCGCGGCGCGGGCGGTCTCGGCGATCCCGTCGGCGAGCGGGGTGAAGTCGGCAAGCTCGTTCATGGATATAGCGATAGCCTCAAGCGGTTAGCAAAGCGAGCGCCGCCACGACGGCGAATTCGATCAGGCAGGCGCGCACATAAAGCCGCAGCGCGGCGCGGATGTCGGCGCTCGTGGCCTCGCGACGGCCGTCGCCCATATCGGCGTCGGCGACCATCACGCCGCCGTAGACGCGCGGGCCGGCAAGCTTGAGCCCGAGCGCGCCGGCCATCGCCGCTTCCGGCCAGCCGGCGTTGGGCGAGCGATGGCGGCGCGCGTCGCGGCGCACGGCGGCCCACGCCGCGCGTCCGCCGCCGCCCGCCGCCAGGGCCAGCCAGAGGGCTGAGAGGCGCGAGGCCGGCAGGTTGATGAGATCGTCGAAACGCGCCGCCGCATAGCCGAAATCGGCGTAGCGGGCGTTGCGGTGGCCGATCATCGAATCGGCGGTGTTGGCGGCTTTGTAGGCGGCGGCGCCGGGCAGGCCAGCGACGACGAGCCAGAACAGCGGCGCGACGACGCCATCGGAGAAATTCTCGGCCAGACTCTCGATCGCCGCCCGCGCCACCCCCGCCACGTCGAGCACGGCGGGATCGCGGCCGACGATCATCGCCACCGCGCGCCGCCCGCCTTCCAGGCCCTGCGCATCGAGCGCGTCGGCGACCGCCTTCACATGGGTATAAAGGCTGCGCTGCGCGATGAGCGAGGAGGCGAGCGCCGCCAGCACGAGGAGGCCGAGCCAGGAGCCCGCGAACAGCGCTTGCAGCGCCAGCGCCGGGAGGATCGCGGCGGCGAGCAGGATGACGAGGCTCGCGGCGCCGGCGAGGCGGCGGCGCGGGCCGCGATTGAGCCGGGCCTCCAGCGCCGCCAGCAGCGCCCCGATCCAGGTGACGGGATGGCCGATGAGGCTATAGACGGGATAGCCGGCCGCCGCCTCGATGACGAGCGCCAGGGTGGCGATGAGGAAATGGGGCGTCATTTGGTCGGCACTTTCGCCTTCGAGCGCCTATTCCAGCACGGCGGCGATATCAACTCCGCCGAGGCCGCTTTTCCCGAGGCGCCGCGGCCGTGGATCGATCTTTCCACCGGCCTCAATCCCGTCCCCTATCCGGTTCCCGCCCTCGACGCCGCGCGCTGGGCGCGGCTGCCGACGCCGGCCGAGATCGAGGCGTTGCAGGCGGCGGCGGGCGCGCGCTACGGCGCCACGGCGCCGCGCGTCGTCGTCGCGGCGGGGGCGCAGGCGATCATCCAATGGCTGCCGCGGCTGTTTCCGGCGTCGCGCGTCGCCATTCTCGGCCCCACCTATAGCGGCCACGAGAGCGCCTGGCGCGCCGCCGGGACGCGGATTCTGCGGGCGCCCGAGCCCGGCGCGGCTGTTGTCGTCGTCAATCCCAACAATCCCGACGGGCGGCGGTTGCCGTTGCGGCGGCTGCGGGAGCTGGCGCGGGCGGCGTCATTGCTCGTCGTCGACGAAGCCTTCGCCGATTTCGAGGCCGAGACTTTGTGCGCGGATTCGCCGCCGGCGACGATCGTGCTGCGCTCGTTCGGCAAGGCTTATGGGCTGGCGGGGGTGCGGCTCGGCTTCGCCGTCGCCGAGCCCGAGATCGCCGGCGTGCTGCGCGAGGCGCTGGGGGCGTGGCCGGTGTCCGGCCCCGCGCTGGAGATCGGCCGGCGCGCGCTCGCCGATGCGACGTGGCTAGCGGCCGCGCGCGCCCGGCTGGAAGCCGACGCGCGATGGCTCGACGATCTGCTGGTGGCGGCGGGCTTCGCCCTCGTCGGCGGCACGCTGCTGTTCCGCCTCGCCCGCCGCGCCGACGCCCGCGCCGCCTTCGTCACGTTGTGCGCGCAAGGCGTGCTGACGCGCCCGTTCCGCGCTGAGCCCGAGTGGCTGCGCTTCGGCCTGCCGCGCCCTGGGGACCGGGCGCGCGTCGAGGCGGCGCTGCGCGGCCTCCAGGCCGCCGTTTGACCGAGGCGTGATGGCGCTCAGCCCGAGGGCGGGCGAGGCGCTGGCGGGAACCTGATCCCCCTCGCCGCGTTCTAGCGCCACGGAGGGAAAGAAGATGTACGATAGGCACCCATCTGAAATCGCCGTGCGCCATGTCGCATTCGACGGCGCGCTCGGCGCCATGTTCGGTCTGCTGGTGATTCTCGTCATCGACGCCAGCAGTCTGGGCGTTGGGCAGACGATCGCGGTCGGCAGTGACTTGATGCCGTGGCTGGCGGTCGTCGGGTTCGTGATCGTGGCGCAATTCGCACTCGCCGGTGGGCTCTGCGGCTTCGCGCTGCGCAGGATCTCGATGCGGCGGTGAGTGAGCGTCAGCCCGGTTATTTCGCGGGCGCGCAATGTATGTAGGGGTTCAAACCTAATGGTGAATAGCCAGCCGCCGGTCGCTTGCAATGCCCGCCTTCGAACCGAGTGGGCCGTGTCTGGGCCACCCGCCCCCCTCGTCTTGAGGAGCCCCGAAGGGGCCTCGAAGGACGCTCGTTGGCCCGACCTTTCTGCAATCAACCGCAGTCTCGCGCGACCGGCGGCGCAAGCTGGAACGCCTTCGAGGCCACGCTTCTCTTCGCGCCTCAGGGCGAGGTCGGTGGATTGCGCGCGAAGTCCGCAATCCGCCCACCCGCGACCGGGAGCCGAGCCTCAGATTTGAACCGCCAGGGATCGCTAACGCTGATGCTTCGGGCCGCGCCGAGCCAGGCCGCCCATCTCGCAGACGATGGCCCATTCCTCATCCGTCACCGGCTGCACCGAGAGGCGGGAATTGGCGACCAGCGCCATTTTGGCGAGCCGCGGCTCGGCCTTCACAGCCTCCAGCGTCACCGGTTTCGGCAGCGCCGCGATGGGCTTGATGTCGACCATGCCGAACTTGCCGGTCGCGTCGCTGGGATCGGGGCGATAGAGCGCCGAGACCTCGACGATGCCGACGACGGCCTTGCCGGCGTTGGAATGGTAGAAGAAGCAATTGTCGCCGAGCTTCATCGCCATCATGTTGAGCTTGGCGGAGTGATTGCGCACGCCGCTCCAGTCGGTAGATTTTTCCGCGACCAGCTTCTCGAAAGAGAAGACGTCAGGCTCGCTTTTGAACAGCCAATGCGCCATGCGGGACTCGCAGCCTAGGGGAGGTTGCGACATTAGCCGCCGAGCCTGCGCCGGCAATAGGCAAATTCACCACGTCCACGCGTTCCCGATGTGGCTGGCGCCCAGCGCGTCGCGCCGGGCGTTTGCGTCACGGCTCGACGCGCGGGAAACGCGCCATCGCTTCGAGATCGTCGAGTGGGATGGTGTTGCGCACATAGGATTTCGCCGCGTCGGTGAACGGCTGGAAATCCCAGCTTTTCGGCTCGCCCTGGTTCAGCGCGGCGTCGACGATGCGGCGCCGGCGCTGGCTGGCGCGCACCTCAGCGTCGAGCGCATCGAGCCGCCAGCGGCGCGCCACCTCGGCGCGCAAGGCCGCGACCCGCTCGGCTTGCTCCGGCGCGGCGGCGAGATTGACGCGCTCGCCGGGGTCGCGGGCGATGTCGTAAAGCTGGTCGGGATCGGCGGGCGAGTGGATGAACTTGTAGGGGCCGCGACGGATCATCACGATCGGCGCGATGGCGCCCTCGGCGAGATATTCGGCGCAGGTTTCATCAGGCGCCCCACCACCGGTCAAGTGCGGCAACAGCGAGCGGCCGTCGGTCTCGATGTCGGCGGCGCGGCCGCCGGCGAGATCGACCAGCGTCGGCGCCACGTCGATCAGCGAGGCCGCCGCCGCGACGCGGCGCGGCGCGAAGCGGGCCGGCCAGTTGACGATCAGCGGCACGCGCGCCGAATTCTCGAAGAAGCTCATCTTATACCAGAGCCCCTTGTCGCCGAGCATCTCGCCGTGGTCGGCGAGCACGATGACGACGGTGTCATCGCGCAGGCCGCCATCGTCGAGCGCCTTCAACAACCGCCCGACGTTGTGGTCGACGTAGGAGATCTCGCCGTAATAGGCGCGCCGCGCGGTGCGGATCTGCTGCTCGGTCAGCTTCGCCGCATCCATCGCGCAGACGTGGCGCAGCCGCTGCGAGTGCGGGTCCAGTTGCTCGACCGGGATCGGCGCGTCGGGCATGTCGATGTCCTCGTCGCGGTAGAGGTCGAAGAACTCGCGCGTGATCGCGTAGGGGTCGTGAGGGTGGGTCAGCGAGGCGACGAGCAGCAGCGGGCGTTTGTCGACGCCGCGGGCGCGCGCGTAAATCTCGCGCTCGGCGGCGAAGGTGACTTCGTCGTCGAAATCGAGTTGGTTGGTGCGCACGGCGAGGCCCGCCTGCGTCACCGAACTCATGTTGTGATACCAGCTCGGCCGCTGCTGCGGATGGTCCCAATCCGGCGTCCAGCCGAAATCGGCGGGGTAGATGTCGGTGGTCAAGCGCTGCTCGAAGCCGTGCATCTGGTCCGGCCCGCAGAAATGCATCTTGCCGGAGAGCACGGTTTTGTAGCCGAGCCGACGCAGATGATGGGCGTAGGTCGGAATGTCGGCGGCGAACTCGGCGGCGTTGTCGTAGACGCGGGTGCGCGAGGGCAACAGCCCGGCCATGAACGAGGCGCGCGAGGGCGAGCACAGCGGGCTGCCGCAGTAGGCGTTCTCGAATACGATGCCGGTTTTAGCCAGCGCGTCGATGTTCGGCGCCTTGACGACGCCGTGGCCGTAGGCCGGCAGGAAGGCCGGCGAAAGCTGGTCGGCCATGATGAGGAGGATATGGGGTTGATCGGACATAGGCCTCTCGGGGATTCGCGCCGGCTTTCAGGAAGCACGCGGCGGCGTCCGGGAAAAGCGCGAAAATTCTGGCGGGGGTATGCGCACAGGGCGAGGCATGTTAGCCGCCTGGGCGGCGACACGCGACAGCGCCGGGACGTCGTGATACCCGAGCTATCCAAACACGCGAAACTTCCGAGAAATGCGTTTGATGGTCTCGGTGGCGGTTTTGGAACGGGTGCTCCCGAAGTCGGCTCCAAAGGGGAAGGCATATGGCGATGGCGGCTAGAGCAGTATCCGAACAGATTGAATCAGCGGGCCCCGTCATTGCGAGCGAAGCGAAGCCATCCATCTCGCCGAGATCGCAGGTTAATCGGAAGGCGTGGCCCGGCGGAGGCATTGCTTCGCTGCGCTCGCAATGACGGCGGCTCGTCTTGATCGGTAACCGCTCTAGTTTCCGGTTCCGCATTTCCGGCTCATCTAAAGCGATGACGTTGTATAGCGATCCGCGCATCAAGCTAAAACCCTATTTCCAAAGGCGGAACATTCAATGGAGCTTCTACGGCGACACAGTGTTTTTCTGGTTGACCAGAGCGGAACTTTATTTGAATGGGTGGGGCCACGCCGAGTCGCCGGGCAAAGCAGGCGGCGACGGCGACAAGTTGTTCTTCTTTTTGACAGGCATCAATCCCAACACGATCCCCATAAATCGCCGCGATCTCCACGAGACCTACGAGAGCGTAAAGTCGTATCAGGACTTACCGCTCGCCGATGAAAAGCACACGAATAAGTATCTGCATTGGGTGACCTATCGCAATGCCTATGAACTGTCGGCGGCAAAAAATAACGTCATTTTGAGCAATCTTTATAAGGATATAACCGACATCAACGAAGCGCAGTCAATCGCGCCGGATGACAATTGCGCCCTTGATGATTTGTTGAACGACAAGAAAAAATCTCAGAGGCAGGCAATATTTGGAGTTTATGTTTCACGGCAAGACGCCGCTCGTGCTGCCGGGCGCATCGTCTCCATTTGCAGGCGTTGTCGACTGCGGAAATGACAGCCTGCAAGGCGGCTTTGGCTCATCCCGTGCAACAATTCAAGGTCGCCCAATCCGTCATGCATACGAGGGGCATCGTCGATTATTGACTTAGAGCCTGACTTGAAATTTGGTTATTCCGGAAGTGGCGCTTTATGGCGTGAGCG
>DATNDU010000033.1:0-2157 GCA_035606915.1 Roseiarcus sp. | reverse complement strand
GAGTCCGCGCTGCTTGCGAGGGGGGCGATCACCGCCGGTGACCGCCGCCGTGCCAGTGGCCGCCGCCGCCGTGCCAGTGCCCGCCTCCGCCATGCCAGTGCGCCGCGCCGCCATGCCAGCCGCCGCCGTGATAGTAGCCGCCGTGGTAATACGCGCCGCCACGATAATAACCGCCATGCCAATATCCGGGCGCGCCATATCCGTAATATCTCGGAGCGACGACAACCCCGCCCCAGCCCGGGCCGTTGGGCCGGCAATTGCCGTAGATATTACGATGCCAGCCGTATCCGCATCCGCCCGCGGCCAGCGCCGGAGCCGATCCGGCAATGAGCGCCGCGAGGGCCGCCATCGAGGCCAAGCAAGCCATTCGCATCAAAGTCCTCCTGTCGAAGTCCTTGTGTCGGGTTACGAAAACGCCGGCTCTTCCGATTGTCCGGCGCTCGGCCAAGTCGGCCAAGCGGCGACGAATGTGCGGACATGCTGGTTTATAAATCCTCTACCGCCGCGACGGCATCGGCGCCTAAGCAGAATTTCGTTGGCGAGCCAACGCAATCCTGCTTGGATTCCTTTGATGTTGCAGGATTGTCGGCCGAAAACCGGCTTCCACTTTTCGGCAATCCTGCTTAGTTTAGCGCGTGGATCGTTTGAGCAATGGGCGCGGCCCGGCGCGCCTACTGCGCGGCGACGCCGACCTTGAGCAGCCGGTAGGTGATCGCGTCGACCAGGGCCTGGAACGAGGCGTCGATGATGTTGCCGGACACCCCGACCGTCGACCAGGCGCCGCCGGCGCCGTCGCCGAACTCGATCAGCACCCGCGTCACCGCGTCGGTGCCGCCCTGGAAGACGCGCACGCGATAGTCGAGGAGTTCGAGGTCCTCGATGTATTTCTGGTAGACGCCGAGGTCCTTGCGCAAAGCGAGATCGAGCGCGTTGACCGGGCCATTGCCCTCGGCGGCGGAAATGAGCCGCTCCTCGCCGATGCGGATCTTCACCACCGCCTGCGACGCCGAATAGGTGACGCCCGGCGCGACCAGCTTGCGCTCGACCCCGACATGAAAGCTTTCGACCGCGAAATATTCGGGCACGCCGATGAGCACGCCGCGCGCCAGCAGCTCGAACGAGGCGTCGGCCGCCTCGTAGGCGTAGCCCTGCGCCTCGCGCGCTTTCACCTCGTCGAGCAGGCGCGAAAGGCGCGGATCGTCCGCCTTGACCTCGACGCCGAGGCGGGCCAGCTCCGCGATGAGGTTCGAGCGCCCGGCCTGATCGGAGATGAGCACAGCGCGCTCGTTGCCGACGCTCCCGGGGGGAACGTGCTCGTAGGTCCGCGGATCCTTGGCGAGGGCGGAAGCGTGAATGCCGGCCTTGGTGGCGAAGGCGGACGCCCCGACATAGGGCGCGTGCCGGTTCGGCGCGCGGTTGAGCAGTTCGTCGAAGGCGCGCGAGACATGGGTGATCTCCCGCAGCGCCTCGGCGGTGACGCCCGTCTCGAAACGCTCCGCGAAGTCTCCCTTCAACGCGAGCGTGGGCACGAGGGTGACGAGATTGGCGTTGCCGCAGCGCTCGCCGAGGCCGTTGAGCGTGCCCTGCGCCTGCCGCGCGCCGGCGCGGATCGCGGCGAGCGAATTGGCGACCGCATTGCCGGTGTCGTTGTGGGCATGGATGCCGAGAGTCCCGCCCGGGAGCAAGCGCGCGACCTCGCCGACGATCCGTTCGACTTCATGGGGAAGCGTTCCGCCGTTGGTGTCGCAGAGCACCGCCCAGCGCGCGCCGGCTTCGATCGCGGCGCGCGCGCAGGCCAGCGCGTAGTCCGGGTTGGCTTTGAAGCCGTCGAAGAAATGTTCGCAATCGACCATCGCCTCTTTGCCTGCGGCGACCGCCGCTTTCACGCTGTCGGCGATGGCCCCGAGATTCTCGTCCAGCGTGCATCCCAGCGCGACATGGACATGGTAGTCCCAGGACTTGGCGACATAGACGATCGCGTCGGCGTCGGCGGCGAGAAGGCCGGCGAGGCCGGGATCGTTGGCGGCCGATCGGCCGGGCCGCTTGGTCATGCCGAAGGCGCAGAAGCGGGCGTTCCTGGTCGGCTTCCGCTTGAAGAACTCGGTGTCCAGCGGATTCGCGCCGGGATAGCCGCCTTCCACATAGTCGATTCCGAGC
>DATNDU010000123.1:0-4176 GCA_035606915.1 Roseiarcus sp. | reverse complement strand
GGATTGTCCATCCACGCCATCTCGCCGTGGCGGCCAAGCTCCAACCATTGCGCCAACCGCGCCGCGCCGCCTGCCGGCGCCTGCGGCGGCGTGATGCGGCAGAGCTCGAAGCCGAGGCTCGCGGCTTTCGCCTTCAGCGCGGCGGCGAGGCGTTCTGGGGTCAGCATGGCCGCTGACCCATCACGCCGCGCGACCGCGCGTCAAGCCGGCTCAGGCGTAATCGTCGCCGCCGCCGGAATTGTCGTCGTCGGCGTAATCGTCGTCGGCGTCCTGCTCGGCGTCCTGATCCTGATCCTGATCCTGCAACACGTCCTGGGCGTGCTGACCGGCGGCATCGCTGCCATAGTAGTTATTGACGGTCTCGCTCGGCTTGGCGAACGCCGAACCGACGCCGAGGCCGCCGCTGCCGCCGAACAGCCCGCCGCCGCCGCTATGGCCGCCGAACAGGCCGCCAAGCGCGTTGCCGAGCAGCACGCCGCCGGCGACGCCGGTCGCCGTCTGCAATGCCCCGTGCAGGAAGCCGCCGCCCTGAGCCGGCGGCGCGGCGCCCCACGGACCGCCCTGTTGAGGCGGCGGCGGCGAATAGGCCGGACGCTGCGGCGCATAGCCCTGCGGCGGGCCGGCGTCGCGCTCATAACCACGCGCGTCATAGGGCCGCTCCTGCGGCTGCGCGGCGGGCGCGGCGGCGCCGCCGAACAGGCTGCGGCCGATGTTGCCGAGGAAGCTCGGCTCCGGCGCCGGCGGCGCCTCCTGGGCCCGCGCCTCCAATTCGGAGATGCGGTGGGCGGCGGCCTCCATCGCGTGTTGCTGCACAAGCACGGTCTGGGTGAGCACATAGGCGGCCGAGGGCGTGTTGCGCATCGCGTCTTCGATAAAGGCCTCGGCCTCGCGGTCTTTGGGGCCGCCGCCGGCGCCGCGAACGCGATCGAACAGGCCAGAAATCATCTGCCGTTCTTCGGGGGTCATAAGGATCTCCCATTGAGGGCGAAGGCCCTGCGCCAGAGCATATGGGCGGCCTCGCCATTCCCGCCAAGTGGCTTAGTGCGTTTACAAGTGGCGTGGAGATTACAACGCGGTTATGTCGACGCCGTTCCCGGCGCTTTACTCGGACGCCCGTTTCGCGTAGGCGGGCGCGAAGCTCGTCGCGGGCCCGGCGTCGGCGCGCGCTTCTTAAAATCCGGCGCGAGTGGGGACATGGCGAACGTTGTGGTGGTCGGCGCCCAATGGGGCGACGAGGGAAAAGGCAAAATCGTCGATTGGCTATCGGTCTCGGCGGACGTCATCGTTCGCTTCCAGGGCGGCCATAACGCCGGCCATACGCTGGTCATCGGCGGCAAGGTGTTCAAGCTGGCGCTGCTGCCCTCCGGCATCGTGCGCCCCGGCAAGCTTTCGGTGATCGGCAACGGCGTCGTCCTCGATCCCTATCATCTGGCGGCCGAGATCGAATCGATCCGGGCGCAGGGGATCGAGGTCAACCCCGCCAATCTCAAGATCGCCGAAAACGTGCCGCTGATCCTCTCCTTTTACGCCGCCCTCGACGCGCATCGCGAATCCGGGGTCGAGGGCGTCGGCACCACCAGGCGCGGCATCGGCCCGGCTTACGAGGACAAGGTCGGCCGGCGCGCCATCCGGCTGATGGATCTGGCCGATCCCGGTTCGCTCGACGGCAAGATCGCCCGTTTGCTCGCCCATCACACGCCGCTCTGGCGCGGCTTGGGGCTGACGCCGCCCGACGCGCAGGCGATCCGCAAGGAATTGTTGGAGATCGCGCCGAAGGTGCTGCCCTATATGGCGCCGACCTTCGACCTGCTCGACCGCGAGCGCCGCGCCGGCAAGCGCATCCTGTTCGAAGGCGCGCAGGGGGCGCTGCTCGACGTCGACCACGGCACCTACCCTTATGTCACCTCGTCGAACACCGTAGCCGCCAGCGCCGCCACCGGCTCCGGCCTCGGGCCGCGCGCCATCGGCTATGTGCTGGGCATCGCCAAAGCCTATACGACGCGCGTCGGCGGCGGCCCGTTCCCGACCGAGCTTGAAGACGAGGTCGGCGCGCGCATCGGCCGCATCGGCAGGGAATTCGGCACCAACACCGGCCGGCCGCGCCGCTGCGGCTGGTTCGATGCGGCGCTGATGCGCCAGACCGTCAAAATCTCCGGCATCGACGGGGTGGCGCTGACCAAGCTCGACGTGCTCGACGGCTTCGACGAGATCAAGGTCTGCACGCATTACTTGCTCGACGGCGAGCGCATCGACTACATGCCCGCCAACGGCGCGGCGCAGAGCCGGCTGAAGCCGGTCTACGAAACCATGCCCGGCTGGCGGGACGCCACCGGCGGCGCGCGCTCCTGGGCGCATCTGCCGGCGCAGGCGATCAAATACGTTCGGCGCATCGAGGAATTGATCGGGGCGCCCATTGCGCTACTATCGACAAGCCCCGAGCGCGACGACACGATTCTTGTGCATGATCCCTTCCAGGACTGAGCCGGATCGCCCACAGAACCGCGCGAATGCGGAAGGTTAGATGGCAGATTACTATTCGCTGTTGGCCCGCGCGGTCGCAAATCTGCCGAAGTCGAGCCCGCCCTCGACGCGGCGGGCGATCTATGAGCGCGCGCGCAAGGCGCTGACCAACCAGCTACGCTCGCTGAAGCCGCCATTGCCGGAAAGCGACATCGCGCGCGAGGAACGCGCGCTCGACGAAGCCGTGACGCGGCTGGAGACCGAGTTCGAGCCGACGACCGCCGACATCCACACGCTGCCGATCGCGGCGGCGGCGGCGGCCGATCTCGCCGAAGCGCCGGCCGCACCGCCTGCGCCTCCGCCGCTGCCGCGCCCTGCCGCCGCGGCGGCGCGGCCAGCCGCGCCGGTGAAGGCGCCCCCCATCCCACCGCGCGCGCCGATCCCGCGGCCGGCCGCCGCCGGCTTGCCGAACGCGGCGGCGTTCAAGGCGCCATTGCTCGGCGGCGCCGAGCCGCCGCCGGCCGAATCCGCGCCGCTGCCCGAGCCTGAGCTGGCCGCCGCGCGCGCCGACGCCGCCGCCGAGGCGGCGGCCCCGCCGCTCGGCGGGGCCGCCAGCCGCTACGAGCGCGAGCCGGCGCGGCCAATCCTCACCGATGGCGGTCGGCGCCGGGGTTCGACTTGGCTGTGGATCGCCGGCGCGGTGGCCGTCGGCTTCGCCGGCTCCATCGCCGTCGCCGCTTTTCTGATGCGCCCGGCCCTGCGCGACCTTTCCGTGCCCGCAGCGATCGACACACCGGCCGCCGCGGCGAAGGATACGGTGGAGAAATCGGCGCGCCGGGTCGGCGAGCCCGCAGCGACGGCGAGCGCCGCGCCGGCGCCCGCCGCCACGCCGGCTCCGACAAGCCCGCCGCCGACCATCGCCGCCGCGCCGCTCCCCTCGGCGAGCCCGTCCCCCGTCACAACGGCGGCGCCCGTCGTCGCGCCGACCGCCGACACGACGCCGCCTTCCGCGACCACCGTGCCGATCGCCGGCCGCGCCGCCATGTTGGTGGCGACCGTCGCCGACGCCGCCAAGCCGGCGATCAGCGTCGGCACCGCGGTCTGGTCCGTCGTGCCGGCGCCGCCGGGCCAGCCGGCGGGCATCGGCGTCAAGGCGGAGATCGACATTCCCGATCTGAAGCTGCACGCCTCGATGATTATGCGCAAGAACTTCGACGCCAGCCTGCCGGCCTCCCACACCATCGACCTGCGCGTCACCTTCGATCCCGGCTCATCGATCAAGGGCATCAAGGACATCGCGCTGCCGTTGATGCGCCGCGACGATCCGCCCGCCGCCGACGCGCTGACCGGCGTGCGCGTGAAGATCAGCGACAATTACTTCCTTGTCGGCCTCAACCGCAACGCCGCCGACGTCACCCGCAACACGCAGGAGATCGCCGAGCGAACCTGGTTCGATTTCCCGATGCAGCTCGACGACGACCGCATCGCCAAGTTGACGTTCGAAAAAGGCGCCGACGGCGAGAAGATCGTCGCCGAGGCGCTGGCGGCTTGGAAGTGAGGCGCGGCTAGCCTAGGGGTTCCAATCCGTCGCTCGGCGCCCGGTCGCGGCTGGGCGTATTGCGACCTCCCCACACGATCCACCGCCCTCGCCCTGAGGCGCGAAGCGAAGTGTAGCCTCGAAGGGCGTTCCCGCTTGCGCCGCCGGTCATGCGAGAC
>DATNDU010000121.1:0-36874 GCA_035606915.1 Roseiarcus sp. | reverse complement strand
GATCTCGAACACGCCATAGGCTGCGTCGGCCGGCAGCCGCGCCAGCGTCAGCGGCACGCCCCAATGGTTGTTGAACGAGGCCGCCGAAGCGTGCGTCGGCCCGACAGCGGAAAGGGCCACGCGCGCCATCTCCTTGGCGCTGGTCTTGCCGACGGAGCCGGTGATGGCGAGCAGCCGCGCACGGCTGCGCGCGCGCGCGGCCGCACCGAGCCGCTCCATCGCGCGCAAAGTGTCGTCGACGAGGAACAGCGGGCCTTCGCCTGTTGGGCGCGAGACCAGCGCCGCGACCGCGCCGGCGGCGAAGGCGCGCGCGACATGGTCGTGGCCGTCATGCGTGTCGCCCTTAATGGCGACGAACAGGTCGCCGGGCTGAAGCGTGCGGGTGTCGATGGAGACGCCGGTCGCGGCCCGCGCCAGCGCGGCGCTCGGGGCCCCGAGCGTCGCGGCGAGTTCGTCGGGGCTCCACAGCGGACGGCTCATGGTCAAGTCTCCAGCGCCGCCCGCGCCGCTTCGGCGTCGGAGAACGGTAGCACGCGATCTCCCACGATCTGGCCGGTTTCGTGACCCTTGCCGGCGATGACGAGCGCGTCGCCGGGCTGCAACAGCGCGACTCCGGCGCGGATCGCCTGGCGCCGGTCGCCGATCTCGCGCGCCCCGGGCGCTGCGGCCAGGATGGCGGCTCGGATGGCGGCGGGGTTTTCCGAGCGCGGATTGTCGTCGGTGACGATGACGACATCGGCGGCGCGCGACGCGATCTCGCCCATCATCGGCCGTTTGCCGGGGTCGCGGTCGCCGCCGCAGCCGAAGACGACGATAAGCCGGCCGGCGACGAACGGGCGCAGCGCGCCAAGCGCTTTCTCCAGCGCGTCGGGCTTGTGGGCGTAATCGACGAACACCGGCGCGCCGCCTTTGTCGCCGACGCGCTCCAACCGGCCAGGCGCGCCTTGCAGCCGGTCGAGCGCCGCGAACACGCCGTCAGCCGGCGCGCCGCTGGCCAGGCACAGCCCGGCCGCGACGAGGGCGTTGGAGACCTGGAAATCGCCGGGCAGCGGCAAAATCGCCTCATAGCTGCGCCCGGCGTAGGCGAGCGCCAGCCGCGCCGAGAAGCCCTGGCGCGTCGCCGACTCAAGCCGGATCGCCTCGCCGTTCGCGCCGACGGTGAAGGCCAAGCGGCCCGCGGCGCGCACCGCCGCGACGACGCGCGGCGCGATCGCGCTGTCGGCGTCGATCACCGCCGGGCCGCCTTGCGGCAGCAGTTCGCACAGCAGGCGCAGCTTGGCGGCGAGGTAATCCTGCTCGCTGGCGTGATAATCCATGTGGTCGCGCGACAGGTTGGTGAAGCCGGCGGCGACAGGGGTTACGCCGTCGAGGCGCTTCTGGTCGAGCCCATGCGAGGAGGCCTCCATCGCCAGATGCGTGACGCCGGCGGCGGCGAGCCGCGCCAGCGTCCGATGCAGCGTCACGGGATCGGGCGTCGTCAGCGAGCCATAGACCGTCAGCGGCCGCGAGACGACGCCGATGGTGCCGAGCGAGGCGGCCTCGTAGCCGAGGCCGGCCCAGATCTGGCGCACGAAGGCGGCCACCGAGGTCTTGCCGCTGGTGCCGGTGACGGCGACGAGGGTCGCCGGCCGTTCGGGATAGAAACGCGAGGCGGCGCGGGCGAGCGCGGCGCGCGCATCGGCGACGGCGACGAACACGGCCCCGCCAAGCCCCTGCGGCCGCTGCTCGGCGACGATGGCGGCGGCGCCGCGCGCCACCGCCTGCGCGACATGTTTGAGGCCGTCGTCGCGGGCCCCGGCGAGGGCGAAGAAGACTTCGCCGGGCGCGACCTTGCGGCTGTCGGTCGCAAGGCCGCAAACCTCGATCGTCGGCCCGGCGCCATCGAGGAGTTCGCCGAGGCGCATCGCGCGAGCCCTGTCGACGGCGTCGGCGCTCATCACTTGGTTGTCCTGTCGGCGTCGCCGCCGTAGCCCAGCTTGGCGATGATCGGGAACGGATTTGTCGGCGCCGCCAGCATCGGCGGCACGCCCTCCAGCGGCTCGACGCGCTCGATCAGCGCGCCGGTGGTGCGCCCGGCGTTGTAAGCGGCGGTGTGAAAGCCAAAGTCTCCCGCCACCGCCTGCGGCTGATCGTAGATCGCCAAATAGAGGTATTTCGGCTTATCGGCGGGCACCACCGCCATGAAGGTGGTGAACACCTTGTCTTTGGAATAGCGGTGGTTGACGATCTTCTGCGCCGTGCCGGTCTTGCCGCCGACGTAGTAGCCCGCGATATTGGCTTTGCGCGCCGAGCCGTGGGTGGCGTTGGAGCGCATGAGATAGCGCAACGACTCCGAGGTCTGAGCGCTCACCACCTGCTCGGAATTGGCCATCGCCGTCGCCTCGTCGCGCACCAGGAAGGTCGGCTTTATCAGATGGCCGCCGTTGAGCAGCGCCGCCACGCCCATCAGCGCCTGCAACGGCGCGACGTTGAGGCCCTGGCCGAAGGCGATGGTCATCGAGTTGAGCAAGCCCCAATGCTTGGGCAGTTGCGGCGCGGCGCTCTCCGGCAATTCGGTTTGCAGCCGCGTCAGTTGGCCGAGCTTGCGCAGGAACGCCTGATGCCCGGGCACGCCGATCGCCATCGCCATGCGCGCGACGCCGATGTTGGAGGAGAAGGTGAACACCTCGGGCAAGCTGAGAAAGCGGTGCTTGGGCTCGAAATCGTGGATGGTGAAACGGCCGGAACGCAGACTCTCGCGCGCATCGAGCTTGGAGCCGAGCGTGAACTTGCCGGAATCGAGCGCCATGGCGATGGTCAGCGCCTTGAAGGTCGAGCCCATTTCATAGGTGCCGACGTTGATGCGGTTGATCTTGTTGCGGTTCTCCGGCTTGGTGAAGTCGGGCGGGTCGTTCGGGTCGAAATCCGGCAGCGATTCCAGCGCGATGACCTCGCCGGTGTCAACGTCGAGGATCGCCCCGGCGGCCGCCTTGGCGCTGAATTTCACCATGCCGGCTTCCAACTCGTCGCGAAGCACATGCGTCGCCTTCAGATCGAGCGAAAGCCTGACCGGCTTCATCGCCGCCGGATCGATGACGAAGCCCGGCACATGCGGGTCGGTGAGGCCCTGTTGGTCGAGATATTTCTCCATGCCGGCGATGCCGACGTTGTCCTCGTCGACGAAGCCCAGCACATGCGCGCCGATCGGGCCGTTGGGATAGACGCGCTTGTTTTCGGGCCAGAAGCCGATGCCGGGCAGGCCGAGATGGAAGATCTCGTTGCGCTCCTTGGAGGTGACGTGGCGCTTGATCCAGATGAAGCCCTTCTTGGAATTCAGGCGCTCGCGCAATTCGCGCGCGTTGACGTCGGGCAGCACGGCGGTGACGAGTTCGACCGCCTCGTCCTTGTCGATGATATTGCGCGGCTCCGCGAACACCGACATGGTTTTGACGTCGGTGGCCAGGATGGCGCCGTTGCGGTCGAGCAAATCCGGCCGCGCTCCGGCGGCGGCGAGATCGGCGGCGGCTTTCAGCGTCTGCGGCGGCTCGTGCGAGAAGCCGAAATGGGTGAGCTTGGCGGCGATGCCGAAATAGGCGAGCCCCAACACCAGCATGAGTTGGCGGATGCGCCCGACGCCCTTGTCGAGCCGCGGCGAGAACAGCTTGGCGGCGCCGCTGATGAGGCGGGCGCGAAGCGGCGGCTTTTGCGTGTCGGGCGCCGTCATGACGTCACCTCATCGAGGGCGAGGCGCCGGCGGCCCCGTTGGCCGGCGAGGCGTTCAGGCCGAGCGATTGCAGCTCGCGACCGATGGAATCCGCTTCCGCGCTCTTCAGCGGAATGTCCTGCGGCCGCACGATCTGGTTGAGCGCCAGCGGCTGCATCTGCAACAGCTTTTCGGCGAGGGCCTGGATGCGGTCGGGACGGGCGAGATGCGCATATTCGGCGCGCAACACGTTGATGGCGTCCTTGGTCTTGTTGATCTGATGGCTGAGCTTCACGATCTGCTCGGATTCGAGGATGGTCTCGTATTTGATGTTGTAGACATAGACCGCCGAGCCGATCAGCGCGGCGATGGCGATGAGATGAAGCAGCCGCCACATCAGCGCGCCTCCGGGATGAAGCTTGCGGCGTCGGCTGCGAAGGCCGGCGCATCGAGGCGCTCGGCGAAGCGCAGCTTGGCCGATCTCGCCCGTGGGTTGGCGGCGATCTCGCCTTGCCTGGGGACGATGGGTTGGCCGGGAAAGCTCTTGAAGCTCGGGCGCGGCGGCGCCGGCTCGCCCGGCAACAAGCGCGAGGCGACGCGGCCGCGGCCGCTGCGGCGGGCGAGGAACTGCTTGACGATGCGGTCTTCCAGCGAGTGGAACGTCACCACCGCGAGCCGGCCGCCGGGCTTTAGCGCCCGCTCGGCGGCGCAGAGCGCGCTCTGCAACTGCCCGAGTTCGTCGTTGACGGCAATGCGCAGCGCCTGGAACACCCGCGTCGCCGGATGCGTGCGCTCGCCCGGCGGCGCCGGCGCGACGCGGGCGACGAGGCCGGCAAGCTGCGAGGTCGAGACGAACGGCGCCTCCGTGCGATCGGCGACGATGGCGCGGGCGATGCGGCGGGCGGCGCGCTCCTCGCCATAGTAGAAAAAGATGTCGGCGAGTTCCGCAACGCTGGCCTCAGCCAGAATGTCGGCCGCCGTCGGCCCACGGCTCTCCATGCGCATGTCGAGGGCCGCGTCAAAGCGCAACGAGAAGCCGCGCCCGGCCCCGTCGATCTGCATCGAGGAGACGCCGATGTCGAGCGCGACGCCGTCGAGGGCTTCGCCATGGGCGTCGAGCCCGCCGAAGCGGGCCTCGACGAGCCGCAGGCGGTCGGGATATTCGGCCGCCAGCGCCGCGCCGCCGGCGATCGCCGCCGGGTCGCGGTCGAGCGCGACGACGCGCGCGCCGCGCTCCAGCATGGCGCGCGTGTAGCCGCCGGCGCCGAAGGTGGCGTCGAGATAGAGGCCGCCGGGCTTGATCGCCAGTGCGGCGAGGGTCTCGGCGATGAGGACGGGAATGTGGCTCACGCCGTTCGCCTCCTGATCTCCCGGGCGCGCGCGCGCGCCGCTTCGAGCCGCTCGGCGAAGGCCGGCGCCGCCCAGATCTGGAACTTGTCGCCCTGGCCGACGATCGCCGCCTCGTGCGTCAGCCCGATCGACGCCTTCAGCCGCTCGCTCAAGGTCAGCCGCCCCTCGGGGTCGAGCTTCAACCGCTCGCCGGTGCCGAACAGCGCCAGCGCCAAGTCCTCGCGCTCCGGCGAATAGGGCGGCATCGTCGCCAACAGCGCCCGGATCGCAGCGATCAGCGGCTCGCCGCCGCAATCGAGCGCCGGCTGGTCGAGCGCGGGATGGATGAACACGCCCTCCTCCTTGGCCAGCGCGGCGCGGAACGAGGCCGGCAGCGACAACCGGCCCTTGGCGTCGAGCGGCTTGACGAAATGCGACAGAAACACGCTGCCCTGCCTCGCCGGCGCGCACGCTCACAGCCTCGCGCATTGGCGAAGCTTGAGAAAGCGTGGCGGCCTCTGATGGGATGACTTGGGATAACATGGGCTAAATTGGGCGTCAACGAATCGGCCGCCCCGGGGGGGCCGGGCGACGTTCGTTGCCTGCCATTAGGGTATGTTAAGGTTAAGCTCTGGTTAGGACGGCGACGCGAGGGCAGGTGAAAATGACGGCGCGTCCCTATATGCTGAGACCATGACTTTCACCGAATTCGGCGCCTGCCTCGCCTTGCCCGAGCCGCCCGCCGGCCTCGCGCCCGCGCTCACCGCACTCTGGCGCGACGCCAACGGCGATTGGGACGGCGCGCACGAACTCGCCCAGGCCGACGCGGGCGCGGCCGGCGATTGGGTCCATGCCTATCTCCACCGCAAGCAGGGCGACGCCGGCAACGCCGCCTATTGGTATCGACGGGCTGGGAAACCGTTGCCGCGCGTCTCGCTCGAACTGGAATGGGCTGAGATCGTCGAGGCGCTGTTGTGAGCGCCGCTTACGAGGCCCTCGGCGACGACGCCTTCCGCGCCAGCGAACTGACCGGCGGCCCCTGGAGCCCCGGCCATCAGCACGCGGGCCCGCCCTCGGCGCTGATCTGCCGCGCCGTCGAGCGGGCGGCGGCGCCGCACGGGCTCGCCCATATCGGGCGGCTGACCGTCAATTTGCTGCGCCCGCTGCCGATCGGCGATTGCCGCATCGCGCTTCGCGCCGACCACATCGGCCGTGGCGCCGCGCATTTCTCGGGTAGGCTGACGGCCGGCGACAAGGAGATCGCGCTGTTTTCCGCGCTCGCCCAGCGCGAGCAGGATCTGCCTGTCCCCGAAGACACGCCCGGCCATCCGCCGCCGCAGGCGATTCTGTCGCCGGCGCTATCAGAGCCGGTGACGATGGGCTTCGGCCACGATTTCGGCTATGCGCGGCTGGTCGAAAACCGGCTCGCCGAGGGCGCCTATTTCAAGGGGCCGAGCGCGGTGTGGTTTCGCTTGGCCTATCCGCTGGTCGCGGGCGAAGCGCCGAGCCCCTATCAGCGCGTCGCGGTCGCCGCCGATTCCGGCAACGGCGTCAGCGCCGCGCTCGATTTCTCGGCCTATATGTTCGTAAATTGCGATCTGACCATCAACCTGTTCCGCCGCCCGGTCGGCGAGTGGGTCTGTCTCGACGCGCGCAGTTGGATCGGCGGCAATGGCTGCGGCCTGGCGGAATCCGCACTCTACGACGTCGAGGGCCTGATCGGCCGGGCAGCGCAAAGCCTGTCGGTGAGGAAACGCACATGAGCTTCAATCCCATTTCGTCCATCTCGCCCGACGACGTCGCCGCCGAGTCCATTGCGACGCTGATAATCCCGCGCACGCGCGACCTCGGCGACTTCGAGGTGCGCCGCGCGCTGCCGGCGCCGCGCCGGCAGATGGTCGGGCCGTTCATCTTTTTCGACCAGATGGGGCCGGCCGAGTTCCTCACCGGCCAAGGCGTCGATGTGCGCCCGCATCCCCACATCGGCTTGGCGACGGTGACTTATCTCTATCGCGGCGAGTTCCAGCATCGCGACAGTCTCGGCTCGAACCAGCTCATCGTGCCGGGCGAGGTCAATTGGATGGTGGCGGGGCGCGGCGTCACCCATTCCGAGCGCACCAGCGCTATGACGCGCACGGCGCCGCACGACCTGTTCGGCGTGCAGACCTGGGTGGCGCTGCCCGAGCGCGACGAGGAGACCGCGCCGAGCTTCGAACATCACGGCCGCGAGGCGCTGCCGGAGATGGAGGCGGATGGCGCGCGGCTGCGACTGATCCTCGGCAATGCCTATGGCGAGCGCGCGCCGGCGCGGGTGTTCTCGGAGACGTTCTATATCGACGCCGCGCTGGCCCCCGGCGCGCGCCTGCCGCTGCCCGACGAGCACGAGGACCGCGGCATCTATGTGATCGAAGGCGAGATCGCGGTCGCGGGGCAGGTGTTCGCGGCCGGGCGGATGCTGGTGTTCCGCCCCGCAGACCGCATCGCGGTCGAGGCCGGCTTGACCGGGGCGCGGCTGCTGCTGCTCGGCGGCGCGACGCTTTCGGGGCCGCGTTACATCTGGTGGAACTTCGTCGCCTCCTCACAGGAGAAGATCGAGGCGGCGAAGGAGGAATGGCGCAAAGAGAACCGCGAGCGCTTCGCGCTGCCGCCGGACGATCGCGAGGAGTTTATCGTCGCGCCCGCGCCATAGGAGAGATGTCATGAGCAACGAAAGACGGCCGAGTTACGCCAGCGTCGCCCCGCAAGTGCGCGAGATCATGCTTCAGCTAACCGCCGGGATCCACACCCTCGGCCTCCCCGAAAAGCTGCTGCGCCTCGTGTTCCTGCGCGCCTCGCAACTCAACGGCTGCGCCTTCTGCGTCGATATGCACGCCAAGGACATGCGGGCGGCCGGCGAGAGCGAACAGCGGGTCTACATGACGGCCGTCTGGCGCGAGAGCGCCCTCTACGACGCGAAGGAACGGGCGGCGCTGGCCTGGACCGAGGCGGTGACGCTGCTGCCGAATCGCGAAGTCTCGGACGAGGCTTACCACGAGGCGAAAGCGCAGTTCTCCGACAGCGAACTCGCCAAGCTGACGCTGGCCGTCATCGAGATCAACGGCTGGAACCGGCTCAACATCGCTTTCCGGACGCCTGCGGGGCATTACCAGCCGAACGCGCGCGCCAAGGCGGGTTGACTTGAGCCTTCCGCGATACAGTGGAATCGGCGACGCATAGCGGCCCGCCGGGCCTGGCCCTCGGAAACGCCCTATGGCGAACGGACGCCGGCGCGGGTGTTCTCCGAGACCTCTCTCTATGTCGACGCCGCTCTGGAGCCGGGCGCTCGGCTGTCGCTGCTCGGCGGCGCGACGCTTAAACTTCCAGAAGGATCGCCGTCCCGGCCCATCGATCATACAAGGGATCGCGTTTTGTTGCGATCAATACGACATTGACGACCGTCCCGTCGCAAAGAGCAAGACGATCGTAAGTGTCCTCAAGTCGAATGCAAGATTAGAGCCCGTGATCCATATGTACCCGAGCAATGCCACCACCGGTAGTAATCCCGTCGCCATGTAAAGATAGCGCAAGAACGCTTGGCGCCAGGATGGATTATTTTGTGACGCTAGGTCGACGACGAATATTCGCGATACGCGCATCCCGAACGATCGGCCGATTTGCGCGATACAGACGATCAGATAAAGCACTATGATCGCTTCCACGAGCGCGTCGATCGGGTAGCCGGCGATAACATCTCCTTTTTTATCAAGCCGGTAGTCGCGAAACACCCGCTTCGTGGCGATTCCTTCGCTGGTCTGTCGCCCGACTTCCAAAGTATTCGCGCTCATATATCCTGCGAAACTGGTCGAACAATGCACGGCGTAATTCGGGATTTCTGGCGGCGGCGGCTCCAGCGTCGAGGGGATGGCGCTGAGGCCCTGGCAATAGTGCATATTCACGCCGCCGTCCATTTGTATGACGCCGCTCACCGGCCTTGGCAGTTAGTCGACTTCATGAGCAACGACACCGGCGATCACTTCACCCGCAGCGCCTCGACGCCCGGCAGCACCTTGCCTTCCATCCATTCCAGGAAGGCGCCGCCGGCGGTCGAGACATAGGTCATGGCGTCGGCGACGCCCGCCGCGTTGAGCGCCGCCACCGTATCGCCACCGCCGGCGACCGATTTCAGCTTGCCGTCCTTGGTCAGGAAGGCGACGGTCCTGGCGATCTGCATGGTCGCCGCCTCGAACGGCGGCGTCTCGAAGGCGCCGAACGGGCCATTCCAGACCAGGGTCTTGGTTGAAGCCAACGCCTCCTCGATGGCGATCACCGATTTCGGCCCGATGTCGAGGATCATCTCGTCGGCGCCGACGTGGTCGACATCGACGACGCGAACCGGAGTATGCGCCTTGAACTCCTTGGCGACGACGACGTCCACCGGCAGCAGGACGCGGCAATGGGCGGCCTTCGCCGTCTCAAGGATGGCGCGCGCGGTCTCGGCGAGATCCTTCTCGCACAGCGATTTGCCGACCGCCTTGCCTTGCGCGAACAGGAACGTGTTGGCCATGCCGCCGCCGATGATGACCGTGTCGACCTTTTTGACCAGATTGCCGAGCAGGTCGAGCTTGCTCGACACTTTTGCGCCGCCCGCTACAGCCGCCACCGGCCGCGCCGGCGAACTCAGCGCCAGCGTCAACGCGTCGAGTTCGGCCTGCATGGCGCGCCCGGCGTAGGCCGGCAGCTTGTGGGCGACGCCCTCGGTCGAGGCATGGGCGCGATGCGCCGCCGAGAAGGCGTCGTTGACATAGAGGTCGCCGAGGCTGGCGAGCGCCGCGACGAAGCCGGGTTCGTTGTTCTCTTCGCCTTTGTGGAAGCGGGTGTTTTCCAGCAGGATGACGTCGCCGTCGTGCATCGCCGCGATCGCCTTGGCGGGAAGGTCGCCGATACAACCGGCGGCGAAGCCGACGGGACGGCCGAGAGCATCGGCGACCGCGGCGGCGACCGGCTTCAGCGAGTTCGCCTCGTCCGGGCCGCCTTTCGGGCGACCGAAATGGGCGAGCAGGATGACCTTGGCGCCCTTATCGGAAAGCTCGCGGATCGTCGGCAGCACGCGCACGATGCGGGTGGCGTCGGAAACCTTGCCGTTTTCCATCGGCACGTTGAGATCGACGCGCAGAAGCACGCGCTTGCCTTTCACGGCGACGTTGTCGAGGGTGCGGAAGTTGGACATGATCCGATTGCTCGCTGTTGTTCAGGGCGAAGCCGCCCGCTTGCCGAAACCCATCCGCGACAGCACGTCGTCACGGTCCACAAAGTGGCGCCACAAAGCAACGCCCGCGTGCCCGGCGGCGAGAAGGCCGAGCGCCAGGACGCAGGCGTGGTGGGCGATCTTCCAGCGCTCCGACGCCGCGTAGTCGGCGGCGAGCAGGTTCGGAACGGTCCATCCTCCCGGCAACGCCAGGGGCAGCGGGAGCGGCGAGGTGGAGACCATGGCGTAGCCGGTGAGGGTCGCCGCGAACATCAGCGCGTAGAGCGCCGCATGCGCGCCGCCCGCCGCCGCCCGATGCAGGCGCGACATCCGGTGCGGCCATCCTCGGCTGCGCGTCGCTGCGCGCACCGTGATTCGCGCCGCCGCGAGGGCGAAGACGAACACGCCGAGCGCCTTGTGGCGCTGGTACAGATCGAACCGGCGCGCCGCGTCGTCAACGAACCAAACCATGTAGACGCCAAGCACCAGCATCGTCGCGATGCAGGCGGCCGATAGCCAGTGCAGGACGCGCGTCGCCAAGCTCCAGCGGACGGGGCCGGTCGTCACGGCGCCAGCGCCGACGTCGTCACGATGAGCGATACATCGTTGCTGATCGCCGGAAAGCCCGCCGACATGCCGTAAGCGAGACGTGGAATCGTCCCGGTCGCGGTGAAGCCGAGACGGCGCGCCCCCGATGTGGGGGCGACGTTCACGGCGACGGCGATCGTGAACGGTCGCGTCACGCCACGCAACGTAAGGTCTCCCGTGACCTCGGCGTGGCTCGGGTCGACGACCTTCACCGCCGTCGAGACGAATTCGATGTTGGGGTGGTGGGCGACGTCGAAGAAGGCTTCCGAGCGCAGATAGTCGTCGAATGACGGCGAGCCGACGTCCACGGAAGCGGCCGCGACCCGGAAGGCGACCCTGCACCGTTCGGGATGGACGAGATCGAGCGACAATTGGCCGACAAAGCTGGAGAAATGGCCATTCGTGCGTGGAAAACCGATGGCGTCCACCCAGAAGCGGACGTTTGTATGGGTGGGGTCGATCCGCCACGCGGTCGAGGCCGCCGCCGAGGGGGCGGCGGCAAGCACGAGAGCCCAAACGACCCATGCGCGGGCGAGCGCGGACACAATTCGCATCGGCAACGCCTCGTGTTGACGCGCGACGACACGGACGGCGGCCGCCGCCCACCTAGAGGCGCCCGGAATCGGCGCCGCGATCGTCGCTCCGCCGGCGGCCCGGTTCTCGGGCTCGCGTCCTCAAATCAGCTTGCCCAACGCCACCGCCGTGTCGGCCATGCGGTTGGAGAAGCCCCATTCATTGTCGTACCAGGCCAGGATGCGCACGAACGTGCCCTCTATCACCTTGGTCTGGTCGAGGTGGAAGATCGAGGAACGGCTGTCGTGGTTGAAGTCGATCGAGACGTTCGGCTTGTCGGTATAGCCCAGGATGCCCTTCAGCGCGCTGTTGGCGGCCGTCTTGATCGCCTCGTTGACCTCGCTGACCGAAGTCGCGCGCTTGGCGACGAACGTCAGATCGACAACTGAGACGTTCGGCGTCGGCACGCGGATCGCCGCGCCGTCGAGCTTGCCTTTGAGTTCCGGCAGCACGAGGCCGACCGCCTTGGCGGCGCCGGTCGTCGTCGGGATCATCGACAGCGCCGCGGCGCGGCCGCGATAGAGGTCCTTGTGCAAGGTGTCGAGCGTCGGCTGGTCGCCGGTATAGGAGTGGATCGTCGTCATGAAGCCGTGGTCGATGCCGACGGCGTCGTTGAGCACCATGGCGACCGGGGCGAGACAGTTGGTCGTGCAAGAGGCGTTGGAGATCACGAGATGCTCTTTGGCGAGCTTTTGGTGATTGACGCCGTAGACGACGGTGAGATCGGCGCCCTCGGCGGGGGCGGAGACGATGACGCGCTTGGCGCCGGCGTTCAGGTGCGGCGCCGCCTTGTCGCGGCTGGCGAAGATGCCGGTGCATTCCAGCGCGATGTCGACGCCGAGCGCCTTGTGCGGCAGTTCCGCCGGGTTGCGGATCGCCGTCACCTTGAACTTGCCGCGGCCGATGCTGATGGTGTCGCCGTCGACCGTCACCTCATGCGGGAAGCGGCCGTGCACGCTGTCGAAACGCAGCAGATGGGCATTGGTCTCGACCGGCCCGAGATCATTGATGGCGACGACCTCGATGTCCTGCCGTCCCGATTCGTAAATGGCGCGCAGAACGTTGCGTCCGATGCGTCCGAAACCGTTAATCGCAACTCTCACCGCCATGATCCAGCCTCCTGAAGGCGACAAGCCGCCGCGCGCCGTTGCCCGGCGCGGCCGGCCCCGTGTCTTATATAGGCGACCCTCAGCCACGCGAAATGCGCCTAGTCAACTGATTTCGGTCGGACGCCGCGTTCAAAATTTTTGCAAGAGTGTTGAGCGCGGCCGGGGCGTGCCGCAAAGCCGCCGGCGCTGGCGCGTTGACCGCCACGCCGCGACTGCGGTAAAAGCCTGACATTCCAGGCGACGGAGTCTCCTTGTCCGGCGAACGCCCCGATCCCGTCCTTGCCCGGCTGCGCGCCGCGCTCGACAATCTCGAGGCGGCGGCGGAGAAGCGCGCCCGCCGCGACGCCGTGCGCTCCGACGCCGAGGCGGAATTCGCCATGATGCAGGACGATCGCGCCCGGCTCGCCGTCGAGCTTGACGGCGCGCTCGACGCCCAGCGCGCGCTGGCGGAGGCCAACGCGGCGGCGATTGAGCGCGTGGCGCGCGCCGCAAGCGTTATAGAGCGCTGGCTCGGCCGCTCGGGCGGGTGAGGGGGACTTTATGCCGCAGGTGCTGGTCGACATCGGCGGCCGTTCGTATCGGCTCGCCTGCAATCCCGGCGAGGAGGCTCACCTGACCGCGCTCGCCACGCTCGTCGATGGCAAAATCGGCGAGATGCAGGGCGAATTCCGCGACATCGCCGATCAGCGCATCGTCGTCATGGCGGCGCTGAGCCTGGCCGACGAACTGTTCGAATTCAAGCGCAAGGCGGCGCGCCTGGGCGAGGCTGACGAGGCGCTGGCGAACGAGACGGCGGCGCGCCAGGCCGCCGAGCAGCGCCTCGCCACGCTCGAAGCCGCGATCGAGGAGACGACTGCGCGCGTCGAGGCGCTGACGGAGGCCCTCAGCGCCTCGGCTGCGGACTGAGACCGCGCAAAAAGGCCTGCCGCTCCCGTCCCTGCTCGGCGACGGCGCGGCATTCCCCGTCGATGCGCATGACCTCGCCGCTGTCACGGAACGACGGCCAGCGCGGCAGGCCGGGGCCGTTGGGATCGCCGCTGTTGACGAAATTCAGCCAATAGCCCGAGGCGACCTCGGCCGCCGCGCGGTCGGCGGAACCATAATCCCAGGGCATCGCGTCGAGCGTGTCGAGCACAAAAGGGATGTCGCCGGCGTGGAAGGCGCCGGCTTGGCGCACATCGCGCGCGCCGAACCAGCCGGGCGGCACGGGCGGGGCGCGATCGAAGCGGTAGCGGTAGATCTCGGCCCGGCCACTCGCCTTTTGCGCCTCGATCCAGGCCCAGGTCTTATTGACGATGACGAGATCGCCGCCCAGCGCCGCCGCGCTGGCGCGCGCTTGCGCCGCGCCGGGATAATGGGCCAGAACCGCGCCGGCGGCGGCGCCGAAACGCTGCTCCACCAGCGCCTCGTAAGTCCCGGCCGGCGCGTCTTCCGGCGTCCAGGTGAAATTGAAGCCCTCATCCTTGGTCCAGCCGGCGATCAGCGGCACGTCGGCCTGCGCGCCGTCGGCGAAGATCGCGTCGAGCGGGCGTGGCAACAGCGCGCCGTCGAGGATCGGCCGGAACCCTAAGCCCGGCGCGGCGGCGAGCACCGCCTCGGCGGGCAAGGCGCGCATCTGCGCGAGCGAGCCGACGCCGAGTTCGCCTTGCAAGGCGAGCCCGCGCGTCTCGGCGGCCTCGCGCGTCGGCAGCGGCTCGGCGGGGCCGGAAAACAGCGCGCCGCTCTGGCCGATGGCGCGCGCGAACAGGCCGCGCGCCCGCGGCGATGCCATCAGCGCGCTGACCGCCATCGAGCCCGCCGATTCGCCTGATATCGTCACCTGAGCGGGATCGCCGCCGAAGGCCGCGATGTTGCGCTGCGTCCATTGCAACGCCGCGACGAGGTCGAACAGCCCCCAGTTGCCGGAAAAGCCGCTTTCCGCCGTCAGCTCCGGATGGGCGAGAAAGCCGAAAGCGCCGAGCCGGTAATTGACCGTCACGACGACGATTCCGCGCGCCGCCAGCCGCGCCCCGTCGTAGCGCGGCTCCGCCCCCGAGCCCGCCGCGAAGCCGCCGCCGTGAATCCAGAACAACACCGGCGCCCGCCCCCGCGTCGGCGGCGTCCAGACGTTGAGATAGAGGCAATCCTCGCTGACGCCGGCGCCGGCGAGATCGATGTCGTCCCAGATCACGCCCTGCATGGCGCTCGGGCCGAAGGCGTCGGCCCGGCGCGGCTCGGGCCAGGGCGCGACCGGCTGCGGCGCGCGCCAGCGCAAGGGGCCGATGGGCGGCGCGGCGAACGGCAGGCCCTTGTAGACGCGCACGCCCCGCGCGTCCGGCGCGGCGGCGATGAGCGGACCCGATTCGAGCGACAAATCTTCCATGCGCGCCTCCGGCGGCGTTGTCGCCGGGCCGGCCGGCGAAGTCCAGCGTTGACGCCTGCCTCGCCGGCCGCGACAACGGCCGCCATGCTGCGCGGCGTCTTCCTGCTCCTCATCTGCCAACTCGTCGGCGAAGTTCTCGCCCGAAGCCTGAGCCTGCCGGCGCCGGGGCCGGTGATTGGCCTGGCGCTGCTGGCCGGCGCTCTCGGCCTATGGGCGCGGCGCAGCGGGCCTGTCGAGGTTGACGATACCGATGTCGGCAAGGCGGCCAACGCGCTATTGGCGTCGCTGTCGCTGCTGTTCGTGCCGGCGGGCGTCGGGGTGGTGCAATATTTCGATCTGCTCGCCCACTACGGCGCCGCGCTTGGCGTCGCGCTCATCGTCTCGACCGTGCTGACCCTGCTGGCGACGGTCGGCGTGTTCGTCTGGGTCAAGCGATGGGCGGCGTCATGAATTCCTGGCGGCTCTGGGTCTATCTGCAAACCACGCCGCTGTTCTGGCTGACGGCGACGCTCGCCGCCTTCCTCGTCGCCGAGGCGCTGTCGAAGCGCGCCCGAGGCCATCCGCTGGTCAATCCGGTGCTGATCGCCGTGGCGTTGGTGGCGGCGCTGTTGAAGCTCAGCGGCACGCCCTACAAGACCTATTTCGAGGGCGCGCAATTCGTGCATTTCCTGCTCGGGCCGGCGACGGTGGCGCTCGGCGTTCCCCTCTACAAGAATTTCGCCATCGTGCGGAAGAATCTGGCGCCGATGGCGGCGGCGCTGCTGGCCGGCGCTTCGGTGGCCATCGTCTCGGCGGTGGCGGTCGCGGCGCTCGGGCACGCGCCGCGCGAGGCGCTGATCTCGATCGCGCCGAAATCGGTGACGGCGGGCGTGGCGATGGCGGTTTCCGAACAGCTCGGCGGCCTGGCGCCGCTGACCGCGGTGCTCGTCGTCCTCACCGGCGTCATCGGCGCGATGCTGGTGACGCCGCTGATGAACGCGCTGGGGGTGCGCGATTACGCCGCACGCGGCTTTGCGGCGGGGCTGGCCGCACATGGCATCGGCACGGCGCGGGCGTTCACCGTCGATCCCGTGGCCGGCGCCTTCGCGGGAATAGCGATGGGGCTCAACGCGGTGGTGACGCCGGCCCTGGTTCCGCTTATCCTGCCCTGGCTGATCCGTTAGGAGACGATCTTGAGTCGTGCGCTTCTCGAAGACGTGAAAGCCCGCCTCGCCGGCATCGAGGCCGACGGCCTCTATAAGCGCGAGCGACTGATCGAAGGCCCGCAGGGCGGGCGCATCCGCGTCGGCGGCCGCGAAATGGTCAATCTCTGCGCCAACAATTACTTGGGCCTCGCCGATCACCCGGAAGTGGTCGCGGCGGCGCGCGAGGCGCTCGACCGTTACGGCTTCGGCATGGCCTCGGTGCGCTTCATCTGCGGCGCGCAAGACCAGCACCGGGCGCTGGAGCAAGAGATCGCCGCGCATCTCGACCAGGACGACGCGATCCTGTTCGCCGCTTGTTTCGACGCCAATGCCGGCGTGTTCGAGCCGCTGCTCGACGAGAAAGACGCCATCATCTCCGACGCGCTCAACCATGCCTCGATCATCGATGGCGTGCGCCTGTGCAAGGCGCAGCGCTACCGCTACGCCAACGCCGACATGGACGAATTGGAGACCCGCCTCAAGGAGGCCAGCAAAGCCCGCTTCCGGTTGATCGTCACCGACGGCGTGTTCTCGATGGACGGCCATGTCGCCAAGCTGAACGACATCCGCGCGCTCGCCGACAAATACGATGCTTTGGTGATGAGCGACGAATGCCACGCCACCGGGCATCTCGGCCGCCAAGGCAAGGGCGCGCCGGCGCTGACCGGCGGGCGCGTCGATATTGTGACGGGAACGTTCGGTAAAACGCTCGGCGGCGCGATGGGCGGCTTCGTCGCCGCGGCGCAGCCGATCGTCGATCTGCTGCGCCAGCGGGCGCGGCCTTATCTGTTCTCCAACTCGCTGGCGCCGCCCGTCGTCGCCGGCTCGCGCAAGGCGCTGGAGATCGCCATTGCCGCCGACGATCTGCGCGCCAAACTCATGCGCCATACGCGCCGCTTCCGCGACGGGTTGGCTGAGGCCGGCTTCACGCTGATTGACGGGCAGACGCCGATCATCCCGGTGATGACGGGCGAGGCGCGCGCCGCGCAGGATCTGGCCGCCGCGCTCGACCGGCGCGGCGTCTATGTCGCCGGCTTCTTCTATCCCGTCGTGGCCAAGGGCCGCGCCCGCATCCGCACGCAGATGTCGGCGGCGCTGAGCGAGGCCGACGTGGCGTTCGCGGCGCAGGCTTTCGCCGACGCCGGGCGGGAGTTGGGACTTGTTTGACTGCGCGCTCTCGTCGTCGGGACCGGGCTTGTCCCGCGCCGTGCAAACTCGCTCGCCGCCTTCCTACGAAAGGATGAGCGATGGAATTGCGAGACCGTCGCGCGCGCGACGGCGTGGATGCCCGGGACAAGCCCGGGCATGACGGCGATCAACGTTCCCCAACCTTATTGAGCCTTTCATGAAAGCCCTGGTCAAATCGAAGTCCGAGCCCGGCCTCTGGTTGGAGGAGGCGCCGATGCCTGTTCCCGGCCCCGACGAAGTGCTGGTGAAGGTGCGCAAGACCGGCATCTGCGGCACCGACATCCATATCTACAACTGGGACGAATGGGCGAGCCGCACCGTGCCGGTGCCGATGGTCACCGGCCACGAATATGCGGGCGAGATCGTCGAGCTGGGATCGAACGTGCGTGATCTCAAGCTCGGCCAGCGCGTCTCCGGCGAGGGCCACGTCATCGGCATGCACAGCCGCGCCGCGCGCGGCGGGCGCTTCCACATGGACCCGGAGACGCGCGGCGTCGGCGTCAACATCCCCGGCGCGTTCGCCGAATTCGTCAAGATTCCGGCCTTCAACATCGTGCCGCTGCCCGACGACATCGACGACGAAATCGGCGCCATCCTCGATCCGCTCGGCAACGCCGTCCACACCGCGCTTACCTTCGATCTCGTCGGCGAGGACGTGCTGATCGCCGGCGCCGGGCCGATCGGCATCATGGCCGGCGCCATCGCCCGCCACATCGGCGCGCGCCACGTCGTCATCACCGACGTCAACCCGCTGCGGCTGAAGCTCGCCGCCGAGGTCGCCGAGGTGACGCCGGTCGACGTGAGCAAACAAGACCTCGCCGACGTCATGCACAAGCTCGGCATGAAGGAGGGCTTCGATATTGGTCTGGAGATGAGCGGCGCGCCGGCGGCGTTCGAGACCATGGTCGATCATCTGGTCATGGGCGGCCGCATCGCCATGCTCGGCATCCCGGCCAAGCCCGCGCCGGTCGATTGGACCAAGATCGTGTTCAAGTTGCTGACGATCAAGGGCATCTATGGCCGCGAAATGTTCGAGACCTGGCACAAGATGATCGCCATGCTGCAAAGCGGGCTCGACGTGCGCAAGGTCATCACGCACCGGCTGCCGGCGCATGATTTCCTCATCGGCTTCGAGACCATGCGCGCCGGCCAATCCGGCAAGATCGTGCTGGACTGGAGCGAGTTCGAATCGGCTATCCCGCCAATCGCCGCGCCCACGGCCGCGTCGGCTCAAGCGCCTCAGCGGCGCAAAGGCCCGGCTGATAGGCGAGCGGGAACTTCGGCAGCCGATCCTCGCGCAACGCCTTGAGCACCGCCTCGTTGCTGACCTCGAAGGCGGTGAAGCCGCAGCGGATCATCAACGCCATCTCGTCGAGCAGCACATCGCCGACGGCGCGCAATTCGCCGCCGAAACCGTGGCGCTGGCGCAGCAGGATCGCATAGGAGAACGCGCGGCCGTCGCTGAACTTGTCGAAGCGCAGTGCGATCAGCGGCCGGTCGGCGATCTCTGCCAGCGCCTCCGGCGCGCCGGCGCCGGCGACGATCTCGACGCCGACCTCGCCGGTGCGCAGCGTTTGACGCTCGCGCCGCCAGCGCGCCAGCGAGACAATGGCGCGAGCGCCCTCGATTGCCGCCTCGTCGTCGAATCGCTGCCAATCGTCCTGCGCGAACGCGCCGTTGCGCCACAACGCCATCAGATGTTTCCTCCCGCGTCGAGCGTCTGCCCGTGAATGCCGCATTCCTGCTTGGCCTTGTCGCGCCAACGCCCCGCGCGCGGGTCTTCGCCCGGCGCGACGCGGCTCGTGCAAGGCAGGCAGCCGATTGAGGGAAAACCCTTGGCGACCAGCGGATGCGGCGGCAGATCCTGCTGTTTGATATAGGCCAGCAAATCGCCGGCGCTCCAGCCGACGAGCGGGTTGAGCTTCACGCGCTCCCCTTCCGCCTCAAATAGCGGAAGACGGGCGCGCTCGGCGGTCTGGAAGCCTTTGCGGCCGGTGATCCAGGCGTCATAGGGATTGAGCGCCTCGGCGAGCGGGGCGACCTTGCGAATGTCGCAGCAGCGGTCGGGGTCGCTGGCGAACAGGAATTTCTCCGGGTCTTCGCGCGCCAGCGTCGCCGCGTTGGGCGCCGTGTTGACGATGTTGGTGAGGCCGAGGCGCTCGATCAGTTGATCGCGATAGGCCAGCGTCTCGGGGAAATGCTGGCCGGTGTCGACGAAGACGACCGGCGTCGCCTGGTCGATTTCGGCGATCATGTGCAGCAGCACCACGGAATCCGCGCCGAACGACGACACCAGCGCGATCGTGCCGGGATAGAGATCGTTGATCGCGAAGCGCAGCAGCGCGGTCGCCGAAAGCCGCGCGAAGCGCGTCTCCAGCCGCGAAGCGGCGACCGCGTCGCCGAACAGCCTGATGTCGTGCGCGCTCATCAGATGTCCGATCCGGCGCTGCGTTCGTAGAGCGCCTCCTTGAACGGCGCCATGCCGACGCGGCGGAACGTCGCCAGGAACGGCTCGTCGGCATCGTTGCGCTGCGCGCGGTAAGTCTCGACGATGGTGTCGACCGCCTCGACGACGCGCTCGGAAGAGAAGCCGGGCCCGGTGATCTGGCCGATCGCGGCGTTCTCGTCCGCCGAGCCGCCGAGCGTGATCTGATAAGTCTCCTCGCCGGCGCGTTCGAGGCCGAGAATGCCGATGTGGCCGACGTGATGATGGCCGCAGGCGTTGATGCAGCCGGAGATTTTTATCTTCAGCGCGCCGATGTCGCTGGCGCGCGCGCCGTCGCCGAAACGTTCGGCGATGCGCTGGGCGACGGGGATCGAGCGCGCCGTCGCCAGCGTGCAATAATCGAGGCCCGGGCAGGCGATGATGTCGCTGACCTGCCCGGCGTTCGGCGTCGCCAGCCCGACCGAGGCGAGGCGGTCGTAGACCGCCGGCAGATCGTCGAGCGCAACATACGGCAGAATGAGGTTCTGCTCGTGGCTGACGCGCAATTCGTCGTGCGAATAATCCTCGGCGAGATCGGCGACGGCGTCCATCTGATCGGCCGAGCAATCTCCCGGCGTCAGCCCGATGGGCTTCAGCGAGGCGGTCATCACCGCGTAGCCGGGAACTTTATGCGGCGCGACATTGGCCCGCATATAGGCGTCGAAGCGAGCGTCGCGGCCGCGCCGGCGCGCGATGCGCGGGCTTTCGGGGGCACGCGGCGGCAGCGGGGGCGGGGCGAAATAAGCCCGCATATGGGCAATGTCGGCCTCTGACAGCGTCAGCGCGGTTTGCGCGTTGGCGGAGTATTCGGCCTCCACCGCCTCGCTGAACACCGCCTGCCCCTTCTCGTGTACGAGGATCTTGATGCGCGCCTTGAACTTGTTGTCGCGCCGGCCGTCGAGATTATAGACGCGCACGATCGCCTCGACGTAGCGCAGCAGGTCTTGCTCGGGCAGGAAGTCGCGGATCTTCTTGGCCACGAACGGCGTCCGCCCGAGGCCGCCGCCGACATAGACGGTGAAGCCGAGTTCGCCCTCAGCGTTGCGCACGATCTGTAGGCCGATGTCGTGCGTCTGGATGGCGGCGCGGTCGTGCGGGTCGCCGTTGACGGCGATCTTGAACTTGCGCGGCAGGAACGAGAACTCGGGATGCTGCGACGACCATTGGCGCAGGATTTCCGCGTAAGGGCGCGGATCGGCGATCTCGGCGGCGGCGACGCCGGCGAAATGATCGGCCGTCACATTGCGGATGCAATTGCCCGAGGTCTGGATCGCGTGCATCTCGACGCTGGCGAGTTCGGCCAGAATGTCCGGCGTCTCGGCGAGCTTCGGCCAGTGGTATTGCAGGTTCGTGCGGGTGGTGAAATGGCCGTAGCCGCGAGAGTATTTGCGCGCCACGTCGGCGAGCTTGCGCAGCTTGGCGGAATTCAGCGTCCCGTAGGGAATCGCGACGCGCAGCATGTAGGCGTGCAGTTGCAGATAAAGCCCGTTCATCAACCGCAGCGGGCGGAACTGGTCTTCGGTCAATTCGCCGGCGATGCGGCGATTGACTTGATCTCGGAACTGCTCGACCCGCGCGGCGACGAAGGCGGCGTCGAATTCATCGTAAGCATACATGGGATCAACCCTTCAGCCGCGATTGGCGATGGTCGGCGCGAAGCCCTGCGCCTGCTTGCCGAGGTCGGTGCGCACCGTCGGGCCGGTGGCGCGGATGCGCTCGCGCAGCGCCTTCGGGCTGAGATGGCCGGCCCGCAGCTCCAGCTCGATGGCATAGACGTCGACGACGAGATTGTCGGCCGCCGCCCGCGCAGCAACGGCCAGCGCCGCGGCCTTGCCGGCGGCGTCCTCGACGATCGCGCCCTGGTGGAAATCCTCCGACCAGCCGCCCGCCGCATCGAGGAAGACGACGAGGCCGTCGCGCAGCCGGTTGGCGGTAATCATCTCCTGCATGGCTTGCTCCGAAGCTCGCGGCGCCCATTGTCCAGTGCGAGAACGCAAAAAAGACCATGGACGTGAGCCGCATATAGGTCAAACTACGGAAATACTCTATATGTAAAGTTATATATCTAATTATATACGTATTATTCCTTGCGCGGCATGCCGTTCCCGATCCCGCGTTAACGTAATGCTGACGGACTTGCCTTAAGGTCACGTGGCCCCAGGGTTTCCTGGGCGACCTCGCCCCGTTTGCAACCATGAAATCTTTGTCGTCGATTTTTATCGCCGCGACCGTCGCGCCGGCCCTCTATTCCGGCGGGCGGTAGGTCGGATGTCGCCGCGCCACGCCACAAAACCGGGTGACGGCTCGGGACGACAGTTCCTCCTTACCCTCATTCGCAACCTTTGCCTCGCCGCCCTCATCGCCGCGGCGGCGGCGAGCGGCGGCTTCGCGCTGCTCGATCGCTTCCTCGCCGACCAGCGTTTCGCGCTCGCCACCAGGCCGGCCAGCGCCCGCCTGACGATGGTGGAGATCGATGCGCGCAGCCTCAGCGAGGTCGGCGTCTGGCCATGGCCGCGCGCCCTCTACGGCTTGCTCACCGATCGGTTGGCGGCGCTCGGCGCCCGGCGCATCGTATTCGACATCGACTTCAGCGCGCCCTCGACGCCGTCCAACGACAAAGCGTTCGCTGATGCGCTGCGGCGGGCGAAGGGCAAGGTTTGGCTCGCCTGCTTCGAACAGCCCGGCGGCGCCCGTGGCCGCCTCATCGTCAGCGCCCCGATCCCGATGCTCGCCGCGGCGGCCGGGGCAGTCTCGATCGACGTGCCGCTCGCCGCCGACGGGCGCGTGCGCGACTATTTCACCGCGCTCGACGTCAACGGCCGATCGCTGCCGACGGCCGGCGCCCTGCTCGCCGGCCGCGCCAGCGGTCCGGCGCGGCGCTTCGGCATCGACTACGGCCTCGATCTGGCCGGCATTGCGCGTCTGTCGGCCGCCGACGTGCTGGCCGGGCGGGCGCCGCGCGGGCTCGTCGCCGGCCGCGACATCCTCATCGGCGGCAGCGCCGAAGAGATGCACGACGCCTTCCTGACGCCGCGCTACGGCGCGCTGCCGGGTCTGGCGGTTCACGCGCTGGCGGCCGAAACGTTGCTGGCGGGGCGTCCATTGCGCCGCGCGCCGACGGCTGGCCTCTTCGCCCTGATCCTCGCGCTGGCCGTGCTCGCCGCCGCGCTTGAGCGCGGCGCCACGCCGCAGACCACCGTGGCGTTGCTGGCGCTGACCGGCCTCGGTCTCGAAGCGGGGGCGCTCGGCCTGCACAAATGGGCGGCGCTGTCGACGCCGACCGTCGGCGCCGAGATCGCGCTCGCCGCATTCGCGCTCGGCGCGCTGATCTCGGCGCTGCGGCTGCGCCGCCGCCAGCACGCCGAGGCGGCGCGCGAGCGCGACGTCACCCGCGCCATGCTCGCCCAGGTCGTCGCCGACAATTTCGACGGCGTCCTCGTCATCAACGACGCCGGCCGCATCCTCGGCGCGAGCGCGCCGGCGCGCGAAATCCTGGGCCGCCGACTCAGCGGATCGGCGGTTGACGTTTTGCCCTTCGCGTTCGCCGAGGCGGTGGCGGCGGCGCTCGATCCCGCCTGCGCGGATCGCGGCGCCAGCTTCGGCGAAGCGCAATTGCCCGGCCGCGACGGCGCGATGCGCTTTCTCGATTATGTTGTGACGATCTCCGTCGTCCCCGAGGCCCCCGAGCGGCGCGTGATCTGTCTGACGTTCCGCGACGTGACGGAAAAGCGCGCCCATGTCGCGCGGCTCGACTATCTCGCCCGCCACGACGAGTTGACCGGCGCCTTCACCCGTGGCGAGCTTATCGACGCCCTGCGCCAACGGCTGCAAACCGACGCGGCGGGGCTGACGCTCTATTGCGCGGCGCTGCGCCGGTTCGATCTCGTCAACGACGTGTTCGGCCATGGCGTCGGAGACTTGCTGCTGGCGGCGGTGGTCGAGCGGCTAGGCGGCCTCGGCTTCGCGCTCGTCGCACGGCTCGGCGGCGCGCGCTTCGCCTTCGCCGCGCTCGGCGGCGTGGGTGCGGTGGATCTGGCGCGGCGCAGCGCGGCGCTGGTCGACCGCCTGGCGCTGCCCTATCTCATCGCCGGCCAGCCGATCATCGTCGGGGCGTGCCTCGGCGTCACCACCTCGGCGCTGTCGGGCGCGGACGCCGCAACAATGCTGACCCACGCCAGCATGGCGCAAGCCTCCGCCGCGCGCCGGGTCGGCGATGTCTTCGCGGTGTTTTCGCCGGAGATGGAGACCCGCCAGCGCCAGAAGCAGGGGCTCGACGCCGACCTGCGCCGGGCCGTCGCCAGCGGCTCGCTCGGCCTGCATTTCCAGGGCAAAGTCGATCTTTCGAGCCGGCGGTTGAGCGGGGGGGAGGCGCTGCTGCGCTGGCGCAAGCCCGACGGCGGCGCCGTAGCGCCCTCGGTGTTCGTGCCGCTCGCCGAGGAGAGCGGGCTGATCGTCGAACTCGGCCGCTTCGCGTTGCGCCGCGCCTGCGCCGAGGCTGCCGCCTGGCCGAGCGACTGCGTCGTGGCGGTGAATGTCTCGCCGGTGCAATTCGGTCTTTCCGACGTATACGCCGAGGTCAGCCAAGCGCTCAGCGAGTCCGGCCTGGCGCCGGAGCGGCTGGAGATCGAGATCACCGAGAGCGGCTTCGTCGACGCCGACGAGGGCGTCTCGATCGCGCTCGACCGGTTGCGCGGGCTCGGGGTGAAGATCGCGCTCGACGACTTCGGCACCGGCTATTCCTCATTGCACTATCTTGGCCGGCTGCCGATCGACACCATCAAGATCGACCAGAGTTTCGTGCGCGCCATGCGTCGCGAGGCGGCCGCCGCGGCGACCGTGGCGGCGATCGTGGCGCTCGCCAAGGCGCATGGCAAGCGCCTGGTCGCCGAGGGCATCGAGACCGCCGAGGACGCGGCGCGGCTCGCCGGGCTCGGCTGCGAATATGGCCAGGGCTATCATTTCGCGCGGCCGCTCGACGGCCCGACGTTCCTGGCCCGGCTGACGCGGCGCCAGTACGCGGCGGCCTAGGGGTTCAAATCCGACGCTCGGCGCCCGGTCGCCGATGGGCGGCAAGGGGCTTTTTGTGCGAGGCACAGCCCTTGTGCTGAGGTGGCCGCAAAGCGGCCCTCGAAGCACGCTCCAGCTCGCTCCGCCACACGCGCCAGCCTGCGGCGCGGCCTTGCGGAAACGCCGGCGCGAACCGAGTGGGCTTCGAGGCTTCGCTTCGCTGCGCTCAGCACGAGGGGGTTGGCGGCAATTGCGGCTGTTCCGCAAAGGGGCCAAGGCGGCCATCGCAAGTGACCGGCGGCTGGGTATCATGCGTTTGTTTGAACCACCAGGTTCCCTGTTCTGGCGCGCTTTGGCGACACACTGGCGCCGCGGCGCGGGAGCGTCGTAGAAGCGACGCCTAACCGCAATGCCGCTCGCGTCTCCAGCTTCCCGAACCGCCCTCCGGCCGCCTCGCGCCGAAGCCATCCTGCGCGCCTATTTCGCCCACCGCGGCTGGAAGCCATTCGCCTTCCAACGCGAAGTCTGGACGGCGATGCGGGCCGGGCGCAGCGGGCTGCTGCACGCCACCACTGGCGCCGGCAAGACGCTCGCCGTCGGCTTCGGCGCCTGGCTGGCGGCCAAGACGCCGGCCACCGACCCTGACGCCACACTCAGAACGCTGTGGGTCACGCCGATGCGGGCGCTCGCCGCCGACACCGCGCGCACGCTTGAGGCCGCCTTCGCCGAGATCGGGGCCGGAAGCGTCGGCCTGCGCACCGGCGACACCGACGCCAAGACGCGCGCCGCGCAGCGCAAGCGCCTGCCGGAACTGCTCGTCACCACGCCCGAGAGCCTGACCCTCATGCTGGCCCACCCCGACGCCCGCGCGCGCCTCGCCGCGCTGGAGACGGTGGTGGTCGACGAGTGGCACGAACTCATCGGAAACAAGCGCGGCGTGCAGACCCAGCTTGCGTTGGCCAGGCTACGCCGCTGGCGCCCGGAGGCGTCGATTTGGGGCCTCTCGGCGACGCTCGGCGATCTCGACGGCGCCAAGCGCGCATTGCTCGGCCCCGGCCGCGACGGGCTCATCGTGCGTGGAAAACTCGACAAGACGCTCATCATCGACACGCTGCCGCCCAGCGATCTGGCGCGCATCCCCTGGGGCGGCCATCTCGGCATCGCCATGCTGCCCAGCGTCGTCGCCGAAATCGAGGCGGCGGCGACGACGCTGGTGTTCACCAACACCCGCAGCCAGGCCGAGATCTGGTACAAGGAGCTTCTCAAAGCTCGCCCCGATTGGGCCGGGATCATTGCCCTCCACCACGGCTCGCTGGAACGCGCCACCCGCGACTGGGTCGAGGAGGGGCTGAAGACTGGCGCGCTCAAGGCGGTCGTCTGCACGTCGAGCCTCGATCTCGGCGTCGATTTCCTGCCCGTCGAGCGTGTCTTGCAGCTTGGCTCGCCGAAGGGCGTGGCGCGGCTGTTGCAACGCGCCGGCCGCTCCGGCCACGCGCCGGGACGCGCCTCGCGCATCACGCTTGTCCCGAGCCATAGCCTGGAACTGGTCGAATCCGCTGCCGCGCAGAAGGCCGTGCGCGAGGGTCGTATCGAGAACCAGGCGAGCCCCGACGCGCCGCTCGATGCGCTGGCGCAGCATCTCGTCACCATCGCGCTCGGCGGCGGCTTCCGGCCTGACGACCTGCTCGGCGAAGTGCGCGACACCGTCGCCTACGAACGGTTGAGCGAAACGGACTGGCGCTGGGCGCTGGATTTCGTGCGCCACGGCGGCCCGACGCTCGCCGTCTATCCCGATTTCAAGCGCGTCGAGCCGGACGAGGAGGGCGTCTGGCGCGTGCCGAGCGGGCGGCTCGCCATGCTGCACCGCTTCAACATCGGCACGATTACCGCCGACGCCGGCGTCGTCGTGCAATATGGGCCGACGCCGCCGGGCGCGCGACTCGGCGCGGTGGAGGAGAGTTTCGCCGCCCGGCTCAGGGCCGGCGACAAGTTCTGGTTTGCCGGCAAGCTGCTGGAATTCGCGCGCCTGCGCGACCAGACGGCCTATGTGCGCCCCGGCAAGGGCGGCCGCGCCACCGTGCCGCGCTGGGGCGGCAGCCGCATGGCGCTGTCGGACACCCTGGCCGACGCCATGGTCGAGTTGATGGGCGCGGCGGCCGAGGGGCGCTTCGACGGGCCGGAAATGCGCCTCGCCCAACCGCTGCTCGAATTGCAGCGGCGCTGGTCGGCGCTGCCGACGCCCGATACTCTGATCGCCGAGACGCTGAAGACGCGCGACGGCTGGCATCTCTTTCTCTACCCGTTCGCCGGCCGCAACGTACATCTGGGCCTCGCCAGCCTCATCGCCTGGCGGGCGGGGCAGATCGCGCCCGGCGTGTTCTCGCTCGCCGTCAACGACTATGGCCTGGAGGCGGTCTCGGCCGGCGAGCGCGATTGGGCGACCGAATTGCCGGCCCTCCTCGACGCCTCGCTGAGCCTCGACGACCTCAAGCGGCAGACGCTTGCCAGCCTCAACGCCGGCGAGTTGACGCGGCGGCGCTTCCGCGACATTGCCCGCATCTCCGGCCTCACCCCGGCCGCGCATCCGCAGGCGCGGCGCACGACACGGCAGTTGCAAGCCTCCGCAAGCCTGTTCTACGACGTGTTCCGCAAATACGATCCCGGCCACGCTCTGATTCGCCAGGCCGAGCGCGAAGTGCTGGAAGCGGAGCTGGACGTGAGGCGCATCGCCGATAGCCTTTCCCGCATGGCCCGCAAAAAGCTGGTCATAACGACGCTGCACCGTTGCTCGCCGCTCGCCTTTCCGCTGATGGTCGAAGGCTTTCGCGAGAAGCTCAGCAACGAAGATTTCGCCGCGCGCGTCGAGCGCATGGCCGCGGCGCTGGAGAAGGCGGCGGCGCAATGAACAGCTTCGCCTGGAACGGCCTGACGCTGCTGCCGCAGCGCGCCGTCTGGCGCGAGGACAGCCGCGCCCTGTTCGTCGCCGACGTGCATCTGGGCAAGGCGGCGGCGTTCCGCGCTGCCGGCCTGCCCGTCCCGGCCGGCACGACACGCGAAAACCTCACCCGCCTCGACGAACTCATCGAGGCGTTGCAGCCTAGACGCCTCATCGTGCTCGGCGACCTCTTCCACGCCCCCGCCGCCTATCGCCAGACCACGTTGCGCGAGGTCGCGGCGTGGCGGGCGAGGCGGGCGGGCCTCGCCGTCACGCTGGTCGCCGGCAACCACGACGCGCGCGCCGGCGCGCCGCCGGCAACCCTCGGCCTGGAACTCGCCGACGCGCCCTTCGCCCTCGACGGGCTGGAATTGCGCCATTTGCCTCTCGACGACGACAACGGCGACGGGCCGCCGGCGCTCGCCGGCCACCTGCACCCCGCCGCACGGCTCAGCGGCCCCGCCCACGACAGCCTGCGCCTGCCCTGTTTCGTCATGCGCGGCCGCCAGTTGATCCTGCCGGCGTTCGGCGAATTCACCGGCGCGAGCCTGGCGACGGCGGACGTCGCGACGGCGCTATGCGTCGTCGCCGGCGATCGCTTGATCCACATCCCCGCCGCGGCCAGCCGGCGCGCCGATAGTCTTCGACGAAGCGCCGCGCGAGGCTAAATTCCGCCGATCGCGGCCCTACATTATGTCCTTGTAAGACAACTGTCTCCGGAGATGCATGTCGTTTCTGTGAATCATTCTCGCCCAAGCCAGCCGAGGTCTGGGCTTTCCTGCGACGAAAATACGGCGAAAGCGACAAAATTACGTTGCGTTGCATTAACTGCGCGTGCAAGTTGTAACAGGTGGGGGATGCCCTCGGGCGGAGGAGCGGCGATGGCGAGGCCTATTCCTGTATTTGCGTTTGTTTTTGCGGCGTTTGCGGCGACATCGGCAGGCGCACAGCCCATCGACGCCTTTGCGCCGGCGCAGAGCGAGCCGCCGGAGACCTGCGACGCGCGCGACCTGTTTCTGACAACTTGGCGGACACTGTCACGACACGGCGCGAATTTGCGGGTGAGGGTGGGCGTCGTCGTCGAGGAGGAAATCGCGGCGCCGAGGCTCGCCGCGCGCGGTCACGATGTCGAGGAGCTTTGGCTTGGCGAAATCGCCGAAACAGGGCGCGGGTTCATTGGCGTCGCGGTGACGGCGTCGGATCGGTTGCGTCACATCCGGCCCGGGCAAGAGATCGGCTTCGAACTGCGCCATATCCTCGGCTGGACGCTCGACATCGAAGGCGCGGCGAACGCGCCGGCGCGTCCTAAGCGCGAATCGCCGGCGAACCAGGAATTGTCCTGACGATCCGCGCCGCGCGAGGCGGCGCGGATCGCCAAATCAGGCGCCGACCTGCGCGGCGGTCTGCACCGTCGACAGGTCGAGCTTGACGCCCGGCCCCATCGTCGAGGAGATCGCGGCGCGGTTCATGTACGTGCCTTTGGCGCCCACCGGCTTGGCCTTGTTGACCGCATCGACGAAGGCGCGGATGTTGGCGGCCAGTTGCGCCTCGCCAAACGAGGTCTTGCCGACCGAGCCCTGCACGATGCCGGCCTTCTCGGCGCGGAACTCGACTGCCCCGCCCTTCGAGGCCTTGACCGCCGCGGTGACGTCGGTCGTCACCGTGCCGACCTTCGGGTTCGGCATCAGGCCGCGCGGCCCCAGCACCTTACCGAGACGGCCGACGAGCGGCATCATGTCGGGGGTGGCGATGCAGCGGTCGAAATCGATGGTTCCGCCCTGCACTGCCTGCACGAGATCCTCGGCGCCGACGACATCGGCTCCGGCCGCCCGCGCCTCGTCCGCCTTCGCCCCACGCGCGAACACCGCGACGCGCAGCGTGCGGCCGGTGCCGTTCGGCAGGTTGACGACGCCGCGCACCATCTGGTCGGCGTGCTTGGGATCGACGCCGAGGTTGAGCGACAGTTCCACCGTCTCGTCGAACTTGGCGGCGGCGAGCGACTTGACGAGCTTCACAGCCTCGTCGAGCGAATAAAGCTTCGTGCGGGCGACGCCTTCACGGGCTTGTTTGATGCGCTTTCCAACGTGAGCCATGACTTACCCCACCACCTCGACGCCCATCGAACGGGCGGAGCCTTCGATCATCTTCATCGCCGATTCGATCGTGTCGGTGTTGAGGTCGACGATCTTCTTCTCCGCGATTTCCTTGATCTGGTCGCGCGTGATCTTGCCGACGAAGCCGCGGCCCGGCGTCTTCGAGCCGGACGCCGGCTTCTTGCCGATCTTCAGGCCGACCGCCTTCTTGATGAAGAAGGTGACCGGCGGCTGGCGCATCTCGAAGGTGAAGGATCGATCCTGATAGGCGGTGATAACGACCGGGATCGGCGAACCTTTCTCAAGTTGCGCCGTGCGGGCGTTGAAAGCCTTGCAGAACTCCATGATGTTGAGGCCGCGCTGGCCGAGCGCGGGACCGATGGGCGGCGACGGATTGGCCGCGCCCGCCGGCACTTGCAATTTGATATAGCCGGCGATCTTTTTCGCCATGAGGCTGCTCCAAATAGGACGGGGCCGCCCCGGCGCATGGCCCGGGCGACCTCGCCAGGTTGCAGTTCGTGGTGCGAGCGTGGCTCCCGGCTGGCGGCCGGGCGCTCTCCCACGGGTTGAGGCTGCGGGCGCTAGCAGATTTGCCGCGCCCGCGCAACTCGCTGCGTCCGCGCGCCCTCCTCGCGCCACGCCTGCCGGCGCACCCCGATCTCACCATCGCCATGCGGCTCGACGACGCCGCGCCGCCAATTAACGGCGCGGCGCGGATTTGGCCGCCTTGTCCCTCGTCCGCACCGTGCGATATCCCGGCGCCGTGGCGGCGGGCGGGTCGCTGGCCGGAAAGGTCTGCTTGAGCGCCTCATCAAGGGCCTCGTCCTCGCGTCGCTTGGCGGCGTCTTCAGCCTCCCGGGGCAGTTTGGTCGACATTGCGCACCTCTTGTTGCAGCTAGTCATAGCCGCAACCTCATGCCAAAGCGAACCCGCCGGCGCGCCGCCGGTTCCTGGGGCGAGGACAAACGATGCGCATAGCAATCGTCGGCGTCGGCGCCATCGGCGGCCTGCTGGCCGCCAGGCTGGCGGAAGCGGGCGAGGAAATCTCGGTCGTGGCGCGCGGCGCCCATCTCGCCGCCATCCGCGACAACGGGCTGCGGCTGATCGAAGCGGGGCGGGAGATCGTCGCCCGACCGCGCGCCTCCAGCCACATTGCCGAACTGGGGCCGCAGGATTGCGTGATGCTCGCCGTCAAGACGCATCAGGTGGCCGAGATCGCCGCGCAGGTTCCCGCCGTGCTGGCGCCGGAGGCGACGATCCTCACCGCGCAGAACGGCGTCCCCTGGTGGTATTTCCACCGCAGAGGCGGCCCCCATGAGGGGCGCGGGTTGGCGAGCGTCGATCCGGACGGGCGCATCGCCGCTGCGCTGCCGATCGCGCGCATCCTCGGCTGCGTGGTCTATCCCGCCGCCGAGATCGCAGCGCCTGGCGTCATCCGCCACATCGAAGGCAACCGCTTCACGCTCGGCGAACTCGACGGAACCTGCACCGCCCGCGCCGCCGCCTTGTCGGAAGCCTTGCAGCGCGCCGGCTTCAAGGCCCCGGTGTCGACTGACATCCGCACCGAAATCTGGCTGAAGCTATGGGGCAACGCGACGCTGAACCCGGTCAGCGCGCTGACCCGCGCCACGCTCGCCGACATCCTCAGCTTAGCGCCGACGCGAGCGCTGATCGCCGAGATGATGGCGGAGGTGAAGGCGATCGGCGAGGCGCACGGCATCAGGTTCCGCCTGTCGATCGACAAGCGCATCGCCGGCGCCGAGGCGATCGGCGCACACAAGACCTCGATGCTGCAAGACATCGAGGCCGGCCGGCCGCCGGAGATCGAGGCGCTGGTCGGCGCCGTCCTTGAAATGGGCCGCCTCGCTGGCGTCCAAGCGCCGCGCCTGGAGGCGGCCTATGCGATGGTGAAGCTGCTGGCGCGGGGCGGCTGACAAACCCGCCCCCTTCAAGCCGCCTCGGCGCGGCGCACAGCGTCCTGGCTCCAGAACGTCGAGCGCAGGCCGAGCAGCCGCCGCGCCGCGACGACCGCTTCGGCGATGCCGGTGACGGCGGCGTCGCAGCGCAGCTTGCGCTCCAGGCTGTGGAAGCTGTTGTCGGCGGGGTCGCGCCAGACGCAGAGGATCACCTTGGCCTGCGGGCAGTAGCGCCGCGCCGCCGTCGCCGCGGCGCGCAGATGGGCGATGGTCAGCGGCTCGATGTAGCAGAGGCAGACAAGACCGACCGAAGCGCATTCGGTCGCCGTCGCCATGCGCGCCTGCTCAGCCGTGACGATGCGGCTCGGCAGGCCGCGCCGGTTGAGCGCGTGGCTCAACATCGCCGCCGCCAACGGGTCGAGCGGATGGTCGCCGTGCAGCACCGCGACGAAGCGCGGCGAGCGCGGCGGCCCCTCTTGCCCCGCCTCCGCTTCGCCGGCTCCAAAATGGGAGAGCCGGCGCAGCAACGCCCGCAGCCGCGGCGCCCGGCCCGCGCCGGAGGCGACAAGCTCGGCGACGAGTTGCTGCGTCGATCGCGTCAGCGCGGCGAGCCGGCCCGCGTCGAGATCGCCGCGCGCGACGTCGAGATGGGCGCGCCGCAGCGCCTCCAGCGCCACCTCGTCGTAATATTCGGCGATCGCGTCGCGCTTGAGCCAGAGGCGCGCCTGCGCCGCCGCCTCGCGCGGATCGCCGGCGAGCATGCGCTGGTAGAAGGTCTCCTGCGCGGTGAGCGGCGGCTCGTTGCCGAGCAGCGTCTCCAGGAAGGCAAGGCCCGGCGCGTGGCGGCCGAGAACGACGACGCAGGTGGTCAGCGGCGTCGCCAGCAACAAGCCGATCGGCCCCCACAGGAACGCCCACAGCGCCGTGGTGACGACCAGGGCCGCGGGCGACAGGCCGGAGCTATGGCCATAGACGAGCGGCTCGATGATTTGCCCGGTGAGGCCCTCGACGGCGACGAACAGCAGCAGCGTCAGCAGCACCGCCGACCAACCGGGATCGAAGGCGAAGGCGACGACCAGCGCCGGCGCGACGCCGATCAGCACGCCGACATACGGGGCGAACCGCGCCACGCCGGCGAGCGTGCCGAACAGCCCGGGATTGGGCACGCCAATCGCCCACAACGCCAGCGCGACGACAAGGCCGAAGGCGGAGTTCATCAGCAACTGCGCGAACAGCATGCGGCCGATGCGGCGCCCGGCGTCGTCGATCGCCTCGGTGGTGCGGTTGATGTCGTTGGCGCCCATCAGCTTGATGAGCCGGTTGCGCAAATCCTCCTTCTGCGCCAGCAGGAAGGCGGTGAACACGACGATGACGAGGGCTTGCGCGATGGGCGACAACACCGGCGAGGCGGAGGCGCCGAGCGAGCCGATGCGCGACAGCGCCGAGGCGTCGACGATGACCACCCGTTGCGCCGCGCCGGCGCCGGGGACCTCCGACGGCGCGATCTCCTTCGCGGCGTCCTCGATCACCCCCATGAAGCCGGAGGTGTGGGCGCCGCCGAAGCGCTGCGTCAGTGCGTGCAGCTTTTCGTGGATATTGTGGCTGTAAGCCGGCAGGCGCGTCGCCAGATCCGACACCTGCCCGCTGACGAACCAAATCCAGAGCCCGATGGCGGCGGCGAAAATCGCCAGCGCCGCCGCCACGCCGAGCGGCCGAGGCGCGCCGAGCTTCTGCAACGCGCGCACCAGCGGCGACAACGCAAAGCTTAGCAGCGTCGCCAGCGCCAGCGGCACCAGCACGTCGCGGGCAAGCGTCAGGATGAGGCCGAGGCCGAGCGTGACGCCGATCCAAAGCGCCGCCTCGACCAGCGTCGCGGAGGGCTCGTTGTCGATGCGGGCGTTCACGGCGCCTGCGCGTCGTCGTCGGCGGCGGCCGCCGCGTCGATCTGTTGCAGCAGGCGGCCGAAATCGATGGGCTTGGCGTGCAGTTCGTCGCAGCCGTTCTGACGGGCGAGCGCGCGCATCTCGTCAGAATTGTTGGCCATCAGCGCGATGACCGGGATATCGCGGGTCAGCTCGTCGAATTTGAGCGCCCGGGCGGTCGACCAGTCGGCGTCGCCGCGCAATTGCGATTCCAGCAGGATGACGTCGGGCCGCGACGCCTTGGCGCCGGCGATCGCCTCCGCTGGCTCGGCGGCCAGCAGCACGAAATGGCCGCGCCGCTTCAGCCGCTCGACCAAAAGCTCGCCGAGTTCGGCATTGTCCTCGACAATCAGGATTTTCGTCACCCGCGCCCCCTGGGGAGACGCAACCGTCTCGTCACAGCCTAACGCGGCGGCGAGACACAGGTTCCCCGATCTGGTGGTAGCGCGGCCTCGACGCGCGCGCATGGCGCAAAACGCGCCCAAAACAAACTTGACAATCCAGACAGTCGCTCAGCACGAGGGCCGCGCCTCGCACAAAAACCCCTTACCGCCCATCCGCGGCCGGGCGCCGAGGGTCAGATTTGAACCCCTATCCCGCCTTCTCGATCAGGCTCTTGGCCGCCGCGCGCGCCGCGCGAGTGATCTCGGCGCCGGCGAGCATGCGGGCGATCTCCTCGCGCCGCTCGGCCGCGTCCAAGGCGAAGACGCGGGTAGCGACGCCGGCGCCGGCCTCGTGCTTGACGATCTTGAAATGGCGCTGCGAGCGCGCCGCGACCTGCGGCGCATGGGTCACCGCCAGCACTTGCGCGCGCGCCGCCAGCCGCGCCAGGCGCTGGCCGATGGCGTCCGCCACCGCGCCCCCGACCCCGGTGTCGATCTCGTCGAACACCAGCGTCGGCGCGGTGTCGCGCTCGGCGAGCGACACTTTGAGCGCCAGCAGGAAGCGCGCCAGCTCGCCGCCCGAGGCGACTTTCATCAGCGGGCCGGGCCGCGAACCGGGATTGGTCTGCACGACGAACTCGACGCGGTCGTAGCCGTCGGCCAAGACGAGCTTTTCGTCGCTGGCGATGTCGGCGCCGAAGCGGGCGCCGGCGAGCTTCAGCGGCGCCAGTTCGGCGTTGACGGCCTCGGCGAGTTCCAGCGCCGCCATGCGCCGCGCCGCCGACAGCGCGCCCGCCGCCGCGTGGTAATCCGCCTCGGCGGCGGCGTGGGCCTGCTCCAGCCGCACGACGCGGGCGCGCCCGTCCGAGAGATCGGCGAGTTCGCTGGCGTATTTCTCCGCCAGCGCCGGCAGGGCGTCGACGGCGGCGCCATATTTGCGCGCCATGCCGCGCAGCGCGAACAGCCGCTCCTCGCAAGCCTCAAGCTCGCGCGGATCGAAGGCGCAGGCGCGCATCGCCTCTTCCACGGTTTGCGCGGCAAGCTCGACCGCCTCCATCGCCTCGTCGAGCGCCTTGACGCTGGGCTCGATGAGCGCCGGGGCCTGCGCGGCGCGCCGTTGCAGGCGGCGCGCGATCGACGCCAACATCGGCAGAATGGCGGAATCGCCGCTCAGCGCCGCCAGCGCCTCGCGGATATCGGCGGCGACCTTCTCACCCTGCATCATCGCCTGGCGGCGCTCGGCAAGCCGCGGCTCCTCGCCGGGCTCGATGGCGAGCTTGGACAGTTCCTCGCTGGCGTGGCGGGCGAAATCGGCCTCGCGCTCGCGCGCCGCGACATCGGCGCGGGCGGCGGCGAGCGCACTCTGGCACGCTTTCAGCGCCGCATGCGCGGCGCGCCCGCGCTCGACGAGGCTCTTCAGGCCGCCATAGGCGTCGACCAGCGCGCGGTGCGTCGCGGAATCCAGCAGTGCGCGCTCATCGTGCTGGCCGTGAATCTCGACCAGCCCGGCAGCCAAGGTGCGCAAGGTTTGCGCGCCGACGCTCTGGTCATTGACGTAAGCGCGGGTGCGCCCGTCGGCCATCTGCACCCGGCGCAGGATCAGCTCGCCCTCGAAGGCGAGGTCGTGGGCGGCGAGCAAGGCGAGCGCGGGATGGCCGGGCGGCGGCTCGAACACCGCCGTCACCTGCCCCTGGTCGACGCCGGCGCGCACCAGCGCGCCGTCGCCGCGCGCGCCGAGCGCCAGCGACAGCGCGTCGAGCAGGATCGACTTGCCTGCCCCGGTCTCGCCGGTAAGGATGGTCAGACCGCGCGAGAAATCGAGGTCCAACTGGTCGATCAGCACGATATCGCGGATGGAGAGACGCGCGAGCATGGCGCCGCCTCGCGCTGCCTCAGGTCGGGATGACGGAGTGGTACAATTTCGACAGCCAACTGCCTGGATGCTCCTGCGGCGAGCGGCCATTGGTTTTCAGCAGCGTATAGGCGTTCTGGTACCATTCGCTGTTCGGGAAATTGTGGCCGAGGATGGCGGCGGCGGTTTCGGCCTCGTCGGTGAGGCCGAGGCCCATATAGGCCTCGACGAGGCGATACAGCGCCTCCTCGGCGTGGCGCGTCGTCTGGTAAGTGGTGAGCACGGCGCGGAAGCGGTTGATCGCCGCCGTATAGTTGCGCCGATGCAGATAAAACCGGCCGATCGACATTTCCTTGCCGCCGAGTTGATCCATCGTCACCTGGATCTTGGACTTGGCGTCGTCGACATATTCGGATTTCGGATAAGTCACCACGAGTTGCTGGAACAGCGCCAGCGCCCTGGCGGCGTGGTCCTGGTCGCGCGAGATGTCCATGATCTGCGCGTAATGGCTGGAGGCTTCGAGGTAGAGCGCATAGGGCGCCTCGGGCGTCTTTGGATATTCCTTGACGTAGCGCGCCGCCGACCCGGCGGCGTCGTCGTATTCGGCGGCCTGGAACTGCGCGTAGGTGGTCATCAACAGGCCTTTGCGCGCCCAGTCGGAGCTCGGATATTTCTTGCCGAGGTCAGTGAACTTCTTGGCCGCGTTGGTGGCGTCGCCGTTGGCGAGCTTGGCCAGGCCCTGGTCGTAGACCGTGCTCGCCGGCACGATCGGATCGACCTGCATCTTGTATTTCTCGCCGGCGAAGGGATTAAGGTCGTCCAGCGAGAACGACGAGCAGCCGCCGAGCGACGCCGTTACGGCGAAGATCAGCGACGCGCGGCGCCAGCGCCGAAGCGATCCGCACCCAACAAGCTTTGACGTCATAAACCCATCCCCGACGGCCCGCGCCCCGCGATCCGCTGCGCCGGATTGGCGCCGCGATTCCGGCCGGTCAAGCGAACAACACGGGAATATGGCGCGAGAACGCCCAACTGAACGCCC
>DATNDU010000082.1:0-14635 GCA_035606915.1 Roseiarcus sp. | reverse complement strand
CCCGGCAAGACGCCGGCGCTCGCCCCGACCCACCGCGGCAAGCCGACGCCGGAAGGCGACAAGACGCCGCTGCCGACGCCCGGCGCGACGCCCGCCCCAGGGCGCCAGCCGGCGGTGGAACCCGGCAAGACGCCGGCGCTCGCCCCGACCCACCGCGGCAAGCCGACGCCGGAAAGCGACAAGACGCCGCTGCCGACGCCCGGCGCGACGCTCGTCCCCGGCCGCAAGCCGGCCATGGAGACCGGCAGGACGCCGAGGCCTGCCCCCATCCACGGCGCCAAGCCCGCGCCGGACAACGCCGGGACGCTTGCGCCGGCGAGGACGCCCGCGGCGGCGAAATCCGCGCCCGTTGGCGAGACTCGCCCGGCGCACGCGCCCAAGGCGAACCCTGAGCCGCGGAAGCTCAAACCTGTAGAATCGCCAAAGCTCCCGCCTCGGGCGGAGCCTGCCAAGCCCGCCCTGCGCGCCGAGCCCGTCAAACCGGCCCCGCGGGCCGAGCCGCCGAAGTTCGCTCCGGCCGCGAGGCCCGCCCGCGCGCCGCGCGCCGAGCCGCCGAAGTTCGCGCCGGCCGCGAGGCCCGCCGCCTGCGGACATCCCGGCCAGCCGCGCTGCTGAGAGCGGTTACTTCGTGAAGCGGGCGATGAGACTGGAGGTGTCCCATCGCCCGCCGCCAAGGCGCTGCACGTCGGCGTAGAACTCATCGACCAGCGCCGCCACCGGCAGGCGCGCGCCGTTGCGGCGCGCCTCGTCGAGGCAGATGCCAAGATCCTTGCGCATCCAATCGACAGCGAAGCCGAAGTCGAATTTGTCGGCGATCATCGTCTTGTGGCGATTGTCCATCTGCCAGGATTGCGCCGCGCCCTTGGAGATCACCTCGACGACGAGTTCGCGGTCGAGGCCGGCGCGTTCGGCGAAATGCAGCCCTTCGGAGAGCGCCTGCACCATCCCGGCGATGCAGATCTGGTTGACCATCTTGGTAAGCTGCCCGGCGCCGACCTCTCCGATGCGCCGGATCGACTTGGCATAGACTTTGGCGACCGGCTCAATAGCTGCGAAATCCTGCGCCGAGCCGCCGCACATGACGGTGAGTTGGCCGTTCTCGGCCCCGGCCTGGCCGCCCGACACCGGCGCGTCGACGAAGCCGAGGCCAAGCTTGCCCGCCGCCTCAGCGAGTTCGCGCGCGACATTGGCGGAAGCGGTGGTGTGGTCGACGAACACCGCGCCCTTTTTCATGCCGGCAAAGGCGCCGTCGGGGCCGAGCGTCACCGAGCGCAAGTCGTCGTCGTTGCCGACGCAGGCGAACACGATGTCGCGATCGCGCGCCGCCTGCTTCGGCGTGGCGGCCGAGGCGCCGCCGTGGCTCTCGACCCAGGCTTTCGCCTTGGCCGCGCTGCGGTTGTAGACGACGACGTCCTGGCCGCCGCGGCGCTTGAGATGCCCGGCCATCGGATAACCCATCACGCCGAGGCCAAGAAATGCGACTTTGCTCACCTGTCTCTCCCAAACTCACGTCCGGCCGGACGCCGGCTCACGCGCTTCTAGCATCGACGCGGCGCGCCGCGGCCTCGGCGGCAGCGAATTCTTCCGGCGTGTTGAGATTGGCGAACGGCTCCCCCTCGGCCGGAAACGCCACCCGCGCCGCTTGCAGCCCCGCCAGAACCGAGCGCGGCGAAGCGCGACCCGCCGCCAGCGCCGCCTCGACGCGGGCCAGCGCCTCCACCGGCAGCAGCGAAAACATCGGCTCCAGCCCGCTGTCCGAAGTGGCGACCGCCGCCGCCGCGCCGGCACGCATAGGGATCATCAGCCGCGCGACGAGATCGAGCGGCAGGAACGGCGCGTCGCAGGGGGCGGTGGCGACATAGAGGAATCCATCTTCTGCCGCCCGCGCCAGCGCCGCCGCGACGCCCGCCAGCGGCCCGGCGCCGCGCCAGCGCGCGAAATCCTCAACCAGCGGCGCACGGAAGCCGGCATATTGCGGCCCGCTGGCGTTGAGATAGACGGCCCCAGCTTGCGGTTGCAGGCGGCCGAGTACGCGCGCCACCAGCGGCTGGCCCAGGAAAGGCGCCAGCGCCTTTGGCCGGCCCATGCGCGAGGACGCGCCGCCGGCGAGCGCGACGGCCGCGACTTGCATATGCTTTTCCGCCATCCAAGCTCCGCTCTTGGCATATTCCCAAAAAGTTGCGGACTTCTTGGATAAGAATATGCGCTGAAACAAAGCGCTAGGGCGCTCGTTCCGATTCCATCGGATCGGTCGCCCTAGCGCCGCATTCGATGCATGTATATACCGCGGGCCAGCGGTTCCGGGCGCACAGGCGACGAGGGGCGGATGAAATACGAGCGCCGACGATTTCTCGCAGGATTGGGCGCGGCGGCGGCGGCCGGCGTCGCCTCCCCGGCGCTTGCAGAGCCTTCGCCAGAAGTTGAATGGCGGCTGACGTCGAGCTTCAATCCGTCGCTCGATCTCATTTACGGCGGCGCACAGACCCTGGCCAAGGCGTTGTCCGACCTTACCGACGGGCGTTTCAAACTGAAGCTGTCGCCGGCTGGCGAGATCGCGCCGGCGGCCGGCGCGCTCGACGCGGTTTCCTCCGGCAAGGCGGAGGCCGCCCACACCGCGCTCGACTACGCCTGGAGCCAGGACCCCAGCTTCATCTTCGCCACCTCGACGCCGTTCGGCATGAACGCGCGCCAGCATTCGGCCTGGCTCAAGGAAGGCGGCGGCGGCCAACTCATCGACGAACTGCTCGCCGATCGCGGGGCGCTGGCGATCCCGGCCGGCAACACCGGCGGCCAGATGGCCGGCTGGTTCCGCAAGGAGTTGCGCGGCCTCCAGGATTTTCAGGGCCTGAAGATGCGCGTCGGCGGCTTCGCCGGCAAAGTGTTCCAGACGCTGGGCGCCAACCCGGTCGCGATGCCGCGCGCATCCGTCTACGACGCCCTGCAAAGCGGCTCGCTCGACATGTTCGAGTGGCTCGGCCCCTATGACGACGCGAAGTTCGGCCAGCCGATCGCCAAGGTCGCGCCCAATTACTATTATCCCTGCTGGTGGAAAGGCGGCATGCAATTGCATCTCGTCGTCGCCCACGACAAATACGACGCGCTGCCGAATTCCTACAAGGAAGCGTTGCGCGCCGCCGCGGCGATCGCCGATTCGGAAATGCTCGCCCGCTACGACGCCGCCAATCCGGCGGCGGTGAAGCGCCTCGTGGTCGGCGGGGCGTCGCTGCGATTGTTCCCGCAGGATGTGCTGGAGGCCTGCTACAAGACGGCAAGCGATCTCTACGACCAACTCTCCGCCCAAAATCCGCGCTTCAAGAAGCTCGCGGACTCGTTCTTGGCCTTCCGCTCCGATCAATATCTGTGGTGGCAGGTGGAGGAATATTCCTTCGACAATTTCATGATCCGGCAGCGCCACGCCAAGACGTGAAGCCGCGCTTATGGCGTCGGCGGCGCAGCCTCTCAACGAACTTTCGGCCAAGCGGCAGGACCCCTCTCCCCGTGAAGAACGGGGCGAGGGGAGCGGCGTCGCGGAACTCTAGCGTTCGCAGGTATCGAGCCGCGCCCAGCGCGCGCCGCCGTAGGCCACCAGCACCGGCCGTTCGCGCGTCGCGTATTGGGCGGGAATGTCGTGCACGATGACGTGCGCGGGCTCGACGATCTCGGTAACCAGGCGCGTCGCGGTTTGCTCGGGTATGGTCTGCGACACCACTTGCGCGGGGGCGACCAGAACGCGTCGCGCGACTTGCGCGAAGCGGGCGGGCACATGGACCCAGCAGCCGATGACGTCGCCGCCCTCGTTGCGGGTGCGCCATTCGCGATGCGCGGGGCTAACCTCGACGGTCTCGGCGCGCAGCGCAAATTCAGGGGGAACGACGTGCTCGACGGTCTGCTCCGGCCGCACGACGACGGTCTGCGCAACGACGCGTGTTTGCGCCGGCACGTATTGGCGCGCCTCGCGGGCGGGAGCGACCAGCACGCGCTCGACGACGGCGCTGTATCGCGGCGGATCTACGACGCGCCGATAGCATTGCTGAGCTTCGGCCCCGGCGCCAGACAGCGCGAGGATGGCGGCTCCGGCGAGAGCGGCGTGGCGCATATGACCCTCCATAAGGGCGCCCGCTGCGCCTCCAGGGGGGTTTTGACCCGCCGTCTCGCGTTCGGACAAGCCGGAATGGATTTTAACGTAAATTTAAGGATGGGCGCGCCGTCGCCCGGCGGTTTCCGCCATGGCCACTTTCGATTGCTCCCTGCCTGGCGAACGGGAGCCTGTCCCTCACCGGCAAAACAACGCCCAAATCGACGTCTTGCACCTGGCGCACATGTCCGTCACCGCGTCGGCGATGGCGTGCAGATCCTGGCGCGAGGAGACCATCAGCGCCGGCATGTCGAGCGCCGCCTGACCGTCGGCGTCGAAGGCCATGCCGCCGAGTTTCACCGAGGCCTGCCGCCCTGCCCCATCGCGCAGCAGCCCCAGCGCCACCGTCGCGCCCGGCGCTAGGGCGCGGATTTTCGCCGATAGCTGCTTCGGCCCGGCGATGGCGTGACCGTTGACGCTGGCGATGACGTCGCCGGCCTTCAGGTCCGCCGCCGCCGCTGGCGAGCCCGCCATCGCCGCCGTCACCAGCACGCCCCTGGCGTCGGGTCTGATCTCGACGCCGAGCCAGCCGCGCTTCGCTTCCGGCTTGCCCCGGCAGGACGCCTTGCGCTCATGCAGGCTCGCCAGCGCCGTCTTCATCTCGGCGCTGAAATAGGCCTGCGCCTTGTCGAGCGCCGCAGCGGTCACGCAGGCGCGGATGCCCTGCTTGGCTTGGCGCTCGAAATCGTCGGGCTGACCGCAATAGCTCAGCACCGCCTCCTCGATGGCGAGGCTGCGCAGCCGCCGCCAGAAGAAGTCCGACTGCTGCGTCGTCAGGCGCGAGAAATCGAGGCTGCCGTGCGGCGCCTCCTCGGCGCGCGCCGCCGGGGAGGCGAGCAGCGCCAGAATCGCCGCTAGAACAGGCGCGCGCATAAAACCCCCTTCACGGGTCGATAAGCACGCCGGGATTCATCATCCCCTTCGGGTCGAGCGCGCGCTTGGCGGCGCGCAGCGCTGTCGCGAACAGTTCCGGGCGCTGCTGGTCGTACCAGGGCCGATGGTCGCGCCCGACCGCGTGGTGATGGGTGATGGTTCCGCCGGCCGCCATCAGCGCGTCGCCGGCCGCGTTCTTGATGGCGCGCCATTGATCGAGCAGCGCGCCGTGGCGGCCGAGCGCGTGGAACGAGAAATACGGCGCCGGCCCGTCGGGGTAGAGATGGGTGAAGCGGCAGGTGACCTCGCCCCTGACCCCCGTCGCCTGCAAGATCGCCCGTTCCACCGCGGTTGTGACCGTCTCGTGAAACGCCTCGAAGCGGTCCCAGGTGATGGCGGTCTCGAAGGTGTCGACGATGAGCCCGGCCGGGGTCAAGAACTCGCGCGAATACGGCATGCGGATGAAGGCGGTGCGCCACAGGCCGGCGGCGGCGTTCTCAGCCTCCGGCGCGCCGCCGTGGTCGGCGCAGCATTCGAGCGCCCGCGCCATCCAGGCGTCGAGCGGATGATCGGCGCCTTCGAAGGCCAGCGCCATGATCGCCGAACTGCCGTCGCCGGCCCCGGTATTGTACGCCTCGTGCGGATCGAGGATGCGGGCGTTGGAAGGATAAAGCCCGGCCTGCGACAGCGCCCGCACCGCCCGCGCGGCGGCGAAGAAATTGGGAAAGCGCAAGCTCGCGCCGGCGCGGTAGGTCGGCTTGGCCTGCACGCGCATCCAGGCTTTGGCGATGATCCCCAGCGTGCCCTCGGAGCCGACGAACATGCGGTCCGGGCTCGGCCCGGCGCCGGAGCCGGGGAGCCGGCGCGACTCCAAGACGCCCATCGGCGTGACGACGCGAAGGCTCTCCACGAGATCGTCGATATGGGTGTAGAGGCTGGCGAAATGGCCGCCCGAGCGCGTCGCGATCCAGCCGCCGAGGGTCGAATATTCGAAGCTCTGCGGGAAATGGCGCAAAGTCAGCCCGTGCGGCTTGAGCTGGCGCTCGAGATCCGGCCCGAACGCGCCGCCCTCGATCAGCGCCGCGCGCGAGGTCTTGTCGACCTCGACGACGCGGTCGAGGCAGCGCAGGTCCAAAGTGACCGCGGGCCGATCGCCGGCGTGCTCGACGCCGCCGCAGACGCTCGACCCGCCGCCGAATGGGGCGAGCGTCGCGCCGGCGGCGCCGGCCCAATCCATCACCGCCGCGATCTCCGCCTCGTTGCGGGGATAGGCGACGACATCCGGCGCGACGGCGAAATCGCCGAGCAGGGCGCGCACATAGTCGGCATAGGATTTGCCGTAGGCATGCGCGGCGCGATCGTAGGCCTGGCTGGAGCAGAACGCGGCGAGCGCGGCCGGCGGGGCGAGGCGCGGAGCCGGCAGCTTGATGTCCGCAAGCGTCGGAATCGGAACGGTGGTGAACTCGCCGCGGCCGAATTTCTCGTGATAGCGGCTGAAGACGAAGGCGCGCTCCTCGGGGCTCATCGCCTCGCCCTCGCGGCCCCAGCCGTACCATTTCAGTCTCGCCGCGCTCATCGCACCGCCTCCCGCTATGTCGTTGCAGACGTTGTAGCCGAAGCGGCGCGGCGGCGCGATGGAAATGACCGAATCCGCACACCGGCGGGATCATAAAGCGCGGCGGTGCGTTAGGGACCATCGGCGGCGCGCGCCAAGGCGTGGATCGTCGCGCCGCGCGCGTGACGAAAATCGCCCGACGGGCGAAACGTTTTCAGAGCGGATGGCTTAATGCGATCAGTTTTGCATCAGGGGCGGCATGGCGGGATCGCCGTGGCGCCCAAGACGCGTCCCGGCGGTCGCACCGCGCGCACCAAAGCCGCGGCTTTCGAAGCGGTCGCCGCCCTGGTGGCGGAGCGTGGCCACGCTGTCGTCAGTATGGCGGATGTGGCGCGTCGGGCAGGCGTCGCCGCGACCAGCCTCTATCGCCGCTGGGGCGACGTGCGCGCGCTGGTGAGGGAAGTTGCAGTCGAGGAATTGCTGCGCGAGGATCGGTTGCCCAACACCGGAGCGTTGGCCGGCGACCTCGGCCAATGGGCGCGCCACATTGTCGCGGGCCTCAAGCGTCCGGGCGGCTCGGCGTTCTTCGCCGCCTTCCTGGCGACCGCCGGCCCGCAGAGCGCTGGCCGAGGCGTGGCGCTGCAACGCCACCTCGACCAGATCGGCGCCATGCTCGATCGCGCCCGAGGACGCGGCGAAAAAGCGCCGCCGTTGGCGGACGTGTTGGACTATCTCCTGGCGCCGCTCTACGCGCGCGCCCTGATCGGCGCCCCGTTGAGCGAGGACTACGCCGACCAACTGGTGACGCGGCTGCTTACGCGTTAGCCGCGGCTGGCGGTAGAGCCAGCGCCTCGTCGAGCCAGTCGAAGGCGATCTGGTTGAATAGAACCCGCGCGCCGCCGCTTCCCAATCCGGGCGAAAGGTCAGGCCGTCCTCGATGATCGCGCCGCCCTGCCCCGCGCCGTCGAACAACAGGCAGGCGTAGCCGCGCGCCAGCGCCGCCGCGCCGCTCATGAAATAGCCTTCCTCGGCGGTGCTGTCGTAGCCGCCGTTGAAGATCAGCGGCGGCCGCGGGCCGGCCTCAAGCGGTCGCAGCAGATGGCCGTCGAGCCGCCTGCCCTCGTAGGGAATGGCGATGCGCTCGGCCCTAGGTCGCAGCAACGCCGCCGCCTGAAAGGCTGCGCGCTAGGCGCGATAGGCGGATTTGACGCGCTCATCCACCGGCGCGCCGATCAGGAAGGTGTAGGCGGCGCGCCAATAGTTGGCCGCCCTCAGATAGCCGCCGCGCGCGCTTTCGAGGCGCCCGCCCGCACGGCTCGCGTCGGCGAGGCCGTGCAGCCGCGCGGCCGCCCCGCCCCAAGCCGCATGCCAGCTCTCCGCGTCGAGTTCGCGGATTTGCCCGGCGATCGTCAGACATTCGCCGAGTTCCGCCCCGCCGTAGCTGGCATAGCCGGCCGTGTGCAGCCATTGCGCCGCGAAAAGTTCGTCCTTGAACGCCGCGACCATTTGACTTCCCGCCGGCTCCGCATGTATATTTGGTATACATGAAGCGAATCTCTATCAAGAAACGTTACCACCACGGCGATCTCCGTCATGCGGCGCTCGCCATCGCTCTCGACATCCTGGACGCCGAAGGTCCGCAGAACCTCAACCTGCGCGCCGTCGCCGAGCGCGCCGGCGTGACGCCGATGGCGCTCTATCGCCATTTCGACGACAAGGCGGCGCTGATGGGCGCGATCGCCGAGCACGGCTTCGGGCTGTTGCGCCAGCGCCTCGGCGAGGCCACGGTCGCGGGGCCGGCCGAGCACCGGCTCGCCGCCTGGGGCGTCGCCTATGTGCTGTTCGCGCGCGACCATCCCCATGTGTACCGGTTGATGTACGACGGGCCGCCGACGTGGCAGGACGCGGCCGAGAGGGCCGCCCTGCCTGAGCGCCCGGAGACCGTCCTCGGCATGATGACAGCCTTCCTGCGCGCCGAATTCAAGGCGGAGGAGGTCGATCTCGCTCTGCTGACGGCGTGGTCCTTCGTCCACGGCCTCGCCTCGCTGGTCATCGACCGGCGGATCACGCCGTTCCCGCCCGACGTGGAGGCATTGGCGGCGGCGGCCGGCGCGCTCTTCGCCGCGCGTCTTCTGGCGCCCGCCTCGACTTGACTTCCCGACGCTCCCGGCTATGTAAGCGCCATGCGCGCGTCGGGGCTCACCCGGGGCGCCCCTTTATTTGCCCTAACGCGCAAGGTTCGTCATGGCCAAGGCCGCCACGCTCAAGATCAAGATGCTCTCCACCGCCGACACCGGCTATTTCTACGTGACCAAGAAGAACGCTCGCACCAAGACGGAAAAGTACACGTTCACGAAATACGATCCCGTTGCGCGCAAGCATGTCGAGTTCAAGGAAACCAAGATCAAGTAAGTCCGGCGGAGGACTTCAACAGGGAGGCGCCTTCGGGCGCCTTTTTCGTTTCACGGGGACTCTTCGTTTCGCGGGGACAACGATGACCGATCAGGCCAGCCACGACAAGCTGCTCATCGTCGATTTCGGCAGCCAGGTGACGCAGCTCATCGCCAGGCGCGTGCGCGAGGCCGGCGTCTATTGCGAGATCGCGCCGTTCCAGAACGCCGACGCCGCCTTCCGCGCCATGCGGCCAAAGGCGGTCATCCTCTCCGGCGGCCCCGGCTCTTTGCCAGACGCGGGCTCGCCGCGCGCGCCCGACATCGTATTCGAATCCGGCGTGCCGGTGCTCGGCATCTGCTACGGGCAGATGGCGATGGCCGCCCAGCTCGGCGGCAAGGTCGAGAGCGGCCACGATCGCGAATTCGGTCGCGCCGAGGTCGAGACGCTCGCCGACAGCCCGTTGTTTTCCGGCTGCTGGGCCGCCGGCGAGAAACATGTGGTGTGGATGAGCCACGGCGACCGCATCACCGCCCTGCCCCCAGGCTTCGAGCGCATCGGCGTCTCCGAGAACGCGCCTTTCGCGGTCATCGCCGACGAGCGCCGGCGCTACTATGGCCTGATGTTCCACCCCGAGGTCGCGCACACGCCGGACGGGGCGCGCCTGCTCAGCAATTTCGTCCACGACGTCGCCGGCCTCAAGCGCGACTGGACGATGGCCGCGTTTCGCCACGAGGCGCGCGCGGCGATTCGCGCTGCGGTCGGCAAGTCGCGCGTCATCTGCGGCCTGTCGGGCGGCGTTGATTCCTCCGTTGCGGCGGTTCTCCTCCATGAGGCGATCGGCGACCAACTGACCTGTGTGTTCGTCGATCACGGCCTGATGCGCGCGGGCGAGGGCGTCGAGGTCGTCAGGCTGTTTCGCGACCATTTCAATATCCCGCTCGTGCACGTCGAAGCGGCGCCGCAGTTCCTCGGCGCGCTGGCCGGCGTTTCCGACCCCGAGACCAAGCGCAAGACCATCGGCCGCCTGTTCATCGAGGCTTTCGAGCGCGAGGCGGGCAAGATCGCGGCCGACGGGCGCGGGGCGGTGGAGTTCCTGGCCCAGGGCACACTGTATCCGGACGTCATCGAATCGGCGTCCTTCACCGGCGGCCCCTCGGTGACGATCAAATCCCACCACAACGTCGGCGGCCTGCCGGAGCGCATGAACATGCGCCTGGTCGAGCCTTTGCGCGAATTGTTCAAGGACGAGGTGCGGGCGCTTGGGCGAGAACTCGGCCTGCCGCCCGCCTTCGTCGGCCGCCATCCTTTTCCCGGCCCGGGCCTCGCCATCCGCATCCCCGGCGAGATCACAGCGGGGAAGCTCGACATCCTGCGCAAGGCCGACGCGATCTATCTCGAAGAGATCCGTGCCGCCGGGCTTTACGACCGCATCTGGCAGGCCTTCGCGGTGCTGCTGCCGGTTCGCACCGTCGGCGTGATGGGCGACGGGCGCACCTACGACCAAGTCTGCGCTTTGCGTGCGGTGACGTCGAGCGACGGCATGACCGCCGATTTCTTCCCCTTCGACATGGCGTTCCTCGGTCGCACGGCAACCCGCATCATCAACGAGGTGAAGGGCGTCAACCGCGTCGTCTACGACGTGACCTCGAAGCCGCCGGGAACAATCGAGTGGGAATGATTTTGGCCCATCCGGGGGTATCCCACAGCATCCCGGAAAACTCCATAACACACTGATAAACAAAATAAAATCATCCAAAGACGTTCGGGGACTATCGGTCGGCAGAGATCGCCTCTGACGGATTCCCTGACGGTGCGTCTCACCATTGCGAAATCCGATTTCGTCCGATACCGTCAGGGTGTGAGCACCCTCTGACGGTCTTTTTTTCGATCTAACTAGCTGTAAGAAAAAGAGATTTAATCGCGAGGATGCCCGAAAATGGCCTGACGGTCTTTTCTGGAGGAGGCGGTCCCGATGTTGACCGATGCAGCCCTTAAGCATCTGAAACCAAAAGAGAAAATTTATAAGGTGACGGACCGGGACGGCATGTATGTCCTTGTGAAGCCGTCGGGCACCCTCTCTTTTCGGCTGGATTACCGGATGAATGGACGGCGCGAGACCGTCACGTTCGGCAAGTACGGCCCGGCGGGGCTGTCGCTCGCTCGTGCGCGAGAGCTGTGCATCGACGCCAAGCGGGCTATCAGCGAGGGACGATCGCCGGCGATTGAAAAGCAGCGGGAGAAGCGCCGTCTCCTGGAAGCGAAGAGCTTTGGCGAATTCGGCGAGAAATGGCTGACCGCGGCGCCGATGGCGGACAGCACGCGGGCGATGCGCCGTTCGATCTTCGAGCGCGAGTTGCTGCCCAAGTGGCGCAACAGGCTGCTAACCGAGATCACGCCCGATGATCTGCGGGCTCATTGCGGTGCTATCGTCGAGCGCGGCGCGCCGGCGACGGCGATCCACGTCCGCGATATCGTCAAGCAGATCTACGGCTTCGCGATCTTGCACGGCGAGAAGGTCGCCAACCCGGCCGATGGTGTGGGACCCGCCTCGATCGCGACGTTCGTGCCGAAGGATCGATCACTCTCGCCAACCGAGATTAGGGTCATGCTCAAGCTTCTCGAGAAGGTGGCGACCCTGCCGACCATTCGGCTCGGCATGCGGCTCTACTTGCTGACTATGGTGCGCAAGAGCGAACTGCAGGACGCCGTGTGGGACGAGGTCGATTTCGAGAACGCCGTCTGGACGATTCCGAAGGAGCGAATGAAGCGCTCGAAGGCGCACAATGTTTATCTGTCGCGCCAGACCCTCGACATCATGATCGCGCTGAAGACGTGCGCCGGAAATTCGAAGTTTCTCCTTCCGTCGCGCTACGACGCGGATGCGCCCATGTCGCGCGCAACCTTCAATCGCGTCACCTACGCGGTCGTCGAGCAGGCGAAGAAGGAAGGCTTGCCCCTTGAGCCATTCACGATTCACGACCTGCGGAGGACAGGCTCGACGCTGCTCAACGAACTCGGATTCAACAGCGACTGGATTGAGAAATGTCTGGCGCACGAGGACGGCCGCTCGTCGCGGGGCGTTTACAACAAGGCAGAATACGAGGTGCAGCGTCGCCACATGATGCAGGAGTGGTCAGACATCATCGACGCCTGGGTCGCAGGGAAGAAGCGCGTGCCGGTGCTCATTCCGCCTTCGATGCCGCTGTTTGAGCCAGACCCGGCTCTCGAACCGGGCGCGATCGCCGCTGCCTGACGTCAGGAGATTGAGCGCGGTCAATCGGGTTTGATCGGCGCGCGGCCAGCCAGGCTTCGACTTCAGCCAGATCCCAGACGACACAGCGCGGCGAAAGAGCGAAGCGTCGCGGAAATTCCCCGCGCTGCTCCATTTCGTAAATGGTGCTGTCAGCAAGCGGCACCATTTCGCGCAGTTGATGTCGGCGGATGGACCGCTTGATAGATGTCTCCCCTGCTGGCGCCATCTCCGATCTCCTAGGTTTTCAGGCTTAGGGCAATTGAAAGCGATCGTCGCCGAAAGAGGGAAGCCTTTGAGTTCGTCGGTTGGGCAGTGGAGGGCGCTGGGACAAAGATCGGATGGTTATGCAGATAAGCCCGGTAGCCCGAAGCAGACTTTCTAGGGTCGCTCTTGAGTCATATCAGGTCATTCGAACTTTCCGACCTTCAAAGAGTTGTGGGGCGCCTGCTCGTGAGCGAGTTGGGTGGCTCGCCGAGTGTTGGGCCTGATCGCGTCGATCAATCCTGTAAAAGCGCCGCGCCGCGGCGCTCGATCTCGGCCGCATCGAGATCCTCTTTCCAGGACAACAGCACCCACACGTGGCCGAAGGGGTCGCGCACCGCGCAGGAACTGGCGCCGTAGAACATCTGCGTCAGCGGCTGGACTTCCTGGGCGCCGGCCTCCGTCGCGCGGCGCAGCAGCGCTGCGTTGTCGTCGACCATGATGTGCAGCCCCGCGGTGCAGCCGCCCAGCTTGCTGGGCTGACCGTAGAGACCGCCGTCGCCAGGGTCGCCGACCATCACCACCGAGCCGCAGATCGCGATCTCGCCGTGGATTATTTTGCCGTCCTTGCCGGTGACGCGGAACAGCTCCTGCGCGCCAAATGCCCGCTCGTAGAAGGCCACCGCATCGGCGGCCCCATCGACGTAGATGTGGGGAACGATGGCATTGCGATAGCGGTCGGGACGCTTGTCCATGGACGATTCTCCTGTGTGAGGGATCATTGGCCCTCGCTGTCCGCGGCGCGCGCGGTCGCTAGCGCACGCCCCCACCAGACCAGGCTGTCGAAGAGTTGGCTGAGCTGCTTCTCATCCCGGGCGTCGCCGGCGAAGGCGCCGTTGGCGACCTTGTGGCCGGCGTCGAAGATGTGGACCGCCTCGCCGAGCGGGGCCATGCGCAACTCGATCGCCACCCCGCGCAGCTGCTCGACCGCGCGAGCGCCGCCGGTGTTGCCGAACGACACGAAGGCCACCGGCTTGCGGTTCCACTCGGCGTAGAGGTAGTCGAGCGCGTTCTTCAGCACGGCGCTGGGACCGTGATTGTATTCGGGCGAGACAAAGATGTAGCCGTCCGCCGCGCCGACCTTCGTTGCCCAGCGCCGTTGGGCCGGATCTTCGGACAGGCCCATCGCCGGTGGCTTGGCGAACGCGAGCATCGGCAGAGGCCAATCCGCCAAGTCGACCAGTTCCGTCTGGAGTTCTTCTCGAAGCGCCGCGCGTCCATGGACCCACTGCGCAATCGGCAGCGACTTGCGCCCTTCACGGACGCTGCCGACTACGATCTGGATGATCAGGCGGCCTGGCGGCGCATCACCGGTCGTTGGAGAGGTCATGTCCCCGCCATCGCCTGCGCGGCCTGGGCGGACAGGGCGGATTCATGAAAATGGATCGCGCGCCAGCCGGCCGGAGTCCGGTGGAGGAGCATGCTGACGCGGAAGGTCGGCTCGTGTGGGGTGGTGCGCGCCCTGAGCTTGGCCTTGGTATGGGAAATGAAGAACGCGATCGCCGTGTCACCGAGGATGTCGATTTGCACATCCGTGAGCTCCTTGGCCAGCACCTTTTCCAGATGGTCGGGGAGCGCCGCGAAATAGCTGCGGATGGCGGGCCAACCGTAGGTCGGCTCCTTCTTTTCCTGAGCGACGTAGATCAGCGGTTCATGCTGGGCGTCCCAGATGGACGCGATCAGATCCGGGTCGAGATGGAGGAAGCCCTGGCGGTAGGTCTCAATCACCGCCGCGACCGCGACTGCGGCTTCGGTCTTTTCCGGCAGTGACATCATCGGATCTCCAGGGTCCAGGGTGCGGCGAATGGCTGCTTTACTCATGGGCTTACAATTAGACAGCACCAGCCTAAGATGTAAGGACATACCCGAAGGTAAGCCCAAGAATGAAGGCCGGCGTTCAGCCGAAGAGTCCGGAAGAGGCGCGCATCGACTTTACGGTCGAGTGTCCGGGGCGAGCGGTCTTCAATCACATCGCCAGCCGTTGGGGCCTCCTGCTTCTCGTCACGCTCGGCGAGGGACCCCTGCGCTTCCATCTGCTGCGGGACTGTCAGGAATCTTGTGTTTGAGGCCATATTGATGAAGTTCGAAGGAGCATCAAATGGCTATCGAGAAGGACGTATTGGACCAGCTACTTGCCGGGCGTGACCCGAAGGATGTTTTCAGC
>DATNDU010000029.1:0-11871 GCA_035606915.1 Roseiarcus sp. | reverse complement strand
AGAAAATCGCGCAGCGCCCGGATGCGCGGCGTGTCGGCGGCGTCCGGCCGGCACAGGAAGTAATAGCCGAACGGCGTGCGCACCGTGGTCGCGAACGGCGCCACGAGGCGGCCGGAGGCAAGATCGTCGGCGGCGATGGCGAGCGAGGCCAGCGCCACCCCCTGCCCCTGCGCGGCGGCCGAGATCGCCACCGACATCTGGTTGAAGAACACGCCGCGCGTCGCCTCGACCTCGCCGGCGCCCGCCGCCTTCAGCCAAACCGCCCACGACGGCCAGGTCGGAAAGTTCGGGTTCCACTCCAGATGCAGTAGCGTGCAATGGCTGAGATCGGCAGGCGTGCGCAGCGGCGGCTCGGCCGAGACGAGTTGCGGCGCGCAAACCGGGAACACGTCCTCCTTGAACAGCCGCGTCGTCGCCAGGCCGGGAAAACCGCCGTCGCCCCAGCGAATCATCGCGTCCGCCTCGCCGAGCGTGTCCTCGCGCGGATCGGCGTCGACCAGCACGTCGATGTCGGTGTGGCGGGATTTGAACTTGCCGATGCGGCCGACAAGCCAGGTGGCGGCGAAGGAGGCGCTGGAGTTGATGACCAGAAAGCGCCGCCCCTTGGCCTCGCGCATCTCGCGCGCCGCGCGCGTCAACATGGCGAAGCCGTCGGTTAGCCCTACTGCCCCAGCGGCGCCCGCCTCAGTGAGCTTGAGCCCGCGGCCGGACCTTACGACCAGCGGCGCGCCGATTTCTTCCTCCAGCAGTCGCACCTGCTGCGCCACCGCCGCCTTGGTGACGAACAATTCCTCCGCCGCGCGCGAGAACGACAGCCGTCGCGCCACCGTTTCAAAGGCCCGCAAGGCGTTGAGCGACGGTAAACGGTGGGAGGGCTGCATTGTCAATTTTTTCTATTCCGCATTTGATATAAGCATAACTTGCGGCGCCGCACAATCGGTCTATATCCAACCTTAAGGACGCAGCGGCGTTCTTCCATAGGCTGAAAAGGACTACGAAAGTGAAATCCTCGTTCGTCGATGCCCAAGCGGCGGGTCATTCGGCAAGCTTCTCGCTCGGCCGGCTGGGTCAACAAATTCTTAACCTAATCGAGGCCTCTAGCGCCCGCGCCGCCGAGCGCCGGGAGCTTCTCATGCTCGACCGACGCGAACTCGACGATTGCGGGTTGACGCTCGCCGATGTCGATCCCGGCCTGCCCGATCTCTACGCCAACGATGTTCGCGTCGTCCAGATCGCGGAGCGCCGCGCCGCCTGACGTTCGCGCGCGTATGGGGGAAGCTGGAGCGGAGCTTCCCCATGACTGCGATCGTATGGCTGCGCGACGATTTGCGGCTGGACGACCAGCCCGCCATCCGCGCCGCCGCCGACCATCCGGCGATATTCCTCTATATGCATGACGACGCCGCAGCGCGGCCGCTTGGCGGCGCTGGCCGCTCGACAAGTCGCTGGCGGCGCGAACACTCAGCGCAGCCCGAAGGCGCGAAACAGCGCGAAGAACAGCGGATAAGGCAGCGACTGGGTCAGCCGGACCAGATACGCCAGCCGGCGCGGAAAGCGGATCTCGAACCCGCCTCGCGCCAGCCCGTCGCAGATGCGCCGGCACGCCACGTCGCATTCCATCAGCAACGGCATCGGGTAGCGGTTGTTGGCGGTGAGGTCGGTCTTCACATAGCCGGGGTTGATTACCTGCACGCGCACGCCATGCCGCTGCGCCAGGAACCGGAGCCCCACCGCCAGCGAGATCGCCGCCGCCTTGCTCGGCCCATAGGCGTAGGCGTTGGGCACGCCGCCATAGCCGATCAGCGAGCCGACGATGGCGATCTGCCCCTTAGCCCGCGCCTGCATCGCATTGAAAGCCGGATTGGCGGCGTTGGCGAGACCCTGCACATTGACGGCGAAGGTGTGTTGAAACGCCTCGCCGCCGAAATCGCCGGCCTTGTCGCGCCAGCCGCCGCCGGCGTTCAGCACCGCCAGCGCCACCGGCCCCTGCGATTCGATTTGCGCATAGAGCGCCGCCAGACCGGGGCGGTCGGTGACATCGCCGGGCGCGGCGTGAATGCGACCGGCGAGCCCGACGGCTTGCTGCGCCAGCGCTTCGAGCCGATCGGCGCGGCGGGCGGTGGCGAAGACGGTGAAGCCGCGCCGCGCCAATTCCAGCGCGACGCCGCGCCCGAGGCCGGCGCTGGCGCCGGTGACCCAGGCCGATCCATCGCCGGGCGCGGCGCGATAGAGGCTCACGTCGCGGCAGCGGCAGGCGTCTCCTGGCGTCTGGGCATCAGGTGAATGTAGCGATTGCCGCGCCGCACTGCCTCGTGCGCCTCCGGCTCCAGGCTATCCATCGCCAGCTCCAGACCCAACGCGACGGCGGCCATGCCGATGTCGTGATAAATTCCGGCGAGCAGTTGGCTCGGCCGTTGCGCGCTGGGGCGCGCCGGCGGCGGGCCGACGCGCGGCGTATGAGTTTGCGATTGCGAAAGCCGCGTCATGCTGCTGTCTCGAAATCAAGCCAAGGCGGGACACGCGCGCCGCCTTCCGTTGGGCGATTCGCCGACGGGGCCAGCGCGAGCGGGTAAAAGCTTTTTCCGTTGAAATGGTTAAATCCGGCTTAAGCGGCGATCGTAACTGCCAAGCGAGGGCGCCGACTCCAGCGCAGTCGCGCCGCGTCGTTGAGATACGCGATGCGGCCGCCTCCTGGTTTTCGAAATGCCCCAGCCGCGGCGCCTTTTCGCCGCTAACTCGGGTTGCCCTGGCGCCGCATACATGCGAGGCAGCGGCGCTTCCAAAATCTCGAAATTTCCGGGATATCAGCCCATGTCGCTATCGATGGCGTCCGCGTCGAACTCCGCGCGGACGAAGACGCAGGCCGAGCCCGAGACGCGCGTCAATCTGCTGATCCTTTGCCTGCTCTCCCTGGTGATCGGGATTGCGACCGGAGTGGGGGCGTGGGGGCTGCGCGCCTTGATCGGCCTCATCCACAATATCGCCTATTATGGGCGCTTCGACTATCATTACAACGCCAACATTTTGGAGTCGACGAGCCAGTTCGGCAACTGGATCATCCTGGCGCCGATCCTCGGCGGCCTCCTCGTGGTTTTTCTTGTCTTGCAGTTCGCGCCGGAGGCGAAGGGCCACGGCGTGCCGGAGGTGATGGACGCGATCTTCTACACCCGCGGCAACATCCGCGGTCTGGTGGCGATCATCAAGACGCTGGCCTCGGCGCTTTCCATCGGCACCGGCGCCGCGGTCGGGCGCGAGGGGCCGATCATCCAAATTGGTTCGTCGCTGGGCTCGGCCTTTTCGCAGATTCTCAAACTCAATACGACGCAGAAAATCACGCTGATTGCCGCCGGCGCCGGCGCCGGCATCGCCGCGACCTTCAATACGCCGCTCGGCGGCGTGCTGTTTGCAACGGAAATCCTGTTGCCGGAAGTCTCCAACCGCACCTTCCTGCCGGTGGTGCTGTCGACCGGCGCGGCGACGCTGCTCGGGCGCATGCTGATCGGCCCCAACCCGGCGTTTGCCATGCCTGCCGAGGTCATGCCGCTCGGCCACGGCATCAACATCGAGCAACCGATCGCCTATGTGGCGCTTGGCCTGCTGGTCGGCGTCGGCGCCTGGCTGTTCATTCGCGTGCTGGTGTTCATGGAGGACAACTTCCCGAAAATCCCCGGCGGTCCCTATCTCCAGAATATCATCGGCATGACGATCATGGGCGGATTGATGATCGGGTGCGCCCATTTCTTCGGTCACTACTATGTCGACGGCGTCGGTTATAGCGTCGTCCAGGCGGTTCTCGCCGGCGGCAGGGGGATGTCCACCGGCGGCATGGAATTGTGGGCGCTGCTCGGGCTGTTGTTCGCGCTCAAGATTTTGGCGACGACGGTGTGCTTGGGCAGCGGCGCCTCGGGCGGCATTTTCTCGCCCTCGCTGTTCATGGGCGCAACGATCGGCGGCGCCTTCGCGCTGTTCGCCGGCCCCTACTTGCCCGGCGCCGACCTACAGGCGCCTTCGGCGGCGGTCATCGGCATGGCGGCGATGGTGGGCGCGGGCAGCGGCGCGGTGATGACGGGGATCGTCATGGTGTTCGAGATGACGCGCGATTACGAGATCATCGTGCCAGTCATCGTCACGGTCGCGGTTGCCGCCGGCGTGCGCCGCATGCTGGTCTCGGAGACGGTCTACACCATCAAGCTGCGCCACCGCGGCCACCGTATCCCCAAGGAGCGGCACGCCAATCTCTATCTTGAAGCCCAGGCGCAAGACGTGATGGAGCGTAATTTCGTGCGCGCCCAATCGGGCGCGCCGCTGTCGGCCTCGCCGCAAACGGACGTGCTTGACGATCTCTCGCCCGTCGTGGTGGAGCGCGACGGCCGGCTCATCGGCCTGGTGCAACCGCGCTCGGGGCTGTGGAGCCGCTTCCGCGCCGACCCGGACGTCAAGATCGAGGACTTCATGGAGCGCAGCCTGGTGCTGGTGCGCGACACCGATCTGCTCGGACGGGCGCTGGCGCGGTTGAAGCGCCATCGCGCCGGCGCGGCGATCGTCTATACCGGCGAGGGCAAGCCGCAGGCCAAGGACGTGGTCGGCGTCGTCACCAAGCGCGCCATCGCCGACGCGGTCATCAACAATTTCGACGATTGATTGGCGTCGTAATCGGGTGGCTGGGCGCGCCGGCGCGGTGTTTGCTGCGGTTCTTCAACCAGAGGAGTCGCCGATGTCTTTCCGTATCCAAGGCCTATCGCCGGCGCCGTTCGCCGACCTCTACGGGGCAAGCGAGGCCGCGCTCGCGGCGCGCGGCGCGGTGCGCTATGTCGTCGACCGCGCGCCGGGTTTTCCCGATCGTGTCGAACTGCGCGACGCGGCGCCCGGCCAGACGGTGCTGCTCGTCAACCATGTCAGCCAGCCGGCCGACACGCCCTATCGCGCCTCGCACGCGATCTTCGTCCGCGAGGGCGCGACGGCGGCCTTCGACGAGGTCAATGTCGTGCCGGAGGCGTTCCGGTCGCGCCTGCTGTCGCTGCGCGCCTTCGACGCCGCCGGCATGATGGTTGACGCCGATGTGGTTGAGGGCGGCGAGGTCGAGGGGCTGATCGGCCGGTTGCTCGACGACATCAGGGTCGACAGCATCCACGCCCATTTCGCCAAGCGCGGCTGCTTCGCCGCGCGCATCACGCGCGCGTAGAGCCACTGCGCTAAAGCCGGCCGGCGCGCTCGGCGATCTCCTGCAACAGCGCCAGCGCGTGAACCTTGCGGTCGATGTTGAGCGCCTCGGCCTCGCGCGCGCCGCGCCGCAGCCGCTCCCATAGCTCGGCGATCGTTTCGAGCCGGCGCGGGTCGGAGGTCGTCCGGGCGCGCGCCGCCAGCCAGTCCAGCGCCGCGAGCACGAAGCGCTCGTGCAGGTCGGCGCCGGCGGCGCCGGCGAACCGGTCGGCGAGGCGCAGCGCCACGCGCCAGTCGACAGCCGGCAGCCGGGAGACCACCGCTTCGAGCAGCGCGCCGCTGTCGGCGCTTTCGGGATCGAGCCGGCGCAACGCCTCACGCACGGAGCCGCCAGCCTTCGCAGCGGCCTGCGCGATGGCGGCGTCAGGCATTTCGCTCCACGGCGGCCCCTGCCCGCTGACGATGGTCTCGATCTCGCCGGGTTGCAGCGGCTCCAGCGTCAGCCGCCGGCAACGCGAGCGGATCGTCGCCGGCAACCGGCCCGGCCGATGCGCGACGATCATCACCAGCGCCCGCCGTGGCGGCTCCTCGATGGTCTTCAGCAGCGCGTTGGCGCCGTTGCGGTTGAGATCGTCGGCCGCGTCGACGAGCGCGATGCGCCAGCCGCCAAGGGAGGGGGCGAGCCGGAACACGCCCTGCGCCTCGCGCAGGTCATCGATGCTGATTTCGGTGCGGAGCTTCTTTTCCTTGACGTTCCAGCCGCGGCGGATGAGCGCGAAATCGGGATGAGAATGGGCGGCGAGAAGGCGCGCCGCCGGGTGACTCTCAGGTACGGCGAGATCGCGGGCTTGCGCCGCCTCGGGCGCGCTCGGGTCGGGATGAGCGAGCAGGAAGCGCGTGAAAGCCCAGGCGAGCGTCGCCTTGCCGACGCCCTCGGGGCCGGCGATGAGCCAGGCATGGGCGAGCCGGCCGCTGCGATAGGCCGCCAGTATCTCCGCTTGCGCCGCCTCATGGCCGACGACCGCCGGCGCCAGGCGCGGCGGGCGCGCGCCGGGATAGACGTCGCTCTCGGGCGCGCCGTCTTCCGGCGCCGGCCGTCTCATTCAGCGCCCGGCAGCGAGGCGCCGAGGCGCCGGGAAACTTCGGACCAGATCGCCGCCGCCACCGTCTCCTCGTCGCCGCCGGCGGCGATCACCGCGCAACGGCCAGGCTCCGCCTCGGCGATGGCGAGGAACGCCTGCCGCAGCGTGTGGTGGAAATCCAGCCCCTCGCGCTCGAACCGATCCGCCGCGCCCGAGCGTCGCGCCGCGCGCGCGAGACCCTGCTCGGGGTCGATGTCGAGGATCAGGGTGAGGTCCGGGCGGATGTCGCCGACGGCGATGCGCTCCAGCCGCTCGACGAAGGCGGGGCCGAGCTTGCCGCCGGCGCCCTGGTAGGCGCGCGTCGAATCGGCGAAACGGTCCGAGACCACCCAGGCGCCGCGCTCCAGCGCCGGCCGGATGCGTTCGTCGACATGATCGATGCGGGCGGCGGCGAAGGCGATCGCCTCCGCCTCCGGCCCGAGTTCGCGCAGCGCCCCGGACAGGATCGCCTCGCGCAGCCGCTCGGCGTGCGGCGTGCCGCCGGGTTCGCGGGTGGCGACGACCTCGACGCCAAGCGCCGACAGCCGCGCCGCAAGCCGGCGCGCCTGCGCCGACTTGCCCGCGCCCTCGCCACCTTCCAGGGTGATGAAGCGGCCGCGCGCGATCTCCCGCGCTTCCCGATCGCTCACCTGCGTTTCCATTGCCGGCGCAGCCAGTCCTTGCTGAGTTCCCAAGCCGCGTCGGCGGCGCGGCTGGCCAGCGGCCCCTTGGCGACGGCGGCTTTGGTCTCCAGCGGCGCGCTCATCACCAAGGCGCCGGCGTTGTAAATCCGCAACTCGCCGAGCTTGCGGCCGGCCTCGACCGGCGCTGCGAGCGGGCCGGAATAGACGATTGCCGCCGTCATCTTATCCCCGCCGACCTTCGGCACGTAGACTTTCACCGGCGCCAACGGCGTCAGCGCCACGGAATCCTCGGCGCCGCCATAGACCTCGGCCCGTCCGACGGTATCCCCCGGCTGGTAGAACACGCGCACGTCAAAACCGCGAAAGCCCCAGTTGAGCAGACGGCGCGCATCCTCGGCGCGCTCGGCCGCCGTCTTATAGCCGTTGACGACCAGGATCAGCCGCTGCCCATCCTGCACCGCCGAGCCGACCACCCCGTAACCGCTTTCGGCGGTGTCGCCGGTCTTCAGGCCGTCGGCGCCGATGTTCATGTTCAACAGAGGATTGCGGTTCAACTGGTGGATGCGGCTCCAGGTGAAGTCCTTGTCGCTGAAGTAATGGTAATATTCGGGATAATCGTGGATGATATGGCGGGCGAGCGAGGCGAGGTCGCGGGCGCTGACGCGCTCGGCCGGGTCGCTGCGACCCCAGGCGTTGGTGAAGTGGGAATGTGTGAGACCGAGTTCGGCGGCGCGCTTGTTCATCAGGCCGACAAAATTCTGCTCGGAGCCGGCGATCCCTTCGGCCAGCACGAGCGCCGCGTCGTTGCCGGATTCGATAATCAGCCCGCGCAACAGGTCGTCGACACGGACGTTGCTCTTCACCGCCAGGAACATCGCCGAGCCGTGGGAGGGCGCGCCGCCGGTGCGCCAAGCATATTCGGAAACGTGAAACTTGTCGTCGAGGTGCAGGCGGCCTTCCTTGAGCTCTCGGAAGGTCAACTCCGCGACCATCAGTTTGCTCATCGAGGCCGGCGCCATCGCCTCGTCGGCCGCCTTGTCGAACAGCACCGCCCCGGTGTCGTAGTCTTCGAGCAGCGCGAATTTGGCGCTGGTCGTGATGGTCTGCGCCTTGGCGCCGGCGAAGGCGGCGAGGCAGAACACCACGATCAGCGCCTGATGCGCGCACGACGACACTTCACACCCCCGCCCTCTGTCCGGTTAACGATCCAAGGGCGCTAGACCATGCGAAGCCGACAATCAATTGTCGTCATCGTCGAGCAGCGAGCGCGTCGGCCGGCGCTTCAACAGCCGGACGAGCGGATCGGGGCGTGGGGCGGCGAAATAGAGCGCGCGGTCGCCCTCGCCGCGACGGCGCGGCGACCGCGGCGCGGCTGACGCCTCGCGCACGCCGAGATCATAGGGCCTGGCCGGCGGTAGCGGCGTGAACGCGCGCTCGACGACGCTCTCGTCGGCGACGGCGACTTCGGTCTGCCGCGGTTCCCGCCGCGGCGGCGCCGGCGCGACGGATGCGACCCGCGTCGCTTCGGGCGGCGGCGGCGGTTCCGGCGGCGCCGCTGGCTTTGAGCCGAACAGGCCGACGATCGACGACGATGCCTGGGCGACCATCGTGGGCGCGGCGCCGTCGATTTCGGCCGGCGAACCATCGGTGCGCAGCGTCGCCAGCAATTCGTTGTCGTCGGAGCCTTCGAGCGGGGCGCGCCCGACATATTCGACCTTCACCTTCGCGGTGCCCATGCGCTTGAAATCGAGCACATCGGCGACGCGCGAGGAAACATCCATGACCCGACCGGCGGCGTAAGGGCCGCGATCGTTGACGCGCACGATGACGGAATAGCCGTTCTTGAGATTGGTGACGCGGGCGTAACTCGGCAGCGGCATCGTCGGATGCGCCGCCGTCAGCGCCATCTTGTCGTAGATCTCGCCATTGGCGGTCTTGCGGCCGTGGAAGGCTTCGCCGTACCAGGACGCCATGCCGACGGCGACGTAATGATCGTTCTCGCGCGGATAATACCAGCGGCCGGCGATGTGATAGGGGCGGCCGACGAGATATTGGCCGCCGCCGCGCGGAATCCTCTGGCCGTCCTCATAGAGGCGCGGGCTCGCCTTGCCGTAGAAGCCTTCGGCGAAATGCTCGTGGCCGCGATAGCGGTGGTGCGCGTAGGGAGACGGCCCCGCCGCGCAACCGGAAAGGCACAAGCAAGCGATGGCTACGCCCCAGCCTACGCGGACGCCGCTTGCGCCGGACTTGTCGATCGACAATGACAACGCGCTTTCTACCCCCGCCGAACGTCGACCCGCCACGGCCGTCCGTCCCCCACACAAACTGCCGATCCCCGCCGAATTTGCGGCGCCGGCGCCTTTTTCGCCTCGCATTATTGACAAAACTTTAACCCCCACGGGCGGCGATGCGCAAGCGACCCTCAGCGCCAGTGCGCGTGGAGCCAGCCGACGGGGCGCACCCTTTTGTATATTTTCTTCCAGCCCGCCGCCGGCCATTCGCCCTTCATCGCCTCATGGGGACGCGGTCGGCCGGTGAACACCACCACCCGGGCGTCTTCGGGCAGCTTGACATTTCGAAACAGATTGAGGGGGAAACGGGGCAACATCATGGCTTTGAACCCCGGCGCCCATTGCGGCGGCCAGAAGGCGAGCGGCAGCCCGGACTCGCGGCAAAGATAGACTTGCTCGTTGGAATAGAGCCGCCGCTTGCTCAACGGATCGGCCTCGAAGCGGGCCACAAGATGCGGCGCGCCGCCGGCCGGCAGCCGCATCACCGAGGAATTGCCAGTGTCGCGCGCGCTCCAGTCGCGGATGATGGCGAGCTTGCCGGGCTCGTAGTCGAAGAAAGCATCGAGGCCGCCGACCACCACGACATCGAGATCGAGAAACAGCAGATCGCCGTCGAGGCCGATCTGCGGCGACCACAAAGCCAGCTTGCGCCAGGGGCTGCCGCCGAGTCCGCTCACCGGCAGGCGGATCGGCGGAATCTCGCGCGCCTCGATGCCGGAATCGAGGCCGGCGGGATCGTCGGTGAAGGCGATGAAGCGGGTTGGGCGCACGACATTGCGCATCACGCCGCGATAGAGGCGATTGACGTAATCGACGGGAAAGCGATCGCCCCATCGCATGCAGACCACCGTTTGCATCGCCACTCCGGCCCCGAAGCCTCCAGGCGCCTATAGGGCGCGGGGGATGCGCGCGCAACGACTGGACGGCGCCGGCGCCTTGGTCCACAACGCGCCGACCAGGGAGACGCCTATGCCGACGATCGCCGAACTCCTCGCCAACGGCGAGGCCGCCAGCCCCGCCATCGCCGCGCTCGACCGCCCACCGCTCAGCTACGCCGATCTGCGCAGCCAGATCGAGGCGACAGTCGCGGCGCTCAACCGGCTCGGCGTCGGGCGCGGCGACCGGGTCGCCATCGTGCTGCCGAACGGGCCGGAGATGGCGACCACGTTCCTCTGCGTCGCCTCCGCCGCCACGGCCGCGCCGCTCAACCCTTCCTATCGCGCCCAGGAGTTCGAGTTCTACCTCACCGACCTCAACGCCAAGGCGCTGATCGTCGAGGCCGGCGCCAGCGGGCCGGCGGTGGAGGTGGCGCTGAAGCTCGGCGTCGCCATCGTCGAGCTGCACGCCGGCGCCAAGGCCGGCGCCTTCACGCTGCAAGGCGCCGCCGGCGCCGCCGCCCGGCCGGGACTGGCCGAGGTCGACGACATCGCGCTGATCCTGCACACTTCCGGCACCACCTCGCGGCCGAAGATCGTGCCGCTGCGCCATCGCAACATCGCCGCATCGGCGCGCAATGTCGCCAATACGCTGGCGTTGTCGGCGGCCGATCGCGGCCTCGTCGTGATGCCGCTGTTCCACATCCACGGCCTCATCGCCGGGCTCTCGGCGCCGCTGTCGCGCGGCGGAACGGTGGTCTGCTCGCCGGGATTCAACGCGCTGCGCTTCTTTGCCGATATGAAGACGGCCAAGCCGACCTGGGTGACGGCGGTGCCGACCATGCATCAGGCGATCCTGGCGCGGGCCGGCCACAACCGCGCTGTCATCGCCGAGACCCCGTTGCGCTTCCTGCGCTCATCCTCGTCGTCGATGCCGCCGCAGGTGATCGCCGAGGTCGAGGCGACGTTCGGCGCGCCGCTGATAGAGGCCTATGGCATGACCGAGGCGGCGCATCAGATGGCCTCGAACCCGCTGAACGGCGTGCGCAAGCCCGGCTCCGTCGGCCCCTCGGGCGGACCGGAAATCGCCATCATGGGCGAGGACGGGGCGCTGCTCGCCGCCAACGAGATCGGCGAGGTCGTCATTCGCGGCGAGAACGTCACCGCCGGTTACGAAAACAACGAGAAGGCCAATGCGGAGGCGTTCCGCAACGGCTGGTTCCGCACCGGCGACCAGGGCGCGCTCGACGCGGATGGCTATCTCAGCCTGACCGGGCGGCTGAAGGAGATCATCAATCGCGGCGGCGAGAAGATTTCGCCGCGCGAGATCGACGAAGCGTTGATGGACCACGCGGCGGTGGCGCAGGTCGTCTGCTTCGCCATGCCGCACGACAAGCTCGGCGAGGAGGTCGCCGCCGCCGTGGTGCTGCGCGACGGTTTTAGCGCGACGGAAGCGGAGTTGCGCGATTTCGTCGGCGACCGGCTGGCGCCGTTCAAAGTGCCGCGCAAGATCCTGTTCCTGGCCGAGATCCCGAAAGGCGCGACGGGGAAGTTGCAGAGGATCGGGATGGCGGCGAAACTGGGGATTAAGGGGTGAGCGGGCCGTTGGCGGCTCTCGGAACTCGAAATGGGGGGCCGCTTTTGAGGCGGGTAGCACGCGAGTGAGTTTCGGGAGATTTTGACGACGGTTTGCGGATCGCGCCCGCTGGCGAGGGCGCGTCTCGCAGAAACCTACGTTTTCGAGAGAGGGCTTTTTCGCACGATCTGCTAACTTTTTTCG
>DATNDU010000017.1:0-17887 GCA_035606915.1 Roseiarcus sp. | reverse complement strand
TGTTGTGCGAGAGCCCGATCGCCGCCGCCATGGCGATGACGTCGCGCGAGAACAGCGAAAGCTCCATGCCCGGCTGCCCCTGGGTGACGCCGTCGCACATGGCGGGCACGCCGCTGGCGACCTGCGCCGTCGCCCCCGCCGCCCGCGCCGCCGCCCTGATGATCTCGGGAAAGCGCTCATAGGGCTGATGCGCCGACAGCATGTCGTTATAGGCGGTGACGACGGCGAGGTTGGGCGCGTCGCCGTCCTTCAGCGCCGCTTTGTCGCCGGGGCCGCAGGCGGCGAAGCCGTGGGCGAAATTGGCGCAGCCGAGCTTTTTGCGCGCGACTCCCTGCGAGGCCGCCTTGTCGATGCGTTCGAGATAGGCGGCGCGCGTCGGGCGCGAGCGGGCGACGAGACGCTGGGTGATCTCGCCGACGCGGGCTTGCACTTGACCGATACGGGCTTGGATCGGCATGGGGGCCTCCTTATCTGTCAGGCTTGCGCCTCATAGGGCGTCGATGCGGCCGGGAAAAGGCCGGCTGGCGCCGGGCAGCCGTGCGTCAGAAGCAAACCGCGCGCCAGCTTGACACTTGGCGACGCCTCTTCGATGACGGGCGCAAGTTTAGGGGGCCGCAGGTCCAGGAGCGCTCATGTCCGAGAAACCCGAACTCCGCGTCGTCCTCTGCTCGCCGCGCGGCTTTTGCGCCGGCGTGACGCGCGCCATCGATGTCGTCGAGACGGCGCTGAGGCTGCACGGCGCGCCGGTCTATGTGCGTCACGAGATCGTGCATAATAAGTACGTCGTCGACTCGCTGAAGGCCAAGGGCGCCATCTTCGTCAAGGAACTCAACGAAGTTCCCGACGGCGCCGCGCCGGTGATCTTCTCCGCCCACGGCGTGCCGAAATCGGCGCCGGCGCAAGCGCAGCAACGGCGCCTCAACGCCATCGACGCCACTTGCCCGCTGGTCACCAAGGTGCACCGCGAGGCGCAGGCGCATTTCAAGCGCGGCCGCCACATCATCCTCATCGGCCACGCCGGCCATCCGGAGGTGGTCGGCACGCTCGGCCAGCTTCCGGAAGGCGCGATCAGCCTCGTCGGCGACCGCTCCGAGGTGGTGGCTTTGGCGGTCCCGCCCGGCAAGGAACTCGCCTTCGTCACCCAGACGACGCTCTCCGTCGACGACACCCGCGACGTCATCGCGGCGTTGAAGGCGAAGTTCCCGCAGATCCTGGAGCCGCCGGTCGAAGACATCTGCTACGCCACCACCAACCGCCAGGAGGCGGTGAAGGCGGCGGCGCGTCTGGTCGACGCCGTCATCGTCGTCGGCGCCGCCAATTCCTCGAATTCGCAACGCCTGCGCGAGGTCGCCGAGCGCGAGGGCTGCAAGGTGTCGCTGCTGGTTCCCAATGTCGAGGGGCTCGATTTCAGCAAGCTCGAAGGCGCGGGCTCGGTGGCTGTCACGGCTGGCGCCTCGGCGCCGGAGATTCTGGTCGAGCAGATCCTCGACGGGCTCGCCGAGCGCTATACGCTGAAGGTCGAGACGCTGACGACGCGCGAAGAGAACATGTTCTTTCCCCTGCCGCGCGTCCTGCGCGAGGCCGAGCCGGCCTGAAGCCCGATGGCCGTCTACACCGAAGTCAGCGACGAAGCTCTGGCGCGTTTCCTCGACGGCTACGATCTCGGCCGGCCGCTGTCGCTGAAGGGCATCGCCGAAGGGGTCGAGAATTCGAATTTCCTGCTGCGCACGGAAAGCGGCGAATACCTGCTCACCCTCTACGAGAAGCGGGTCGATGAGACGGAGCTGCCGTTCTTCCTCGGGCTGATGGGGCATCTGGCGCGGCGCGGCGTCAATTGCCCGCAGCCGGTGCGCGCCCGCTCAGGCGGCCAGATCGGCCGGCTGGCGGGGCGCGCAGCGGCGATCGTCACCTTTCTCGAAGGCCTCTCGGTGCGTCGGCCGGCGGTGGAGCATTGCGGCGAGGTCGGCGAGGCGCTGGCGCGCATGCACGCGGCGGGGGCGGATTTCACCATTACGCGGCGCAACGCTTTGTCGATCGAAGGCTGGCCGGCGCTGTTCGAGGCCGCGCGCGCGGGGGCGGACGAAGTTTCGCCCGGGTTGGCGGGCGAGATCGCGGCGCAACTCGACGCCTTGCAGGGGCTGTGGCCGCAGGCGCTGCCGGCGGGCGTTATTCACGCCGACCTGTTCCCCGACAATGTGTTCTTCCTCGGCGACCGGCTGTCGGGGCTCATCGACTTCTACTTCGCCTGCAACGATTTCCTCGCCTATGACCTCGCCATCTGTCTCAATTCCTGGGCCTTCGAGGGCGAGGCCGAGTTCAACCTCGCCAAGGGCCAGGCGATGATCGAGGGCTACGGGCGCGTCCGGCCGCTGACGCCGCAGGAGGTCGAGGCGCTGCCGATCCTGGCGCGCGGCGCGGCGCTGCGCTTCATGCTGACCCGCCTCGTCGATTGGCTCAACGTGCCGCCGGGGGCGCTGGTGAAACCCAAGGACCCGCGCGAATATCTGGCCAAGCTGCGCTTCCACGGCCAAGTGAATTCGGCCCGCGATTACGGCTTTCTGGGTTGAGCCGGATCGAAATCTGGACCGATGGGGCCTGCTCGGGCAATCCCGGTCCCGGTGGCTGGGGAGCGATCCTCAAGCTCGGCGCGCACGAGAAACAGCTCAGCGGCGGCGAGCCGCTGACCACCAACAACCGCATGGAGCTGACCGCCGCCATCTCGGCGCTGGAGGCGCTGACGCGCCCCTGCGGCGTCAATCTGCACACCGATTCGCAATATCTGCGGCAGGGCGTGACGAGCTGGCTGCACGGCTGGAAGCACAACGGCTGGCGCACGGCGGACAAGAAGCCGGTGAAGAACGAAGACCTGTGGCGCCGCCTCGACGCGGCGCTCGCCGGCCATGACATCGCCTGGCTCTGGGTGAAGGGCCATGCCGGCGACGAGATGAACGAGCGCGCCGACGAACTGGCGCGCTCCGGCATGAAGCCGTTCCTGCCGGCGCGACGGCGCGAGGCTTAGCCAATCCGCGAGGTCTGGCCGCTCAAAGCATGGCGAGCCACGCTTGGACCAGCGCAATGTCGAGCAGCGGCCGCAGCGGCGCCGCGAGCCGCTCCCAGCCGTGGCCGAGAAGCGAGGTCAGCAACCGATAGGCGCACAACAACTCGACCAGCGCGGCGAAAAACATGCTGACGCGCACATAGGAGCGATGCGTCGGCAGGTTGAGCGAACTGCGCGTCGCCTGGTCGTAGGGCTCCGAATTGACCCACGACACCGTCATGCCAAACAGCGAAACGGCGGTGAGGCCGTAATATTGCCAGCGCCGCGAGACGACGAAGGTGAAGCAATAGGAGAGCCCGAGGCAGGCGACGATGATCTCGGTGTTGCGATCGTGGATGGCGTCGAGCACCAGGAAGGAAACGGCGAGGCTCGCCGCGCCGACTGCCAGCCGCGCGGAGATCGCCAAGAAATTGTTCATGCCTTCCCCCCGGAACGGGCATCCCCACGCCGCCGCCGGGGATATAACAACCGCGTCGCGCGCGCCAGTTGTGGGCTGAGGCCGGCGTCACTTTGCGTCGCGCGCGGCGGCCGCCTATCGTGGCTCCCATGCGATTCCAGTTCATCCACGCCGCCGACCTGCATATCGACAGCCCGCTCGCCGCGCTCGGCGCCAAGGACGCCGGCGTCGCCGGGCGATTCGCCGCCGCCGGCCGCGCCGCGGTCGAGCGGCTGATCGCCGAGGCCATCGACAGCGGCGCGAAATTCCTCATCGTCGCCGGCGACGTGTTCGACGGCGACTGGCGCGACGTCTCGACCGGTCTGTTCTTCGCCCGCGAACTCGGCAAGCTCGACCGCGCCGGAATCGCGACGTTCCTCATCAAGGGCAATCACGACGCCGAGAACCGCATGTCGCGGACGCTCGCCTATCCCCCGAGCGTACACGCCTTCGACACCCGCAAGGGCCAGACGCAAGTCGTCGAGGAGTTTGGCGTCGCCCTCCACGGCCGCAGCTTCCCCGACCGCGCCGCGCCGCCGGATTTCCTCGCCGGCTATGCGCCGCGCCGCGAGGGCTTCCTCAACATCGGCGTGCTGCACACCAGCCTCGACGGCGCCGCCGAGCACGCGCCCTACGCGCCCTGCACGGTCGCCGATCTCGCCCGCTTCGGTTACGATTATTGGGCGCTCGGCCATATCCACGCCGCCCGGGTCGTCTCGCGCGATCCCTGGATCGTCTTTCCCGGCAATCTGCAAGGCCGCAACCCGCGCGAGACCGGGGCCAAAGGCGCGGTGCGGGTGAGCGTCGAGGACGGCCGCATCGCCGATGTCGAGCCGATCGTGCTCGACGCCGCGCGCTGGGCGCATGAGCGCGTCGATGTCACGGGAATCGCCGACGAGGAGGCGGCGCTGGCGCGCATCGGCGCGGCGATCGAGGCCGCGGTCGCCGCCGCTGAAGGCCGCCCGCTGGCGCTGCGCCTGACGCTGACCGGCGCGACGCCCGCCCACGCACGTCTCGTCGCGCGCCTCGCGGAGGTCGGCCAAGCCTGGCGCGCCGAAGCGCAGGAACTCGCCTATCGGGCCGCCGAGGATTGCTGGATCGAGAAAATCCGGCTGGAGACCACGGCGCCGCCGACGGCCGCGCCCGACCTCGACGCGCTCGACGTCGCCGGCCTGCTCGCGGCCTCGGCGCAGGAGCCGGAGTTCCTGGCCGAGATCGAGGGCCTCAAGGCGAGTTTGGCCGGCAAGGCGCCGCCCGGCCTGCTCGACGAGTTGCTGCGCCCTTCGTCGGCGGAATGGGCGGCCCGCGCCCGCGATCTGCTGCTGGGCGCGCGGGCATGAAATTCGAACGGCTCGATCTTGCGCCTTACGGCCGCTTCGTCGACCGGCGGCTGGCGTTTTCGCCTTCGGCGGCGCTGCATGTCGTGCTCGGCCGCAATGAGGCCGGCAAAACCACGACGCTGGAGGCGATCTCGGATTTCCTGTTCGGCGTCGACCCGCGCACGCCTTACGCCTTCGACTGCGGATACACGGCGCTTGGCGTCGGCGGCGCGGTGCGTTTCGCCGACGGCGCGCGGCTGGAGGCGCGCCGCCGCAAGGGGACCAAGAACACCCTCGTCGACGCCGCCAACAAGCCGGTCGCCGAGGATCGGCTGCTGCACGCGCTCGCCGGTCTCGGCCGCGAGACCTTCGAGGCCGAGTTCGGCCTCAGCCAGCGGGCGCTGCGCGAGGGCGGCGCGCAGCTTTTGCGCGCCGGCGGCAAGCTCGCCGAGACGCTGGCGGCGGGCTCGGCGCTGCTCGGCGGCCTGAACAGCGCGCAGAAGCGGCTGAGCGAAGAGAAGGACGAGATTTTCACCCCTGACCGCCGCTCGGCCAACAAACCGTTCTACCGCGCGGTCGATCAGTACACCGCCGCCGCCAGGGACGTGAAGGCGACAATTGTCGAGAGCGACGAATGGAAAGCCGCCGAGGTGGCCCTCGAACAGGCGCGGCTGCGCGGGATCGACTTGAAAGATCAAGCCCGAGCGCTCGACGCGGCCGTCACCCGCCGCAAACGCGCGCTGCGTGTGCGCGGCAAACTCGCCGCGCTGACCGAGGCGGCCGAGCGCCTGACGGCGCTCGGTCCGGCCTCCGGCGTTGCCGCCGCCAAGCTCGTCGAGGCCCGCCAGGCGCTGGCGGGGGCGGCCGAACAGCGCGCGGCGCTCGAACGCCTGGCCGGCGAGGACGCCGAAGCGGCGCGCGCCCTCGCCGATCTCCGCGTCGACGAAGGCCTCGTCGCGCAAGCCAAGGCGGTCGAGGCGCTGGTGCGCCAGATCGGCGCCGCCGAGAATTTCGCCCGCGACCTGCCGCACCGGCTCGCCGAAGACGACGAGGCGCGGCTCCAGCTTGAGGAGATCGCGCGCAAACTGGGCCTCGCCGGCGCCGCCGAACTCGTCGCCCGCAACCCGACCGATGCCGAATTGGCCCGCGCGCGTAAGCTGGTCGATGGGTCCCGGCGCGTCGAAGAGCGCCGCACGGAGGCCGAGAAGGGCCGCCGCGCGGCGCAGGAAGCGCTTGCGGGCTTCGCTGGGAGCCGCCCCGACGCGGCCGACCCGGCGCAACTCAAGCGTCGTCTCGAAGGCTTCGAGGCGACGCTCGACGAGGCCAAAACGCTGGCCAAGGAACGGGCGGCGGTAGCGCGCGAAGCCCAAGCGCTCGCCGAACGCGCCGCCGGGCTCGATCCGCCGATCGCCGATCTCGATGCGCTGGCGCGCGTCGCCCTGCCCGACGAGGCAGCGCTGGTCAGCCGCGCCGAGGCCGAACGGACGGCGCACGAGGCGCTGCGCGCCGCCGAAGCCAAGCTCGCCGAGGCGGTCAACGCCGTCGCGGCGCGCCAGGAGGCCTTGAACCGGCTCGAAGCCGTGGGCGGCGCCGCCACCCGCGCCGATTGGGAAGCCGCGCGCGCCCAGCGCGAGGCGGCGCTCGATCGGCTGGCGTTGGCGCTCGACGGCCCCACCGAGGCGCGCGCCGAGCGCTTCGAAACCGCGCGCGCTTTGGCGCTGGCGGCCGACGCCACCGCCGAGCGCCTGATCGCCGACGCCAGCCGCGCCGCCCGCCTGCAATCGGCGCGCGACGAACTGGCGAGAGCGCGCGCTGAGGCGCATGGCCGCGAAGCGCTCCAGGCCGAAGCGGCGACGGCGAGCGGGCGCGAAATCGAGGCGACGGGCGCGCTTTGGCGAGCCAGCGGGGTGGCGCCGGGGCCGTCGGCGCGCATGGCGTCGTGGCGACGGGCGGCGGCCGAGGTTCTGCGCGGCCGCGAGCGGCTGGAGACGCGGCGCGCCGAACTTGGCGCGCTCGCCGAGCGCGTCGAGGCGGCGCGCGGCGCCTTAGCCGGCTGGCTCGTCGAAAGCGGCGCCGCCGTTGGCCCGGCAACGAGCTTCGAGGAGACGCACCGCGCCGGGCGCGACCGTCTGCAAACGCTGGAGGCCGAGTGGCGCGCGGCGCGCGAGGCCGAGATCGCCCGCACCGCCGCCGAGAAGACGCTGGCCGGCCATGTGCGCGCGCTCGCCGAGGTCGAGGCCGCGCAGGCGCAGTTGCGCCAGGATTGGCCGGCGGCGATGGCGCGCCTCGGGTTGCGGCCGCAGGCGGCGCCCGAGGAGGCTGAAGCTGCGCTCGACGCCTGGGCGGTGGTCGGCGTGCCGCGCGAAAAGCTGCGTTCGGCGGCGGAAAGAATCGAGAAAATACGCGCCGGGCTCACGGCCTTCGAGAGCGAGGCGGCGGCGGTGGCGGCGGCGGCGGCGCCGGATTTGACCGGGCGGCCAGCGCTTCAAGCCGCCGCCCGGCTCGACGAGCGGCTCGCCGAAGCGCGGAAGGCGGCGACCGAGCGCGACCGCCTGACCCGCGAGGCGGCGGCGCGCGCCGCGCGCCGCGCCGGCATCGAAACCGTCCACGCCGCGCGCGCCGCCGACCTCGCCCGCCTGCGCGAGACGTTCGCCGCGGCGGACGAGGCCGGGCTGGAGGCGGCGCTCGGGCGGGCGGAGATGCAGGCCGAACTCGAAAAAACCCTGGCGGCGCTGCGCGGCGATCTGCTCGACCTCGGCGAGGGATTCGACGAAGCGCATCTGCGCGCCGAGCAGGCCGAATTCGACCCGGCGACGCTCGCCGACGAAATCGCCGAGGCGGAGGCGGCGCGCACGCGGTTGTGGGACGAATTCAAGACGGCGACGGAGGAGGAGACCGCGGCCCAAGCTGCGATCAAGGCGCTTGAGGCGGGACGCGACGCCGCTGGCGCGGCGCGGCGGCGGGCGGAGGCGGCCGGCGAGATCGCCGAAGCGGCCGAGTGCTGGCTGCTGCGCGCCGCCGCCGTGCGGCTCGCCGCGCGCGCCATCGAGCGCCACCGCGCCGAGGCGCAGGACCCGCTCATCGCGCGGGCCGGCGAATTGTTCGCCCTCGCCACGGCCGACAGCTTCGCCGGCCTCAGCGTCGGCTACGACAAAGCCGACCAGCCGATCCTGGTCACCCGCCGCCCGAAGGGGGAGACCGTCGAAATCGACGGCCTCAGCGAGGGCGCGCGCGACCAGCTTTTTCTATCGCTGCGGCTGGCGCTGTTGGAGCGGCGCGCCGGCGAGCCGCTGCCGTTCATCGGCGACGATTTGCTCGCCAGCTTCGACGACGAGCGCACCCGCCACACGCTCGGCCTGCTCGCCGAGTTCGGCCAGCGCCGGCAGACCATCCTGTTCACCCATCACGCGCGCGTCGCCGAGATCGCGGCGGGGCTCCCGGCGGTCGAGGTGATCGAGATGTGATGCGGGAATGACGTTAGGGCGTTGTTCATCCGGCGGCGGGTATTTGTGGTCGCGAATTCCGGCTTGGGCGTTCATCGGGAAAGGCATCGGAGTTGACGGCCATCGAAGCCCCGCAACGCGCCCCCGGCTTGCGCCGTCAGGTTCCCGCCTTCGCGGCGGTCGGGGCGTTCGGTTTCGTCGTCGACGCCGGCCTGACCTACCTCTTGGTGCGCGCCGGTCTCGATCCGCTTGTCGCGCGGTTGCCGGCCTTCGCCGTCGCCACCGTCATCAACTTCGCGCTCAACCGGACGCTCACCTTTGCGGCGACGCGCACGCCGCTGATCCGCGCTTTCGTGCGCTATTGCATGGTGTGCGGCGCCGGGTTGGCGGTCAACTGGAGCGCCTATGCGCTGGCGCTCGCCGGCGCCAACTGGCTCGGGCTGCCGACACCCGATTACACGCTGCCGGTGTTCATCGCCTTCGGCACCGGGGTGGCGACGTTCGTCACCTTCTTTGGCTTCAAGCTGTTCGCGTTCCGCGCCTAGAGCACGCTTTTCGCGAAAAACCGGTTCCCACTTTCTCGCAGCGTGTTCTAAAGCTCAGGACGCCGCCGGGGTCAAATCCTGCAAGTGCTCGATCCTGGCCGCCAGGATGACGGCTTGGGTGCGGCTCTCGACGCCGAGTTTCTGCAATATCGCCGAGACATGCGCCTTCACCGTCGCCTCCGAGACGGTGAGTTCATAGGCGATCTGCTTGTTGAGCAGGCCCTGGCTCAGCATCATCAGCACCCGCACCTGCTGCGGCGTCAGCGACGACAGACGCTTGACCAGCGCGCTCGCCTCGTCGCGCCCGGCGGGCTTGGCGTCGAGGTCGGGCGGCGTCCAACGGCCGCCGTCGAGCACGGCGCGGATCGCTGAGCGCATGGTCTCGACATCGAGCGATTTCGGCACATAGGCCGCAGCGCCGAACTCCAGGCAATGGCGCATCACCGCGCGGTCCTCGTTGGCGGAGACGACGACGACCGGCACGCCCGGCCGCTCGGCGCGCAGATGCAGCAGCCCGGAAAAGCCGCGCACCCCGGGCATCGAGAGGTCGAGCAGCACCAGGTCCATGTCGGGGTGGGCCTCCAGGGTGGCGGCGAGGCTCTCGAAATCATGCGCCTCGTGAATTTCGACGCCGGCGATCGCGCCGCTGACCGCCTGTCGCAGCGCGCCGAGCACCAGCGGGTGATCGTCAGCGATCAGAATGCGCACGGCCTCGTTCACCGGAGCCTCCCCTTGACATTGCGGACAACATTGCGCGTCCGCCGGGGAAAGTCACGCTGAGTCAGAGCCGGCCGATCGGCCGCAGCGCCGCCGTCGCCCGGCGGTAGGCGTCAAACAGCGCGTCGTAGCGGGCGCGCCGGCGCGAATCGGGGGCGAACGTGCGCTCGACTCGCGCCATGCGCGCGGCCTCGGCGAGCGTTGAATAGGCGCCGACGCCGACGGCCGCCATCATCGCCGCGCCGAGACAGCCGACATCGAGACAGGCGACGCGCTCCAGCGGCACGCCCAGACAATCGGCGCGAATCTGCGCCCACAGATCGGCGCGCGCGCCGCCGCCGGCCAGGAACAGCCGCGCCGTGCCGCCGCCGGCCGCCGCGTCGCAGGCCTCAAACAGCAGCCGCCCCGACAGCGCGACGCCCTCCAGCACCGCCAGCGCCAAATCCGAAGCGCCAGCGCGGCGGTCGAGGCCGACGAAGGCGCCGCGCAGTTGCGCGTCCCACAACGGCGCGCGCTCGCCTTCCAGATGCGGCAGGAACAGGATCGGCCGCCCGTCGCGGTCTGCCTCGCCCGCCGACGCCAGCACCGGCGCGACGTCGCCGCCCGAGGCCTGCGCCCACCATTGCAGCGCATCGCCGCCGCTCTGCGTCGGCCCGGCGTTGACGATCAGGCCGGCGGCCTCGGGGAAGGTGACGACGCCCGGTGCGCCAATCCGCGCCGCGCTGGCGATGGCGACGATCTCGCTCGTGCCGCTCATGTAGACGCCCTGCCCCGCATGGGCGGCGCCGGCGCCGACCAGCCCGCTCCAGGCGTCCATCGTCCCGGCGACGACGCGCGCCTTGCGGCCCCCGAGAGCGACCTCGCCGACGACTTCGGCGAAACCTTTGAGCGGCGGCAGCCGCTGGCGTGCGCCGGGAACACGGGCAATCAGCGGCTCGACATAGGCGAGGTCGAGGCCGGCGACGAAGAAATTCGTCATCGCATCGGAGACCGTCTCGCTGGTCAGCGCCTTCAGGCAGTAATCCTTCGGCGATAGCACATGACGGGCAGCAGCGAAAATGTCCGGCCGCTCGCGCGCCATCCAGGCCATGCGGGCGAGCACGTGGCTGGCCCCGATCGGTAGCGGCGCCCCCCACCAGGCCAGGCGCTCCTCGGGCGAGACGCCGGCGTCGAGTGCGGCGGCGTCGGCAGCGGCGCGGTTGTCCTGCCAGCCGATGGCGGGGCCGAGCGCGCGGCCGTCGCCGTCGACGAATACATCGGTATTGACCTGGCTGCACAGCCCGACGCCGGCGACGCGCTCGGCGCGCCCTTCCGCGACCAGCGCGTCGAGCACGGCGGCCACCCCTTCCGTCCAATGGCGCGGGTCCTGCTCGGCGATTCCCGGCGCCGGACGTGCGGTCGGATAGGGCCGCGCGGCGTGGGCGACGAGGCGGCCCTCGGCGTCGAAGGCGACGCCCTTGATCGTCGTGGTGCCGATATCCAGCCCCAGAAACAGATCAGCCATCGAGCCCCCGGCGCAGATTGTTGAGCAGCGCCGCGAGCGCCGCGCGCCCGCGCAGCGCCGCGCGCAAGGCGGCGCTGCCGACCACCACCCCGTCCGCGCCCAGCGCCAGCGCCGCGCGCGCCTGTTCGCCCGTCGAGACGCCAAAGCCAAGCAGAATCGGGGCGGCGACGCCGCGTGCGCGCAGGTTGGCGATGCGCGCGGCGTTAGCGGGATCGAGCGCGGTGCGCGGGCCGGTGAGGCCGGCTGCTGCCTGCAACATGACATAGCCGCTGGCGCGCCGCGCGGCCTCGACGTCGGGCTCGCTGAGCGGCAGCGGCAGGAAGGCGCAAACCCGGCCGGCCGCCGTGCGCGCCCGCGCCTCAAGCGCCGTCCGCGTCGCATTGCCGGCCGGGGCGACGGCGATGAGACCGTAGGCGCCGGCAAAGAAACTTGCGTCCGCCAGGCCCGGATGGCCAGGCTCGGCGTAGGTCATCAGCAGCGGCTGCGGCCCGGCGCTGGCCGCCAGCCGCTGGCGAACGGCGCGCCAGGCGGCGGCGGGATCGCCGGCGCGCGCCATCGCGGCGCGCACGTCCGGCCCGTCGAGATAGGGGGCGCGCGCCGGCCAGCCGCATTCGACCACGTCGACGCCGGCCTCGGCGTAGAGGGCGAGCAGGTCGAGGCCGACAACGGGATCGGCGAGCGGGAAATAGACGACGAGCAGGGCCGGCATTACCCTCCCTATCGCATCGCCGGCAGGGTTGCGCCAAGGCGCAAATGCCGTTGAAGCCGGGCAAGCGCCGGTGTTACGAAGGGGCCGCGGCCGGCGCCGGCCGAGGGGAAACTTTCATGCGTCTGTCCTACGCTCTCGCCACGCTCCTCGTCGCTCTGTCGACGACCTCCGCCTTCGCCGCCAAAGTCACCATCGTCACCCCCTATCTGGCGCAGCCCGGCACGCAATATTATGTCGAGGCGTTCCAGCAGGTCGCCAAGCAGAACGGCTGGACGGTGAATGTCATCGACACCAAGGGCGACATCGCCGGCGTCATCAGCCGCATCGAGGACGCCGTCAACGACAAGGTCGACGCCATCGTGCTCAACGCCAACCCGGCGCAGGTGACGGCGGGGCTGGAGACCGCCAAGCAGGCCGGCGTGCCGGTGTTCGGCATGGATGCCGGCTCCAGCCCGCTGCTGGTGACAAACGTCACCTCGAACGGCTACGAGATGGCGGCGGTGACGGCCAGTTACGTCGTCAACCGCATCCACAACAAAGGCGGCGTGGTGGAGTTCGTGTTCGACGCCTTCCCGCCGGTCGAGGTGCGCGGCGTGGTGGCCGACGCGATCTTCAAGAACAATCCCGACATCAAGATCGTCGCCCGCGTGACGCCCGACGTGCAGGACGGCGGCATCGCCGATTCGCGCGCCAAGATGGAGGCGATCCTCGCCGCCCATCCGCAGAAGGGCGCGATAGCGGCCGTCTGGGCGGCCTGGGACCAGCCGGCGCTCGGCGCGTTGCAGGCGATCGAAGCGGCGGGGCGACAGAACGAGGGCATCGTCATCACCGGCATGGACGCCAATCCGCAGGCGCGCGCGGCGATCGCCAAGGGCGGCGACTTCGAAGCCTCGATGTCGCAGGACTTCAAGGGCATCGGCCGCACCGTCGCCGACACCGTGAAACGCTATCTCGCCGGCGAGAAGATCAAGCAGGGCGTGATCTACGTGCCGACGACACTCATCACGCAAGAGAACGTCAAGCCGTAAAGGTGGAACTGCTTTCGATTCGCGGCCTCGCCAAGGCTTATGGCGGCGCGGTGGCGCTGCGCGGCGCATCGCTGACGCTGAGCGCCGGGCAGACGCTGGCGCTGATGGGCGAGAACGGCGCCGGCAAATCGACGCTCATCAAGATCCTCGCTGGCGCGGTGGCGGCGGACGGCGGCGAAATCCGCTTGGCCGGCCAGCCGATCGCGCCGCGCAGCCCGGCGGAAGCGCATCGGCTCGGCCTGCGTTTCATTCATCAGGAACTCAACATCGTCGCCGGCCTCAGCGTCGCCGAGAACCTCTGGCTTGGCCGGCCCTATCCGCGCCGCTTCGGCCTCGTCGATTGGCGGGCTTTGCACGCGCGCGCCGGCGCGGCGCTGGCAAGGCTCGGCGTCGAGCATATCGCGCCGCAGACGATCCTGTCGCGACTGCCGGTCGGCGACCGCATGCTGGTCAAGATCGCCTCGGCCTTTATCGACGAGGGCGGCGAGCCGGCGCGCGTCTTCGTCATGGACGAGCCGACGGCGGCGCTGACGGCGCAGGAATCGCAGCGGCTGTTCCGCATCGTCGCGGCGTTGCGGGCGCGCGGCTGCGGCGTGCTCTATGTCTCGCACCGGCTCGACGAAGTGCTGACGCTCGCCGACCGCATCACCGTGCTGCGCGACGGACAAACCGCAGCGACGCTCGACGCTGAAACCGCGACCAAAGCGGCGCTGATTGCGGCGATGACCGGCGGGCGCGCGATCGACAGCGCCGGCGGGCCGGCCGAGGCGAGCGGCGCGGCGGCGGCGCTGACGGTCGAGGCGCTTTCGGGCGAAGGCCTCGACGACGTCGCCTTCACGCTCGGGTGCGGCGAAATCCTCGGCGTCGCCGGCCTCGCCGGCGCCGGCGCCGAGCGGCTGACGCGGGCGCTGGTCAATGGCGCGGGCCGCCTGCGGCTCGACGGCAAGCCGGCGGCGATCCGCAGCCCCGCCGACGCCTGGGCGCAGGGCGTCGCGCTGTGCCCGCGCGAACGGCGCGCGCAGGGGCTGCTGCTGATGCAGGACGTGGCGCGCAACATCGCGCTGCCGCATCTTTCGCGCCTCAACCGCTGGCGCTTTTTCCTCGACCGCCGCCGCGAGCTTGGCGTCGCCGTGGAGGCCGGCCAGCGGGTGCGGCTGAAGGCGCGCGGGCCGCGGCAGAAGGTGCGCACGCTGTCCGGCGGCAACCAGCAAAAGGCGATGTTCGCGCGCGCCATCGCCGGCCCGTTGCGCGTGCTGCTGCTCGACGAGCCGACGCGCGGCGTCGACGTCGGGGCCAAGTTCGACATTTACGCGCTATTGCGTGAACTCGCGCGCGCCGGCGCCGGCGTGCTCGTCGCCTCCAGCGACCAGGAGGAGTTGCTGCATATTTGCTCGCGCATTCTCGTCATGCGCGACGGCCGCCTGGCGGCAAGCGCGTCGGCGGCGGATTTGACTCCGCAGACGCTGCTGGCGCTCTGCTACGGCGAAAGCTGATGGCGCGTTTCCTCAGCCGTTTCGGCACGCCGCTCGGCTTCCTGCTGCTCATCGCCTTCTTCGGCTTCGAACTGCCGGGCACGTTCTTCACCTCGCGCAACCTCATCAACATCTCGCAGCAGATGAGCATGCTGGCCGTCGTCTCGGCGACGATGACGGTGGTGATGGCGATGGGCGATTTCGACCTCAGCGTCGGCTCGATCGCCAGCCTGGCCGGAATCGTGGCGGCGATCGCCTTCGTCGCCGGCGCGCCGCCGCTGGTCGCTGTGCCACTGGCGCTCGCCGTCGGGCTCGCGGCCGGGCTCGTCAACGGTTTTCTCGTCGCCTATGTCGGCATCATGCCGTTCATCGCCACGCTTGGCGCGCTGACCGTGTTCAGCGGCCTCGCCTTCCGCCTTTCGGACGGCAAGACGATCTTCGGCGCGGCGATTCCGGCCGCCTTCGGCGGTTTTGCGCGCGGCGGGGTGAGCGTCGGCGGCGTGACCATCCCGCATCTGACGCTGGTCGCCGCCGCGGTGCTGTTTCTCGTCTGGCTGTTCCTGGAGCAGACGGTGCTCGGCCGCCGGCTTTACGCCATCGGCGGCAATGCGGAAGCGGCGCGGCTGGCCGGCGTTCGCATCAAGCCGCTGAAGCTGCTGGCCTTCGGGCTGTCGGGGCTCGGCGCGGCGGCGGCGGGGCTGATGCTGGCGAGCCGCGTCGCCTCGGCCAATCCGACGCAAGGCGCGGGGCTCATGCTCGACGCCATCGCCGCCGTGTTCTTAGGCATGACGATGAGCGAGAATGGCGAGCCGCGGGCGCCGTTCACGCTCATCGGCGTGCTGCTGCTCGGCGTGCTCGGCAACGGCCTGACGCAGTTGGACGTCGATTCCTACGTGCGCGACATCATCACCGGCTCGATCATCATCGTCGCGGTGGCGGCCGGCAGCCTCGGCAAAGCCCGCGAGGGGTAGCGTATTTTTGCGAAGCGGCAGATTGCGGCGATGCCCCTCACCCTCTCTCCGTGAAGAACGGGGAGAGGGAAGCGGCAAGCGGCAGCGGGACGCTATTCCGCCGCCTCGCGCATCTGCGCGCGGACGCTGGCGCGCAGGTCGTCGATGAGCACGGCTTGCCCGGCGCGCTCGGCGCGCCAATAGGTCCAGCCGTTGCAGGCCGGCAGGCCCTGCGCGAGCGCGCCGATCTTGTGGATGGAGCCGACCGCCGGGCCGATCTTCAGCGTGCCGTCGGCGCGCACCAGGGCGCGCACGCGCCCGCCGGCGTCGCTGAGCGTCTCGCCGGGGGCGATGAGGCCGGCCTCGATGAGGCTGGCGAAGGCGACGCGCGGCTCCGAGCGCTTGGTCGGCATCGGCGCCAGCGCCTCGGCCGAAAGCGGCTCGACCGCCGCGATTCGCGCCCGCGCCGCCGCCGCGTAGCCCTCGTCGCGCTCCAGGCCGAGATAATGGCGGCCGAGCCGGCGCGCCACCGCGCCGGTGGTGCCGGAGCCGAAGAACGGGTCGAGCACGAGATCGCCGGCGTTGGAGGCCGAGAGCAGCACGCGCGCCAACAGCGCCTCGGGCTTCTGCGTCGGGTGGGTTTTGCGGCCGTTGGCGTCTTTCAATCGCTCCGCGCCGGTGCAGATCGGCAGGAACCAATCGGAGCGGGCCTGGCAATCCTCGTTGCCGGCCTTCAGCGCCTCGTAATTGAAGGTGTAGCTCTTGACGTCGGCCGAGCGCGCCGCCCAGATCATCGTCTCATGGGCGTTGGTGAAGCGGCGGCCACGGAAATTCGGCATCGGGTTGGCCTTGCGCCAGACGATGTCGTTGAGAATCCAGAAGCCGAGGTCCTGGAGGATGGCGCCGACGCGGAAAATGTTGTGATAGGAGCCGATCACCACCAGCGTCGCGTCGCGCTTCATGACGCGGCGGGCGGCGGTGAGCCAGCGGCGGGTGAAGGCGTCATAGGCGGCGAAATCGGCGAACTTGTCCCAATCGTCGTCGACGGCGTCGACGCGGCTCTGGTCGGGGCGCGACAGGCTGCCCTCCAGTTGCAGATTGTAGGGCGGGTCGGCGAAGATCAGATCGACGCAAGCCTCGGAGAGTTTGTTCATCTCCTCGACGCAATCGCCGACCAGGATGGCGTCCCTGGGCGGGGAGCTTATCGTGGCGGGGGGTCTGACCGCGGCGTTCCCAGTACGAAGCACCTGAAGCTGGGCGGGGCGGCCAGACACACCGACACGAGAAGCACGCATCCACGCTCACACGATTAGGCTACGGTACGATGTCGGCGGCGGCCTCGTCGTCGACCTCTTGGTTATGGCTGCGTAAGGTAAAGGCGAAGTTAGCCATGGGGGCGCGCGAACGTCCCGTTTTCGGACGCCAAGCGCTCTGCAATTCTTTACGAAATTTCAATAAGCTATAACGAGGCGTTAAGAGTCCGCGCAAGTCGTTGATTTGAAACTTCTGCGGTGCAGCGCCGTCGGCCCCAAGCGCACCAGGGCGCGGCGGTGGGCGGGCGTCGGATAGCCGGCGTTGACCGAAAAGCCATAGGCGGGAAAATGCGCGTCGAGCCGCGCCATCAGCCGGTCGCGCGCCACTTTGGCGACAATCGAGGCCGCCGCGATCGACAGCGAACGTGCGTCGCCGCTCACCAGCGCCTGGGCCGGACAGGCCAGCCCGGCGGGCACATCGCGGCCGTCGATGAGCGCGAAATCGGGGCGTTGCGAGAGACCGGCGACAGCGCGCGCCATGGCGCGCAGGGTGGCGCCGCGGATATTGTAAAGGTCGATCTCCTCGGCGCTGGCGAAAGCGATCGCCACCGCGATGGCGTTTTCGAGGATGAGCGGGAACAGTGCCTCGCGCTGCGCCTTGGTGAGTTTTTTCGAATCGTCGACGCCATTCAGCAGCGCGTTGGGCGCCAGAATCACCGCCGCGACGCCGACCGGCCCCGCCAGCGGCCCGCGGCCGACCTCGTCGACCCCCGCCACGAACCGCGCCCCGCGCGCCAACAGCGCGCGCTCGTGGGCGAAATCCGGGCCCTCGCTCATTGGGTCAGAAGACCGCGCCTCACGCGCCGCCAGCCAGCGGGCCGCGCTTCAGGCGCTCGACGTCGAAGGCGAGCACGTCGCGCAACAGCTCAATAAAGGCGGCGGCGGCGTGGTCGGCGCAGGCCTCGCCCTTTTCGACGCTCGCCTTCGAGGCGTCGCCGGCGACGCCGGCAGCGGTCAGGTCGCTCGCCACCCAGCCGAAGCCGATCGGCTGCGTGACGCGCAGCCGCTGCATTTCCTTCTCGATGCCGATGGCGGCGCTGGCGAAATTCTCCGCCCGCTCCATGCGCACCGTCTGCGGCCGGAAGGCCAGCATCAGCGAGGTCTCGACCTCGCCGCCGTGGATGCCGTGGGCGCGCTCCTGCGCCGAGAACATGCCCTCGGGCGTGCCGAAGCGGCTCCAGGCGGCGTGGACGGCAAGCATGCGGTGCTTGATCCGGAGTTCGCGCGCGACGATGTCGATCACCGGCACATTGCCGCCGTGCGAATTGATGAACACCAGCTTGCGGACGCCGGCGCGCGCCACGCTGTCGCCGATTTCGGTCCAGGCGCGGATCAGCGTCTCGTGCGAAAAGGTCAGCGTGCCGGGGAATTCGATGTGCTCGTTGGATTTGCC
>DATNDU010000009.1:0-37529 GCA_035606915.1 Roseiarcus sp. | reverse complement strand
ATGAAGCCGATGCCGTTGCGCTCGCAATAATCGAGCGCGGCTTCGCTGGCGCGGTCGCCGAGGTTGTACCTGTTCTGCACGGTGGCGACGGGGAACACTTTCGCGGCGGCCTCGATCTCCGCCACCGACACTTCGCTCAAGCCGGCATGGCGGATAACCTTGGCGTCGAGCAGCGATTTGATGGCGGCGAACTGCTCGTCGCGCGGCGTGCGGCTATCGATGCGGTGCAACTGCCAGAGGTCGATGATCTCGACGCCGAGCCGCTCGCGGCTCGCATGCGCCTGCTTGATGAGATATTCGGGATCGCCGCGCGGCGTCCATTTGTCGGGGCCGGAGCGGGTGAGGCCGGCCTTGGTGGCGACGACGAGGCCCGGATACGGCGCAAGCGCCTCGCGGATCAGCCTCTCCGAGACATTGGGTCCATAGGAATCGGCGGTGTCGATGAAATCGACGCCGATTTCCGGCAACCGGCGCAGCACCCGCAGCGCCTCGGCGCGATCGGCGGGTTCGCCCCAGATGCCGCGCCCGGTGATGCGCATCGCCCCGAAGCCGAGGCGATGCACGGGCAACGTCCCGCCGATCTCGAACACGCCGGATTTTTGCACGCCGACCATTGTCGCCTCCTTCTCATGTCGGGCACGACATAAGAGGCCGCCGCGCCCACGGCTAGGGGCCGCCGCGAAGCCGCGCCAGCATGCGCTCGACATGGGCGATCGGCGTTTCCGGCAGGATGCCGTGGCCGAGGTTGAAGATGTGGGCGCGCGGGGCGAAGGCGGCGAGCGTCGCGTCGACGGCCGCATCGAGCGCGCCGCCGCCGACGATGAGCGCCAGCGGGTCGAGATTGCCTTGCAAGGCGAGGCGCGGCGGCAGCAGCGTCGCTGCGACTTTGGGGTCGGTCGCCGTGTCGAGCCCGAGCGCCGCCAGCCCTTCGACCTCGGCGAAGCGGCCGAGATGAGTGGCCGCGCCGCGCGGGAAGGCGATGACGGGAATGTGAGCATGGCGCGCCTTCAGCCGGGCGACGAGGCGCTTCAGCGGCGCCACGCACCAGCGCTCGAACTCAGGCCCCGGAAGCACGCCCGACCACGAATCGAACACCTGCACCGCCTCCGCCCCGGCCTCGACCTGAAGGCTAAGATAATCGGCGGAGGCGTCGGCGAGACGGTCGATCAGCGCCGCGAACAGTTCCGGCTGGCGATAGGCCAGCAGCCGCGCCGGCGCCTGCTCCGGCGTGCCGCGCCCGGCGATCATGTAGCTCGCCACTGTCCACGGCGCGCCGCAGAAGCCGATGAGCGCGGTCTCGGCCGGCAGCGCCGCCTTGACGCCCGCCATCGCCTCGAACACCGGCGCGAGGCGGCGCCAATCCGGCGTCTCGCGCAGCTTGTCGAAATCCTCGCGGCCGCCGATCGGATCGAGCCGCGGTCCCTCGCCAGTCTCGAAGCTGACGCTCTGGCCGAGCGCGTCGGGCAGCACGAGGATGTCGCAAAACAGGATCGCCGCGTCGAAGCCGAAGCGCCGGATCGGCTGCAAGGTCGCCTCGACGGCGAGTTTCGGCGTGTAGCAGAAATCGAGGAAGGTGGCGGCGCGCGCGCGCAGCTCCCGGTATTCCGGCAGATAGCGCCCGGCCTGCCGCATCAGCCAGGTCGGCGGCCGCTGCTGGCGCTCGCCGGCGAGCGCGGCAAGGAAAGGCTTGGTCATGCTGGGCGGTCCTGGGTTCGCCCGCCTGTTTTTCGTGAAACGGAGGACGGCGCAAGGGGCAGGGATCGGCGAGCCGCGCGGCTGGCGGCAGGACAGGCCGGGGTCCGGCGGTTTCAGCGGGTTGGGCGTTGTTTTCTGTCCCTGGGGGCGGCGGCCGATGGCGGGCGTCGCCGGCGCCAGCGGGATCGACGGCATATCCGAGTTCGATTCCAAGCAGACATCGCTTGCGCCTGCGTCTCTCCGCCTGAAGTCCAAGAGGCCGGATTGTCGGTTACGTTCCCGTCTGTTCGCCGAATCGCCTTTCAAGCAAAAATATACGCAAACTTTTGCATTAACTTCGCCAAGCGCTGGGATATCATGGAGCGGCCGTGTCATCTGGGGTTGGCCAATAATGTTTGCACTGAAGAACCGATAATTCTTCTTCGCTTTGCCATTGGGGAGGCAAGATGAAAGCTATTTTTCTGCTGGCGATCGCGGCGGCGTTTGTAGTCCCGGGGCTAGGCCTGCTGACGGCCGGCGCTTACGCAGGCGAGAGACCAGCGTGCGTCAAAACCTGTGCGCCGCCGGCGTCAATCAGAGTGGCGGACGCGCGCAACGATCAGTGCCGTGCGACCCTGGCGGCGTGCCGCGCCAGATGCCCGGCCGAAGGCCAGCGCGGTTGGGACCGCTGCGTGACGAAATGCGGCGAAGCGCTCGAACACTGCCTGGGCGAATAAACATCACCTGAATCTTTGCGGAATGAAGACTTCGCAGGCTCGGGCTTTGGGCGTCCGATTTCGCCTCGTGTGGATTCGAAGCCAAGCGCCATCAACAATTAAAGGGGGGAATATGGCCGGCCGGCGGCTCCGTAGGATCGCAATCAAAACGCCTGACGAGCTGTGGGCGACGTTGGCGCTCGCCGGCGTTTTCCTGATGCCGCAGCAGGTCGACGCCAACCCAGCGATGGCGCGAATGACGGGGCAGACCTGTTCTTACTGCCACGTACCGGCGCAGGAGCCGGATCTCAACGCGCGCGGACGCGATTTCAAGGATTGCGGTTTTCGCTTCTGCGGCGGCTCCCATGGGCAGAGCGACGGGTACGGAGCCGGCCGGAATGACGGCGGCGGGCGTGCCTGTTCCGCCAGATTCACGTGCAAATTCGGCGAGAGTCCGCGCTGCTACTACAGGATTTCCGATCATCGAGGCGGCGGCGCCAGAGACCTCGTCGTTCCCGCTGGGGCGTCGAGGACGGTTTACGGCCTGCATAGAGGCGCAATTTATTGCTTCAGCCGGCAGCCGTTCGACGAAGGCGACGCCGCCGCCGCCGATTGCATCCTCGGCATGAAAGAAGTGCGAATGACCTGCCGTTGACGGCGGGTTGATGCGTCGCTCCGCAAATGGGGAAAAGCCAAAATGGATGCTTTGACCAAACAATCCATTGGCGTCGGCATCGCCATAGGCTTGTTGTTCGGAGTTGGCGCCAAAAGCGTCGGCGTGGCTGTTGTCCTCGGCTTGCTGTTCGGCGCCGGGTTTTACGCGATGCGCAGGCGCCGCCGCGGCGGCTAGCGCCGCGGCGCCTTCAACCAGATGATCTCGGGGACCGTGCGGCTCACGAAAGACGATCATGAGATATTATGCGGTTGTTTTCGCATCCGTCTTGGCCTGCTTGTTCGCAACCGCAAACGCGGCGGCGGCCTCCGATGCGAAATGCATCTCCGCCTGCGCCGCGAGCGCGCAAGCCTGCGTTCGCCAAAAGCATCAAACCTGTCCGCCGGGGACGCCCGGGTTTCGAAAGTGCTACGGGGTCACGGTGGATGATTGTAACGGATATCGCGGAACCGTATGCACCGTGTTGTGCAACCGACGAATGTAGGGTCCAGACCCATGAAAGGGTTGGCATGTTGCAAAGCGGGCGCTCAGTTGCTCGACAACTCCCCGACTGCGACATTCTCCACGCCGACAAGGGCTAGGACTCCAGCGCCATTTCTCTGCATCGCCGCGGTCGTGTGCGACTGTTTATGATTCTGAACCCTAGCGTGTCTGGCCAATTGGCGGCATCGGGAGAGTGAGACATGTTAGGATTGAATGCATTGGCTCTCGCGGCCCTCGTCGTTGGTTCGCTCGCCCTGCACGCTGAGGAAGTAGACCCTGGGACTGGAAAACTTCAGCCGCGTGAACGTGTGGCATACGCGCACGCGCATCTCGACGAAGGCGTTGCCGCCGACCTGTGCCCGCAGGTTTGTATGTCGATAGGATCTCATTATCATGGACGGTGGATGAAGGTGTCAGGGGACGATGTCTGCTTTTGCAGGTGAAGTGATCGAGATTCACGCAAGAGCGCTTTAATGAATGTATGTCTGATGGTTCTAGAGCGGTTGCCGATCGAGTTGAGCCCTCTGATTCAATCTGTTCGAATACTGCTCTAGTCTTGAAGTTTCCCGATGTTTTGCACAATGTTGCGCAAAGAGGCGTATTTAAAAAAATTGTCTCTTTGGAAGCCAAACCGCCTCGCAAATCACGCGCGAGCGCCGGCCTCTCTAGCCGTCGCGGCGGACGGACGACCGACGGCCAGCGCATGGACCATCTCGTGGCTGAACATGCCCGCCGCCAAGCCGCGATCGTAGCTCTCCCACAGCCGCGGCAGGATTTGCACCCGATTGCCGCCGCGCCCCTCCAGGCGCACGAGCCCCGCGGCCTGCGCCGCGTCCAGGAGGGAGCGCACGTGCGTGCGCGAGACGCCGAAGCGCTCGCTGACTTCCGCATAGAGAATCGGCGCGCCTTCGTTGGGCTCCGTCATCGCGCTGTGCAGCAGCGCGGCCGAGACCACATGGCCGCCGGCGTGCTTGAAAAAAAGCAGCAGTTCCGGCGCCACCGCCAGCAGCTTGCCCGAGAACGGCATGAAGTCGACCGCGATCCTGCGGTTCGTCGATTGGTAAGCGGCGTCCTGGCGCATCACGGGGTGATAGTCGTCGAAGCGGCTTACCACCGTCAGCGGCGCGTAATGCGCCGCCAGCCACGCGCGGTCATGCGCCAGCATCTTCTCAGTCGGCCGCAGAATGCGCACCCGGCGGTCTTGCGCGGCCTCCTCCGATCGCAGGAATTCGACGGCGCAGAGACGGGCGATGAGTTCGTCGAGATGGCGGTCGCTCGCGTCCCAGAACAGCCCCACGGCCTTTTTGAGTCGGCCGACCGTTAGCCAGGTTTCGCGGCGATCCGGGTTCTGCGCCAGGCCGAGAATGACTGCGGTGTGATAGACGAGGAAGCGTCTGGCCTCGATGAGAAGCCGGGCCATGAACGGGTCCCGGTCGTAGAGCGCAAGGAATCGCGACAGGTAAAACTTCCGCGCTTCCGCCATGCGCGGATTGCGCACGATGTCGTCAAAAGAAAGGTGCGAAACGCCCCGCCCCAGCCGCAGAAAATCGGGATCGTCCACCGGGGGGTTCTCGAGCGAGATGAATTTGGTCTCAATCGCAGGATTTAGCGGCAATAATACGGGGTTTCAAGCCCGCCTCAGCGGCGCGGTCCGAAAGGAATCAGCATCGGCACGCGGCGCCGATAAGCTTCATAGTCGCCGGAGCCGAGTTCGGCGCTGAGGAAGCGTTCCTCCAGGCGCGCCTTGATCCAGAAGCCGACGATGAACGCCAGCAAGCCGGCGACCGCGCGGGCCGTGCCTTGTTCGGCGGCGGTGGCGGCGATGGAGAGGATGAGCCCGGTGTAGATGGGATGGCGCACAATGGCGTAGGGGCCGCTATCGACGACGCGATGCCCGGCCTTGCGCGTCACCGAGCTTGACCACAGGCGGCCAAGGTAAATCCGCGCCCACCATGCGAAGGCGAAGCCGACGAGGATGATGGCAAACAGCGCCCAGCCGCCTGTTGGCCCGACTGACCACAGCCGGTCGGGCGCGCCATGCCGCCGCTGCCGGCCAAACACAAGCAGCAGCGCGCCGGCGAAGGTTATGATTCGATAGACCCATTCCTCGCTGCGCGCCGGCCGGCGCTCGGCGCGATCGGCCCACAACGCCGCAACGATCCACGATAGCACCCAGGCCGCCCAGGCGATCAGCGTTGCGATTAGCGGCGCCATTGGCGGCCCTCATTCGCGCAAACCCGCCCGGCCTCGACAGCGCCGGCGGCTTACTCCGCCGCCTTCTTCATCTCGGGATAAGCGCAATAGGCCTCGACCGAGGGGCGCCGCAGCGGCACGACCTTCGGCGCCTCGAACGGCAGACCCAGCGTCGCCCAGACATCGACCAGCGCTTCGACCAACTCCGCCACCTGGCGCTCGCTGTGGCGCGGCGTCGGGGTGATGCGCAGCCGCTCGGTCCCGCGCGCCACCGTCGGATAATTGATCGGCTGGATGTAGATGGCGTGGCGTTCAAGCAGCAACTCGCTGGCGCGCCGGCACTTGGCGGCGTCGCGCACCATCACCGGCACGATATGCGAGGGGTTCTCCAGCACCGGCAGGCCGGCCGCCTGCAAGGCGTGCTTGACGAGTTGGGCGTTGGCCTGATGGCGCTGGCGCTCGACGCCCGACGTCTTCAGGTGGCGCACCGCCGCCGTCGCGCTCGCCGCGACGCTCGGCGGCAAGGTGGTGGTGAAGATGAATTGCGGCGCGTAGGAGCGCAGCGCGTCGATCAGCGCCGCGCTCGCCGCGATATAGCCGCCCATCGAGCCGAAACCCTTCGCCAGGGTGCCCTCGATGACGTCGATCTCGCCCATCAGCCCCTCGCGCTCGGCGACGCCGCCGCCGCGCGCGCCGTACATGCCGACGGCGTGAACCTCGTCGATATAGGTCATGGCGCCGTAACGCTTGGCGAGCGCGATGATCCCGGCGATCGGAGCGATGTCGCCGTCCATCGAATACAGGCTCTCGAACACGACCAGCTTGGCGCGCTCGCGGGGCTCGGCGGCGAGCAACTCTTCGAGATGGGCGACGTCGTTGTGGCGGAACACCTTGCGCTCGCAGCCGGCGCGCCTGACGCCCTCGATCATCGAATTGTGGTTAAGCGCGTCCGACAGGATGAGGCAATTCGGCAGCAGGCTGGCGATGGTCGAGATGCCGGCGAGATTGGAGATCCAGCCGGAGGTGAAGACTAGCGCCGCCTGTTTGCCGTGCAGGTCGGCCAGTTCGCGCTCCAGCTCGACGATCGGGCGGTGGGTGCCGGAGATGTTGCGGGTGCCGCCGGCGCCAGCGCCGTGAGCGCGCGCGGCGCGCACGCTGGCCTCGATCACCGCCGGGTGGCCGCCCATGCCGAGATAGTCGTTGGAGCACCAGATCGTCACGTCGAGGGGGGCGTGCTCTTGTCCGGCCGGACGCCAGAGGGCGACCGGAAAACGGGTGGCGTCGCGCTCGATATTGGCGAAAATGCGGTAGCGGTCCTCACGCTTCAGCTCGGCGATCGCCGCCTCGAATCGCGACTGATAATCCATTCCAGCCTGTCCTTGCCCCGAGCCGCCAGCGGCGCCCCACGTTTTTGGCCGATGAACCCTATAGTCCCAAAGCTGCGAACAACGCGAGCCCCTTGACGATTTGTCGTCGCCAGACTCTTTACCGGCGAAACCGTGGCGGGGATGGCTGGTTTTGCGCGGCGGCGCTTGATCCCGCGCAAGTCGGGGGATTTTCTGTCCCGCTGGCGCCTCATTGCGGCGCGACGAAAGGTCACAGCCTCGCCGTCGCCCCGTTTATCCGCCACAGTATGGGCAATCCAAGGAGTTGCGAACATGAGATTAACGGGCAAGGTCGCGGTGATTACGGGCGCGGCGAGCGGCATCGGGCGCGCCAGCGCGCTGGCATTCGCGGCCGAAGGCGCGAAAGTGGTGGCGGTCGACCGCGACGCCGCCGGCCTCGCGCTCACGGCGCAGGCGATCGGCGACCTCGGCGGCACGGCGCTCGCCCATCCCGCCGACATCGCCATCGAGGCGGAAGTCGCCCGCTATGTCGAACTCGCGCAGCAGACCTTCGGTGGCCTCGACATCGTTTACGCCAATGCCGGCGTCAGCGGCGGCATGACGCCGTTGCTGGAGCAGACGGTGGAACTGTGGAGCGAGGTGCTGCGCATCAATCTCGTCGGCCCGTTCCTGGCGATCAAGCACGCCGCGCCGGCGATGGCGGCGCGCGGGCGCGGCGCGATCGTGCTGACGGCCTCCGTCGCCGGGCTGCGCGCCAGCGCCGGCGGCAGCCCCTATGCGGCGAGCAAGGCTGGCGTCATCAGCCTCGCCCAGACGGCGGCGAACGCGCTCTCCGGAACCGGCGTGCGCGTCAATGCGATCTGCCCCGGCCTGATCGAGACCGGCATGACCAGGCCGATGTTCGAGCACGCGCGCGCCAAGGGTTCGCAAGCCAAGATCGGCCAACTCAATCCGCTGAAGCGCGCCGGGGCGCCCGAGGAGATCGCCGCGATGGCGCTGTTCCTGGCCAGCGACGAGGCGTCCTATGTCAACGGACAGGCGTTCGCGGTTGACGGCGGCCTGTCGAGCACGCATCCATTCACCGTCCCGTGGCGGTGAGGAGCGACGTGAAAACCCAGATCGTAGTCGTCGGCGGCGGCGCCGGTGGGCTCGAGTTGGTGCGCCGGCTCGGCGACCGGCTCGGCCAACAGGCGTTCGACGTCATCCTCGTCGAGCGCAACCGCACCCATATCTGGAAGCCGCTGCTGCACGAGGTCGCCGCCGGCGCCCTCGACGCCAATTTGGACGAGGTCGGCTACGGCCGCCACGCCAACCGCTGGGGCTACCGCTTCTTCTTCGGCGCGCTGGAGGCGATCGACCGCCAGGCCCAGCAGGTCGTCGTCGCGCCGCTGCTCGACGAGGACGGCGCCGAGTTGATCGGGCGCCATCGCATCCGCTACGATTATCTCGTCATCGCCGTCGGCTCGGTGTCGAACGACTTCGGCACGCCCGGCGTCTCGCGCTATTGCCTGTTTCTTGAGGACCGCGAACAGGCCGACCGCTTCCGGCTCAAGCTGCTCAACCATTGCCTGCGCGTCTCGCGCGCGCTTGCCGACGATGCCGCCGCGCCCGCCTATGTCGATGTCGCCATCGTCGGCGGCGGCGCCACCGGGGTTGAACTCGCCGCCGAGCTTTACAACGCCGCCGCCGCGCTCAAGCACTACGGGCTGGAGGTGTTCGACGAGCGTCGCCTGCGAGTGACGCTGATCGAGGCCGGCCCGCGCATCCTGCCGGCCCTGCCGGAGAAACTGGCCGAGGCGGCCAAGCAGGAGCTTGAGGCGCTCGGCGTGCGCGTGCTCGAAGCCACGGCGGTAACCGAGGTGACGCAGGGCGCGCTGCACACGGCCGGCGGCGAGGAGATCCGCGCCGATATGCTGGTGTGGGCGGCGGGCGTGCGCGGGCCGGAGCTTTTGCAACGAATGGACGGGCTGGAGGCGACGCGCAACAACCAGCTCGTGGTGTTGCCGAGCCTGCAAACCACGCGCGACCCGCGCATTTTCGCCATCGGCGACTGCTGCTATTTCAAGCCCGAGGGCGCCGACAGGCCGGTCCCGCCGCGCGCCCAGGCCGCCCACCAGATGGCGGCGACGGCGCTGGCCAACATCCTCAACCTCATCCACCAGAAGCCGCTGGCGCCCTTCGTCTACCGAGATCGTGGCTCGCTGGTGTCGCTGAGCCGGTTTTCGACCGTCGGCAGCCTGATGGGCAATCTGGTCGGCGGCCGCATGGCGATCGAGGGGCGGCTGGCGCGGCTGGTCTATCTCTCGCTCTACAACATGCACCTGGTGGCCATCCACGGCTGGCTGAAGGGCGTGGCGCTGATCGCCGTCGGTCACGCCAATCAGGTGGTGCGGCCGAGACTCAAGTTGCACTGAGGGGCGCCTTTGGGCGAAACCGGCGCTCGCAAAATGGGGAGCGCTTGATGTCGGAGAGTTTTGACGTCGTCGTCGCCGGAGGCGCGGCGATGGGGTCGTCGCTGGCCTATCACCTCGCGGCCGACCCCGGCTTTGGCGGCCGCGTGCTGGTGGTGGAGAAGGATTTCACCTATGCGCGCGCCGCCACTTCGCTGTCGCTAAGTTCGATTCGCCAGCAGTTCTCTTGCGCCATCAATATTCGCGCCGGCCTCGCCGGGGTGGCGTTCCTGAAGGCCGCCAAGCAGACGCTCGCCGTCGACGGCGAGGGGCCGGATCTGCCGATCACCGAGAACGGCTATCTCTATCTGGCCAGCCAAGCCGGCGAGCAGACGCTGCGCCTCAACCACGCCGCGCAGATCGCCGAGGGCGCCGACATCGTTCTGCTGTCGCCGGATGAGACGAAAGCGCGCTTTCCGTTCCTCGAAATGGACGGCGTGGCGCTCGCCTCCTTCGGGCAGACGGGCGAGGGCTGGTTCGACAGTTACTCGCTGATGCAGGCGTTCCGCCGCAAGGCGGCGTCGCTCGGCGCGGTCTACGCCCAGGACGAGGTCGTCGAGGTCGAGCGCGAGGGCGCGCGCGCGACGGCTGTGAAGCTGGCGAGCGGCCGGCGCATCGCCTGCGGCGCCTTCGTCAACGCGGCGGGCGCGTCGGGGGCGGCCAAGCTCGCCCGCGCCATGGGCGTTCCGATCCCGGTGGAATCGCGCAAGCGCTGCGTATTCGTGTTCGACGCCGCCAAGCTCGCTGACAAATTCCCGCTGCTGATCGATGCCAGCGGCGTCTATGTGCGGCCCGAGGGACGCCACTACGTCATCGGCGGCCCGCCGCCCGATCCGGACCCCGACACCCAGGATTTCGAGGTCGATTGGCCGCAGTTCGAGGAGACGCTGTGGCCGGCGCTGGCGTCGCGCATCCCGGCTTTCGAGACGCTGAAGCTGGTGCGCGCCTGGGCGGGGCATTACGACCTCAACACCTTCGACCACAACGCCATCGTTGGCCGCTTGCCCGGCTACGACAACGCCTATCTCGCCGCAGGCTTTTCCGGCCACGGCGTTCAGCAATCGCCGGCGATCGGCCGCGGGTTGGCGGAACTCATCGTCCACGGCGGCTATCGCGCCCTCGACCTGTCGGATTTCGCCTTCGACCGGATTACGCAGGGCCGGCCGCTGCTGGAACGCAACGTGATCTGAGCGTTCAGCGATCGACGCGGCTCTGCAACGAGGCGGGGTAGCGCTCGCCCTGCACCTTAACCTCGACCAGCGCCGCGCCGATCGCGGCGAGATCGGCGGGGCCAAGCTCGAAGCTCGCCGCGCCGAGGTTCTCTTCGAGCCGGTGCAGCTTGGTGGTGCCGGGAATCGGGACGATCCACGGCTTTTGCGCCAGCAGCCAGGCGATGGCGACCTGCGCGTTGGTCTTCTTCAGGCGCGCAGCGACGCCTGAGAGCACATCGACGAGTTGGCGGTTGGCGCGCCGGTTCTCCTGCGAGAAGCGCGGCACGAGGTTGCGGAAGTCGGTCTTGTCGAAAGCCGTCGTCGCGTCGATCGCGCCGGTGAGGAAGCCCTTGCCGAGCGGGCTGAACGGCACGAAGCCGATGCCGAGTTCCTCCAGAACGGGCAGGATCGCCTCCTCGGGCTCGCGCCACCACAGCGAATATTCGCTTTGCAGCGCCGTCACCTTCTGCACCGCATGGGCGCGCCGGATCGAGCCGACGCCCGCCTCCGACAGGCCGAAGTGACGCACTTTGCCAGCCGCGATCAACTCCTTGACCGTCCCGGCGACGTCCTCCATCGGCACGGCGGGATCGACGCGGTGCTGGTAGAACAGGTCGATGCGGTCGGTCTTGAGCCGCTTCAGAGAGGCGTCCGCCACCGCACGGATGTGCTCGGGCCGGCTATCGACGCCATCCAAGGGCTTGCCCTCCTTAAAGCCGAATTTGGTCGCGATCACCACCTCGTCGCGGAACGGGGCGACCGCCTCGCCGACCACCTCCTCGTTGAGGAACGGGCCATAGGCCTCGGCCGTATCGAAGAAGGTGACGCCTTTCTCGTAGGCCGCGCGGATGAGGCGGATCGCCTCGCCGCGCTCCGCCGCCGGGCCGTAGCCGAAGCTCAGGCCCATGCAGCCAAGACCGATCGCCGACACTTCGAGGCCGCTGCGGCCGAGAGCGCGCTTTTTCATGTCCGTCTCCTTCGTCTTCGTGTGGTGGTGATTTAGGCCGCGCGCCATTGCGCGGGTAGACGGATAATTCCGCATGCGGTTATGAAACCCATTCATATGAGGGCAAAGCATGCGGCGCGAGGAATTGGGCGACCTGATGAACCTCATCGCCGTCGTCGAGGAGGGCGGTTTTACCCGCGCGGCGGGCAAGCTTGGGGTTTCGCAGTCGGCGCTGAGCCATGCGATCCGGCGGCTTGAAGAGCGCACCGGCGTCAGGCTACTCGCCCGCACGACCCGCAGCGTGGCGCTGACGCAGGCCGGCGAGCGCTTGATCGAGACGATCCGGCCGGCTTTCGCCGAGATCGCCGGCGGGCTCGATGCGCTGGCGCGCTCGCGCGACCGGCCGTCTGGGTCGCTCAGGATCAGTTCCTCCGAGCACGCCGCGCGCACGCTGCTATGGCCGGCGGCGAACCGCATCGTCGCCGAATATCCCGAGGTTTCCATAGAGATCGCTGTCGAATCGGCCTTCACCGACATCGTGGCGGAGCGTTTCGACGCCGGCGTCAGGCTTGGCGAGAGCTTGGCCAAGGACATGATCGCGGTGCGCATCGGGCCGAAGCTCAGGATGGCCGCCGTCGCCTCGCTGGGCTATCTCGCCGCGCGCGGCGCGCCGGAGACTCCGCACGATCTCGCTCGCCACGCCTGCGTCAATTTGCGGCTCGCGGGTTCCGGGGCGGTCTACGCCTGGGAGTTCAGCAAGGGCGGCCGCAATCTGCGGGTGCGGGTGGATGGGCAACTCACCTTCAACCGCGGCTGGGCGATGCTGGCGGCGGCGCGGGCGGGGCGCGGGATCGCCTTCCTGACCGAGGATCAGGCCGCCGCCGACCTCGCCGAGGGCGCGCTGTCGCGCGTGCTGGAGGACTGGTGCGAGCCGTTCGAGGGCTACCACCTCTATTTCCCGAGCCGCCGCCAGCAATCGCCGGCGCTGGCGCTGCTGACCGAGGCGCTGCGTTATCGCGGGGGATGAGCGCGGGCGGGTGAATTTTGTCAGCGCGCATGCGCGGCGATCGCCTCGACGAGCGCCGGCCACAGCGCGCGCGGCAGCGTGTGGCCCATGCGGTCGAGCAGCATGAGCTTGGCGCCGGGAATGGCGCGGGCGGTGGCTTTGCCGCCCTCGACCGAAACCAGGGGATCGTCGGCGCCGTGGATCACCAGCGTCGGCGCTTTCACCTGCGCCAACGCTTCCTTGCGGCTGCCGGCGGCGCCGACGGCGGCCATCTGGCGCACACCCCCCGCCGGGTTCAAGCCGCGCGCCGCGGCCCGCGCCGCGCGGGCGCGTGCGTCCGCTTCCTCAGTTGCGTCGCGATAGCCGCGCAACAGTTCGGACATCCGCACGTTGGCCTCGATGTAAGCCTCGACCGTCAGTGGCGGCGCGGCGATCATCGCCGCCCAGACCTCGGGCTTCGGCGGCGGCAGGCCGGGCTCGCCGGTGGTCGCCATGATCGAGGTCAGCGTCAGCACCCGCTCAGGGTAGTGGATCGCCACCAGTTGCGCGATCATGCCGCCCATCGAGGCGCCGACGATATGGGCTTTGTCGATGTCAAGCGCGTCCATCAGTCCGATCGCATCGCGCGCCATGTCGTCGAGCGTATAGGGCGCCTTCAGCGGCTCCAGCCCGGCGAAGACGCGCGCCAGATCGGGCGGCGGCGCGGCGATATAGGAGGACTTGCCGATGTCGCGATTGTCGAAGCGCACCACCCAATAGCCGCGCGCCGCCAACCGCTGGCAGAGATCGACCTCCCACCACACCATTTGCGCGCCGAGCCCCATGATGAGCACCAGCGCCGGGTCGGTCGGCGAACCGAAAGTCTGATAGCAAAGGGTCAGGCCATTGGCCTCAGCGAGCTTTTCATCGGCGTCTAGGCGCGTCATGGACATCAACAGGCTCCTGGGGGAAGTTGGTTCAGCTATGAACCGCGCCGGGTCGGGGCGTCAAATCGGGAGGCGAGATGGATACGATCGCAAAGTGGCGCCAGATCGCCGAGGCCAAGGATGTCGTGGGCCTCGCGCACCTGCTCGCCGAGGACGTCGTGTTCCGCTCGCCAGTGGTCCACACGCCGCAGCGCGGCCATGCGATCACGCTCAAGTACCTGAGCGCCGCGTTTCATGTGCTCAACAACGACAACTTCGCCTATATCGGCGAGTGGCGCGCCGAGCGCTCGGCGGTGCTGGAGTTCACGACCACGATCGAGGGCATCGAACTCGACGGCGTCGACATCATCGCCTGGGGCGCGGATGGCCGCATCGTCGATTTCAAGGTCATGGTGCGGCCGCTGAAGGCGATCAACCTGCTGCATCGGCTGATGGGCGAACGGCTGGCGCCCTAAAGCGGCGAGGGCGCGAGCGCCCGCCGCTCCAGCCGCTTGTGCAGCCGCGCCATCAGCGCGGCGGCAAACAACGGCGTGGCGAGATTGAGGATCGGCACGGCGACGAAGGCGGCGACGATCAGCCCGGCAAGGAACACCGGCAACGCGAAATAGCGCCGCATGGCGCGGGCCTCCTCGATGGAGCGGAAGCGCATCGCCGCCAGCTCGAAATATTCGCGTCCCAACAAGTAGGCGTTGGCGCCAAACCAGGCGGCGAAGCCGACGCCGGGCACGAAAAACAACACCAGCGCCGCCAGCATGACGATCAGCGTCAGCGCGGCGAAGCGCAGCGAGGCGATCGAGGCTTGCCACAGCGGCGCGGTGCGCCCCGGCGGCCCGTTCGGATCGACCTCGTGCTCGACGATGGCGGCGACCTCGTCGAAGAAGAAGCTCGCCACCAGCGAGGTCGTCGGCGCCGCGAGCAGCGCCAGGCCGGCGACCAGCCCGAGCCCGATGGCGAGCGAGATCGCCGTCGCCATCCAGCCGTGCGAGACATGCACGAAATGCAGCGCCAGCCGGTCGAGCACGAAGCCGGCGCCGATCAGCACCGCCACGGTCAGCCCGACGGACTTCACCATCACGCTGCGAAATGGCGGCGAGAAGACGTCGCTGAAGGAGTCGAGGGCGTCCTGAAGCATCGCGCCCCCATGTGGGCGCGTGGGAGCGCGATGTCCAGGGCTGGCTCTAGGGGTTCCAATCTGACGCTCGGCGCCCGGTTGCGGAGGAGCGGATTGTGGACTCCCCGCGCAATCAACCGACCTCGCCCTGAGGCGCGAAGCGAAGCGCAGCCTTGAAGGGCGTTCCAGCTTGCGCCGCCGGTCGTGCGAGGCAGCGGTTGATGGCAGAAAAGGTCGGGCCAACGAGCGTCCTTCGAGGCCCCTTCGGGGCTCCTCAGGATGTCCTTCGAGGCCCCTTCGGGGCTCCTCAGGATGAGGGGGGGCGGATTGCGCAGACACGGCCCGCTCGGTTCGAAGGCGGGCATTGCAAGCGACCGGCGGCCGGGCGTCAACCGTCAGGTTTGAACCGCTAGCTCTTGCGGCGGTTGCGCCAGACGAAGGTGTTGCTGGCGGCGTAGTTCCACACCACGCCGATGATCGCCCCGGCCATGCCGGCGATGATCTCCCAGGTCATGCCGCCCGGACCCCAATTGCGGTGGGCATGATAGAGCAAGTTGGCGATATTGACGTTGGCGATCGCCCCGATGCCGCACAGCGCCGAGAAAATGAGGAAGCCGGTGATCTTGCTTACGCCCCGGTAGCGGCGGTTGCGGTAAGTGATCTCGTTGTTGAGGACGAAATTGCTCGCCATCGCCGCCACCGTGGCGCCGATCTGGCTGAGCGTGAAGTCGCGCGGCGCGCTGCCGCCGATCAGCAGCCACAGCACCGCCAGATGCACGACGAGGCCGACGCCGCCGATCATCGCGAACAGCACAAAGCGCACCGGCAGCGCTCCGCCGCTGGCGTGATGAGTGACGAGGCCGAGGAAATCCAGCCCGACCAGCGGCGACAGTTTCGATTCGCCAGCCGAGCGCGGCCGGAACACATAGGGGATTTCGACCGCCTTCAGCGTGTGGCGCGACGACAGGATGAGATCGACCAGGATCTTGAAACCGTCCGGCGACAGCCGCGGCGCGAGCTTGGCGACGATGTCGCGCCGCGTCATGAAGAAGCCGCTCATTGGGTCGGAGACGTCGACGCCGGAGACCAGGCTGAAGAACCACTTGCCGAGGTCGCTGAGCTTCTGGCGCGCCGGCGACAAGCCGCCGGGCTTGGTCGGATCGGGGATGCGCGAGCCGATGGCGAGATTGCCGTCGCCGCGCTCCAGCGCCGCATACATCTGCGGCAGCACCGCCTCGTCGTGCTGGAGATCGCCGTCGATGACGGCGACGAAATCGGCGCTGGAGGCGAGCCAGCCCTCGATCACCGCGCCCGCCAGGCCGATCCGGTTGACGCGCCGCAAGCAGCGCAGGCGCGGGTCGCGGCGCGCGATGGCGAAGGCGACGTCATAGGTGCCGTCGGAGGAATCGTCGTCGACGACCACCATCTCCCAGGGCAGCCCTTCGAGGACGACAGCCAGCCGCTCGAACAGCCGCGGCACGTTGGCGGCTTCGCGATAGGTCGGCACGATGACGGACAGCGTGGGGCGGGACGGCGTCGCCGCTGCGGGCATGGAGGCACCAGGATAGGAATTTCGCGCCCGACGACATTACGTTGCGGCGCGCAAAGGCGGAGTAAACGCCGGCGGCGCCGTCTCCAACCCCGGCGCGAATGCGTCAAAAGCCTTGAAAAACAGTTGCCGGAACGTATCGCGCTCGAACATGACCTCGTGACGGGCGCCGTCGATGACGATGAGATGGCCGGCGCGCAGCCGGGTGGCGAAACGTTCGAGGCTCGGCGTGTCGACGACGCGGTCGGCGCCGGAGGCGATGACCAGCGTCGGCGTGGCGATGGCGCGCGGATAATCGGGCTCGGCGAAGGCGCGCATCAGCCGCAGCGCCGCATGCAGCCAGCCGATCGTCGGACCGCCGAGGCCGAGCGCCGGGTAGGCCGACAGCATGGCGCCAAAGCGCGCGTAGCGGGCGGGATCGGAGGTCAGCACATTGCCGTCGAAGGGGCTGAGGCTATAGGGGCCGCGGCCGCCGCCGGGGGCATAGAGACCGCCGAGGCCGACGCCGTCGAGCGCCTCGACCAGCCAGCGCAGATAGCGCGGCTCGGCATGGCCAAAGAGGGCGATCATCGGCGAGGTGAGCACCAGGCGATCGAGCGGGCAGCGCCCGGCGTGGGCGATGCGCAGCATGATCGCCCCGCCCATCGAATGGCAGAGGCCGATCCACGGGCGCGGACAGTGCGGCGCAAGCACATCGCGGTGGAAGCTGAGGAAGTCGCGCTCGTAAAGGCCGAAGTCGTCGACATGGCCTTTGGCGGGATCGCGCAGTTGGCGCTCCGAGCCGCCCTGGCCGCGCCAGTCCAAGGTCGCGACGGCGAGGCCGCGGGCGATGAGATCGCCGATCGTCTCGTAATATTTCTCGATGCATTCGGCGCGACCGCCGAGCAGCACGACGGTAGCGCGCGGCCTCTCGGGCGTCCAGCGCGCCGCGCGCAGACGCACGCCGTCGAGCGCGGTCAACTCATGCTCGACGGCGCCGGGCGGGATCGGGTTGTCGGCGATGGCGTAAAGCGCCATGCGGGGGCTCCGGTTCGGCGGCGCGTTATGGCGCGCCGGCGCCGCGAGGGCAAACCATGCGCCGCCACAGCACCGCCGCCAGCGCCGCGACGACCAACGGGCTTAGCGGCAGATGCGCATATTGCGCCAGCGGGCGGGCAACGCCCGGCAGCAGAAACGCGGCGACGAGGACGGTCTTCTCGTAAGGCCGGAAGCCGGTTTCGAGGCCCTCCCCGGCCAGGATCGCGATCGGCGCGATGAGCAGCGTCAGATCGTAATCGAGCAGGAACGGCGTCGTCAGACAGGTGAGCGTGGCGACGAGCGCGAACTGCCGGCGCGCGTTGGGCTCGCGCCGCAGCGCCACGACGAGCGCCGTAAGCGCCGCCAGCGCCGCCGCGATCTGCACCGCGTAGGCGAGCCCGTTGCCGCCGCCCAGCACCTTGACCGCCGCGAACACGCTCTGCATCTTGGCGGGATCGACGAGGCCGCGTTCCAGCGTCGCCCGCGCCATCGGCGTCTCGGCGAGAAAGGCAGCCCAGGTCGGCAGCCCAAACGCCAAGGCCGAAACCGCCGCCAGCGCCGCCGCTGTCGCGGCAAACGCCGTCAGCGCGCGCCAGCGCCCGGCGAGCAGCAGCGCCAGCGGCGCGAGCAGCGCCAGTTGCGGCTTGAAGCACAACAGCCCGAACAACGCGCCGGCGAGCGGCGGGCGGTTTTCCAGCAGGCTGACGCCGCCGGCGAACAAGCCGGTGGTGAGAAAGGCGTTCTGCCCGTGGCCGATGGTCGAGAACACGCCGGGGAAGGCGGCGAGCGTCAGCGGATTGACGAAGCGCTTCGACAGGCCGCGCAGCGCCGCCGCGAAGACGGCGAAAGTCGTCAGCAGCCAGGCCGCGAGCGCCGACATATAGGACAGCAAGCCAAGCGGCAAGCAGGCGAGCAGGAACATCGGCGGATAGAAGAACGCGTACCAGCCGATGGGATGGCCGAAGAAGGCGCGTTCGGCGGCGAGATCGGCGCTCGGCGCATAGATGCTCGGCCCCTGGTGGGCGAGCGCCAGGCGCCCGGCGGTCCAGAAGCTGACGAAATCCGAACCCAGCGGCTCGCCGCGGGGATCGACGCCGCCGCGCGCGAGATAGACGAGCGCGACAAGGCCGAGCCCGTGGGCAAGGGCGATGAGAATGAGATAGTTGCGCAGCCGCGTCGGGTTCGCCCATGCCGCCTCGCGCAGAATGCGCTTCAGCGCCGTCGGCGCGCCGACGGCGCGCGACAGGGTCGGGCTCGAAGTGAGGCTCATGGTCGGCTCGCGCAGGGGCGCGCTAGCCTTGACGCCGGTGCGTTAACTTGGCGTGAAGCGCTTATTTTCGGAAAGCGCTGCTCGTCGCGCTTCGAGGTCAGTATTCGGAGACCGTCGATTACACTTTGGCGTGGATGGCCGGGACAAGCCCGGCCACGACGGTGAGGAAAGCTCTAGCCGCCCGTCACCCGCCAGACGACGTCGCCGGTGTCGTCGGCGACGAGCAGCGCCTTGTCCGGCCCGATGCCGACGCCGACCGGGCGGCCGTAGGAGAACGCCTCATCGGGCGACAGGAAGCCGGTGAGGATGTCGCGCGGCGGCCCGGCCGGCCGGCCGGCCTCGAACGGCACGTGCACGACGCGATAGCCGGAGAGCGTGCTGCGGTTCCACGAGCCATGCTGGCCGATGACCATGCCATCGCCGAAGCCAGGCAGCGTGTCCGCCGGCATCCAGCACAGGCCGAGCGAGGCGGTATGGCCGCCGAGGGCGAAATCCGGCTGCAACGCCTTGGCGACCATCGCCGGATTGGCCGGCACGCGCTCGTCGACGATGCGGTCCCAGTAGCAATAAGGCCAGCCGTAGAAGCCGCCTTCCGCGACGCTGGTCAGGTAATCCGGCGGCGTCTCGTCGCCGAGTCCGTCGCGCTCGTTGACGACGGTCCACAGGCCGCCGCCTGTCGGCTCGAAGGCGAGGCCGACCGGGTTGCGCAAGCCGCTGGCGAAAATCTCGCAAGCCCCCGAGGCGATGTCGTAGCGATGGATCGCCGCGCGGCCCTCCTCGGCGGCGAAGCCGTCGTCGGCGATATTGGTCTGCGAGCCGACGCCGACATAAATAGAAGCGGCGTCCGGGCTCGCCAGCAGGCTGCGCGTCCAATGCCCGCCGGGCTTGAACGCTGCGAGCTTGCGGCCAAGGCCCTTGAGCTTCGTCGCGCCGGGCTCGAACGGGAAGGCGACCAGCGCGTCGGTATTGCCGACATAGAAGGCGTCGCCAACCACCGCCATGCCGAACGGCTGGTTGAGGCCGTCAATATAGACGTGGCGCGTCTCGGCGACGCCGTCGCCGTCGGCGTCGCGCAACAGCGTGATGCGGTTGGGGCTGACGCCAAGCGCGGCGGCGCGGCGCATCGTCGCCACCATCGCATAATCGAAGATCGACTTCACCGGCTGATCCTGCTGCAACGCCTCGGCCGCCAGCACGTCGCCGTTCGGCAGCACGTAGAGCCAGCGCGGATGCTTAAGCCCGGCAGCGAAGGCGTTGACTTTCAACCCTGGCGCCGGCGTCGGCGTGCGGCCGGCGTCCCAGCCGCGCGCGGTCGGCATTTTCAGCGTCGGCAGATTGCCCTGCGGCCGGGGGCCAGGAATCTCCGGTCGCGGCCCCAAAGCCTGTTGCGAGGGAACCCCGCTCATCCGCCTGACGACGATGGTCGCCGCCCCGATGCCCGCCACCACCCGTGCGAAAGCGCTTGAAACGTCCATTGCCTCGTCTCCCCTGAATAGCTACAGCGCCGCCTGCCGCGCCGCCGCGCTGGCGCGCCGCTCCGCCCCCAGAACGGCGGCGATCACCGCCTCCGGCGCGGCGAAATGCGGAGAATGGCCGATTCCCGGCAGCATACGCAATATCGCGCCGGGAATATCGCGCTCAAGACGCTTCGCATGAACATCGGCGCTGACCAGGCTGTCCTCAGCCCCCATGACGATCGCCGTCGGCGCGGCGATTTCGCCATAGTGGGGCGCGAGCCCCCGCGCCGCCTCGCACAGGGCGACGAAATCCTCGGCGTTGGCGCGGAAATTCGCCGGCCGCAGCACCAGCGGCAGCCGCGTGCGGCGGATGTAATCGGCCGGCACGGCGTTGGGCGCGAACACCTCGGCCAACCCGCGCCGCATCGCCGCCAGCCCCGCCAGCGGCACGATCAGCCAGGCAAACAGCGCCCCCAACCCCGGCAAAGCCGCCGCTGTGTAATACCAGGAGACGCCGCCTTTCCAGGGATGGCTGACCGGGGCGATGAGCACCAGCGCGCGCGTGAACGCCGGCGCTTCGAGCGCCATCGCCAGGCCCAGCACGCCGGCCAGCGAATGGGCGACGACGATCGCCTCGTCGACGCCGAACGTCGCCAGCGCCTGCACGACGGCAGCCGCTTGCAAGGCGGGCGAGGCGGCGGCGCGGCCGGCGAGCCGGTCGCTCCAGCCGTGGCCGGGGCGATCGACGGCGAAGACGCGGAAACCTTCGCGGGCCAAGCGCCCGGCGAGCGCGACATGCAGATCGGCGAAATTTCCCGAGGCGCCGTGAATGAGCACGATCGCGCCGCGCGCGGTCGCCTGCGGCGGCGTCTCGACGACATGCAGCCGACCGGCGCCGAGATCGACGCGCTGGCCGACGACGGGAAAACGGCGCTCGACGTCGCGGCGCAGCCACAGCGTAAAAGCCAACGAGAGCAGCGCCAACGCCGCCACGCCGGCCGCCAGCGCCACGATCAAGGCGAGCGCCTCCAGACCTCCGTCTGGGCGCGGGCGCGGGCCTCCTTCAGCGGCGCAGAAGCGGGCGCGAGTTTCAGCGCGCGATCGTAGACCTTGAGGGCGGCGTCGGGGTCGCCGGAATTGAGCATCATCGCGGCGAGACCCGACAGGGCGTCGATGTCGCGGGGATCGCGCTTCAGCGTCTGAGCGATATCGGCCATCGCGCCGGCGGCGTCGCCGGTCTGGAAGCGCGCGGCGGCGCGCTCGCTCCAGGCTTGCGACCAATCCGGGTCGAAATCGATCACGGCGTCGAACAATTTGAGCGCCAGCGGCAGGTCGGCGCTGGCGCGCGCCTTGAGCGCGCGGCCGAGCAGCAGGTCGGCGGCATCGGAGCCCGATTGCCGGCGCAGATGGTCGATCTCGGCGATGATGCCGGCGGCCTCGTCGGGAAAACGGGTGCGCGCCAGGCGGTCGTAGAGACGGTCGAGATCGCGCGCGGGGAGATCGTGCGCGGGATTGTCTGCGGCGGGCGCCTTCGCCGCGGCGGCCGGATGCGGCTGCGCATCCGCGAGCGGCGCGCAAGCGACGAAAAACGCCAAGCCGAGCCAACCGAGCCGCTGCATGCGGGGCAGCCTAGCGCCCCGCGCCGCGAGGGTCAAAGCCAGCCTTGCAAAATCAGCCCTGACGCGCCTTGAAGCGCTTCTGCGTCTTGTTGATGATATAGACCCGGCCCTTGCGGCGCACGAGGCGGTTGTCGCGGTGACGGTTGCGCAGGGACTTCAGAGAATTGCGGACTTTCATGGCTCACCCGAGGATTTGACGCTCCGGGAAGAACCCCAGCGGTCGACGCATTGCGCGCCCCTATGCCCGATTCAGCGCCGCCGATCAAGCCCGCGCGCTCTCGAAGATAACCAGTTTCGTGTCGCCGTAGGTGCGCTCGTCGAGGCGATGCAGGCCCTCCGGCGCTGTTATCTCGGCCTTGGCGCTTTCCTCGACGACGACGAGCGCCGAGGGTCCGAGCCAACCGCCGCTTACTAGGCCGGCGAGCGCCGGCGCCGCCAGCCCGTGGCCATAGGGGGGATCAAGAAAGGCGAGATCGAACGGCGGCCCCACCGGGGCGCGGCCGAGCTTGGCGGCGTCGGCGCGCCAGATGCGCGTCACCCCGCCGAGCGCCAGCGCCTCGACGTTGGCGCGCAACAGCGCCCGCGCCGGCGCGCCGCTGTCGACGAACAACGCGAAAGCGGCGCCGCGCGAGATCGCCTCGATGCCGAGCGCGCCGGAGCCGGCGAACAGATCGGCGACGCGCGCGCCTTGCAGGCGCTCGGCGTGGCGGGAGGCGAGAATGTCGAAGATGGTCTCGCGCAGCCGCTCCGAGGTCGGGCGGATGGCGCCCGAATCGGGGGCTCTGAGCGCGCGCCCGCGCAGCCTGCCGCCGACGACGCGCAACTAGCGCGCTCCGGCGGCGGAGCGCCGCGCGCGCAATGACGGGGCGGCCGTGTCGCGCAAGACGCTAGCGCGCGCCAGGGCCGGGCTTGCCGCCGCGCGGCGGCCCTTTGCCGGGACCGCGCGGGCGATCGTCGCGGCGAGGCCGCGGGCCGGCGAAATCCTGGCGCGGCTTGCGCGCGGCGCCCTCGCGCGGCGGGCGGGCGGCGCCTTCGCCGTCGCGGCGGGCGGGGCGATCCTCGCGGCGAGGCGGACGTGGGCCGGCGAAATCCTGGCGCGGCCGGCGCTCGGCGCCCTCGCGCGGCGGGCGGGCGGCGCCTTCGCCGTCGCGGCGGGCGGGGCGATCCTCGCGGCGGGGCGGACGCGGGCCGGCGAAATCCTGGCGCGGCTTGCGCGCGGCGCCCTCGCGCGGCGGGCGGGCGGCGCCTTCGCTGTCGCGGCGGGCGGGGCGATCCTCGCGGCGGGGCGGACGTGGCCCAGCGAAATCCTGGCGCGGCCGGCGCTCGGCGCCCTCGCGCGGCGGACGGGCGGCGCCTTCGCCATCGCGGCGCGGCGGGCGGTGATCGCTGCGCGGTGGCCGTGGGCCGGCGAAATCCTGGCGCGGTTTGCGCTCGGCGCCTTCGCGCGGCGGACGGGCGCCGCCTTCGCCGTCGCGGCGCGGCGGGCGGTGATCGCTGCGCGGTGGCCGTGGGCCGGCGAAATCCTCGCGCGGCCGCCTCTCGGCGCCCTCGCGCGGCGGGCGGGCGGCGCCTTCGCCGTCGCGGCGCGGCGGGCGATCATCGCGGCGGGGCCGTGGGCCGGCGAAATCCTGGCGCGGCCGGCGCTCGGCGCCTTCGCGCGGCGGGCGGGCTTCGAAGTCTTTGCGCGGGCGCGGCGCTCGCACCGGCGCGGGCGCCGGCGGATGGGCGAGGCTGACGCGCTCGACTTGCACCTGGCGGCCCCTGCGGTCGGCGGTGGTGGCGCGGGCGATGCGCTTGCGCGGCCCCTCGGCCTCGGCGCGCGCCTCGGCGCGCAGCACCGAAACATGCTTGCGCTTGCGCGGCGGCCCCTCGCGAGGCTCGGCGCGCTGCCGCTCCGGCGGCCGGTCGGGGCCGGTCGGCTCGACGCGCTCGGCCGGCCGCGCCTCGATGGCGGCCTCGAAATCAGCCCCCGCCAGCTTGGCCAGCCTCGGCCCGAGTTGGTCGCGCAGCACCCGCGTCGGCATCTCGCCCACCGCGCCCTCGGCGAGTTCGCCAAGCTCGAACGGGCCGAAGGAAACGCGGATCAGCCGGTTGACGCTGAGGCCGAGATGTTCGAGCACGCGCTTGATCTCGCGGTTCTTGCCCTCGCGCAGGCCCATCGTCAGCCAGACGTTGGAGCCTTGCTGGCGCTCGAAGCGCGCCTCGATGCCGCGATAATCGACGCCGTCGAGAGTCAATCCGCCTCTGAGGCCGTCGAGCGCCTGCTGCGTGATCTCGCCGTGGGCGCGCACGCGGTAGCGGCGCAGCCAGCCGGTCGCGGGCAGTTCGAGCACACGCGCCAGGCCGCCGTCGTTGGTCAGCAGCAGCAGGCCCTCGGTGTTGATGTCGAGCCGGCCGATCGTCACCACGCGCGGCAACTCCCGCGGCAGGGCATCGAAGATCGTCGAGCGCCCTTCCGGGTCCTTGGCGGTGGTGACGAGGCCGCGCGGCTTGTGGAACAGGAACAGCCGCGTGCGTTCGGCCGACTTCAGCGGCGCGCCGTCGACGCGCACGTCGTCTTTGTCGCTGACGTTGAAGGCGGGGCTCGCCAGCACCTCGCCATTGACGCTGACGCGCCCCTGCGCGATCCATTGCTCGGCGTCGCGGCGCGAGCACAGGCCCGCCCGCGCCATCGCCTTGGCGATGCGCTGGCCCTCGCGCGGCTCGGCATTGTCGGCTTGAATCGTCATGAGCGGCGCTCTAGCAGCTTCGCGCGGGACTGTCGCGCTCGCGGATGGGAAACAGATGGCGCCAGACCCAACGAGCGTCGCTAAAGACCCGATGAGCGTCGCCTTCGAGGAGGCGCGCGCGGCGCAAGCTCGCGGCGAGGCGCCGATCGGGGCGGCGATAGCGCGCGCCGGGATCGTCATCGCGCGCGCCGGCAACCGCACGCGCGACGACGCCGACCCGACCGCGCACGCCGAGATGCTGGCGATCCGCGCCGCGGCGCGGGCGCTCGGCAACGAACGGCTGATCGATTGCGACCTCTACGTCACCCTTGAGCCCTGCGCGATGTGCGCCGGGGCGATCAGCCATGCGCGCTTGCGCCGACTCTATTATGCCGCCGGCGACGCCAAGGGCGGCGCGGTGGAGCACGGCCCGCGGCTGTTTGCGCAACCCACCTGCTTGCACAGACCGGAAGTCTACGGCGGTCTGCGCGAGACCGAGGCGGCGCAGTTGCTGCGCGCGTTCTTCCGCGGCAAGCGCGGCTAGCGGCTCCAAGCGCCGCCAGCGGTTCCAAGCGCCGCCAGCGGTTCAATGCGGGAAATGGATGACCGCATCGTAGGCGGAGCCGTCCGGAAGCTCGCAGATCTCGACGATGAGAGCGTCGCGGAAGCGCAGAAAGTCAACGCAATCGAAAGTGTAGGCGGCGCCGCCGCCGCGCTCGCGCAGGGTCTTCGTGCGATGCGCCGCGGCCTGGTCGCCGTCGATGAGAATGCGGCGGACCACCGTCTCCTGAAGCACATAATTGATATGGCGCTGGTGAAGCGCTTCACGCAGCGCCTCTTTGCCGACGATGCGTCTTGGATAGCGTGCGTGTCGCCAAGTCGTATTCGGGAAGCAGACGATTTCGGGCGCCACAAGCGCAAGCATTCCGTCAATATCGTCGGCGACCTGGCGTGCGAAAAATTTATTCATCAGGTCAAGGATGAGTTCCCGATCGATCTCGCCAAGCCGCCTCACTGTTTCCAATGTTTGCAAGTGCAGTTCTCACGATGCCGACGCGTTGCTCCGCACACTGTAAGGTGCGCTCGTGTTACTGTCGACACATGCTGACCATCGCCCCACAAGCTCCGCATAAGGCAATAAAACGCTTTACCGTCAGAATGTTACCCATTTCCGTGCCACGCACAGCGCACCATTAGGTTGCATTTAAGTGCATAGAATTCGGTGTATCAGTTATTTGACTAAACACTGAGGCATATTGACTGGCCCGGCCGCGTTCGCTCAGGCGTTCAACGCATAGTTATTGCGCCGCTCGACGACCGGCGCCAAGCGTGCGCCACTGCCATCGCCCGCCGCGCCTTCGAAAGCGGATCAATGCAAGATTTCGCCGGGTAGGGCTTGAGATCGTCGCGGCGGCGCCAACCGGGCGCGCCTCATCCGGTCAACACGTCCTTGGCGGCGACGGTCGAATCGGCGTTGAGGCGGTAGACCAGCGGCACCCCGGTGGCGAGTTCCATGGCCGGAATGGTCTTCGGCGTCAGCCGGTCGAGCACCATCACCAGCGCGCGCAGCGAATTGCCATGGGCGGCCACCAGCACGCGCTCGCCGCGCAGCACGGCGGGCAGGATGTACTGGCAGTAGTAGGGCAGGGCGCGCGCCACTGTGTCCTTCAGGCTCTCGCCGCCCGGCGGCGCGATGTCGTAGCTGCGCCGCCACACCTGCACCTGCGCCTCGCCCCAGCGCTTCCTTGCGTCATCCTTGTTGAGGCCGGAGAGATCGCCGTAATCGCGCTCGTTGAGCGCCTCGTCGCGGCGGGTCGGCAGCCCGCTCTGGCCGAGTTCGGCGAGCGTCAGGTCTAGCGTGCGCTGGGCGCGCGTCAGCGCCGAGGTGAAGCAGACGTCGAAGGCCAGGCCGCGCGCTTTCAGGCGCTTGCCGGCCTCCTTGGCCTCGACGACGCCGGCCTCGCTGAGGTCGGGATCTTTCCAGCCGGTGAACAGGTTCTTCAGGTTCCATTCGCTCTGGCCGTGGCGCAACAGCACCAGCAGGTGTTCTGACATAGACCAACCTCTTTTGAATCGGCGGCTAAAAAGCACGTATCGCGCCCGGCGCCAATCGTCTCAGAAGCGCCCGCCGGTCGGCGCCAGCGCCGATCCCAGGCGCAGCGGGCGCTTGTGGGCGAGCCGGCGCAGGCCGACCGGGCGATAGACCTGCTTGATCGCCTCGACGATGTGGACGCCGGCGAACGGCAGGCCCATCGCCGCCCCGACGCGCTCGATCGCCGGCCCCCAGTCGATGAACACCCGGCGGCGGAACGGCGGCGCATAAAGCGCCTCGCCCCAGAACACCGCCGAGAACGCGGCGTCGCGCACGAGATCGCGCAATTGCCCGCGCGAGAACGGCTGGCCGTGGCCGAACGGCGTGCCGTCGACGCGCGCCCAGACGCCGCGCCGCGACGGCGCGACGATGATCGCCCGCCCCTCCGGCGCCAGCACCCGCCACACCTCCTCCATCACCGCGCTCGGATGCTCCGCCGTCTCCAGGGCGTGGGCGACGAGGGCGCGGTCGATGCAGCCGTCGGGCAGCGGCAGCATGTCATCGACGATCAGCGCCGTCGCCGAGCGGCCGTCTTGCGGCCACGGCAAGGCCCCCTGTTCGGCCGGCGCGAGCGCCAGCGTGCGCTGCGCCTCGTCGCGGAAGCGGTCGAGATAGGGTGCGCAATAGCCCAGACCCATCACCGACAGGCCGGCGCAGCTCTCCCAACGCGCATACAGCACGCGCCCGATCAGCCGGCGCGAGATCTCCCCGAGCGGCGAGGCGTAGAAGGTGTTGAGTTCGTGGACGTCGAGCGTCATGATCCCAGGCGCAGGATTTCGCCGCGCCAGCATAGCCTGTCGCGCCCCGACACGCTATCAAGCCGGCGCGACGCAAGAGGAGCGGTTATGACGACGCATGTGTTTCAGTTCCCCTGCCTGAAAGACAATTACGGCGCGCTCATCCACGATTCCGGCTCCGGCCGCACCGCGGCGATCGACGCGCCGGACGGCGAGGCGGTGGCGGCGGCCGCCAAAGGCCAGGGTTGGCGCCTGACCGATCTGCTCATCACCCATCACCACGCCGACCATACGCAGGGGATCGCGGCGGTGCGTCAGGCTTTTCCAGGCCTGCGCGTCGTCGGCCCCGCCAACGAGGCGGCGCGCATCGGCGGCCTCGATCTGGAAGTCCGCGAGGACGATTTCGTCACCATGGGCGCGATGACGGCGCGGGTCATCGAGACGCCCGGCCATACCGCCGGCGAGATTTCCTATGTCTTCGACGAGGACGAGATCGCCTTCACCGGCGACACATTGTTCTCGCTCGGCTGCGGCCGGGTGTTCGAAACGCCGATGGCGGTGATGTGGAACTCGCTCGTCAAGCTGGCGTCCTTGCCGGGCGAGACGCAGGTCTATTGCGGCCATGAATACACCGAGTCCAACGCCCGCTTCGCGCTGACCATCGAGCCCGGCAACGCCGACCTGGTCGCCCGCGCCGAGGCGGTGAAGGCCTTGCGCGCGCAAGGGCGGCCGACTTTGCCGACGACGATCGCGCTGGAACTGGCGACCAATCCGTTCCTGCGCGCCGAGATTCCGGCGGTGCAAAAGGCGGTCGGCCTCGCTGGCGCCGATCCGGCGCAGGTGTTCGCCGAAATCCGCCGGCGCAAGGACAGTTTCTGACGCCCCGCCGGCGCGCTCGCGGTTAAGGAGGGGTTAACCCATTCCCCCCAATCTGGTCGCCGCGCGCGGCCTGCTTCGCATCGCCGCGCCAAGCCGTCGCCGATCAACTGGAACCGCCGGCATGGCGAGGCAACGCTCGCCTGCGCCGGGCCAAGCCTGGCCGGCAAAGACGGCGGCGGCGCCATCGGTTCGGCAACCGCGTTAAAGGGCGGTGAAAGACATGGATTTGGGCGATTTGCAAATGACGCAGCCGTTGGCGCTCGCCGACGATCCCGTCGCTATTCTCAGTGCGCTGGATTCCGTGCTCTACGACTGGGACATCGCCGCCGACCGCATCGCCTGGGGCCCCAATGTCACGCGCACGCTCGCCATCCTGCCGGCCGAGGCGCTGGCCACCGGCGCCGGCTACGCCAGCCTCGTGGCCGCCGAATCCGACGCCTCGCGCTATCAAGCGGTGTTCAACGGGCTGACCCGCGACGAGGGCGAGGGGCGCCCCTTCCGCGTCGAATATCGGCTCTGCGCGCCGGGCGGGCGGACGCTGGCGGTGGAGGATTTCGGCCGCTGGTTCGCCGACGCCGAAGGGCGTCCGCGCCGCGTCCACGGGCTGTTGCGGGTGCTGAAACGCGGCGCGCCCTCGCCCGCGGGCGTCGTTGTCGAGGACGGCGGCGAGCCGATCCTGTGCACGCGGCGCGCCTTCAACGCCTGGGTCGATGAACGCTGCGCCGAGCCGCGCCCGCCCGAGGCGGCGCTGGCGCTGATGGTCTTCGGCGTCGGCAATATCGCCGAGGTCAATGGGCGCGAGGGTTATGACGTCGGCGATGAGTTGATCCTCGGCGTCGGCCGGCGGCTGGCGGCGAGCCTGCGCAGCGGCGATAAGCTGGTGCGCTATTCCGGGGCCAAATTCGCGCTGCTGGTGGCGCTGGCGGCCAACGATCAGCCCGCGATCGCCGCCGAGCGCATCGCGCGGCGCGCCAACGCCGAATTCTATCCGACCGCCGTCGGCCCGCGGCGCGCCGCGCTGCGCGTCGGCGTCGCGCTGAGCCCGCGCCACGGCCGCACCGCGCATCTGTTGATGCAGCGCGCCGACGAAGCCTTGGCGCAGGCCCGCGAACTCGGCGCGACGGTGGCCGTCTACGCCGCCAACGAGGCGCTGGCCGAGAGCCGGCGGCGCGACGCCTGGGTCGCCGACGAGATCGTCGCCGCGCTCAACGACCGCCGCCTGTTCCTCGCCTACCAGCCGATCGCGCCGACCGAGGCGCGCCTGCCGGCTTTCGAGGAGGCGCTGATGCGGCTGCGCCTGGAGGACGGGATGACGCTCGGCCCCGACGCGGTGATCCCGGCGGCCGAGAAGCTCGGCCTGGTCGAACTGATCGACGCGCGCGTGATGGAACTCGCGGTCGCCCGGCTCGCCGCCGAGCCCGCCTGCCGGCTGTCGATGAACGCCTCGATCGCCGCGCTGCGCTCGCCGGAATGGTTCGAGCGCCTGCGCGACAGCCTGGCTCGCGCGCCGGGGGCGGCCGAGCGGCTGATCGTCGAAATCGTCGAGACGCAGGCGGTGGAGAATGTCGCCGAGGTGGCGCGGGCGCTGGCGAAAATCAAAGCGCTCGGCGTCGGCGTGGCGATGGACGATTTCGGCGCCGGACACACCTCGTTTCGCAACCTGCGTGGCCTCGGCGTCGACATGGTCAAGATCGACGGCGCCTTCGTGGCCGGGCTCGCCGGCTCCGCCGACGACCGCTTCTTCGTGCGCACGCTCGCCGCGCTCGCCAAGCATCTGGGCATCGTCACCGTCGCCGAGTGGGTCGAGGACGCGGAATCGGCGCGGTTGCTGCGCGAATGGGGCGTCGACTATCTCCAGGGCCACCACATCGGCCGCGCCGAGGAACGCCCGCCGACGGCGGCGCTGGCGAGCGCTTGAGCCTCACTTCTTCTCGGAGATCTCGTCGATCCGCCGCTTCATCTCGCTAAGCTGGTCGCGCAACTCGCCGATCTCGTCGCTGCCGCCTTTCGCCGGCGCCGTGGAGGCATTGGCCGAAAACGGCGTGAACATGCCGAGCGCCTGGTTAAAGGCGGCAAGGTTCTTGCGCGTCAGTTCTTGCAAGGCGTTGAACGAGGCGGTGGAATAACCGCTGGGATCGAGCGTTCGCGACAACGATTCCCGCATCTTTTGCTGCTCGCCGGAGAATCGCTCGATCGAATATTCAAGATAACTTGGCAGCAAGGACTGCACGCTGTCGCCATAGAAGCGAATGACTTGGCGAAGGAACGCAATCGGCAACAACGATTGTCCCTCGACGCCTTCCTGTTCGAAGATGATTTGGGTCAGCACCGAGCGGGTGATCTCTTCATTGGTCTTGGCGTCGAAGACGACGAAATCCTCGCCGGCCTTCACCATCTTGGCGAGATCGGCTAACGTAACGTAGGCGCTTGATGCTGTATTGTAGAGGCGACGATTTGCGTATTTCTTGATCGTGATTGGAGTATCCGCGTTCGTCATGTCGGGCGCCTGTTGCAATATGCGGTTGCCTGATGAGAATAACCGCATTTTCGGCTTTGGGAACAGCGAATTTCGCAGATGCGAAGCGCCGCGGCGCCGGCGCCGCATTGCCACTGCCGTTGACATTCGCCCCCGGCGCCGCAAGCTTTGCCACGCCATGCGCGAAACCAAGGCCCCCGCCGCCAAACGCGGACTGTTGCAACTGACCGGCGTCGTCGTCGACATCCTGCAAAAGGTCGAGCGGCTGCCGCAACCCGGCGAGGAGGTTGCGGCTGAGGCGGCGCTCGTCGGCGCCGGCGGCGGCTTCAATGCGCTGGCGGCGGCCCGCCGCGCCGGGGCGGACGCGGCCTATGGCGGCGCGCTCGGCGTCGGCCCGTTCGCCGACATCGCCCGCCGCGCGCTCGCAGACATCGGCGCGCCGGCGTTGCAGCGCCGCATGATGCCCATCGACCAGGGCTTCTGCACGGTGCTGGTCGAGCGCGGCGGCGAGCGCGCCTATGTGTACAGCGCCGGCGCGGAGCGGGCGGCGACCGCCGAGGATCTGGCCGCGCTGCCGGCCGCCGAGTTTGCCTGGGTGCTGCTCGGCGGCTACGCCGCGCCGCCGGACGCAGAGCCCGACATTTTCGGCGATTGGCTGGCGGCGCTGCCGCTCGGCGTCCGCCTCATGTTCGACCCGACGCCGCTCGTCCTCGCCGTGGGCCGCGCGCGGGTGGCGAAGGCGCTGGCGCGCGCCGACTGGGTGAGCGCCAATCGCAGCGAGGCCGAGGCGCTGACCGGCAAGACGCCGGCGCTCGCCGCCCGCGCGCTGTCGCAGGGGCGCGAGGGGGCGATCGTGCGCGACGGCGCGCGCGGCTGCTGGATTTCGCAGGCCGGCGGCGCGGTGCGGCTGATCGAGGGATTCCGGGTCGAGGCGGTCGATACGACGGGGGCGGGCGACGCTCATATCGGGGCCTTCATCGCCGCGCGCATAGCCGGCCGCACGACCTTTGACGCGGCGCGCTTTGCAAATGCGGCGGCGGCGCTCAGCGTCACTCGGCTCGGCGCGGCGACCGCGCCGGGGCTTGATGAGGCGTCGGCGTTTCTGGGGACGCGGGTTTAGCGGGCGAAGTCCGACGCTGGCGCGCAGGAACGATTGGCCATCTGGGGGGAAGGCGAGCCTTTGGGCCTGATTTCGGCGCCGCGTAACCTGTTGAGATCATGCGCGCGGATTCGCGGTGCAAAAATCTTGTCGAGTCTGCGAAAACTCGCGATTTGGGTGAAAGCGTTCGATCGGAAGGCGAATTCCGCGTTTGCTATAATTGGCGAGGAGCCCCGCGGGCTGCCCGATAAGGCGACCATCGGCCCGCGCCGATTTTCAGCGGCGCGAAGATCACGAAGTTCCCCATCAGGCAAAAAGCCAAGCCCAGGCCGCCAAGGGCGTTCCAACGATATCCTTCGAAAACGGTCGACAGGGCGAGCGCAACGATGGGAAACAGAACCGTGGCATAGGCGGCCCGCGACGGACCGACGCGCGCGACGAGTTCCAGATAGGTCGTGAAGGCGATCACCGAGCCAACCACCGAGAGATAGACCAGCGCGCCGAGATAGGCGCCGCCCGACGGCAAAACGATAGGCGTCTTGGTGACGACGATCAGGGCGAAGAGGATGATTGCGCCGTACGACATCCCCCAAGCGTTCGCCGTCAACAGCGAGACGCCAACTGCGCTGTTGCGCCGCGAAACCATGTTGCCGAGCGAGAATAACAGCGTGCCGAGCGCAGCATATCCGATTCCGGTCAGGGTTTTGGGATCAAGATCGACCCAAACGGCGCGGCCGAAAAGCAGAAGAAGGCCTCCCACTCCCATCAGCGCGGCGACGACCGTTCGCATCGTGATGCGGTCGCCAAAGAAAATACGGGCGTTCGCCGCATTGTAGATGGAGGCGAGCGAGAAGATCACCGAGACCAGCCCCGACGTCACATACCTTTCGGCGATGTAGAAGCAGACCAAATTGAGGCTGAACAGGCAAAGGGCTTGGGCGAGCAAAAACGGATGATGCCGAAGCGATGGCGCCGTAAGGCGACCTGAAACGAGAAGCGCCGCGACCAGCACCGCCGCCGCCAGGGCGAAACGATAGAACACGGAGTCGAGCACCGGCGCCGGCCCGACTTGCATCGCGATGGCTATCCACGTCGATCCCCAGATGACGACGGTTGCGAGAAACAGGGCGATTGTTTGCAGGGATGCGCTCCGCGCGTGGTCGGTGTCGGGCGCTCAGCCGTTAGGCGTCGCGCTCATTTGCAGTCAATCCAGCCTGGATCTTCGCTCTCAACGGCCCTCCTTCCCTAAACGTCGGGCGAAGGGTCGAATTTCGCCCGCTAGCCTCTGGCGCGCAAGAACGCTTCGACTTCGGCGGCGATGCGCTCGGCGGCCTTGCCGTCCCACAGCGCCGGCTTGCGCCCGCGCTTGCCGCCGGCGCCCAAAATGTCCTCGACGATGGGCAGGATGCGGGCGGGATCGGCGCCGATCAGCGTGTTGGTGCCCTCTTCGATGGTGATCGGCCGCTCGGTGTTGTCGCGCACCGTGATGCAGGGCACGCCGAGCGCCGTGGTCTCCTCCTGCATGCCGCCGCTATCGGTGACGACGACCTTGGCGTCGCGCATCAGCCCGAGCGAGGCCAGATAGGCGAGCGGCTCGCAGGCGGCCAGATTCGGCGTCGCGAATTTGGCGGCGAGCCCCGCCTTCTCGATATTGGCGCGCGTGCGCGGATGCACGGCGAACACCAGCGGCAGGCGCTCGGACACCGCCGAAAGCGCCTCGATGAGGGCGGCGAGCTTGGCGGGATCGTCGACGTTGGAGGGCCGGTGCAAAGTGACGAAGCCATAGCCCTTTTGCGCCGCCGCGGCGTGGAAGGCGGGCGTGGCGTTCAGGCCCGCCAGCGTCTCGGCGGCCGGGATGGCGCGCGGCAGGGCGTCGTAGAGCGTGTCGATCATCACATTGCCGACGAACTTGATGCGCTCCGGCGCGATGCGCTCGGCGATGAGATTGGCCTCGCCCTGCTGCTCGGTGACGAAATGCAGGTCGGAGAGTTGATCGACGACGACCCGGTTGTTCTCCTCCGGCATCTCGCGGTCGAAGGAACGCAAGCCGGCCTCGACATGGGCGATGGGGATGCGCAGATAGCAGGCGGTCAGCGCCGCGGCGACGGTGGAGTTGACGTCGCCGACGACGATCAGCAGGCGCGGCCGGTCTTCGACGAACAGCGGATGCAGCGCCAGCATGATCTTGGCGACCTGTTCGGAGGCGGGGCCGGAGCCGATCTTCAGGTTGACGTCCGGCGCCGGGATGCGCAACTCCTCAAAGAACACGCGATCCATGAGAAAGTCATAATGTTGGCCTGTATGCATCAGGCGCGGCGCGAACGTTCCCCTCGCCCGCAGCGCCCTGACGATCGGCGCGATTTTCACGAAATTGGGACGGGCGCCGACGATGAGGTCGACGCGAAGCTCTTTCGGCGGGGTCATGAGGGCTTGATCTCGCGTTGGCGTTTGGGTCATTTGGGTGTTTGGGTCATTGGCGTTTACGTCAAATTCGGCGCGCTATTTGGCGAGGGCAGGCGCCGGAATGATGGCGAAGGGGACGGGTTCGATTATGCGCATCCTGTTTTTTACGCATTACTATCCCCCGGAGGTCAATGCCCCGGCCTCACGCACCTCGGAGCATTGCCGCGCCTGGGTCGAGGCCGGCGCTGAGGTGACGGTCGTCACCTGCGCCCCCAACCATCCGCACGGCAAGCTCTATCCCGGCTACCGCAACCGGCTCTGGCAGACCGAGACGCTGGACGGCGTCAAGGTGGTGCGGCTGTGGACCTGGCTCGCCGCCAACGAAGGCTTCCTGGCCCGCATTCTCAATTATGTCAGCTACATGGCAGCCGCGATCGTGGCGCTGCCGTTCTTGCCCAAAGCCGATGTCGTCGTCACCACCTCGCCGCAATTCTTCTGCGGACTGGTCGGGCTGTTGGCGCGTCCGCTGAAGCGCGCGCCCTGGGTGCTGGAGATCCGCGACCTCTGGCCGGAGAGCATCGTCGCCGTCGGCGCGATGAAGAAGGGCCGCGCCGTCCGCTTCTTGGAATGGCTGGAAGGCTTCGCCTACCGCCAGGCCGACGCCATCGTCTCGCTGACGCGCGGCTTCGTGCCGCATATTGCCGCCCGCTGCGGCGATGCCGGCAAGATCGCCGTGTTCATGAACGGCGCCGACCTCTCGGCTTTCAGCAAGAGCGGCGATGGCGAGGAGATCAAGCGCAAGCTCGGGCTGGAAGGCAAGTTCGTCGCCGCCTATGTCGGCACGCATGGCATGGCGCATGGGCTCGACACCATCCTGGAGGCGGCGGCGTTGTTGAAGGACGAGCCGCGCTTCGCCTTCCTGATGGCCGGCGGCGGCGCCGAGGAGGCGCGGCTGCGGGCCAAGCGCGAAGCCATGGGGCTCGACAATGTCGTGATGCTCGGCCAGCGGCCGAAGGCGGAGATGCCGGCGCTGTGGAGCGCCACCGACGCGAGCCTGATCCTGCTCAAGCGCAGCGACACCTTCAAGACCGTCTACCCCTCGAAGATGTCGGAGGCGATGGCGATGCAATGCCCGGTGATCCTCGGCGTCGAGGGCGAGGCCAAGGAGGTGCTGGAGGCGGCCGGCGCCGGCCTCGCCATCACGCCGGAAAGCGCCGATGAACTTGCAGCCGCCGTGCGCCGGCTCGCCGACGATGCCGGGCTTTGTCAGGCTTATGGCCGGGCCGGGCGCGCCTATGCCGACCAGAACCTCGACCGCGCCAAGGTGGCGGCGCGCTTCCTGGCGCTGCTCGACGCGGTAGCAGCGCGCCGACCGATCGGCGAAGCCGCGGCGCCGGCGCGCCAGAGCGCGCGCTGACCTTGCATGACCAACCTTTTGCAGCGAGCGCGCCGGAGCTTCGCCTTCGCGCGCCACATTCCGCCGCAGCGGGCGCTGCGCCGCGTCGCGCTGACGCTGAAGCGGGCGCTGCGCGACCGCGCTGGCGGGCAGGCGCCGGTCGCCGCGCCGCCGCCGCTGGCGGGCCTGCCGCCGCAGCCGTTGTTTGCGGCGCGGACGGGGATGATTGACGGCGAGACCTTCACCTTCCTCAACCGCGCGCATCGCATGCACGGCCGCGTCGATTGGAGCGCGCCCTCGCTGGCGTCCAAGGACCAGCTTTGGCGCATGAATCTGCATTACATGGAATATCTGGAGGAGGTCGACGACGCGCGGTTCGTGAGTTTGATTGAAGACTGGATCCTGGCCAATCCCGCCGCCCGCCCCGGCGCCTGGCGCGACAGCCACAATGCTTATGCGCTGTCGCTGCGCGTCGTCGTCTGGATGCAGCAACTGGCGCGCCGACGCCTGCCGCCGACCCCCGCCATCGCCGCCAGCCTCGCCGAGCAGATGCGGTTCCTGGAGGACAATCTCGAAACCGACCTCGGCGGCAATCACCTCATCAAAAACCTCAAGGCGCTGATTTGGGCCTCGGCCTTCTTCGCCGGCAAGGCGGCCAAGCGCTGGCGTGGCCTGGGCCTGCGGCTGCTGAAAGCCGAGTTGGAAGCCCAGATCCTGCCCGACGGCGTGCATTTCGAGCGCTCGCCCTCCTATCACGCGCAGGTGTTCGCCGATCTCCTCGAATGTCGCCACGCGCTCGGCGACGCCGCGCCCGCCACGCTCGATGAGGCGCTAAAGGCGATGGCGCAGCCGACCGCCGACCTCGCCCATCCCGACGGCGGCCCCGCCGCCTTCAACGACGCCGGCCTGACGATGGCCTATGCGCCGGCCGAATGTCTGGAAGCGTTCGCCAAGCTCATCAAACAAACAGCCGCCGCGGCGCCGGTGTTCGCCTATCCCGACGCCGGCTATTTCGGCCGCCGCGAGGGCGGCGATTGTTTCATCGCCGATTGCGGCCGCATCGGCCCCGACGCGCTGCCCGCGCATGCGCATGGCGATATTCTCTCCTTCGAGTTGAGCCTGGCGGGCGAGCGCATCATCGTCGACCCCGGCGTCTACGAATATATCGACGGGCCCCGCCGCCGCGCGGCGCGCGCCGCCGCCTCTCACAACACGCTCAGTTTCGACGGCCTCGATCAGGCCGAGTTCTTTGGCGCCTTCCGCTGCGCGCGGCGGCCCAACGTCACCGTGCTCGATCTCGTCTGCGAACCCGGCCGGCTCGTCGTCGAGGGCACGCACGACGGCTACCGCCGCCACAAGCATGTGCGCCGTTTCGAGCAGACGAGCGGCGCGTTGCGCATCCTCGACCGCATTTCCGGCCCGCCGCGCGCCGCGCGCATCGGTTTCCTGCTGCACCCGCAGGTCGAGGCGAGGCTGGAGAGCGGCGGCGTGAGCCTGATGCGAGACGCCGCGCGGGCGGAGTTTCGCGCCAGCCTCGACGTGATCGTCGAGGATGCGGTCTGGTGGCCGGACATGGGGCAGGAGCGGCGGACGCTGCGGCTCTGTCTCATCGTCCCGCCGGGAACGCGCGAAGTCAGCAGCGAATTCATTTGGTCATGGCCTGAACGGGGCGAAACGTGAAACAGGTTCAACAAAATTATCGTAGCGGCGAATTGAAGGTGGCGGACGTGCCGGCGCCGGCGTTAGGCGGCGGCGAGTTGCTCATCGCCACCCGCGTCTCGCTCATCAGCTCCGGCACCGAGCGGCAGTTGATGCAACTCGCCAAGTCCTCGCTGGTCGGCAAAGCGGCGGCGCGGCCCGATCTCGTGCGCCGGGTGCTGGTCAACGTGCGGAAGGAGGGGCTGCGGCCGACCTTCGACAAGGTGTTCGCCAAGCTCGATACGCCGATCCCGCTCGGCTACAGCCTCGTTGGCGAGGTCATCGGCCTCGGGCGCGAGGTGACGGTCTTTTCGCTCGGCGACCGCGTCGCCTGCGCCGGTGCCGGGCTGGCCAATCACGCCGAGATCAACGCCGTGCCGAAGAACCTTTGCGT
>DATNDU010000196.1:0-106241 GCA_035606915.1 Roseiarcus sp. | reverse complement strand
CGAAAGCTCGATCGGCTCGGCGGGATCGCCGCCGAGGCGACGCTGGACCCGGTGGTTCTCGCCGGCAACCTGCCGGAGCCGCAGGCGGCGCGGGCGCGCCAGTTCTTCAGCCACATCAGCCCGATCGAGTTGCGCCCGCTCGACCTGCGCCGTTACCAGCCGAGCGCCCCCGGCGTGCTCGGAGACCCCAGACAGAATCTGTGGATACGACTCAAAGGCCCATTGCCCGACGATCCCGCCATCCACCGCGCCGCGCTGGTCTATCTCTCGGACATGACGCTGATCGACACCGTGCTGGTGGCGCATGGCTATTCGATTGCGCGCGGCCAGTTCCAGACCGCGAGCCTCGATCACGCGGTCTGGCTGCACCGGCCGTTCCGCGCCGACGATTGGCTGCTTTACGCGCAGGACTCGCCGAGCGCGCAGGGCGCGCGCGGACTGACGCGCGGCCTGCTTTACACCCGCGACGGCGTGCTCGCGGCGACGACGGCGCAGGAAGGCCTGGTGCGCAAGCGCAAGACGCCCGCGCCGCCTAATTTTTAATCGTCTAATTTTTAGGCGCCGGCTGCAGCGGTGGTGAGACGCCATCGCCCGCCCGCCGCTGAGTCCTCATTTCACGCCGCAATCCCCGCGTTGGCACGGCCTTTGTAAGGACCGGCGCTGAGCGGGCGCACCTACGCCCGATCCACCCGCACGGCGCGCGATTCGGCCCTGACCGATTGTCGAAGCCGCCGCGCCATTTCGAAGGGGCGTCGACATGAAAATCGTAATGGCGGTGATTAAGCCGTTCAAACTCGAGGAGGTCCGCGACGCGCTGACCGCCATTGGCGTGCACGGCCTGACGGTCACGGAAGTCAAGGGTTACGGACGGCAGAAGGGGCATACCGAGATTTACCGCGGCGCGGAATACGCGGTCAGCTTCCTGCCCAAGCTGAAGATCGAGGTCGCGGTGACGACCGCGCTGGCCGACAAAGTCATCGACGCCATCGTCGCCTCGGCCCGCACCGGGCAGATCGGCGACGGCAAAATCTTTGTCTGGACGCTCGAATCGGCCGTGCGCATCCGCACCGGCGAAAAAGACGACGACGCGCTTTGATCTTTTCTTTTCCGGGGAGTTCCAAAATATGAAGCTGTCCAGGTTCCTCTGCGGGCTTGCGCCGGCGTTGGCGATCGCCGCGCTGGTCGGGCTCGGCGCGCCCGGCATGGCGCAGACGCCATCGCCGACCGCCACGCCTGCCACCACCGCCGCTCCCGCCGCCTCGCCGTCACCGGCGGCTTCGCCGGTGGCGGTCGCGCCTCCCGCAACGGTTGCGGCGCCGGCGGGGCCGCCGGCTTGCGCGGCCGCCTCCGCCGACGGCAAGACGCCGGCGGTGCTGGAGAAATGCACGCCCAATTCCGGCGACACCGCCTGGATGCTGACCTCGATGGCGCTGGTGCTGATGATGACCATCCCCGGTCTCGGCCTGTTCTACGGCGGCATGGTGCGCAAGAAGAACGTCGGCGACACGGTGATGACCTCGTTCGCGATCACCGCGCTGGTGACCGTGATCTTCGCGGTGCTGACCTATTCGCTCGCCTTCACCTCGGGCTCGCCGTTCCTTGGCGGCTTGGGCCGCTTCATGCTGCACGGCATGATCTCGAACGTCGCCGACGGCTCCGGCACCGCCAACGCGCTGGCCCCGACGATCCCCGAATCGGTCTACATGTGCTTCCAGATGACGTTCGCGATCATCACCCCGGCGCTGATCGCCGGCGCCTTCGCCGAGCGCATGAAGTTCTCGGCGATGCTGTGGTTCATCGGCCTGTGGGCGATTTTCGTCTACGCGCCGGTCGCCCACTGGGTCTGGGGTCCGGACGGCTATTTCGCCAATAACCTTAAGGTGCTCGATTTCGCCGGCGGCACCGTCGTCCACATCAACGCCGGCGTCGCCGGCCTCGTATGCGCCCTCATGCTTGGCAAGCGTCGCGACATGGGTCCGCCGCATAACATGGTCTACACCTTCATCGGCGCGGGCCTGCTGTGGGTCGGCTGGTTCGGCTTCAACGCCGGCTCCGCGGTCGCCGCCAACGGGGTCGCCGGCATGGCGATGACCGTCACCCAGATCGCCACCGCCGTCGCGGCGCTGACCTGGATGTTCGTGGAATGGGCGCATCGCGGCAAGCCGACCGTCGTCGGCCTGTGCTCGGGCGCGGTCGCCGGCCTCGTCGCCATCACCCCGGCCTCGGGCTTCGTCGATCCGTTCGGTTCGATCGTCATCGGCATCGCCGCCGGCGTCGGCTGCTACCTCGGCGCGACCTCGCTCAAACATGCCTTCGGTTATGACGACGCGCTCGACGCCTTCGGCGTTCACGGCGTCGGCGGCGTCATTGGCGCGCTGCTCACCGGCGTGTTCGCGGTCAAGCAGATCGGCGGCTTCCCGGGCCTGTTGGAAGGCGCCCCGCAACAGTTCGTCAACCAGTGCATCGGCGTCGGCGTCATCATCGTCTATGACGCGATCGTCTCATTCATCATCCTGGCGATCATCAAGGCGGCGATCGGCCTCAAGGTCAGCCAAGAGGTCGAGCGCGAGGGTCTCGATCTCGCCCTGCACGGCGAAGTGGTTCAGTAGCGTCGTCGCCTCCGGGGCGGCTACCGCCCCGGACCTCGTTCCTCCCCCCTGGGACGCCTTCGGGCGTCCCTTTTTTATTCCGGCAGCGCATAGACCAGCGCCAGCGCCAGCCAGGACAGGATCATCAGCGAGCCGCCGATCGGCGCAGCGAAAGGGAACAGCTTTGTCCCGGCAAAGCCGAGCAGGCTCAAGTCGATGGCGAATAGCAGCGCGCCCGCCGCCAACCCGGTCCCGGCGGCGAGGAGACGGCGGGCGCGGCGCGGCGCGCAAGCGCGGGCGGCGGCGCTGACGCCGCCAAGCGCGGCGGCGTGCAGGATAAGGAATTCGGCCGCCGTGCGGCCGAACTCGCCGCCGCCGGCGTGGCTGGCGGCGGCCGCCAAGGCGACGCCGCCGGCGCCCATCAGGGCGGCGAGCGCGGCGAGACAATCGGAGGCACGTTTCATGGCGCCGTCGAGCCACGCGGCGACGGTTCTGTCAATGCGGCGCGGTTCGCCTCAGTGGGCGCCCGGAGCGGAAAGGTTCAGGTGCTGCTCGACTCTGCGCAAGCGGTCCTCGAATTCCGAAATCAGCACCCCGTGTCCAATGGCGCTCGAATGGTACTCCATGACGGCGCGGCGCAGGGTGGCGATCTGGTCGCTGAGCCGCTTTTCGAGAGCAAGCAGGTCCGAGGCGACATCGGCGCGCAGCGAGTGAATCTCGGATCGCAATTCGGAGCGGACGCCCGCGATTTCCGAACGGACGTCGGCGAATTCGGATTTCATCTCCGACCTCATCTCACGCAGAAGCGTAAGGACGAGGTTTTCGGGTTCGGTCATAGGGCGTCCATTGCGCAGTCGATTTCTCGTTCGAACTTGGGCTGGGGGCTCATGGCGCTAAGATGGCCGCAAGACGGCCAGATTGCAAATTTCAACGCCGCGCCGTTCGACAGCCTCGCCCGGCGGCGCTAAGCCGGCCAGAGGAGGAAGCCGCGCATGGCCTTCATCGATCCGAGCAAGGAAACCTTCGCCGAGTTCCGCCGCGACGACCGGCCGGGCCCCATCGACATGCTGAACCTGGTGCGGCTGCGCACCCATGCGACCTATGCCGACGGCCGCGCGGCGACCGGGGCCGAGGCCTATGCGGCCTATGGGCGCGACAGCGGCCCGGTGTTCAGGCGCCTGGGCGGCCACATCGTCTGGCGCGGCGTCTTCGAACTGATGCTGATCGGGCCGCAGGAGGAGCGCTGGGACCATTGCTTCATCGCCCGCTATCCCAGCGTCGCCGCCTTCGTCGAGATGATCCGCGATCCCGTCTATCGGCAGGCGGTCAAGCACCGGCAGGCGGCGGTCGAGGATTCGAGGCTCATCCGCCTGAAGACCATCGAAGCCGGCGACCTCTTCGGCTGATGCTGGTTCTCTCGGGCCTGAGCCTGGCGGTCTGGCTCTATCTGATCTTCGCGCGCGGCGGCTTCTGGCTGGCGGCGGAGCGCGAGGCGGATGCGCCGGCGCCCGCCGTGTGGCCGGAGGTGGTCGCCGTCATCCCGGCGCGCGACGAGGCGGATACGATCGCGGCGACCTTGGGCTCGCTGCTGCGCCAAGATTATCCGGGCCTGTTGCGCATCGTGCTGGTCGATGACGAGAGCTCCGACGGCACTTCCGAGGCGGCGCGGCGGGCGGCGGGCGGGCGGCTCGAAATCATCGCCGGGACGCCGACGCCGGCCGGCTGGTCGGGCAAGCTGTGGGCGGTGGCGCAGGGCGTCGCGGCGGCCGGCGAGACGCCGCGCTATCTGTTATTGACCGACGCCGACATCGCCTATGCGCCGGGCGCGCTCGCCGGCCTCGTCGCCGGCTCCGAGGCGCAGGGGCTGGGGCTCAATTCGCTGATGGCGCGGCTCGCCTGCGCCAGCTTTCCCGAGCGTGTCGCCATTCCCGCCTTCATCCTGTTTTTCCAGATGCTGTATCCCTTCGCCTGGGTGAACGCCCCCGGCGCCAAGACGGCGGCGGCGGCCGGCGGCTGCATGCTGGTGCGGCGCGAGGCGCTCGCGGCGGCGGGAGGCGTCGCCGCCATTCGCGGCGCGCTGATCGACGATTGCGCGCTGGCGCGGCTGCTCAAAGCCCACGGGCCGATCCGCCTCCGCCTTGCCGAGCGCGTCGCCAGCCTGCGCCGCTACCGGGATTTCATCGAGATTCGCCGCATGGTGGTGCGCTCGGCCTATGCGCAACTGAATTATTCGCCGGCGCTGCTGGTTTTCACGCTGGCGGCGATGGTTTTGGTGTTCATCGTCCCCGTCGCCGCCGCTCTATTCGCGCAGGGCGGGAGCCAAGCGGCGGGGCTCGGGGCGTGGGCGCTGATGGCGACGGCGTTCCAGCCGACGTTGCGCTGTTATCGCGTCTCGCCGCTGTGGGGGTTCGCCCTGCCGGCGATCGCTGCGCTCTATGCGTTCTACACGCTCGAATCAGGCCTCGCCTCGGCGCGCGGCGAGGGCGGGTTGTGGAAAGGGCGCTATCAGGAGCGCACGGCTCGGCGCTGATCCGCCAGCGCCCGCCACGGCGCGATATCGAAGTTCCAGCCCGCCGTCGGCGAGGGCGAGGGCAGCAGCCAGATCGCCGTCGCGCCGATGCGCTCGGGTTGCCGGTCCATGCCGCTGGCGAATTTGGCAAGATCCGTGAGGCCGAGGCCGAAGCTCGGCAGCAGCGCATATTCGGCCGCTGCGAGCCGGCGCGGCGTCAGCCCCGCCTCGTGCAGCGTGCGCCAGAAGCGGTTCTGCGGATGCGCATAATAGGCCTGCTGTCGCGCCGATTGCGTGCCCGCCGCCGTGCCGCAGAACACGATGTCGAGGCCCGGCGCCAGCACATCGGGCAGAATCACAGCGACTGGTTGTAAGCGCCGACCTCGGGGTTGTCGCGCAACACGCCGTCGATCGCCTTGAACATCTCGCGCATCCGCGCCTCGGAGACCGGGCTCTCGACGACGACGACGAGTTCCGGCTTATTGGAGGAGGCGCGCACCAGCCCCCACGTCCCATCGGCGACGGTGACGCGCACGCCGTTGACGGTGACGATGTCGGCGATTTTCTGCCCCGTCAGCGCCTCGCCGTTGTCGCGCATCGCCTTTAGACGCGCGGTGACGCGGTCGGCGACGTCGTATTTGATCTCGTCGGCGCAATGCGGCGACATCGTCGGCGAGCCCCAGGTCTTCGGCAGTTCGCGGTAGAGATCGGCGATCGCCGTGTCCGGATTGCGATCGAGCATGTCGAGCACGGCGATGGCGGTGACGAAGCCGTCGTCGTAGCCCCGCCCGACCGGTGCGTTGAAGAAGAAATGGCCGCTCTTTTCGAAGCCCGCCAGCGCCTTGAGATCGCGCACGCGGCGCTTGATGTGGGAATGGCCGGTCTTCCAGTAATCCGTCGTCGCGCCGAGCCGCTGCAATTCCGGGTCGGAGTGGAACAGGCCGGTCGATTTCACGTCGACGACGAAGGTCGGCTTGTCGTAGATCTGGGCCAGGTCGCGCGCCAGCATGACGCCGATCTTGTCGGCGAAGATCTCGTGGCCCTCGTTGTCGACGATGCCGCAGCGGTCGCCGTCGCCGTCGAAGCCGAGCCCGACATCGGCGCCGTGCGCCTTCACGGCGTCAGCCATCGCGTGCAGCATATGCAGGTCTTCGGGGTTGGGGTTGTAGCGTGGAAAGTTGAAATCGAGGTCGCAGTCGAGCCGGACCACTTCGACGCCGAGCTTCGACAGCAATTCCGGCGCGAAGGCGCCGGCGGTGCCGTTGCCGCAGGCGGCGACGACCTTCAGCTTGCGCGTCAGCTTCGGCCGCTCGGTCAGCGCCGCGATATAGCGGGCGGGAAAATCCGGCACGAACTCATAAGCGCCGCCCTCGCCGTAGCGCGACAGGCCGCCGATGACGATCTCCTTCAGCCGGCCCATCTCCTGCGGCCCGAAGGTGACGGGGCGCGCCGCGCCCATCTTGACGCCGGTCCAGCCGTTGTCGTTGTGCGAGGCGGTGACCATCGCCACGGCCGGGCAATCGAGCGCGAATTGGGCGAAATAGGCCATCGGCGTGATGGCGAGGCCGATATCGCGCACGCGACAGCCGGCCGCCATCAGCCCCGCGATCAGCGCATATTTGATCGACGCCGAATAGGCGCGGAAGTCGTGGCCGACGACGACCTCCTTCTTGACGCCGAGTTCGTCGAGCAGCGCGCCGAGCCCGAGGCCCAGCGCCTCGACGCCCATCAGGTTGATCTCCTCGCCGAACAGCCAGCGCGCGTCATATTCGCGAAAGCCGGTCGGCTTGACCAGCGGGCGCGACTCATAAGCATAGGTGTTGGCGACGAGATCGGATTGCGGTTTCGGAAACATGCGGCCTCCCGGAAGCAGCGCCTCTATAGAGGCGGCGCTGGCGGCGCGGCAAATGCCGTCTACTGGCGCAGCACCAGCACGCCGTTGCGGCTTTCGACGCCGGCGAGGCGCTTGAGGAAGCTGGCGCCGAGCAGATTGACTTCGCCAGCGTCGCGCGGGGCGATCAGCGCCGGCACGTCTTTCATGTAGATCGTGCCGAGATCGACGCTCGGCAGCAGCGCTTCGGTGGCGATGCTGTCGCCGTTGGCGGTGTGGACGCGCCATTTGCGCCCGGCCTCGGGGCTGAGCCCGAGGCGGTCGGCGACGGCGGCCGATATCACCACCATCGTCGCCCCGGTGTCGACCATCATATGCACGTTCTGGCCGCCGATCAGCACATCGAGCGAATATTGGCCGCCGGCGTCGGCGGCGATGCTCTTTTCGCCAAAGCCGTCGGCGCGCCGCTGCGCCGGCGCGGCGGGCGCAGCCGCCGCCACCGCGACGCCGGCCGCCGGCGCCGGCTGCAAGCGGAGCAGAAGTTGCGGCGCCAACAGCCCCAGCGCGCCGGCGGCGGCGGCGAAGATCAAGGCGATTTTCAGCATGGCGAGCCTCGTCGTCTCGCCCAAGCCTGACAGAGCGCGGCAAACGCCGCGTAAATCCGATCGCGTCGGCCGGCTTTCAATCCGGCAAGAAAGGCGAAGCGAACGCAGAACCTCGCCCTATGGCGTTGCGGCGATAGCCGCGTGATCGGGGCGCAGCGCCGTGGTCTTGAACGCGCCGCGGTGGGCCGCCGCATGGTCGATCGCCGCCTCGACATCGGCGAGCGGAAATTCGGCGATCTCGAAGGCCGCGGCATCGACGAGGCCGGCGCGGACGAGCGCGATGAGGCTCTGATTGGCGCGCCGGGGATACATCCACTGACCGCGAATCGCGATGCTGTTGCGCATCAGCCAGCTATAGGGCAGCGCGATGTCCTCCTGCTGGCCCCCCATCAGCGCCAGCCGGCCGAATTCGCGCAGGGACAGCGCCGCGGCGCGCGTGGCGCTGGCGGCGGCGCCGGGCGGCAGGATGTCGAGCGCGACGTCGACCGGCCCTGGCGCTGTGGCGCGGATGCGCTCGGCGTCCGCCGCCGCGTCGCCGCTCAGCGTCACGCCGCGCACGCGCGCGCCGAAACGCCGTTCCAGCGCCGCCAGCGCCTCGCCGTTGCGCCCGAGCGCGACGATTCCCGCAGCGCCAAGGGCGAGCCCCAGCATCACCGCGGCGCCGCCGAAACTGCCGCTCGCGCCGCTGACCGCGAGCACCTCGCCGGGGCGGAAATCGACCGCGAGCAGGCCGCCATAGGGCACGAGCATCGTGGCGACGGCGAGCCAGCGCGACGCCTCGGCGGGCGCGACGTCGCCGAGCGGGTACAAGTTCTCCAGCGGCGCGAGCATCAGCTCGGCATAGGAGCCGTTGCGGTAGCGCTGTTGCAAAATCGCCCCGCCCGGTCCGCGCGCGATGAGGCCCTGCAAGGCGATGTCGGGCGTCAGCGGATCGTCGCGCGAGCGCAAGGTCGGGTCGCAGAGCACCCAGTCGCCGGGCTTGAGGCGCGTCGCGTCGGGGCCGAGCGCGCGGATGCGCCCGACCGCCCCGACGCCGGGGACGGCGGGCAGGTCCATGGCATAGCCGCGTGCGCCGCTGACGACCTCGCGCATGTAGGAGAGCACCCGCGCCGCCGCGATCTCGACGACCGCCTCGCCGGGCCCCGGAGCGGGATCGGCGAGGCTTTCGAGCGCCAGCTTTTGGCCGAAGGCGTGCAGAACGGCGGCTTTCATCGCGATCTCCAGGGTGACGCCGCTGAAGCTAGGCCGCTTGTCGGCGGCCAAGAAGACCCGGTATGATCCTGGGATTGGACAATGCTACGATGAGCGACCAACAGGCCCGGGCTTTGGGCGATTTCCTGCGCACGCGCCGCCGCCGCCTCGACAGCGAGGAGCGGCCCAGCCTGCGCCGTCGCCGCACGCCGGGGCTACGGCGCGAGGAGATCGCCGAGGCCGCCGGCATTGGCGTCGATTGGTACACGCGGCTGGAACAGGGGCGCGGCGGGCGACCGTCGGCCGTCGTCGTCGATGGCCTCGCCCAGGCGCTGCGACTCGATCGCGCCGAGGCCGAACACTTGCGAACGCTCGCCGCGCCGCCCTTGCGCATCGCCTTCGCGCCCGAGACCGTACCGCCGGCGCTCGCCCGCGTCATCGCGCCATTCCCGCAGCCCGCCTATCTCACCGGCCGCCGCTGGGACGTGCTCGCCGCCAACGCCGCGGCGCTGGAAATGTTTGGCGGCGGCTTCCTGGAAGGCGGCGCGCTGCCCAACATCGTCGCCTTCGTGCTGCTGAACCCAGCCGGGCGGGCGCTGTTCGGCGACGGCTGGGAGGCGCAGGCGCGCCGCATGACGGCGCAGTTCCGCGTCGCCTACGACGGCTTTGCCGGCGATCCCGCTTTCACCGCGCTGGTGGCGCGGTTGCAGGCCGGCTGCGCCGGCTTTCGCGGCTGGTGGGAGGCGCATGACGTGCGCACCGCGCCCACCGGCGTCAAGCGCCTGCGCCACGCCGCGCGCGGCTGGACGACCTACGAATACGCCACCTTCCAATGCAACGAGAACCCCGCCGTCAAGTTGACCGTTTACACCCCGGTCGAGGAGTGACCGCCGATGGCCGCCGATTTCGAGCCCCGCGTCAGCCTGATTACCCTGGGCGTCGCCGATCTCGCCCGCGCCCGCGCCTTCTACGAGACGGGCCTGGGCTGGCGCGCCTCGCCGGCGAGCCAGGACGAAGTGGCGTTCTTCCAGCTTGGCGGCCTCGCGCTGGCGCTGTTTCAGCGTTCCTCGCTCGCCGAGGACGCGGGCGTGGCGGCGGGCGGCGGCTTCGCCGGTATCGCGCTCGCCCATAATGTGCGCCAACCGGCCGACGTCGACCGGCTGCTGGCGCTGGCGCAAGCGGCGGGGGCGCGGATCACGCGCGGCGCCGAGACGAAGCCCTGGGGTGGACGCTCCGGCTATTTCGCCGATCCCGACGGCCATCTCTGGGAGATTGCGTGGAACCCGCATTTCGGGCTCGCCGCCGACGGCGCGCTGAGGCTCCCCTGAGGCGTGGACGAGCCGCGGTTCGCCGCTGTCGGGCCCGATTAAGTAAAATTTGAGCGCGTCTCGCGCGGCTGGGATTTTACGCTATTCTGTCCCGATCCGGCGGCCGCAGCCGCGCAGAAGGTGTCCGTGTCGTTTCTGTCTCAGCTCGTCAAACTCGTGATTCTGGCCGTTGTCGTTGTCGCGGCCTACGGAATCTACAAACCCGAGGCGGTGGCGCTCTATGCGCCGGGGCTCGCGTCTTACGCGCGCATGGCGCATGCGGCGCTGCCAGCCGCCATCACCGGCGAGACCGCCGTGGCGGGCGTGGCCGGCGCGCCTGTCGCGCCGCCGCGCCCGCCGGTCTCGGTGGTGCTCGCTGAGGCGCAGCGCAAGACCGTCCCCTGGACGATATCCGACATCGGCACGGCGCAAGCGGTGGCCAGCGTCGCGCTCAAGTCGCATTTCGACGCTACGGTGATGAAGGTCGAGGTCGCCGACGGCGCCGAGGTGAAAGCCGGCGACGTGCTGTTCCAGCTCGACGACCGTCAGGCCCAGGCGCAGCTCGCGATGGCGCAAGCGCAACTCGCCAAGGATGAAGCGCAACTCGGGCAGGCGCAGCGCGACGTGACGCGCTACACCGATCTGGCCGCCCGCGGCGCGACCCCCATCCTCAACCTCGACAACGCCAAGACCTCGGCGGCCTCCTACCGCGCCGCGGTCCTCGGCGACGCGGCCTCGATCCGCAACATGCAGGTGGCGCTCGGCTGGTATACGATCAAGGCGCCGATCTCCGGCCGCGTCGGCGTCGTCGGCATCAAGGCGGGCAATATCGTCAAGGCCGGCGACAACACCCCGGCCGGCGTGCTCGCCACCATCAACCAGATTTCGCCCATCTATGTCGCGCTCTCGGTGAGCCAGAAGCTGTTGCCGGCTTTGCGCGAGGCGATGGCCTCCGGCGTCAAGGTGACGGCGACCCCGCAGGGCTCGACCCGTCAGGCGCAGGGCCGGCTGGCGCTCATCGACAACACCGTCGATTCCCTCACCGGCACCATCGTCATCCGCGCCGAATTCGCCAATGCCGACGAATTGCTGTGGCCCGGCCAGCTCTGCAACCTGACCCTTATCCTGCGCGAGGAGCCCAACACCGTCGTCGTGCCGCGCGAGGCGATCCAGATTTCGCAGACCGGCAATTACGTCTTCACCGTCAAGGACGGCCTCGCCCATGTGACGCCGGTCGTCGTCGGCCGCACGGAGGGGGCGGCGACGGTGATCGAGAGCGGCCTAGAGGGGGCTGAGAAGATCGTCGTCGACGGCGCGCTGCTGCTGTTCGAGGGCGCGCATGTCGTGCCGCGCGCCGAGCCCAAAGGGGCGACCTGATGAGCCTGCCGGAGCTGTGCATCCGCAGGCCGGTGATGACCAGCCTGTTGATGCTGTCGTTCATCGTCTTCGGCCTGTTCGGCTATCGCCAGCTCCCGGTCTCGGCGCTGCCGCGCGTCGATTTCCCCACCATCGCCGTCAACGCCGACCTGCCCGGCGCCAACGCCGACACCATGGCCTCGGCGGTGGCCGGGCCGCTGGAGCGCGCCTTCGCCACCATCCCCGGCATCAACATGATGACCTCGTCGTCGTCGCTCGGGGTGACGCAGATCGTCATGCAGTTCGACCTCGACCGCAACATCGACGGCGCGGCGCTCGACGTGCAATCCAACATCTCGGCGACGCTGCGCAAGCTGCCGCAGACGCTGCCGGCGCCGCCGAGCTTCCGCAAGCTCAATCCCGCCGACAGCCCGATCTTGTTTATCGCGCTGCTCTCCAACACGCTGCCGCTCTACAAGGTCGACGATTACGCCGAGCAGGTGTTCGCCGAGCAGATTTCGCAGATCGCTGGCGTGTCGCAGGTGCTGGTGTTCGGCCAGCAGAAATTCGCGGTGCGCGTCGCCGTCGATCCCGACGCGGCGGCGGCGCGCGGGCTGACGCTCGACAATGTCGGCAATGCAGTGGCGTTGGCCAATTCGTCGACGCCGGTCGGCGCGCTGCTCGGCAAGCGCCAGAACGTGACGGTCGACGCCACCGGGCAATTGCTGCACGCCGACGCCTATAAGAACCTCGTCGTCGCCTGGCGCAACGGCTCGCCGGTGCGGCTCAACGAGATCGCCCATATCTACGATTCCGTCGAGAACAAGCAGATCGCCGCCTGGAACAACGATCAGCGCGCCATCGTGCTGGCGGTGTATCGTCAGTCGGACGCCAACACCGTGCAGGTGGTCGACAACGTCAAGAAGCACATTCCGCGCTACGAGGCGCAACTGCCGCCATCGGTGCGGGCGCTATTGCTGAACGACCGCTCGCAGTCGATCCGGCAATCGATCGCCGAGGTGCAGCATACGCTGCTGTTGTCGATCGTGCTGGTCATCATCGTTATTTTCGTGTTCCTGAAATCGGCGGCGGCGACGCTGATTCCGGCGCTGGCGCTGCCGGTGTCGCTGATCGGCGCCTGCGCCTTCATGTACGGCTTCAACTATTCCATCGACAACATTTCGCTGCTCGCCATCACGCTCTCGGTCGGCTTCGTCGTCGACGACGCCATCGTCATGCTCGAAAACATCACCCGCCACATCGAGGCCGGCATGAAGCCGTTCGACGCGGCGCTGAAGGGGGCGGGCGAAATCGCCTTCACCATTATCTCGATCACCTTCTCGCTGGTGGCGGTGTTCATCCCGGTGCTGCTGATGAGCGGCGTCGTCGGGCGCGTGTTCCGCGAATTCGCGGTGACGATCACGGTGGCGATCCTGGTCTCCGGCTTCGTCTCGCTGACGCTGACGCCGATGCTGTGCGCGCGCATCCTCTCGGCGCCCAAGCACGGCGCGCAGGCGGGCTGGTTCGCCAGGGGCTCCGACCTGTTCGTGGATTCGCTGACGGCCTTCTATCGCGTCACGCTCAATGCGGTGCTGAAGGCGCGCTTCCTCATGCTCATCGTCACCTTCGGCACGGCGTGGCTGGCGATGGCGCTCTACATCAATGTGCCGAAGGGCTTCTTCCCCGAGGAGGACACCGGCTTCCTGCGCGGCATAACCGAGGCGCAGGCCGACACCTCGTTCACCGAAATGTCGCGCCGGCAGCAGATCGTGGTGTCGATCATTCGCAAGGACCCGGCGGTGGAATCGGTGACGTCAGCCGTCGGTTTCGGCGGCGCCACCAACAAGGGCTTCCTGTTCCTGAAGCTGAAGCCGAAGGAAGAGCGCGGGCCGATGTTCAAGGTGATGGGCCGCCTACGCGCCGCGACCTCGGTCATCCCCGGCATACGCACGCTGATGATGCCGGTGCAGAACCTGGAATTCACCGGCGGCCGCATCGCGCGCGCCAAATATCAGTACACGCTGCAATCGGGCGACCAGGCGGCGCTGTTCGCCAACGCGCCGGCGATGGAACAGCAAATGGCCAAGCTGCCGGGCCTGCGCGACGTCAACAGCGATTTGCAAATCACCAATCCGCAGACCACCGTCGAGATCGACCGCGACAAGGCGGCGGCTTTCGGCATCAGCGCCGACGCGGTGCGCAACACGCTCTACGACGCCTTCGGCGCCAGACAGATCTCGACCATCTTCACCCCCGCCGACGATTATCAGGTCATCCTCGAAGCCTCGGACAAGTTCCAGAACGACCCCAGCGCGCTCGGCCGACTGCGCGTCGCCACGCCCTCCGGCCAGCTTGTGCCGCTCGACGAGGTGGCGACGCTGAAGCGCACCGTCGGCCCCTTGCAGATCAACCGCCAGTCGCAGCAACCGGCGGTGACGATCTCTTTCAACCTGGCCCCCGATACATCGCTCGGTCAGGCGATCGACGAGATTCACGCGCTGGAGGCGCGCATCCACCTGCCGCCCGACATCATCACCAATTTCGTCGGCAACGCCCAGTTGTTCCAGCAGGCGCTGGCCGGGCAAGGCGCGCTGCTGCTCGCCGCCGTGCTGACGATCTACATCCTGCTCGGCGTGCTCTACGAGAGCTATATCCACCCGATCACCATTCTCTCCGGCCTGCCGTCGGCCGGCATCGGCGCGCTCGCGGCGCTGGAATGGCTGCATATGGATTTGAGCGTCATCGCCATCATCGGCATCCTGCTGCTGATCGGCATCGTCAAGAAGAACGCGATCATGATGGTCGATTTCGCGCTGGCGCGCCGGCGCGAGGGCGCCGACGCGGTCAGCGCCATCCGCGAGGCGGCGCTGGTGCGCTTCCGCCCGATCATCATGACGACGCTGGCGGCCCTGCTCGGCTCGCTGCCGATCGCCTTCGGCACGGGCGAGGGGGCGGAGTTGCGCCAGCCGCTCGGCATCGCCATCGTCGGCGGGCTCTGCGTTTCCCAGGTGCTGACGCTCTACATCACGCCGGTCGTCTATATTTATCTCGACAAGGTCGATTCCTGGCTCTCCGGGCGCCGTCGCGTGCGCGCGCCCAAGCCGGCCCGCGCCCCCGACGCCCTCGGCGCCCCCGCCGAATGACCCTTCAGCCCCAGGCGGCGTGGAGGAACATGACGATGACGACGAGAAGGCCGACGGAGAACGCCAGACTGCGCGGCGGCTGCTGGTCGGCGAGATAGGCGCCCATATGAGCGAAGCGGGCGATGAGGAAGACGAGCGCCAGGATGTTCGTCCAGCGGTTCGCGCCAAGGCTCAGGTGCGAAATGATGACGGCGGCGGCGAACGGCGGGAACGCCTCGAAAGCGTTGAGATGGGCGGCGTAGGCGCGCGCCGCCAGCCCCGCCAGATCCTTGACGCGGGAGCGCGGGAGCTTCGGATCGAGGCCCCTGACGAGCCCGAACGGAACATAAGGCAATAGCGCGGCGACCAGCACGCACCAGAAAGCTATGGTCATCTAACGGTCCCCTGCGATAATACGGCGCGCCTTAGTAACGGCGCGGGTGGTTCGTGAATAGGATGGGGATGAGCGTTTTCCGAACGATCTGCTGCGCCGCCGCCGCGCTGCTCGCAGCCGCGAGCGCCGATGCCGCGCAGCCCGCCGCCAACCCCCCCGCCTATTGGGGCAAGCCCTCGGTCGACGGCGGCAAATGCTGCGCCTCGCTGGCTGAGGTGCGCACGAATATCGACCGCCTCGATCGCGAGATCATCGCCGCGATGGCCGAGCGCGGCAAATATGTCGCCGAGGCCGGCCGGTTCAAGAAGACCCCGGCCGCCGTCAGCGCCCCCGCCCGGGTCGAGGCGATCATCGCCCGGGTGCGCAAGATGGCCGGCGCCGACGGGCTCTCGCCGGAGGTCGCCGACAAGACTTATCGCGCCATGATCGCCGCGTTCGAGGATTACGAGCGCGCCGAATGGGGCAAACGGCGGCCCTGAACGATCGGCGAGGCGAAAAATTTACCGCCGCGGCCTCAAAGCAGACACAGTGGGCCGGCAAGCGCCGGGGAAATCAGGAGACCGCCATGAAGCTACGCTACGCCCTCGGCCTTGGCCTTGCGGTCGCCCTCGCGCCGCTCGCCGTCGCGCCCGCCGCAAACGCCGAACCGCTCACCGCCAGCCAGAAGCAGGAACTCGGCGGCTTCATTCACGATTATCTGGTCTCCCACCCGGAAGTGCTGCGCGAGGCGATCGAGGCGCTCGACAAGCACGACAAGGAGACCGCCGTGCAGGCGCGCCAGCAGGCGGTGACGCGTGACGCCCCGGCGATCTACCACTCCAAATTCCAGGCCGATGTCGGCAATCCCAAGGGCGATGCGACGCTGGTCGAGTTCTTCGATTACAACTGCCATTTCTGCAAGGGCGCGTTGCCAGACGTCGCACGGCTGATGAAGGAAGACCCGAACCTCCACGTCGTGCTGAAGGATTTCCCGGTGCTGGGGCCGGGCTCGGTCGAGGCGGCGCGCGTCGCCTCGGCGGCGCGCAACCAGCTTCCCGGCGAACGGTTCTGGGAATTCCACACCAAGCTGCTCGGAATGCACGGCCACGTCGGCAAGGCGGAGGCGCTCGCCGTCGCCAAGGAGATGGGGCTCGATATGGATAAGCTGCAAAAGGACATGGCGAGCAGCGACATCGAGGCCGGCCTCAGGCAGACGATGACGGTCGCCGACGATTTGCAGATCAACGGCACGCCGACCTTCGTGCTCGGCGACAGCGTCGTGGTCGGCGCGGTCGGCTACGACGAATTGAAGGCGAAGATCGACGCGGTGCATAAGTGCGGCCGCGCGACCTGCTGAGCCCGCGCACTTCGTAATATTCGATCGAATTTGGCGCGCGACGGTCGTCGCCCGATCGTCGCCCCCGACCGAAGCGCGCGACGAGTCGCGCGCCGCGAAAAATTGTATATGAGAAGCGGCGCGCCGACCGCGGGCGGCGTGATTCGGGGGCTGTAGCACGCCGCGACGCGGGGGCGACGTTGAGTTTTTTCGAAGCCATTGTCATGGCCCTGTTGCAGGGCGTGAGCGAACTGTTCCCGATTTCCAGCCTCGGTCACGCCGTCATCTTCCCGCGCCTCGTCGGCTGGGGCGACCTCATCCACAATCGCGACTTCCTGCCCTATCTCGTCGTCATGCACCTGGGCACGGCGATCGCGCTGTTCGTCTATTTCTGGCGCGACTGGGCGGCGTTCCTGAGTTCGGCGCTGAAGGCCGACACGCCGCGCGCCGTCGTCGACCGGCGCATCTTCTTCTATGTCGTCCTGGCCACGATCCCGGCCGTCATCGTCGGCGCCGGGCTGCACAAGCCGCTGGAGGCGGCGTTCTCGAAGCCCGCGATCGTCGCCTTCGTGCTTATTCTCAACGGCGTGCTGCTGTATTTCTGCGACCAGATCGCCGGCCGCGGCGTCGGCGTGCTCGATCAGCTCAACTGGAAGGGGGCGCTGGCGATCGGCGTCGCGCAATGTTTTGCGCTGGTGCCGGGGTTCTCGCGCTCGGGGCTGACGATTTCGGCCGGCATCGTCGCCGGACTCAAGCACGAGGACGCGGCGCGCTTCTCCTTCCTGATGGCGACGCCGATCATCCTCGGCGCGACCGTGCATGAGGCGCCGCGGCTGTTCAGGGAAGGCGCGACGCTCGGCTTCGCCTCGCTGGTTTCCGGCGTCACGGCCGGCGTCGTCGCCTATATCAGCCTGGTGCTGCTGATGCGCTGGTTCCGCAGCCACGAGTTCAACGCGCTGAAGCCGTTCGCCTATTATTGCGCCATCGCCGGGCTGACGAGCCTGGCGCTGATGCTGTTCATTCCCTGAAACGGACTCAGCCGCCGACGAAGCTTTTCGGCGCCGGGCTGATGACCTGCACGTCGCCAGCGCCGATCTGCACCACCGCGAGGCCGCGCTCGTTGAGCCCATTGGCGTGGAAGCGGAACACGCCGTCGGCCCCGTTGAAGCCCGAGGGGTTGGCGAGCACCGAAGGTTGGTAGCGCTGCACGTTCTGGGTGTGGGCCAGCGCCGCCGCCAGCGACACCGCGTCGTAGGAGAGCGTGGCGAGCCGCGGCGGGTCGGCATTGTATTTAGCCCGATAGCGCTTGGCGAAAGCGTTGAAGCCGGAGGACTCCGGCGTCGAATACCAGGCGCCCCGCATCGAGGGCATGGCTGCGACCTTCGGATCGTTCCAGACGCCGGTGCCGAGCCATTGCGTCTTCAAGCCCGCCGTGGCGATGGCGTTGGCGACCGAGGGCAGCGCGTCGGCCTGTTCGGGCAGGAACACCGCGTCGACATCGGGCGCCTGGCGGATGAGATTGGCGACCGCCGCCGCCGCCTGCCCCGGCTGGTAGCGCTCCACCGCGACGACGTTGGCGCCGATGCGCGCCGCCTCGGTCTTGAACTCGTTGACCGCGACATCGGCGTAATCGTTGTTCGGGGCCAGCACCGCGAAGCTCTTCTTGCCCCTGGAGACCGCGAAATCGAGGATGCGGTCGACATAGGTCTGGACCAGGAACGACAGCAGATAGACGCCGTCGGAAGCGGTCGTGGCGTCGGTCGAGAAGGCGATCACCGGCACGTTGGCGCTCTTGGCGACGCCGCCGACGGCGCGCACGCTGGCGGCGAACAGCGGCCCGAGGATGATTTGCGCGCCCGCCGTCACCTCGGCCTGCGCGGCCGTCGCGGCGGCCTCCGGGGTCGAGCGGTCGTCGAGCACCATCAGCGTCACGTCGCCGGCGCCGCCGTCGCCGATCGCCATTTGCGCGGCGTTGGACAGCGCCTCGCCGATGGCGCTCGGGGCGCCGTTCTGGGTCAGCGGCAAGATCACGCCGACGCGCACCGCGCCTGTTCCATAGGTCTGCCCGACCGGGGCGGCCGGTTGGCCTAGCTGCGTCAGCGGTTGGCTGTCGACGCGCGGCGTCTGCGTCTCGGACTTTTCGGTGAAACTGCCGAGGCCCGGCGAGTTGCAGGCGCCCAGGCAAAGGCCGAGCGCGGTCGCCGCCGCAAACGCTCTCACCGTCTTGCCACTCTCAAGCGCGTTTCGCGCCCACATGCTCTACTCCCGGCTAGAATCGCCCGCACGGCCCCTATTGGCGCCCACGCCTTAGCATGTAATCGACTGTCAAAGGGCGGGGAAGATGATAAAGCGAAGGCGGCGTTGGGGCGAATGTTCGCGAGAGTCGTGCTCCCAGGCCACATGGGAAATCTGCGCATGAGCCGCACGGCGGCCGGATTTGTGGCCCTTGGCGGCCGCCGCGAGGCGCAAGCCGCCGATCCCGGGCTCTATATCGTCTCCACCCCGATCGGCAATCTCGCCGATATCACCTTGCGGGCGCTGGAGGTGCTGGCCGGCGTCGATCTGATCCTGGCCGAGGACACGCGCTATTCCCGCCGCCTGCTCGACCATTACGGCATCGCCACCCGGCTCAGCGCCTATCACGAGCACAACGCCGAGCAGGCGCGGCCCGAGGCGCTCGCCCGCCTCAGCCAGGGGCAGGCGTTGGCGCTGATCTCCGACGCCGGCACGCCGCTGATCTCCGACCCCGGCTTCAAGCTGGTGGCTGAGGCGCGCCGGCTCAGCGTCGCCGTGCATCCCGTGCCCGGCGCCTCGGCGCTGATGGCGGCGCTCGTCGCCGCCGGCTTGCCGACCGACCGCTTCTTCTTTGAAGGTTTTCTGCCCGCCAAGGCGGAGGCGCGCCGCGCCCGGCTCAACGCCTTGGCGGCGATCGAGGCGACGCTGGTGTTCTACGAGGCGCCGCAGCGGCTCGGCGAATGTCTCGCCGACCTCGCCGCCGAACTAGGGGCCCGGCCGGCCTGCGTCGCCCGCGAGTTGACCAAGCTGCACGAAACCCTGCATTCCGGGACGCTCGACGGGCTTGCCGCCGATTACGCCGCAACCGAGGCGCGCGGCGAGATCGTCGTCGTCGTCGGCGCGGCGCCGGCGCGCGCGGTGGTCGAGCCGGCCGTCCTGCGCGAGGAGCTTGAAGCGCTGCTCGAAGCCCACACCACCAAGGACGCGGCGGCGATCCTGGCCGCCCGTCACGGCCTGCCGCGCCGCGACATCTATGCGCAAGCGCTGGCGCTCTCGCGCCGGCGCGCGACGTGACCACGCTGCGCGAGGGACGCCGGCTGCGGGCGCGCGCGTTCGGCCAGCGTTCGGAGACGCGCGCGGCCGAACATCTGGCGGCGCAGGGCTATCGCATCCTGGCGCGCAAGTTCACCATTCGCGGCGGCGAGATCGACATCGTCGCCGAGCGCGACGGCACGGTCGCCTTCGTCGAGGTGAAGGCGCGCGCCGCCCTGGAGATCGCGCTCGGCGCGATTGGCGAGAGCAAGCGCCGCCGCGTCGCCCGCGCGGCGGCCGAGTGGGTGGCGCGCAACCCGTGGGCGGCGGACGGCTACGTGCTGCGCGGCGATGCGGTTTTGCTGGACGGCGGCCCCGCGCCTCTGCATATCGAGGACGCGTTCGGCTTGGAATACGAAGAGTGACGATCTTGGAATTCGAGGGGTAACGATGGCGCTCAATGTCGCCGTTCAGATGGATCCGATCGAGCGGATCAATGTCGCGGGCGATTCGACCTTCGCGCTGCTGCTGGAAGCGCAGGCGCGCGGCCATACGCTCGCCTATTACACGCCCGAGCGCATGTCGCAGCTCGGGACCGACATTTACGCCCATGTCCAACAGCTCGCGGTGCAGGACGTCGCCGGCGCCCACGCCCGCCTCGGCGACATGCACCGGCGCAACCTCAGAGATTTCGACGTCGTGCTGCTGCGCCAGGACCCGCCGTTCGACCTCGCCTATATCACCTCGACGCATTTCCTGGAGCGTCTGGCGCCGCAAACGCTGGTCGTCAACGACCCCGCCGCCGTGCGCAACGCGCCGGAAAAGCTGCTGGTGATGGAGTTCGGCGAGTTGATGCCGGCGACGCTGATCTCGCGCGACCGGGCCGAGATCGAGGCGTTCCGCGCCCGCTTCGAGTCCGTGGTGATGAAGCCGCTCTACGGCTACGGCGGCGCGGCGGTGTTCCGCCTGATGCGCAAGGACTTCAATTTCGGCTCGCTGTTCGATCTGTTCTCGACCACCTTCCGCGAGCCCTGGGTGATCCAGGAATACATGCCGGCGGTGATGCAGGGCGACAAGCGCATCATCCTCGTCGAGGGCAAGGCCTTGGGCGCCGTCAACCGCGTGCCGCAACCCGACGACATCCGCTCCAACATGGTGCGCGGCGGCCGCGCCGAGGACTCGCCGCTGACGCCGGCCGAACAGGCGATCTGCGACCGCATCGGCCCGGAATTGAAGCGGCGCGGCCTGGTTTTCGTCGGCATCGACGTCATCGGCGACCGCATCACCGAGATCAACGTCACCTCGCCGACCGGCATCCGGGCGATCAAGCGCCTCGGCGGCGCCGATCTCGCCAGCGCCATCTGGGACGCCATCGAGGCGCGCGCGGCGGCCAGATGAGCGCCGCGGCGACAAGCCGCAGCCGGACGCGACGAACGATCGCGGCCGACGACAGCCCCGCCGAGGCGGACGCCCTCGACGCGGCGCTCGCCGCGGCGGCGCGCGAGGCCGGCGCCGATGTCGCCGACTTCCGCAAGGCCGCCGCCGAAATCCTCAATGGGTTCCTTGCCGCGCGGCGGGCGGAGGCGCGCGAGCGGCTGGAAAGCGGCGGCAGGGGCCTCGCCTGCGCGCAGTATCTGAGCCGGGCCGAGGATCTGGTCGTGCGCTCGCTGCACGAGGCGCTGGTCGGCAAGTTTGCCGGCGACGGCGCGAAAATCCTGGCCCACGCCGTCGTTGCCGTCGGCGGCTACGGCCGCGGCACGCTGGCGCCGCAATCCGACATCGACCTCTTGTTCGTCGCCGCCGATCCCCGCGACGCCAAGATCAAGCTCATCGTCGAGTCCATGCTCTACGTGCTGTGGGACTTGAAACAGAAGGTCGGCCACGCGACGCGCTCGGTTGAGGATTGCATCGTCCAGGCGCGCACCGACATGACCATCCGCACCTCGATTCTGGAGGCGCGCTTCCTCAGCGGCGATGAGCGGCTGTTCGAGACCCTGCGCCGCCGTTTCGACGCCAAGATCGTCGCCAAGAGCGCCAGCGAGTTCGTCGCCGCCAAGCTCGCCGAGCGCGACAAGCGCGTCCAGCGCCAGGGCGAATCGCGCTATCTCGTCGAGCCCAACGTCAAGGAGGGCAAGGGCGGCCTGCGCGATCTCAACACGCTGTTCTGGATCTCCAAATACGTCTACCGCGTGCAGGACCCGGCCGAACTCGTCGACGTCGGCCTGTTCACCAAGGCCGAGCTTAGCCTGTTCCGCCGCTGCGAGGAGTTCCTGTGGGCGGTGCGCTGCTGCCTGCACTTCCTCACGGAGCGGGCCGAGGAGCGGCTGACTTTCGATCTGCAGCCGCCGATCGCGAAATTGCTGGGCTACGCTTCCCGCGCCGGTCAGACCGACGTCGAGCGCTTCATGAAGCATTATTTCCTCATCGCCAAGGACGTCGGCGACCTCACCGCCATCGTCTGCGCGGCTTTGGAGGTCAAGCAAACCAAGCGCACGCAGACCTTCGACCGCTTCCTCGCCAAGCTGCGCCGGCGCCCGCAGGCGGTCGCCGAGGCGCCGGATTTCCGCGTCGACGCCGAGCGCGTCAATGTCGTGGCCGAGGACGTGTTCGAGAGAGACCCCGTCAACCTCATCCGGCTTTACTGGGTCGCCGATCGCTCGGGGCTGCCGCTGCACCCCGAGGCGACGCGGCTGGTCACCAAATCGCTGAAGCGCATCACCGCCGCCGTGCGCAACGACCCCACCGCCAACCGCTTGTTCCTGGAGGTGCTGACCTCGCGCCGCTCGCCGGAAGTGGCGCTGCGGCGCATGAACGAGGCCGGCGTGCTCGGCCGCTTTATTCCCGAATTCGGCCGCATCGTCGGCATGATGCAATATTCGATGTACCACCATTACACCGTCGACGAACATCTGCTGCGCACCGTCGGCGTGCTGAACCAGATCGAGGCCGGGCGACTGAAGGAGGAGCACCCGTTGCTGAGCGATCTCCTGCCGCACACCGCGCAGCGCGTCTCGCTCTATGTCGCCGCCTTCCTGCACGACATTGCCAAGGGGCGCGGCGTCGATCATTCGATCGCCGGCGCCGAAGCGGCGCGCAAGCTGTGCCCGCGCTTCGGCCTCAGCGGCGCCGAGACCGACCGCGTCGCCTGGCTCATCGAGCAGCACCTCACCATGTCGACCACCGCCCAGGGGCGCGACATTTCCGATCCGCGCACCGCCGAGACGTTCGGCGCCGTCGTGCAGACGATGGAGCGGCTGCGGCTCTTGCTGGCGCTGACGGTTTGCGACATCCGCGCCGTCGGCCCCGGCGTCTGGAACGCCTGGAAAGGCCAATTGCTGCGCTCGCTGTTCTGGGAGACCGAGATCGTGCTTGGCGGCGGCCATTCGGCGTTGGACCGCAAGTCGCGCGTCGCCGCCGCCCGCGCCGCCTTGCGCGAGGCGCTGCCGAACTGGTCCGACCCCGAAGTCGAGGCTTACGCCTCGCGCCACTACCCCGCCTATTGGCTGAAGGTCGATCTCCAACGCCAGGTCGAGCACGCCAAGCTGTTCCACGCCATGCGCGCTCAGGTGCGCTCGCTGACGACGGAGGCGTCGACCGACGCCAGGCGCGGCGTCACCGAACTCACCGTCATCGCCCCCGACCATCCGCGCCTGTTGTCGGTGATCGCCGGAGCCTGCGCCTCGGCGGCGGCCAATATCGTCGAGGCGCATATCTTCACCACCACCGACGGCTTCGCGCTGGACTCGATTTTTATCTCCCGCGCATTCCCCGAGGATGCCGACGAGATCCGGCGCGGCCGGCGCATCGCCGAGACGGTGGAGAAGGCGCTGCGCGGCGAGGTGCGCTTGCGCGACATCATCCAGGATCGCCGCCAGCGCGAGACGCGCGCCAAAACCTTCGCTGTCGAGCCGGAGGTCGAAATCGACAACACGCTGTCGAGCCTTTACACGGTGCTGCAAATCTCCGCGCTCGACCGGCTCGGCCTGCTCTACGAGGTGACGACGCTGCTTTCGCGTCAGAACCTCAACATCGGCTCCGCCCATATCGTCACCTTCGGCGAGAAGGCGGTCGATGCGTTCTATGTTACGGATTTGACGGGCGCCAAGATCACTTCGGCGGCTCGCCAGGCGGGGCTGAAGCGGCAATTGCTGGCGGTGTTGCAGGGCGAATGAGAGGGGCTGCTTGATTTTTGGCGGCCAAGCCTCGATATCGCGGCCTGACGAGAGGGCTGCCATGAATGACGCGCAATCGGCCAACCCCGAGGGGATGGCGCCAGAAAATATCGACGACAAGCCGGAAGCCGCCCCCGATCCGCATATGGTGATCGAGAAGCTGGTAGCGGAAAACGCCGAGCTGAAGGACCGCGTCTTGCGCGCGCTCGCCGATACCGAGAACATGCGCCGCCGCTCCGAGCGCGAGGCGGCGGACGCGCGCGCCTACGCCGTCACCGCCTTCGCGCGCGACCTGTTGTCGGTGGTCGACAATCTGGAGCGGGCGCTCGGCAGTCTCGGCGCCGAGTCGCGGGCGACCGGCGGCGAGGCGCTTAGAGCGCTCGCCGAGGGCGTCGAACTGACGGCGAACGACCTGACCGGCGTGCTCGCCCGCCACGGCGTCAAGCGGCTGGAGCCGAAGGGCGAGAAGTTCGACCCCAACTTCCATCAGGCGATGTTCGAGGCGCCGAGCGAAACCGTGCCGTCCGGGGCGGTGTTCGAGGTCGTGCAGAGCGGCTGGAAGATCGGCGGGCGCGTGCTGCGGCCAGCACTGGTCGGCGTCTCCAAAGGCGCGCCGAAGACGGCGCCGTGAGGGTCAGGCGGGGTTGACCCGTCTGAGCGTCAGGTTGAAGCGCCCGCCCTCGGGCAGCAGCGCCGACGTGCGGGGCAGTACGCGGTCGACGCCGTGGAAGGCGAGCCGCGAGGCGCCGCCGAAGGTAAACGCATCGCCGGAGCGCAGCGCGAAGGCGCGCGTCGGCGCGTTGCGCGTCACGCCGCCGAGGCGGAAGCGCGCCTCGTCGCCGAGCGAGATCGACAGCACGGGAACGTCGAAGGCCCGTTCGTCGCGATCTTGGTGCAAGCCCATTTTTGCGCTGCCGGCGTAGTAATTGATCAGGCAGGCTTCCGGCGCCGGGGCCTCGGGCAGCAGTTGCGCCCAGATCGCCGCGATGGCATCGGGGATCGGCGGCCAGGGTCGGCCGGTGACGGGATGGCGCTCCTGGTAACGGTAGCCGTCGCGATCCGAGACCCAGCCGAGTTCGCCGCAGTTCGTCATCCGCACCGACAGGGGTTTGCCGCTGCGTGGCATGTTCGGGACATACAGGGGTACCTCGGCGATCACGGCGCGCAGGGCGGCCAGCACGGCGCTCTGGCCGTCGCCGCCGAGGAATTCCGGATAGAGATAGGCGCCGGGGGCGGCTTCGATACGGTTGGTCATGGCTGACGGAAATGGCCTGCCGGTCGTATCCGTCAAGGTTTGACTTTATGAAAGATCAGTCGGTCGCCCATGAAGAACGACATTTCTTTTGTGACCGTCTCTTCCAAAAGCCAGACGCTTCCGGACTTGATCCAGGTATCCGTGGAGGTCACCGCCAGCTTGACGGGATGCGCGACGCCGTCCTTTCCGGTCCGCACGGTCTTCATCTCGTAACGCTGATCCACCGTGACCTGGTTTGCTACGGGACTCACGGACACTAGCGTTGTTTCACTGATCTTGTCAGGGTCTGATTTGAGGCCGTTGACTTCGGCGATCATCTGGGTTTTCGTTTTAGATGCGCCCGATATTTCGACGCTCTTGAAGTCGGGCGCCAGCAGAGCGCCAATCGCTGGACCGTCATGAGCCGACATGGCGGCCTTCATGGCGCTGTACCGCGCCTGCAAAACCGCCTTCAAATTCTCCTGGGCCATGATGGGTGATGTTTCGTTCAAGAAAAATGCGCCCATCGCAAAGTATAGAAGGCTAGTTCCGAGTTTCCACTTTCTCAGACTAAGCATGTTCGCGTCCGTCGCCCGGCGAGCAATCGCGCTCGGCGCCGTTCTACGTCGCAAAGGGTTTATTCCGAGTTTCGGCAAAGTGACCCGCTCGTCCGCGGGCGATCCGGCTTTTTTGCAGTTTGGCGCGGAATCCTCTAAGGCGCGGGCCTCTCCAGACGTTTGCACGAGACCATGACCGACGCGGCCGATTATTCCGAAACCCTGTTCTTGCCGAAGACCGAGTTCCCGATGCGCGGCGGCCTGCCGCAGAAGGAGCCGGAGATTCTGGCGCGCTGGGCTCGCGACGACATTTACGGCCAGTTGCGCGCGCAAGGGCTGGGTAAGCCGAAATTCGTTCTGCACGATGGCCCGCCCTATGCCAACGGCCATATCCACATCGGCACCGCGCTCAACAAGACGCTGAAGGATCTCGTCGTCCGCTCGCAGCAGATGCTGGGTAAGGATTCCAACTACGTCCCCGGCTGGGATTGCCACGGCCTGCCGATCGAATGGAAGGTCGAGGAAGAGAATTACCGTTCCAAGGGCAAGGCCAAGCCCGATTTCCGCGACCCCGCCGCGATGATCGCCTTCCGCCAGGAATGCCGCGCCTATGCCGAGCACTGGCTTTCCGTCCAGCGCGAGGAGTTCAAGCGCCTCGGCGGCTTCGGCGATTGGGACCATCCCTATTCGACGATGAGTTTTGCGGCGGAAGCGCAGATCGCGCGCGAGATTCATAAATATGCGGCTTCAGGGTTGCTGTATCGTGGCAGCAAGCCGGTGATGTGGAGCGTTGTGGAGAAGACGGCGCTGGCGGAGGCCGAGGTCGAGTACGAGGATTATACCAGCGATACTGTGTACGTGGCGTTTCCGATCAAGGCGCGAGGTCCACTCGCGGGTTATTCCGGTGAGCGACCTGAGGAAGCACTGGCGCTGCTGTCGAGAGCCAAAATTGTTATTTGGACGACAACCCCGTGGACGATTCCTGGAAATCGGGCAATTTCCTATTCGAAGAATATCTCATATGGCCTATTCCGGGTCACTGCTGCGCCTGACCAAAATTGGGCTAAGCAGGGAGACCTTCTTGTCCTCGCCGACAAGCTCGCCCTTGAGGTATTCAAAGCAGCGAAAATAGAGCCAGCCGGGTTCGAACGTCTCTTCACGGTGCCTGAAAGTTTCTTGAGCGGAAATTTCATGGCGTGTTCCCATCCATTGCGGGGATTTGTCGGCGCTTATGAATTTCCGGTTCCACTGCTCGATGGCGATCACGTTACCGACGACGCGGGTACTGGTTTTGTCCACACCGCTCCGAGCCACGGCCGTGAAGACTTCGAAATCTGGATGAAGAACGCGCGTTGGTTGGATCAGCGACACATAGAGACACGCATCCCCTACACCGTCGACGAAAACGGCGTTTACACCAACGAAGCCCCCCGTTTCGCCGGCAAGCGCGTGCTCACCGAGAAGGGCGAGAAGGGCGACGCCAACGAAGCCGTGATCGCGGCGCTGATCGAGGCCGGAAACCTTCTCGCGCGCGGCAAGCTCAAGCACCAGTACCCGCATTCCTGGCGATCGAAGAAACCCGTCATCTTCCGCAACACGCCGCAATGGTTCATCGCCATGGACAAGCCGATGGCCAGCGGCCTCTCGCTGCGCGAGTCGGCGCTGAAGGCCATCGGCGAAACTCGCTGGGTGCCGGCCACCGGCGAGAATCGCATTCGCGGCATGGTCAACGCCAAGCCCGATTGGGTGATGAGCCGCCAGCGCGCCTGGGGCGTCCCCATCGCCGTATTCGTCAGGAAGGGCGAGCACACGCCGCTGCTCAACGAAGCCGTCAACGCCCGCATCGCCGAGGCGTTCGAGAAAGAAGGCGCCGACGCCTGGTACGCTGAGGGCGCGGCGGCGCGCTTCCTGCAACCCGACTTCGACCCCGCCGATTACGAGAAGATCGACGACGTCTTGGACGTCTGGTTCGACTCCGGCTCGACGCACGCCTTCGTGCTGGAGGACGCCAAGCATTTCCCCGGCCTTGCCGGCATCCGCCGCGTCAAGGACGGCGGGCAGGACGAGGTGATGTACCTGGAAGGCTCCGACCAGCATCGCGGCTGGTTCCAGGCCTCGCTGTTGGAGAGTTGCGGCACGCGTGGGCGCGCGCCGTTCGACATCGTGCTGACGCACGGCTTCACGCTCGACGCCAAGGGCCGCAAGCAATCGAAATCGCTCGGCAACCAAACCTTTCCGCAAGACATCATCAAGGCCTCCGGCGCCGACATCCTGCGCCTTTGGGTGGCGAGCACGGATTACACCGACGACCAGCGCATCGGTCCCGACATCCTCAAGATGGTGAGCGACAATTACCGCAAGCTGCGCAATTCACTGCGCTGGATGCTGGGAATGCTCACCCATTACAACCGCCGCCGCACGCTCGCCTTCTCGATGATCCAGCCGCTCGACCGGCTGATGCTGCATCGGCTCAGCGAAATCGACGTTGAGGTGCGTAAGGCCTATGCCGATTTCGACTTCGCCCGCGTCGTCTCGGCGCTGTCGGCGTTCCTCAACACCGACCTGTCGGCGTTCTACTTCGACGTGCGCAAGGACGCGCTCTATTGCGAGCCGGCCTCCAGCCTCAAGCGCCTCGGCGCCCTGGAGACCATCGAGCGCATTTTCCGCGCCGTGTCGGTGTGGCTGGCGCCGATCCTGGCCTTCACCGCCGAGGAGGCGTGGCGGGCGCGCTACGCGCAAGGCGGCTCCGTGCATCTGGAACTGTTCCCGGAAATCCCCGAGACGTTCCGCGATCCCGAACTCGCCGCCAAATGGGATAGCTTGCGCAAGCTGCGCTCGCTGGTCACCGGGGCGCTGGAATTGGCGCGCGCCGCCAAGGACATCGGCGCCTCGCTGGAGGCCGCGCCCGTGCTCTACATCGAGGACGAAAGCTGGCGGGCGGCGCTCGAAGGCGTCGATTTCGCCGAGGTTTGCATCGTCTCCGACCTGACGGTGGCGGCCGGCCCCGCGCCGGAAGCCGCCTTTCGCCACGCCGACGCGCCGGGCGCGGCGGTGATCGTGAAGCGGGCCAAGGGCGTCAAATGCGCGCGCTCCTGGCGCTATTTCGACCCCGCCGCCGCCGACCCCGAATTCCCCGACGTGACGCCGCGCGACGCGAAAGCCTTACGTGAATGGCGCGCTCGTTCGGCGTAAGGGGGTTGGGGCTGGCGCTCGCCGCGCTCGCCCTGGCCCTCGATCAGGCGAGCAAGGTCTATGTCGCGCACGGTTTCGCCGCCGGGACGTTGCAGGGCGGGCCGCTGGCGCCGTTCGTCGATCTGGCGCTGCGCTACAATCGCGGCGTCTCGTTCAGCCTGCTGCGGCAGAACGACGCGCTCGGCGCGGCGCTGCTGACCGGCTTCTCGCTGGTGGTTGTGGCGTTCCTCTGCGTCTGGCTGCGGCGGGCGAAAACGGCGCTCACCGGCGCCGGTCTCGGGCTCATCATCGGCGGCGCGCTCGGCAACGCCATCGACCGCGCGTGCGACGGCGCGGTGATCGATTTCCTCGACCTGCACGCCCTGGGGCGGCATTTCTTCGTCTTCAACCTCGCGGATGCGGCGATCAGCGCCGGCGCGGCGCTGCTGATTGTGGAGGGGCTGGTGGGAGAGGCACGCACGGCGAAGGGGTAGCGGCTACCAAAAGCTCTCGCCGCGCCGGTAGGAGTCGAGTGACTGCCAAGCCCAGGGAGATTCGTTGGGGTCATTCTTGCTTGCAACCGCTTCTAGCACTTGCACGGCGCGCTCGGGCGCCACCTGTAGAGTGGCGCGCGCAGCGTCCGCCCGCTGGGTGATGTTGTCCGAGTTCAGAAGCGGTAGCAGACGTTCGAGCGCCGCCTGTCGCTTGAGTTCGACCCTCAACGCATGGATTTCCCTCACGATCCCGTTGCGAAGCTCCACATCCACGGGGTCGCCGTCGCGACCCGCGTGCCGCGCCCAGAATTTCCGCAAACAGGCGTCGGCGAACCGCGCCGTCAATTCATCGGTGTTCAACTCGGACAAAGCCGGATGCTTCGGCGGCGGCGTGCGCGCGTGCTCGATGCAGTCAAACGCTTCCCGAGTGGAAACATCCTCGCAAAGCCCGGCGATAGCGGCTTGCGATAACTCCTCATCGAGGTCGAAAAACCGCATGGCCGCCCATGTTCGTGTGTCGATATTCTCGTCTTCCATCAGAGCCGTCAGCATCTCGGCAGGCGCCTGGCTCCGCAACTCGGGAATCAAGGCGTTCATTCGCGCCACACGCGCCGCACGTTCCGGCGTTCGACGGTAGCGCTCGCGCCGCACGCCCAGGCCCCACGCGCTTCCGAGTTCGTCGGCGAGATCGCGGAACGCTTTTACGAGATCAGCCAAAGCGGGCTCGGCGGCGCCTTGGGACATCATTTCAGCACTCCGAACTTACGAAGATTGTCAAGGCCGATCTGGCGCCGAGTCGCGAAATCGAGCGTGTTCACCTGATCGCGATAACGACGGAATGGTTGCCCGCCATCCGGAGAGCTATTGTAATAAGCTGTTATCTCCTCGTGTTGCAGGCGCGGTATCCAAACCGTGTTGTTGTCGTCATCAATCGCTTCCTGACCGAATTTTTCCAGATCGCGTGGAATGTGGCGCGAATCTTTAACCACATTCGAATCGTTTTGCTCGACAATATGATGTAGCTCGTAACCAAAGGTGTCTCCTTCGGGGCGTTGCTGTAGCTCGTCCAGCGACTTGGGTGTGCTGAAATTCGCTTGCAGTTGCTGCTCGACGCGCAGTTCCCAAAGATTCGTAGGTTTCGGGGCCAATGTCTCCAAGAACACAGCAATCGCATCAAGGTACGGCGTTCCATCGATCAAGAGTTCAAGGCCGCGACGCGTCAATTTGGCAGTGGCGCTTTTGGCGAACTCTCTGACTTTCTCGTTTATGTCCTTCGGCGGCCACGTAGGTCGACCCTTTGGCGCTGGTTTCGCCTCCACCTCCTTCGGCTTGTTGGCAAACCAACCGGGATTCGGCGGCGTGCCCGTCCTCGGATGTTCGGCTTCCCAATCCGGGTCCGCCTTCAACAGTCCGCACGACGCCAACGCGCGCGCCAGATCCATTCTTTCTGCGGAACCTTCGAACGGCGGGTCGGGAAGTTGCAGAAACAGGGCGGCAATTTGCGCGCGGGCGAGTTCTTTGTTTGTTGGCGCGTTTGCGATCGCATGAAGACCGGCGCGCTTGACCGAAGTATCGACGGGAAATCCGTACACATCCGAAAGCGCCCCGTCAGTCTCACTTTGCTCGCGCACCCGCCAACCCCAGGTTTCGCGGACGAGAAGGTCGATTCCGCCGACGCGGAGACCCGAATCGTCGCAATCGACTCCCCTCGCGCTCAATCTGAAAATGCGCTCCGCCGCATAGTGGTCCATGAGAAATGACTCAGTGTTTGCCCATATGAGAACATATCACGAACATTTATGCAAGAATTTTCCGCCGCGCGAGAAGACCGCGGACGATTGCGCCGGTCGCCGTTCCGTGCTCGAAAGCGCCAAACATTCGCGCGGAGACGCCCCATGTATCGCTCCCCGGTCGAAGACATCCTGTTCTCGCTGCGCCACGTCGCCGGCCTCGACGAGGCGATCGCCGAGGGACTGTTCGGCGATCTCGATGGGGACACCGTCGCGTCGGTCATCGGCGAGGCCGGGCGTTTCGCCACTGAGGTCATCGCGCCGCTCAACCGCGGCGGCGATCTCGAAGGCGCCAAATGCGAGAACGGCGTCGTCACCACCCCCAAGGGGTTCAGGCAGGCCTATAAGCAATGGGTCGCGGGCGGTTGGGCCGGCGTCACCGCCTCGCCCGAGCAGGGCGGTATGGGGCTGCCGCACAGCGTCAATTTCGCCTGTAGCGAAATCTGGAACGGCGCCTCGATGGGCTTTGCGCTGTGCCCGCTGCTCAGCGAGGGGGCGCTCGGCGCGCTCAACGCCTTCGCCTCGCCGAAACTCAAGGAAACCTACGTCAAGCGGCTCGCCAGCGGCGAGTGGACGGGGACGATGAACCTCACCGAACCGCAGGCCGGCTCCGATCTGAACGCGGTTCGCACGCGCGCCGAGCGGGCCGGCGACGGCGGCTATCGCATCTTCGGGCAGAAGATCTTCATCACCTACGGCGAGCACGATTTCGCCGACAACATCGTGCATCTGGTGCTGGCGCGGCTGCCCGACGCCCCGCCCGGCACGCGCGGCCTGTCGCTGTTCCTGGTGCCGAAACTCCTCGTCAAGCCGGACGGATCGCTCGGGGCCCGCAACGACGTGCGCTGCGCCAGCATCGAGCACAAGCTCGGCATCCACGCCTCGCCGACCTGCGTCATGGTCTATGGCGACGATGCCGGCGCTACCGGCTTTCTCGTCGGCGAGGAGAATAGGGGCCTGGCGGCGATGTTCGTGATGATGAACAACGCTCGCCTCAGCGTCGGTTTGCAGGGCGTCGCCATCGCCGAGCGCGCCTATCAACAGGCGGCGGCCTACGCGCGCGAGCGCAAGCAGGGCCGCGCCGGCGCCGCGCCGGGCATGAGCGCCATCGTCGAGCATCCCGACGTGCAGCGTATGCTGCTGACGATGAAGGCCGAATTGCAAGCGGCGCGTGGCGTCTGCCACCTGACGGGGGTCGCCATCGACCTCTCTCGCCATGCCGCGACCAAGCAAGCGCGCGAAGCCGCGGCTGAACGGGCGGCGCTGCTGACCCCGATCGCCAAGGCGTGGTCGACCGATGTCGGCGACGCGGCGGCGTCGCTCGGCGTGCAAGTGCATGGCGGCATGGGTTATATCGAGGAGACCGGCGCGGCGCAGCACATGCGCGACTCCCGCATCGCCGCCATCTACGAAGGCACGAACGGCGTCCAGGCGATCGATCTGGTGACGCGCAAGATCACGCTCGCCGGCGGCAAGGCGGTCGGGCGCGAGATCGCCTTCATCCGCGCCATCGCCGCCGACGCGGAAGGCCGCGACGGCTTCGGCGCCACCGGCAAGCGGCTCGACGAGGCCGCCGAGGCGCTGGAGCGGGCGACGGGTTATCTCATCGATGCGCTCGCCAACGATCAAAACGCCGCGCTTGCCGGCGCTTATGCCTACCTCAAGCTATTCGGGCTGGCGCTTGGCGGGGCCTGCCTGGCCAAGGCGGCGCTCGCGCCGCAGGCGGACGCCGGCCGCATCGGCCTCGCCCGGTTCTTCGCCGAGAAGCTGGCGCCGGCCGCGCCGGGGCTGGCTGAGGCCATCGTTTCCGGCGACGCGGCGCTCGCCGGCGCGGCGGCCGCACTCCAGGAGATCGCATGAGCGTCGATATCGAACGCGACGGCGGCGTCCTCGTCGCCACGCTGAACCGCCCGGAGAAGAAGAACGCACTCACCGGCGCCATGTACCGCGCCCTGCGCGAGGCGCTGGCGACGGCGAGCGCCGACGAAAGCGTTGGCGCAGTGCTGGTGACCGGGGCCGGCGGCGCGTTCTGCGCTGGCAACGATATCGGCGATTTCCTGGCCGAGAGCCGCGCCCAATCCGAAGGCGCGCGCGCGGGTCCCGGCGGCGAGTTCATCCGCACGCTGGCGCGCTTCGACAAGCCGCTGCTGGCGGCGGTCGAGGGACCGGCGATCGGCGTCGGCACGACCATGTGCCTGCATTGCGATCTCGTCTACGCCGCCGCAAGCGCGCGTTTCGCGATGCCGTTCGTCAATCTCGGCCTGGTGCCGGAGGCGGGCTCGTCGCTGCTGGTCCCGCGCCGCTTCGGCCTCGGCGTCGCCTCGCAATTGCTGCTGCTCGGCGAGGCCATCGACGCCGCGAGGGCGCGTGAGATCGGGCTCGTCGCCGAGGTCGTCGCGCCAGAAGCGTTGAAGGCGCATGCGCTCGCCAAGGCGAAGGCGCTCGCCGCCCAGCCGCGCGCGGCGCTGCTGGCCACCCGCAAGCTGATGCGCGGCGACGCCGAGACGCTTTACGCGCATATGGAACAGGAACTCGCCGCCTTCGCTCAGGCGCTGAAATCGCCGCAGGCGCGCGCGGCGTTCGAGGCGTTCGCGGGACGGGCGAAGGGCTAACGCGCGTCGATCGACTGCTGCACGGCGGCGATGAAGCGCTCGACGCGGCGCGCGTTGGCGCCGAAATCGTGGCGGCCGACGCGCGAGGCGGAGCGGATGTCGATCTCGGTCTTCGGCCCCTGGACGCGGATGCGGATGGCGATGTCGGCGACGAAGCCGAAGAACAGCGAGCGGGTGGTGGCGTCGATATCGGCGTCGCCGTCGCCGCGCAGGTTCGGCGGCGTCGAATCGACGACGCGCCAGCCGAGTTCCTTGGCGATGCGCAGCGACATTCGATAGGCTTGATCGGGTTCGAGATCGACCAGCATCGGCCGGATGGCGGGATAGGCGATGCGCTGCGCCGCCTCGACGTCGGGCCCCGGCGGCGGCGGCGTCCAGGCGCCGCGCGCCATCCGCGCCCGCGACGAAATCATGTAGGCGGGCGGCGACTTGAAATCGGTCGTCACCTGATTGATGCGCGGCAGCCGCGCCGCCTCCAGCGTCAGATAGGCGGGAAAGCCGATCAGCGCCAGCGCCAGCAGCGCCCCCGCCGCCGCCTGTGCGATCCCGCCCCGTCCGGTGTTCCAGATCTCGACCGCCGCGGCGCCGGCGAGCAGCAGCGCCACGCCCGCCAGCAGCAGCGCCGCGGCGAACACGGCGAGCGCCTCCAACGCATCCTCGCCTTGGGTTGCGCGCGCCACGACGATCGCCGCCGCTGCGGTGAGACAGGCGAAAACGGCGACGCGGCGGCTCACCGCCGCCACGCGCGACATCGGCTCCTCGAGGATCAGGCGGCGCATGCCGCCCCGGCGTGCGGGCGCTTATTTGGCCGGGCCGTGCGCGGACAGTTGGTCGTGTGCGGCGATCTGACCGCTGACGGTGTTGAACACATTGGCATCGTCGCCGAGCACCGCCGCAGGCATGCAGGTCGGGTCGCAGGAATAGGATTCGCGCGACGAGCCGCGCTGCACCACCAGCACCTTTTTCGTCGGCTCGACGTGAATCTGCTTCTCGTCGAGCAGATTGCCCTGCGCGTCAAGCGCGATGAGGTTGGTTTGGCCATAGCCCTTGCCCGTAACGACCATCCCGGCGCCGTTCTTCAGCGTTGTGACATCCGCGATCGCCGGGTTGCCGATGATAACCGTCGAGGTGTGCTCCGGCAATTTGGCGACTTGGGCCTGATCGAGCGTGATGCGCAACACGTCGTCCGACGCGGCGCCCGCGGCGATTGCGGACGCGGCGGAGAAACCCAGCGCGAGAACGGCGAGACCGAAACGAACCATGACGAACCCTTCGCGAGCGGCGGGAACGAAATTCCTGCCCAAAGGTCAACAGATCGATACTTCATCCTAAATTGGTGAAGGAAGCGTCAACGCGGCGGCGAATGGCGTAAACTTCCGGCCTTGCGCGGCGTCACTCTTGCAGCGGCCGCGCCTCCTCCGGCAGCATGATCGGCACGCCGTCGCGGATCGGATAGGCGAGCTTGGCGGCGCGGGAGATCAGTTCCCTCCGCGCCGAATCATAGCTCAGCGTCGCCCGCGTCACCGGGCAGACGAGGATTTCCAACAAACGCGGATCGACCCGCCGCGGCTCGCGCGTCGGAACGGGAAGCTCGGCATCGGTCATTACGCGGCTTTCCAATCGGGATAGTCGGTGTAACCCTTGCCGTCGCCGCCGTAATAAGTCCTGCGGTCGCTCTCGGCGAGCGGAGCATCAAGGCGCAGGCGCTCGACGAGATCGGGATTGGAGATGAAGGGGCGGCCGAAGGCGATCATGTCGGCGCGGTTGTCGCGGATGGCCTCGATCGCCATGGCGCGGGTGTAGCCGTTGTTGGCGATATAGGCGCCGGAGAAGGCGCGCCGCAGGGCAAGGAAATCGAACGCCGCGATGTCGCGCGCCCCCTGGATCGCTCCCTCGATGACGTGGATATAGGCGAGGTTGCGCGCTCCCAGCGCCTCGACCAGCGCCCCGAAGGTGGCGACGGGGTTGGAATCGGCGATGTCGTTGCCGGGACTCACCGGCGCCATGCGGAAGCCGACGCGGGTCGCCGGCCACACTTTCAGCACCGCGTCCGTCACCTCCAGCGCGAAGCGCAGGCGGTTGTCGAGGGCGCCGCCATAGGCGTCGCCGCGCTTGTTGGAGCCATCGCGCAAGAACTGGTCGATGAGATAGCCGTTGGCGCCATGCAGTTCGACGCCGTCGAAGCCGGCGCGGCGGGCGCAGGCGGCCGCATGCGCGTAATCGGCTACGATGCCGGCGATCTCGCCGGCCTCAAGCGCCCGCGGCGGCGAAACGTCGGCGAAGCCGCTGGCGATGAAGGTCTTGGTCTTGGCCGGGATCGCCGAGGGCGCGACCGGCGCGCCGCCGTCCGGCTGCAACGAGGTGTGCGAGATGCGTCCGACATGCCAAAGCTGAAGGAACATATGACCGCCCTCGGCGTGGACGGCGTCGGTGACGCGGCTCCAGGCCTCGACCTGCGGCTCCGTGAAGCAGCCCGGCGTCCAGACATAGCCCTGGCCCTGCTGGCTGATCTGCGTCGCCTCGGAGATGACGAGGCCGGCGCTGGCGCGCTGGCGGTAATAGAGCGGCGCGAGCGGGCTCGGCACCGTGTTGGGCTCGCTGGCGCGATTGCGCGTCAGCGGCGCCATCGCGATGCGGTTGGCGAGCGTCAGGTCGCCAATGGTGACGGGGGTGAACAGCGGCGCGGCGTCTTCGGTCATGGGCACTCTCGAGTCAGGCGGGAAGGGTAAGCAAACCGGCGTCGCCGGCGTCGGTTCCAAACATTAGCCGGGCGCCGACGCCGTCCCAGGCGAGCGCGCTGATCGCGCCGTCGCCGGATGGGCGCACGAGAATCTCGGCTCCATCGCCGAGGCGGCAGAGCAGCACGAGGCCGTCGGCGTAGCCGATCGCCACCACCAGCGCGCGCGGATGGCAGGCGACCTGGGTGATGCGCTGCGGTCGCACGCCGCATTCGCGCGGCGGCTTGCCCATCGGCCCGTCCTTGTCCTTGAACGGCCAGACGACGCAGGCGTCGGCGCCGGAAGTGGCGAGCCAATGGCCGTCATGCGTCCACGAGAGCGAGCGCGTCTTGCCGGGATAGCCGGTCATGCGCATGTTGCGCCCGTCGGCAAGCCGCCAGCCGTGCAGCGCGTTCTCCTGCATCGAGGTGACGAGGAAGCGCCCGTCCGGCGAGACGGTGGCGTCGAGGTGCGAGCCCTTCCACTCCATGAGTTGCGGCGTCGCGTCGACGTTCGGGAACCACAGCGAGACGCCGTTGTAATGGGCGGCGGCGATCCGATAGCCCTTCGGCAGGAAGGCGAGGCCGCGCACCGTCGTCGGCGCCGTCCAGCTCTTGACGGCGCCTTTGGCGTCTCGCGCCCGCGTGATCTTGCCCGCCGACCAGGCGACGGCGCCGTCGTGGGCGGCGAGCGCGTCGATCCACTTGCCTTTCTCGTCGGCGAGCGCCTCAGCGCCGGCGGCCGAGATGGCGACGACGCGGCCGTCGTCGCCGCCGGTCAGCCAGCGCTCGCCGTCGAGCGCCGCGCACAAGATGGCGGCGTCGGGGTGGGCGGCGATGTCGCGGCCGGCGAGTTTCACCACGCCATTGGCCAACGCCAGCGCCGGCTCCTGGCCGACGAACGCGGCGGCGAGCACCGGCTCGCCGGCCGCAAGCGGCGCGACGTGCTGGGTCAGCGAATTGGACGGTTCCGTCATCGGCTCACGCCGCGCAGGCCAGGAAACCCTTGCGGATCGCGTCCTCGTCGAGATCGCGGCCGATGAACACGACCTTCGACTCGCGCTTCTCGCCGGGCTTCCAATCGCGCTGCGGCTCGCCGTCGAGCATCATGTGGACGCCCTGGAAGACGAAGCGCTTGGCGTCGCCCTTCAACGCCACGATGCCCTTGCAGCGCAGAATTTTCGGCCCCTCGGTCTGCGTCAGCGTGTTGATCCAGGGCATGAACTTGTTGGGATCGACGTCGCCGTCGAGCCGCGCCGAGATCGACTGCATGTCCTCGTCGTGGAAATGCTTGAGGCCGTGATGCTCGTGGTGATGATCATGCCCATGATCGTGATCGTGATCGTGCTCCTCGGCGTGCAGGAACTCGGGCTCGATGTCGAGGATGCGGTCGAGGTCGAAGGCGCGGCGCTCCAGCACCTGGTCGATGGCGACGTCGCATTTCGTCGCCCTGTGCAGGCGCGCATAGGGGTTGATGGCGCGGATGCGGGCTTCGACCTCGGCAAGTTCGGCCGGGGTGACGAGATCGACCTTGTTGAGGACGATGACGTCGGCGAAGGCGATCTGGTTCTTGGCCTCCGGCGCGTCGCGCAGCCGCGCCGCCAGCCATTTGGCGTCGGCGACGGTGACGACGGCGTCGAGCCGCGATTTGGCGCGCACGTCCTCGTCGACGAAGAAGGTCTGCGCCACCGGCGCGGGGTCGGCGAGCCCGGTGGTCTCGACGATGATGGCGTCGAATTTGCCTTTGCGGCGCATCAGCCCCTCGATGATGCGAATGAGGTCGCCGCGCACGGTGCAACAGATGCAGCCGTTGTTCATCTCGAACACTTCCTCGTCGGCGCCGACGATGAGTTCGTTGTCGATGCCGATTTCGCCGAATTCGTTGACGATGACGGCGTAGCGCTTGCCGTGCGGCTCGGACAGGATGCGGTTGAGCAGCGTCGTCTTGCCGGCGCCGAGGTAGCCGGTCAGCACGGTGACGGGAATCTTGTCGGTCGCGGCTACGGGATCGGACACGAAGGTAGTCTCCGTTGCGGGGTAAGTCGTGCGCGATATAGGCCGGGGAGGCGTCATTGTGTAGAGGCGGCAAGCCGGCGTTAATCCTGGACGGCTATAAGGACGGCGCCAACTTCATGCCGGCATGTGGAAATTTCTGCTCGATCCCGTTTTCCAGGCCCTCGCCTTCCTGCTGACGCTGGCGGCGCTCGCCTTTGTCGCCTGGGACCTCTACGACAGCGCGCGCGATCCAACGCCTGCGGGCTTTGCCGCGCCCCGTCGCCAGCGCAAGCGCGACACCGCGCCGCAGCGACAGCGCGTGCATGTCGAGCCCAGCGTCGAGATGTGGACGGACGGTCAAGGCGAGACGCGCGGCCGGGTGCGGCGCGGCCCCTGCCGCGGCATGAAGCTCGAAGACATGAGCCGCGAGCAATGCGACGCGCAGACGGCTTACGCGCGCGACCACGATCCCGGCGCGGCGGTGGGGCTCGAAAGCTTCATCCGCCACAAGTTCGGCACGCAGCGGCGCTATGAGGCGCGCCCGGCGGGCGCGCTGACGCGCGCCGAGGCGCTGGCGGAGCTGGGCTTGAGCGACGGCGCGACGGCGGCGCAAATTCACGCCGCCTACCTGGCGCTCATCAAGCAGCACCATCCCGATCGTGGCGGCAGTCACGCGCGGGCGGCGCGGCTCAATCAGGCGAAGGAATTGCTGGCGGGGTGAGCGCGAGCGCCGGACGATTTTGTTGATCCAATCCTCCGCGTATATTATACTATACGTATGATCGATGTTTCGCGATAAGCGCGCTATCGTGCGGATAGCTGCGCGGATCGCCCGCCTCGGTGGGGCTATCGGGTCTATTTCATGAGGCGGGGCGAGAGGATCGTGCTCCTGCTTTGCGGGGGCGACAAAGGCGATCAATCGCGTGACATCGCACGCGCCAAGGCTTCGGCCGCAGACTTGAAAGGGTAAGAAATGACGATCGAAACAACCCCCTGGGACCCCGCCGAGCATTTGAACTCTCCGGAAGCCATCGCCGCCTATCTGGCGGCGGTGCTCGAAGAGGGCGACCCCGGACTCATCGCCGCGGCGCTCGGCGATATCGCGCGGGCGAAGGGGATGACCGAGGTCGCGCGCGCCGCCGGCGTCACCCGCGACACGCTCTACAAGGCGCTGACCAAGGACGGCGACCCGCGTCTCAGCACCTTTCTTGGCGTCGCCAAGGCGCTGGGCCTCAAGATTCAGGTCGCAGCCTGAAGCGCGGCCTCAGGCCGCCAGCCGCTCCGCCGCCATCTTGCGCAGCGCGCGGAGATCCTTGGCGAAATTTCGGATGCCCTCGGAGAGCTTCTCGGTCGCCATCGCGTCCTCGTTGAGCGCCCAGCGGAACGCCTTTTCGTCGAGCTTCATCGGCTCCGGCGGCCGGCCGGGAGCCTTCGGGTCGAGCTTGCGCTGAAGCGGCCCCTGGCCGTTGGCGAGTTCGCCCAGGTACTGCGGCGAGATCGTCAGCCGGTCGCAACCGGCCAGCGCCTCGATCTCGCCGAGGCTGCGGAACGAAGCCCCCATCACCACCGTCTTGATGCCGTAGGTTTTGTAATAAGCGTAGATCTGGCGCACCGAATGCACGCCGGGGTCGGTCTCGGGCGTGTAGGGGCCGCCGCCCGCCTTCGTGTGCCAGTCGAGGATGCGGCCGACGAACGGCGAGATCAGGAACGCCTTGGCGTCGGCGCAGGCAACCGCTTGCGCGAGCGAGAACAGCAGCGTCATGTTGCAGTCGATGCCGTCGCGCTGGAGCACGGCGGCGGCCTGCGCGCCCTCCCAGGTGGCGGCGAGCTTGATGAAGATATGGTCGCGCGTGACGCCGCGCGCCTCGTAAGCCGCGATCAGCGCCCGCGCCTTGGCGATCGACGCCTCAGTGTCGAAGGAGAGATCGGCGTCGACCTCGGTGGAGACGCGGCCGGGCACGATCTTGGTCAGCGCCGCGCCGAAATTGACCGCCAGCCGGTCCGTCACCTCGCCGGGCTTGGCGCCCGCCTTGCGGCCCCAGGCGATCGCCTCCTCGACCAGATCCTTATAGGCCGGCATTTGCGTGGCCTTGAGAATCAGCGACGGGTTGGTGGTCGCATCGGTCGGCTTGAACGTCTCTATCGACCCCATGTCGCCGGTGTCGGCGACGACGACGCTCATCTCACGCAGGGATTCGAGCTTGTTCATAGTGGGCTCCTGTCGGCGGGGCGGTCAACCCTGCCCGTTTCCTAAGAGGTAAGCAAGGCGGCGGGCGACGACAAGACAATCTGCTCCCGCCTCGCGCCAGTTTCCCCGCCCCGGCGAGGCTCATGCGCCCGGCGTCGGCCCCAGCGCGGAGTCGATGGTGAACAGTTCCTGCGGCGCTGCGACGCCACGCAAGGCGTAGCGTCCGACCGAGAGCAAATCCTGCCGCCGCTGGCGCAAACCGTCGACGAAGGCGGAGGACATCAACAACGCTTGATCGATGGAGCGGCACATCGAGGCGATGCGGCTGACCTCGTTGACCGCGGGGCCGATGACGGTGAAATCGAGCCGCTCGCGGCTGCCAATGTTGCCATAGAACACGCGGCCGATGTGCAGGCCGAGGTAGAAGCCGGTCGCCGGCAGGCCCGCCGCCGTGCGGGCCTCGTTGAGCATGGCGACCTTGGCGCGCGCCTTGCCGGCGGCGGTGAGCGCGGCCAGACAGGCGGTCTGCCGGTCGATGGCGGGGAAGATCGCCAGCACGCCGTCGCCGATCAGCTTCAAGACGTCGCCGCCCTGCCAGTGGATCGCCGAGACGATGACGTCGGCGTAATCGTTGAGCATCGGGATGAGCTGTTCCGGCGGCGCGGTGTCGGAGATGCGGGTGTAATCGCGCAGGTCCGAGAACCACAGCACGGTCTTGATCTCCTCCGCCACGCCGCGCGCGATGCGGCCTTTCAGCACCCGCTGGCCGGCGTCGCGGCCGAGATAGGTCTCCACCAGCGTATGGGCGATGCTGCCCAGCGACGCCGCCTTCAAGGCCAGCGCCAGCACCGGCGACAGCCGGCGCAAAGCCTCGATGTCCTCGTCACGGAAGCCCTCGGGCGCATCGGTTCCCCAGGCGGAATAGAGACTGTCGGCGGGGCCGATGCCGCCCTGCTCGCCGAAGCGGTCGACCAAGGCGACGACATAGGTGAGGCTCTCCCTTTGCAGCAAGGAGAGGAAGGCGTTCACGGCGGTGGCGGGATCGCCGAGCCGGTAGACGATGAGCGAATCGCCGCTCGCCTGCATGCGGTGGAACGGCGTGCTGCGCCAGCGCTCCAGCGCCTCGCCGTCGCCGGTAGGGCCGTATTCGTTGACGGTGATCTCGTCCTCGCCGCGCCGCCAGCGGAAGGCGCGGCCCTCGTAGAGCGGATGCAGCGTGTCGATCAGCACGCGGCCGGTGACCAGGGGCGCGCCGGAGGCGAGGAAGCGCTCGGCGAAGCCGCGGATCAGCGCCTCCTCGCTCATGCCCTGGAGCCCGGCGTCGGCGAGCCAGGCATTGAGCGCGATGATGTCCTGTTCCTGCATGGAGGGCGTCCCGGCTGTCGGCGCGATCTACGCACAGAAGCCGCGCACGTCCAACGGCGGTTGCCCGATCACAAGCGCTTGATCGGCGGCTTCGGGGCTAGAGTTCTGTACCGATCGGTTCCATATGGCGGCCATGACAACGCCCTCCTGGACAACGCCCTCCTGCCGCGCCGCCCCCGGGCGGCCGCGCGAATTCGATGTCGACGACGCCGTGCGCGACGCGCTGGATGTGTTCCGCCAGCGCGGCTATCACGGCGCTTCGATGGTCGATCTGCTGGCGGGCACGAAGCTGTCGCGCGGCAGCCTCTACAAAGCCTTCCCTGACAAGCGGGCGCTGTTCTTCGCCGCCTTCGACCTCTACGCCCGCGAGGCGCTCGACCGCTTGCGTGAAAAGCTCGCGGTCGGCGACGCGCGCGAGGGCGTGCGCACGGCGCTGCTGCATTACGCCCATGTCTCGGCGCAAGCCTGTTGGCAGAAGGGCTGCCTCATCACCACCGCGACCGGAGAACTGCTGCCCGACGACGCGCAGGCGCGCGAGCGCGTCGAGGGCTATTACGCCAATATGCGCGCGCTGCTGGCCGACGCGGTGCGGCGCGGGCAGGCCGAGGGCGGCATCGAGGCGCGCGCCGATGCGCAAGCCTTGGCGCGCTATCTGCAAACCGTCATCCAGGGCCTGCGCTTCGTCGCCAAGACCGGCGCCGACGAAGGCGAGTTGCGCGAGGTCGCGCTCGCCGCCATGCAGGCGCTGGCGCCGCGCCCGCACTGACTTTTCCTTGTCAAATTAGGAACCGAACGGTTCCGATCAGGAGACTCGCATGAGTTCCACCGACGCCCTCATGGCCGCCGAATGCGCGCCGCTCGATCCCCGGCGCTGGACGGCGCTGGCGATCCTGCTCACCGGCGCCTTCCTGCCGCCGTTGGATTTCTTCATCGTCAATGTCGCCCTGCCCTCGATCCGCAGCGATCTGCACGCTTCCGACGCCTCCTTGCAACTGGTGATGTCCGGCTATGCGGTGGCCTATGCGGTGCTGCTGATCCTCGGCGGCCGGCTCGGCGATCTCTATGGCCGCCGGCGCGTCTTCCTCATCGGCTTGGCCAGCTTTGCGGCGGCCTCGACGTTGTGCGGCCTGGCGTGGTCGGCGCATGCGCTGGTCGCCGGGCGGCTCGTGCAGGGGGTCGCGGCGGCGGTGCTGGCGCCGCAGGCGCTGGCCTCCATCCACCATCTGTTCTCGCCGACCGAGAAGCCCAAGGCGCTCGGTCTGTTCGGCTTCACTTTGGGCTCGGCCGCCATCGTCGGGCAAATCGTGTCGGGGCTGCTCATCGACGGCAGTTCGCTCGGCTGGCGGGCGGTGTTTCTGGTCAATCTGCCGGTGACCGCGGCGGCGATCCTCGCGGCGCTGTTCTACTTGCCGGAAAGCCGCAGCGATGGCGATTCCAGGCTCGACGTCGGCGGCGCGCTGTGGCTGATGGCGGCGCTCGCAGCCCTCGTCGTGCCGGTCATCGAGGGCCGCGAACTCGGCTGGCCGGCGTGGAGCTTGGCGCTGCTGGCGCTGTCGCCGGCCCTCGGCCTCGGCTTCTGGCGCTACGAGCATCGCCTGGCGGCGCGCGGCGGCAACCCGCTCGTGCATCCGCACGCCTTTCGCCAGCCCGGCCTGTTGCGGGGGCTGACGGCGACGCTGGTGTTCTATTCGATGGCCTCGTTCTTCCTCATCTTCCCGATGTACGAGGAGTTCGGGCTTGGCTTCAGCGCCCGCGCGGCGGGGCTGGCGTTCCTGCCGTTCGGCGCCGGCTTTCTCGCCGGCTCGCAATTCGCCCGCTTCGCCGCCGATAAGCTCGGCGCGCTGGCGGCCTCGGCCGGCATGGCGATCTCGGCGCTGGCGATGCTGGCGCTGGCGCTGCTGGTGCGCCGCCACGCCAGCCTCGGCGTCGAGCCGGTGCTGCTGGTCGTCGGCCTCGGGATGGGCACGGCGATGCCGGTGCTGATCCGCACCGTGATCGACCGCGTCGACGCGCGCTGGTCGGGCCTCGCCTCCGGCCTCGTCAACGCGACGTTGCAGATCGGCGCGGCGCTGTCGGTGGCGATCATCGGCGGGCTGTTCTTCAGCCGGCTCGGCGCCTCGGCGAACCTCGATTCCATCGGCGCCGCATTCAGCCTGTCGCTGGTCTGCATCGCCGCCGCGCTGGCGGTGGGGGCGGCGACGATCGCCGGCTTGCGGCGCGGCCGCTGAGGCTGCCACGGTCATTCGCGACGACGCCTGGAACGGCGACGCTTGGCGAGCGTTGCCTAGCCGCGAAACGGCGAAGACCGAGGGATGCTGATGCGCAAAACAATGGTGGCCGCCGTAACGGCGGCTTTGCTGACAATCGGCGGCGCGGGGGCCGCGCAAGCCGGCTGCTATCGGTTGGGCGCGACCGGCTACCACTGGTATCGCTACTGCGCCGGCCCGCGCATCCTGTATCCGCATAGCCGCCATTGCCGCTGGCGGCACGGACGTCGCTACTGCTGGTATCGCTGAGCCTATTCGGCCGCCACCGCCCCGGGCGCGTGGCTGTAGTTGAGCACCGGCGCCAGCCAGCGCTCGACCTCGGCGATGCTCATCCCCTTGCGCGCGGCGTAATCCTCGACCTGATCGCGCTCGACCTTCGCCACCCCGAAGTAATGCGCTTCGGGGTGGCCGATGTAGAGCCCCGACACCGAAGAGCCCGGCCACATCGCGAAACTCTCGGTCAGTTGCACGCCGGCCTTCGCCTCGGCATCGAGCAGGCGGAATAGCGTCGCCTTCTCGGTATGGTCGGGTTGGGAGGGATAGCCGGGGGCGGGGCGGATGCCGGCATAGGTCTCCTCGATCAGATCCTGCGGCGACAGCGTCTCGTCGGCGGCGTAGCCCCACAATTCGCGGCGCACCCGCATGTGCGTGTATTCGGCCAGCGCCTCGGCGAAACGGTCGGCCAGCGCCTTGACGATGATCGAGGAATAATCGTCGTTGCGGTCGGCGAAGGCGGCGGAGATCGCCTCCTCCTCGGCGCCCGAGGTGACGACGAAACCGCCGACGAAGTCTCGCGGGCCGACGAAATCGGCGAGCGCCAGATTGGGCCGGCCGTCGCGCCTGCTGAGCTGTTGGCGCAGCGTGAAGAAGGTGGCGAGCCGGCGCTGGCGGTCTTCGTCCACATAGAGCTGGATGTCGTCGCCGTCGCGCGCCGCCGGCCAGAACCCGACGACGGAGCGCGGCTTGAACCAGCCCTCGGCGAGCACGCGCTTCAGCAGCGCCTGCGTGTCGTCGAACAAGGCGCGCGCCACCGCCCCCTGTTTCTCGTCGTCGAGGATGGCGGGATAGCGGCCCCGCAACTCCCAAGCCTGGAAAAACGGCGTCCAGTCGATGAACGGGACCAAGTCTTGCAGGTTCGGCGGCGTGAGCGTGCGCGCGCCGAGGAAGCTCGGCGTCGTCGGTTGGTGGGTCGTCCAATCGATCTTCATCGCCTGGGCGCGCGCTTTGGCCAGCGGCAGGCGCTGCTTGTCGGCCTCGGAACGGGCGTGCGCGGCGGCGACCTTGGCGTATTCCGCCTTCACGGTCGCGACATAGGCGCCGCGGTTTTCAGGCGACAGCAGCGTGCCGACGACGCCGACGGCGCGGCTGGCGTCGTTGACATAGACGGTCTGGCCGCGCCGATAGCGGGGGTGGATCTTGACGGCGGTATGCACGCGGCTGGTGGTCGCGCCGCCGATCAGCAGCGGGATGTCGAAGCCCTCGCGCTCCATTTCCGCCGCGACATGCGCCATCTCTTCGAGCGAGGGCGTGATGAGGCCGGAAAGGCCGATGGCGTCGACCTTTTCGTCGCGCGCGACCTGAAGAATCTTCGACGCCGGGACCATCACGCCGAGGTCGATGATCTCATAATTGTTGCAGGCGAGCACGACGCCGACGATGTTTTTGCCGATGTCGTGCACGTCGCCCTTGACGGTCGCCATCAGGATTTTGCCGGCCGAGGCGCGCGCGTCCTTCTCGGCTTCCATATAGGGCAGCAGCATCGCCACCGCTTGTTTCATCACCCGCGCCGACTTCACCACCTGCGGCAGGAACATCTTGCCGGCCCCGAAGAGATCGCCGACGACGTTCATGCCCGCCATCAGCGGCCCCTCGATGACGTCGAGCGGGCGCTTGGCTGAAAGCCGCGCCTCCTCGGTGTCGGCCTCGATATAAGCGTTGATGCCGTTGACCAGCGCATGGGCGATGCGTTCCTCGACCGGCTTTTCGCGCCAGGAGAGATCCTGCGTCTTGCCTTCCCGGGCGGCCCCGCCGCGATAGCGCTGGGCGAGCGTCAGCAGCCGCTCGGTGGCCTCGGGGCGTCGGTTGAGCACGACATCCTCGCAGGCCTCGCGCAACTCGGGGTCGATCGTCTCATAGACGGCGAGTTGGCCGGCGTTGACGATGCCCATATCCATGCCGGCCTGGATGGCGTGATAGAGGAACACCGCGTGCATCGCCTCGCGCACCGGCTCGTTGCCACGAAACGAGAAACTCAGGTTGGAGACGCCGCCGGAAATATGCACGAGCGGCAGCGTTCGCCTGATCTCGCGCGCGCCCTCAAGGAAGGCGACGCCGTAGCCATTGTGTTCGTCGATGCCGGTGGCGATGGCGAAGATGTTGGGATCGAAGACGATGTCCTGCGGCGCGAAACCCGCCTCCTCGGTGAGCAGCTTATAGGCGCGCTGGCAGATCGAGACCTTGCGCTCGTAGCTATCGGCCTGGCCCTGTTCGTCGAACGCCATCACCACCACCGCCGCGCCGAGGCTGCGCACCAGCCGCGCCTGGCGCAGGAACTCTTCCTCGCCCTCCTTCATCGAGATCGAGTTGACGATCGGCTTGCCCTGCACGCATTTGAGCCCGGCCTCGATGATGGAGAATTTCGAGGAATCGATCATCACCGGGACGCGCGCGATGTCGGGCTCGGAGGCGACGAGGTTGAGGAACTCGACCATCGCGGCTTTCGAGTCGATCAGCCCCTCGTCCATATTGACGTCGAGGATCTGGGCGCCGTTGGCGACCTGATCGCGCGCCACGCTGAGCGCGCCGGCGAAATCGCCGGCGGTGATGAGTTTGCGGAATTTGGCCGAGCCCGTGACATTGGTGCGCTCGCCGACATTGACGAAGGGAATCTCGGGGGTCAGCGTGAACGGCTCCAGGCCCGACAGCCGCATCTGCGGCGCGATCTCGGGGACCGCGCGCGGCGCCAGGCCGCGGACCGCCGCGGCGATGGCGCGGATATGGGCCGGCGTCGAGCCGCAGCAGCCGCCGACGATATTGACCAGGCCGGCCCGCGCGAAGGCGCCGAGTTGTTCGGCCATCTGCTCGGGGGTTTCGTCGTAGAGGCCAAAGGCGTTGGGCAGGCCGGCGTTGGGATAGGCGCAGGTCAGCGTGTCGGCGACCGATGAGATTTCCTCGATATGTTCGCGCATGGCGGCGGCGCCGAGCGCGCAATTGAGGCCGATGGTCAGCGGCCGCGCATGGCGCACCGAATGCCAGAACGCCGTCGGCGTCTGCCCGGAGAGCGTGCGGCCGGAGCGGTCGGTGATGGTGCCGGAGATCATCATCGGCAGCCGCCGGCCCAGTTTGGCGAATGCCTGCTCGCAGGCGAAGATCGCGGCCTTGGCGTTGAGGGTGTCGAAGATGGTTTCGATGAGGAGGAGATCGGCGCCGCCGTCCATCAGCCCCGCGACCTGCTCGGCGTAGGCCTCGCTGAGTTCGTCGAAGGAGACGGCGCGGAAGCCGGGATTGTTGACGTCGGGCGACATCGAGGCGGTGCGGTTGGTCGGCCCGAGCGCGCCGGCGACGAAACGCGGTTTGCCGTCGATGCGCTCGGCCTTCAAGGCAGCGCGCTTGGCGAGCCGCGCGCCGTCGCGATTGAGTTCGTAGACGACCTCCTGCATGCCGTAATCGGCCTGCGCAATGCGGGTGGAGGAGAAGGTGTTGGTCTCCAGAATGTCGGCCCCGGCTTGCGCATAGGCGAAGTGAATCGCCTCGATGGCGTCGGGCTGGGTCAGCGTCAACAGATCGTTGTCGCCTTGGAGGTGGCAGGCGCAGGCGGCGAAGCGCTGCCCACGGAAATGCGTCTCCTCGAACTTGAGCCCCTGCACTTCGGTGCCCATGGCGCCGTCGAGCACGAGAATGCGCTTGGCCGCCTCGGCGCGAAAGCGGCCCTCTGCGTCGTCCTGGCGCAGCGGGAGAGCGGAGAATGGATCGGTCATATCGCCTCGGCGGCTGGGAATGGCATAAGCGTATAAATATATCTTTATGTCCACGTAAGCAAGCGACGAAGATCAACGGCGCCGGACGCGCTTGCATCGGGCTGACGCTTGGGGCAGAAGTGCGCTTGCTTAGGAGTGTAGCTCAATTGGCAGAGCACCGGTCTCCAAAACCGGGGGTTGCAGGTTCGATTCCTGCCACTCCTGCCAGCTAATAGCCTGAAAATCAAAGAGCTTTCGCCCTCTGAGCAGGGCGGCGGCATGAGGCCGGATACGCCCCCGCCGACTGGCGGTCCAACGTTTGGCGTAGAGCGCGTACTTCGAGCGCCGCGTCGATACGCGTCCAGGCCGACGTGCATATTGTTGGGCCTCGGTGTGGCTTCGAGGGGGAAACAATCATGATTTCAGTGTTGGTGCTGTACGCGAACGAACCCGGATCGCGGTTCGATATGGATTACTACACCTCACGTCATTTGCCTTTTGTGAGACAATTGTTGGAGCCCATGGGCATGCGCTCGCTGACATTCACGAGAGAACTCGCTTTCGATCCGGGGGCTTCTGCGCAGGCCTATCGCCTGGTCGCCGAACTTCGCTTCGACGATAGGGAAACGACGAGAACAGCGCTCGAAGCCCATGGCGCCGAGACGCAAGCCGACATCGAGAATTTTACGAACGTCGCTCCCGTCATACTGGTCGCTGAGTTGACCGAAGCGTAGCGGCTCAAGACGGGCCGTTTCGTTCGTTGGCGATGCGCCTCAGTGCTTGCGCATGGTCAATATGCCGGCGCTGAACAGCGCCGCCACCAGCAGCGTGCCCTGGACAATGTATTGCCAGTAGGTCGGCACGCCCATTACGGAAAGGCCATTGTTGATTACGCCGATCAGCAGGACGCCGATCAGCGTCCCCAGAATATGAAATTTGCCGGGCCGCAGGGAAGAAGCGCCGATGAAGACTGCGGCAAACGCATTAAGCAAATACCCGTCTCCGACGCCCTGTGGACGCCCCGCGCCCAACACGGCCGCCGCCATCAACCCGCCTAGGCCCGCGCACGCGGCGCAAATCGCAAGGGCGAGCGGCGCGTAGCGCTTGACCGCGATGCCGGAAAGTCGCGAGGCTTCGGCGCTGCCGCCGATCGCATAGAGATGCCGGCCGAGCTGTGTGTGTTCGAGAAACAACCAAAGCACCATGCCGACCGCCAGCATGATGAGGATCGGATTGGATACGCCAAAGATGGCGCCTTGACCGATCGCCATGAACTCGTCCGGGATGCCGGTGATGATAGTCTTGGAATCCGAGATGCCGAGGACGGCGCCGGTGATGATCGAACCTGTTGCGAGCGTCGCAATGAATGCGGAGATGCCGAGATAGCTGACGATAAGCCCATTGACGATGCCAATCAGCGCTGCCGTTATCAATGAGGCGGCGACGGCCTCCGGCACGCCGACGGTGTCGGGATATTGCACGAGGAGGAAGGTGGCGACGTAGCCTCCCAAGGTGGCCATGGCCGCGATTGAGAGATCGAAAAGGCCCATAACCAGGCAGACGGTCAGGCCGAACGCCATAGTCCCCAAGATCGAGATCTGGCTCATGATGTTGAGCAGATTGTTGACGGTCGGAAACACGTCCGAACGGGCCAGCGAGAAGGCGATCAGCAGCGCGATCAGCGACGCGAGCGTTCCGAAGCGCGCAAAAAGGACAGTGAAGTCGAGCCGGGGCCGGCCGGCGACATCTCTAGTGCTGGTGGTCGCGTTCATTCTCCGCCCCCCGCCGCCAGATTCAAGATGTTGGCCTCCGTGGCGTCCTTGCCGAGGAGTTCGCCCGCAATGCGTCCGTCGCGGAAAACAAGGACGCGATGGCACACGCGAGGGAATTCCTCGACCTCGGTCGAGGTGAATATGACGCCGGCGCCGTCGGCGGCGATCTGGCGAATCAGAGCGTAGATCTCCGCCTTGGCGCCAATGTCGACCGCGGCTGTGGGGGAATTGAGCATGAATATTTTCGCCCCGCTGGCGAGCCAGCGCCCCAGAATCGCCTTCTGCTGGTTGCCGCCGCTGAGCGACTGGATCGGCGACTCGACGCTCGGCATCTTGACCGACAGCAGCCGGCCGATTCTCTCGGCTTCGGTGCGTTCCTTGTGGCGACGAATAAGGCGTAGCACGGGGTCGGTCAGAAACCGGTCGAGGTTGGGCAGGGAAATGTTCTCCCGAACGCTGGCGGCGGGCAGAAGGCTCTCGGCGTGACGATCTTTGGGAACGAGGGCCAGGCCCGCCGCTTTGGCGTCGCGCGGCGATCTCAGCGTCACCGCAGCGCCGCGCACCGAGAGCTTGCCGCCTGTCATCGCATAGCGCCCATACAGGAGATCGAGCGCTTCTTCGGCGCCGCTGCCGGGAAGGCCCGCCATGCCGAGGATCTCATGCGCGCGCAGTTTGAAGCTCATGTCGACGACGCGCCCGCCCCGCGCGCTCGTCGCTGAAAGAAGAACATCGCCGAACTGCGCCGGCGGGTCGGCGGCTTCCTCGCTGAAGCTCTTCTGGGAACCGACGATCGCCTCGATGATGGAACGGCGCGACATCTGCTCGCGCGTCCAGTGACCCGCATTCTTGCCGTCGCGCAGCACGGTGACGCGGTCGGCAATTTCAAATACTTCGGCGAGCCTGTGGCTGACGTAAAGAAACGCATGCCCTTCGGCGGCGAGACGCCGCATGTGGCCGAACAGCACACCCACTTCGGCCGGCAGCAGCGCCGCCGTGGGCTCGTCGAGAATGATGAGCTTGGCGCTCGCGCCGATCGCCTTGGCGATCGCCACCATCGCGGCTTCGTCCGGACGCAACTGGCTGACCTCCTGCCGCGGGTCAATGTCCAGTCCGACCCGGGCCAGGAGAGCGTGCGAACGTTTGTAAACTTCCGGCCAGTTGACAAACAACCCGGCCCTTCGCGGCAGGCCGCCGGCGAGAAAAAGATTCTCCGCGACCGAAATCTGCGGCGCCAGATTGAAATGCTGATGCACGACCGCGATGCCTAGCCCGCGAGCCGCTTGAGGCGAGTGCAGGGCGACTTCGGCGCCTTCGATAAGAATTTTCCCGCTGGTCGGCTGACTGGCGCCGCAGATCTGGCGTATCAGGGTTGATTTTCCGGCGCCGTTCTCGCCGAGCAGCGCATGAATTTCGCCACGCCGAACTGTCAGGTCGACATGGTCGAGCGCCAGGGTGCCGGGGAACTGTTTGACCAGCCCCACGACCTCTAGAAAAGTGTCGCCAACGGTTTGCGAACGACCCGTCCCGATCGGGGAGATCGGGACGGGCGCAAGGTTTGCTGAAGACATTTCGGCTCGTTCAATCAAAGCCCTTATTTTGCTATCGGCAGGTCCGCCGAATAGAGCACGCAGGTCTTGAAGTCGATATCGGCGCCCTTGGCGGGCACGGTCTGCTTCGTAATCAGGCACGGCTTCTTGTAGATCTGGCGCTCGGGGAACACCTCGCCGTCGACCGCGTCCGCGACAGCCTGCACGGCTTGCACGCCCATGCCGCGCACGTCGTAAGCGATGGTCAACCGGAGCGGCGTGCCGGCGCGGATCATGTCGAGGGCCGCGTCATTTCCGTCCATGCTGACGACGAAGGGCTTCTTTGCGACGTGGGATTGCTGCACGGCGCGTGCGGCGGCGACGCCGACTTCGTCCCATCCCATCCAGATCGCCTTGACGTTCTTGTGGCCGATCAGAAAATCGGTGACCTTGTTGTAGACGTCGTCGACCTGTCCCGGCACCTTGATTTCCATCTCGGTGACCTTGATCTTCTTATATTCGCTCATGACGGCCTTGAAACCGGCGTCGCGTTCGGCGAGAGCGGGAAGCACCGTCCAGTTCATCTTCAGGACTTCGCCTTCGCCGCCGATGGCGGCAGCGACCGCGGAGGCGGAGAAAACGCCGTCTGCCACGTTGTTCGAGCCGATATCGACAGTTATGCCGGGCACCAGGCCCGAGAAAGTGGAGACGAAGGGAATCTTGGCCTTGGCGGCGTTGGCGATGACGCCTCCCATCTGCGTGTTGGCGGAAGCGACGTTGATGAGCGCATCGAACTTGCGGGTGATGTAGGTATTCGCTTGATTGTTGGTCGCAACCTGATCGCCGTTGCCGTCATAGGTCTCGACAGTCCAGCCGCGTTTCTTCGCGGCGGCGGTCGCGCTTTCGATCATCGCGTGGATGGTCGGCGAGGCGGCGTTGACCGAGAAGATCGCAACTTTAAGGTTTGTCTTCGACTTTTCCTGCGCCAGCGCAGCGCCGGCGATAGCCGTCGACACAAGCAGAGCCGCAGAGATCGCAACCCATTTTTTCACTTGCATGTTTCTCTCCCTTTTGAGCGCCGAGCCGTCGAGCGCAGTTTGTTTCACGGAAGAGATTGTTCCCGAGACGAAACGTCTTCCGACGCCCGCCGCTCGCGCCATGACCATGCGCGAGCCTCTGCTTCGGAACCGGGTCCGCACGCTCCCTGACATCTCCTCCTCACGGGGCTGGCTGAGCTCCACGTTCCTTATTTTCTCGAAGCGTACCGATGGTTCGCGCTGCCGTCAACAGGTTTGGTAAACATTCTTGTCATACAATATGGACGGACGATGCGGGAAGGCCTTCCAACACGATCTCGCCGCAGACGCCCCTCGCGCAGAGGCAGTGCGCGATCTCCCGCAGACAGCGGTCGCTCACGTTCAGGCCAAGAGCAAACTCTATGGTACGCCGACCGAACGCCTTGAGGTGAGGCGTCAGCGGGCTTGCGTGATCGACAACGCGCGGCGCGGCTCCGCGGCCGCGTCTGCTCGCGTGAGGCGGTGGCGACAACCTCAAGGCCGATCGCCCGGCGCGCCAACTGGATTGCGTGCGTCGGAGGTCGGCGACGCCATCGTGTACGCCACGGCGCGCATCGGTTTCCTCCGAACGACAAGGCGTCATTGGCCCTAGCGAATTTTCAATTCTTGTCATACAAAGACGTACTACACAATGCCGCAAATGCGCGGCGGCAGGGGACGTTGATGGCCGTTCTCATTACCGGCGGCGCCAAGGGCATCGGTTTCGCGATCGCCCGTCGCTTTGCTTCGGCTGAGACCGAGGTTTTTCTCGCCTATCGCCGGGACCACGTCGCCGCCGCCAACGCCGTAGCGGAAATCGAGCGCCAGGGCGGGCGCGCCGTGGCGCTACAGGCCGATGTCGGCACTCCGCAGGGCGCGCGCCGCCTGATCGATGAAATCGCCGCCAGGACCGACCGCCTCGACGTCGTCGTCCATGGCGCGGTCAAGGTGCTCGTCGGCCCGCTGCTCGACCTCGACCCGCACGAACTCGCGGAGGCGATCACGCTGAACGGGACGTCGCTGGCGTTCCTGGTGCAGGCCGCGCTGCCGCTGCTCAAGCGCGGCAGCAGCATTGTGTTCCTTTCGAGTCGCGGCAGCCGGCAGAACGTGCCGTCCTATGCCGCGATCGGCGCCGGCAAAGCGCTGGCCGAATCGCTGGCGCGATATCTGGTTCCCGAACTCGCGCCGCGGGGCATTCGCATTAACTGCGTCGCGCCGGGAACGCTCGACACCGAAGCGATACGCAATCTTTTCGGCGACGACACCGATGCGTTCCTCGCCAGCGAGGCCGCCGGCAATCCCAGCGGGCGTAACGTCATGCACGACGACTATGTCGGCCTGGTCGCCTTTCTCGCCAGCCCCGAGGCGTCGATGATTCAGGGGCAGGTCGTCTTCGTCAACGGCGGCCAATACGTGATCGCTTGAAACGTCAGGAGGCACAGATGGGGGCGAGGGGACGTCTGACGCTGGAAAGGCTGGGCTATTCGATGCCGTCGGATGCGCCGGCGTATCAGGCGCCGCCCTATCACTATCGCGGGGCGCAGGCGATCTCGATCAAGTTCGAGACCGACCCGGAAGCCGCGCTCGAAGTTCTCCCCGAACCGCTGGAACTGATCGAGCCGGCCTGCGCCAACCTCTCGATCCACTGGTATCCGTTCACGACCTTCGGCCCCTATCACGAAGCGATTCTCAGGCTTTATGCGAGGCACGAAGGCAAGCCGCTGACCTACATTCAGCAGATATTCGTCGATACCGAACCGCCGATGCTGGCGGGACGCGAAGTGTGGGGCTACCCGAAGAAGCTGGCGAAAATCGGCTTCGAGCATGACCGCGACATGATCGTCGGCACGCTGGAGCGTCCGGCCCGCATGAGGCTGGCCAGCGTCGTCATGCGGCCCGAGCAGCCCGTGGCGCAACTCGGCTCGAACGGTCCGACAACCGGACTGCGCATCATCCCCTCCGCCGATCCCGCGACGACGCGCCCGGCGCTCGCCGAGTTGATTGCCGCCGAGTCGCAGCACAAGCTGCGCGAGGCCTGGGAAGGTCCGGGCTCGATTTCGTTCCCGGACCACTCGGCGTTCGACCCGGTCGACCGGTTTCCGGTCCGACGCATCGTGAAGGCGATCTACATGGACTACGACATCACGCTGCCCGCCGGCCGGGTGATAGCCCGGCTATGAGCGCAAACCTGCCTCGTCGCCTCGAATTCGAGGGCGCCGTCAACTTTCGCGATCTCGGCGGCTATTCGGCCGCAGGAGGGCGACGAACGCGCTGGCGGCGCCTGTTTCGCTCCGACAGTCTCGCCGATCTCACAGCCGACGATTTGCGGCGGCTTCAGGCGTTGCATGTGCAGGGACTGATCGACTTCCGCACCGAGGCCGAGCGTCGGTTGAAACCGAACCGGCTCCCGCCGGGTTCGCCAATCCGCACCCTGGCGATCGGCTTTCTGCCGGAAGGGACGCTGCAAATGCTGGAGGAGGTCAGAGCCGGGGCCATTTCCACCGCCCAGCTCGAGCGCCGGGTGATGAGCCAATATCGCAAGTTCGGCGTCGATCATGTCGAGCAATATCGGCAAGCGTTCGATTTCGCCGCCGACGCCAGAAACTATCCTCTGTTGATCCATTGCACGAGCGGCAAGGATCGCACGGGCTTTGCGTCGGCGCTGCTCCTCCTGGCCGTCGGCGTTCCCCGCGACGTCGTGATGCACGACTACGAACTCACCAACCAATACCGCCGCGACGTCTCGCATCTGTTCGGGCCCGCCACGCCCGATGACGTGATTGCGCTGCTGCTCTCCGCGCAGTCGCATTATCTCGAGGCCGCGCTGGACGAGATCGTGCGCGTACATGGGTCGTTCGAGGCGTTCCTGACCGGCCAGCTCGGCCTCGACGCCCGCAAACGCGCGCGGCTGGTTGAGTTGTTGACGGAGCCCTGACGCCGTTTGCGGGATAGCAGCGGCGCCCTCGCGCTCACTTCGTGCTGAGCGTGCGATCGAGATAGTGGCGGAATGTGTTCGACGTCAGATTGAGCTGCATTGGCGTCACCGAGATCGCATTGTCCGCAATCGCGGCGAGGTCGGCGCCGGGTTCGAGTTCGCCGTTCTCGTAGGCGAGCTTGATCCAGTAATACGGGAAGTTGCGCTCGTCGACGCGGCGCACCGGGCGGAACGAGCCGGGCAGACGGCGACCCTGGGTCGTCACCCGGACTTCCGTGACGGATTCCGGCGGGCAGTCGGGAAAGTTGACGTTGACGAAACTGCCCGGCTCCCAGTCGCATGCGAGTAACTGCTGTAGGATCGCAGGCGCGAAGCGGCGCGTGGTCGCCCAAGGCGCCTCGCCGCCGAGCGCGAACACCTGGCTGAGGGCGATCGAGCGCAGGCCCAGCAGCGCGCCTTCCATGGCCGCCGCCGCCGTTCCCGAATAGGTGATGTCCTCGGCAAGATTGGCGCCCCGGTTGACGCCCGAGAGCAGCACCGTCGGCTTCCGGTCCGCCATGAATTCGTAGATTGCGAGCAAGGCGCAATCGGTCGGCGTGCCCTTGATGGCGTAGCGACGCTCGCCCAGTTTGCGCGCGCGGATCGGGACGGTCATCGAAATGGAATGCGAATAGCCTGACCGCTCGTCGTCGGGCGCTACGATCCAGACATCCTCGGTGATTTCGCTGGCGAGTTCCGCCAGCAGCTTGAGGCCCTCGGCTTCGATGCCGTCATCATTGACGATGAGGATGCGATGCTGGCTCAGCCGCGGCGGCGGCGCGAGATCGGACATGGCGGTCTCTTCCCCCCATTCTCGCGCGCCGCCCGACGTCGGGCTTGCGGGGAACGTTTTTCTGGAGGAACATACTACAATAACGTAGGACAAGCTGGCAATGACGAGGGAAGAAGCCGGCATGCGGGAAACCTGGCGGAAAACCTACATCGTCGGGGCGGCCATGACCCCGTTCGGGCGGTTTCCGGCCACCTCGCTCGCCAGTCTCGCCCAGCAGGCCGCCTCCGGCGCGCTCGCCGACGCCGGCGCCGAAGCGTCGGCCGTGCAGTCGATAGTCTTCGCAAATGCAACGCAGGGCGCGCTGGAGGGCCAACACGGCATCCGCGGGCAGTCGGCGCTTGACGGCGCCGGCTTTGGCAATTCCGGGGTCGTCAATGTCGAGAACGCCTGCGCCTCCGCCTCCACGGCGCTCAATCTCGCAAATGTGATGGTGGGCTCGGGCGCCTACGATTGCGTGCTGGCGATCGGGGCCGAGAAAATGGTGACGCCGGACGCCGCGAAGTCCATGGCCGTCTTCGAAGGAAGCTGGGATCTCTCCCGCCGCGACCAGACCATCGCCGATCTCATCGCCATGGGAGCGGGCATGGTCGTCCCCGCTGGAGCTGAGACCGGCCAAGCCCGCAGCGTGTTCATGGACGTCTACGCCGCCTTCTGTCGCCATCATATGGCGCGGTTCGGCGTCACGCAGCGGCAAATGGCGGCAGTGAGCGCGAAGAACCACGGCCACTCGGTCGAGAACCCGCTTTCGCAATACCGCAAGGCGTTCAGCATCGAGCAGGTGCTCGCGGCGCGGACCATCGCCTGGCCGTTGACCCTGCCCATGTGCAGCCCGATCAGCGACGGCGCGGCGGCGGCGCTGATATGTACGCGCTCGGTCGCCGAACGGCTCGGCCAGGCGGCCCGGGCGGTCCGCATTCGTGCCAGCGTGCTCATGTCCGGCGACCATCGCGACCCCGACGACATCGAGAACCACGTCGCGCGGAAGGCCGGACGGCGCGCCTACGAGGTCGCCGGCGTCGGGCCCGAAGACGTCGACGTTGTCGAATGCCACGACGCCACGGCGTTCGGGGAAATCCTGCAAAGCGAGATGCTTGGCTTCTTCCCGTTGGGCGCCGGGGGCCTGGCGGCGGAACACGGCGAGACGACCATCGGCGGCCGCATTCCCTTCAACCCCTCCGGCGGCCTGGAATCGAAGGGCCATCCGATCGGCGCCACGGGGCTCGGCCAGGTGTTCGAGATCGTGTCGCAATTGCGCGGCGAAGCCGGGGCGAGACAGGTGCAAGGCGCGCGGATCGGCTTGATCGAGAACGGCGGCGGCCTGCGCGGGATCGAGGAAGCCGCCGTGGCGATCACGATGCTTGAGCGCGCCGGATGAACCTCGCCCATCTCCTCGACGCGAGCGCGCGCACCTTTCCAGACCGGCCGGCCGTCTCGATCGCCGATCGACGGCTGTTCGACTACGGCGGCTATGGGGCGCTGGCTGCGCGCCTTGCCGGCGGCTTGGCGGCGGCAGGGCTGAAGCCGGGCGACCGGGTCGTGCTGGCGATGACCAACAATCCCGAGTATCTGGCGATCCTGTTCGGGCTCTGGCGCGCCGCGCTTGTCGCGGTTCCCGCCAACGCCAAGCTGCACGCGCGCGAGATCGCCTATATCGCCGCCGACTGCGGCGCCAAACTCTGTCTGGCGACCTCCGATCTCGCCGGCGCGCTGGCTCCGGCGCTGGAGCCGGAAACAAGGCTCGTCGAACTCGGCGATTCCGACTGGCGCAAGTTGACCGCGGCCGACCCGGCCTCAGTGCGCGAGCGGCGGGGCGAGGATCTGGCGTGGGTGTTTTACACCAGCGGCACCACCGGGCGGCCCAAGGGCGCAATGCTCAGCCACCGCAATCTGATGACGATGGCGCTGCTCTATCTCGCCGATGTCGATCTCCTGACCCCCGACGACACGCATTTCCATCTCGCGGCGCAGTCGCATGCGACGGGTCTCTTCGGCCTGTCGCATATAGCGAAGGCGACGCATCAGGTGCTGCCGTCGAGCGCAGGCTTTTCGCCCGCCGAGCTGGCCGGCCTGCTGCGAATACACCGCAGCGCGACGTTCTTCGTGCCGCCGACCGGTTTGCGCCGGCTGCTGCGCGATGCCGCCTTCGCCAAGGCGCCGATCGAGAATATCCGCACCGTCCTGCTCGGCGCGGCGCCGGTCTACGCGGCGGACCTGAAGGCGGGCTATGAGGCGCTCGGAGCGCGGCTCTGGAACGGCTACGGGCAGGGCGAGAGCCCCTGCACCATCACGTCAATGCCCAAGGCCGTGCTCGCCGCCGCGATCGCCGCCGGCGACGCGGCGCGAATGGCCTGCGTCGGATTTGCCCGCACGGGCATCGAGGTGGCCGTGGTCGACGCCGAGGATCGCCCGCTGCAACCGGGCGCGGTCGGCGAAGTCGTGGTCCGCGGCGATACCGTGATGTCCGGCTACTGGAACCTGAGCGACGCCACGGCGGCCGCGCTGCGGGGCGGTTGGCTCCATACTGGCGACATGGGGGCGCTCGACCGAGGCGGCTTCCTGACGCTGCTCGACCGCGCCAAGGATCTCGTCATTTCTGGCGGATCGAACATTTATCCCCGCGAAATCGAGGACGTGCTGCTGGAGCATGCGTCGGTCGCGGAAGCGGCGGCGATCGGCGTGCCCGACCCCGAGTGGGGCGAAAGCGTGATGGCGCTGATTGTGCCGCGAGAAGGCGCGAGCGTCGAAATCGCCGACCTCGAAGCGCTGTGCCTTCAGCGGATCGCCAGATTCAAGCGCCCGAAGCACTGGCGGATCGTCGCCAGCCTGCCGAAAAACAGCGCCGGAAAGGTGCTCAAGCGCGAGCTTCGCGAGCGTTATGCCGCTGCGGCTAAAGAGGCTTAGGTCTGTCCTACATTTTTGTCCTTTAGAATTGTTGACATGCCGTCGCAGTCCCGTCATCCTGACGGCAACGAACAGAAAGCCGTCGTTGGACGGCATTTTTAGTCGCGAGCCGCGCTGCTCCGGCGAGGGAGGAAGATTTGGCCAAGCTTCTTGTTGACAACGACAAATACGCCGAGCCCAACGCCTCGGTCGTAGTGGAAGCCTACCACGCCGCGATCCACGACCTGATCCGCCGCAAACTCGACACCGTCGGCGGGGATTGGGCAAGCTTCGTGTTCGACAAGTCCTACGATCTGATTACCGCGAAGGATTTCGCCGCCATCGAGGCAAAGCTGATAGCGACCGGTCATCGATTCGACTATTCGGCGATAATCTCGGTCCGGGAACGCCCCGAGGTCTATAAGCCGGCGGCGGGGGTCGGCGAAGACTCGAAGGCCTTCTCGTTCGAGCATCCCGAGGCGGTGGTCGCGCCGGCCGACGAGCACGGGCGCGAGCAGCGCGGGGTCGGCGACAATGTCGTCAAATACGCCAAGAATCTGATCGGCGTCGCCCGCTACATACGTTCGAGCGACCGCGTGCTGGAACTGCTCAACTCGGGCGTACCGGCCGATACGGTGGCGATCATCGACGATAGCGGCGGCACGCTGACCGCGCCGATCCTGGAACAGTTCAAGGGCGTAATCTGCGCCGGCGGGACGGTGCGCTCGCACCTGGGCATCCTGACGCGCGAATACGGCATTCCCTGCGTGATGAACGCCAAGGTGAGCGGCATCAAGGAAGGCGACAGGGTGGAGATCGAATGCACCGCGACCTCCAAGACCGCGGAGGCCTATCAAACCGGCGTCGAAGTGACCGCCAGGGTCTGGCGGCTGGCCAAATAACGCATTCGAACAAAGACATTCCGGGAAGGAACTTGCGATGGGTTCGAGCCGCATCAGTTACGCGCAGCTTCTTGAAACCAACAACCTCATTCAGGCGTGCGCCGACGAAACCTACTGGCTGTGCGTGACGCGCACCGTGCAGGAATCGAAGCTGTTTCCCGTGCCCGCCTATATGATGCTGTCCTATATGATGGCGTATTATCGCTATCCCTCGCTGCTGCGCAAAATCGAATCGCGGATGTCGGCCGAGGAAATTGGCGACCGCTCGCGCAACGCCGGCATCAAGATCCAGAACCCGTCGATGGGATGGGCGCTTCCCGGCTTCTACTTGCTCGGCCGCGAATGGCTGATTTCGCTTGGGCTCATCCGCCCGCAGGACGCGCTCGAAGACCTGATCTACGTCATGGACTTCTGGAAGCGCTACCAGCTTTCCTGGAATCGCAACAACGGCCATATCACCAATAAGGAGGCCGGCCATCGCGGCCAGTTCCTGCCCGAACGCCGAATTCAGGTGTTTCATGCGGACTTGTACGATTGTCGGCAGGGCGACGAACTGCACGCGGCCGCGCAGGGTTTCATGGCGGCGGCGTCACAATACGGCTTCCTGATCTCGTGCGAGAGCCGCATCAGCCTGCACAATTCGGGCCCCTACAAGATCGGCGAAGATCGCGAGATGATCGTTCGCGACTTCATGGATCTTTCCGAAAGCGACTTCCCGTGGCTGGACGGCGTCGCTTCGGATGTGCCTTACAACAACCTGACCGTCACGATGGCGGTCAAGGATTGTCATTTCTATCTGGTCGACGACTGGGGCAGCTTCGAGTCGAAGCCGGAATTCACCGCCGACAAGCTCGTCGGCGTCGGCCTCTACACCTCGGACACGCTGTCGGACGGCTATGTTCCCGTCGGAATGGGATCGCGCGAGGAACTGACCGCGTGCTTCAAGTCGCTGACCGACAAGGTGAAGGACGCCAATAACAAGTTGTGGCGGCGTATTGCCGGCTGGACGCGCGACCAGATGTTGGACGCCGGCGCCATCACCTATTTCTCGATCGTCAAGGATCTCGCGCATGTCGCGGGGGTCTACGACGTCGACGACTGGATGATGGTGGACGAGCGCGCCGAGCGGTTCCGCCCCTTGTTCAACGACGAATACAGCCGCGACGCGCTCGTCGGCTTGTGCATCGGAACCCATACGTCGAATCGACTGAGCGAATACACGATGATGCAGCATTCGAACGGCCCGCAGCGGCTCTACTCGCTGATCCCCTATTCGGTGCTTCAGGGCGACGATTACACACTGAGCTGTGGGCCTGTCTATCCCGGCGCGAGTTGCCTGCCGGCGAAAGTCGATCGTTACAACACCACGCGCGGCGTCATCGGGCTGGAGGAATACAACCGGCTCGCGCGCGCCGTGCGCCCGCCCTCGCTTGAGCCCGCGTACCGGCACTTGTGCGAGACCTGGGTGAAGTACCACGCCGGCGAGCCGCTCGCCGACGAGATGTACAAGATCGAACAAGCCAACTCGCGCCTGCTCAAGGGCAAGGGCTCGAAACTGCGGCGGGCCGACATCGAGAAGATCAGGAACGCCGCGCGCTAGCGAAAGGCCAGACCCAGCCCATGCAAATCGGTTCCCTCATCCGACGCGCCGCCCGCTATTTCGGCGAGGCGCCTTGCCTCGTCGAGCGCGACCGGATCGTTTCGTTCCGGGAGTTCGACCGACTGACGGACAAACTAGGCAACGCGCTGCTGACGGCAGGTTTCGCGCCTGGCGACCGCATTGGAGTGTTGCTGCCGAACGGCATCGATTGTCTCGTCGCCTATTACGCGCTCGCCAAGGCGGGCCTGGTGCGCGTCGGCATGAACACGCGGGAACACCTGGACAATCACGCCTTCAAGCTTTCCGACAGCGGCAGCCGGGGCGTGTTCCACACGATGACCGACGCCGCCGAGATCGCGCGTCTCGGCGTCGAGCGCCCGATCGGTCCGGCCGAGTTCGCGAGGCTGGCGGCGGAGGGCGCGGAAAGTCCTTGCGCTATCGACAGGGCGCTCGATGCGCCCTACCGGCTGGGTTACACCGGCGGCACGACCGGACGCTCGAAGGCGGTCACGCTGACGACGCGCGGAGAATTGTCGGAACTCTCCGCGTTTTTGACCGACCTCACGCCCGATCTCGCCAAGGGCGAGACATTCTTGCACGCCGCGCCGATCGCGCACGCCTCCGGCGCCTTCTTTCTTCCGTCCCTGGTGCGGGGGGTCCGCTCGCTGGTGATGCCTAAGTTCGACGCGGCGGAGTTCGTCGTGCTCGCTGCGCGCGAGCGTTGCGAACATACGTTCCTGGTTCCAACCATGCTTGCGATGGTGCTGGAGACGCCGGCAGTCGAGACGGCGAAACTTGCGTTGCGCTCGATTTCCTATGGCGCCTCGCCGATCGCGCCCGCCCTGCTTCAACGGGCCGAGAAACGCTTCGGCCGCGTCTTCGCGCAGACCTACGGCCAGGCCGAGAGCCCCATGGTCATCACCTGCCTGAGGCCCGAGGATCACGATCGCATCGGCTCTTGCGGCCGTCCCTTCACAATCGTCGATGTCGCGGTGTTCGACGACCAGGACCGTCCGCTTCCTGCTGGCGAGCGCGGCGAAATCGTCTGCCGAGGCCCGCAGACCATGGCCTATTACTGGAACAAACCGGAGGCGACGGAGCAGGCGTTCCGCAACGGTTGGCTGCACACCGGCGACGTCGGCTACATGGACGGCGATGGCTTCTTCTATCTGGTCGATCGCAAGAACGACATGCTGATTTCCGGCGGCTACAACGTCTATCCGCGCGAAGTGGAGGATGTGCTGCTCGCCTGCGAGGGTGTGATCGAGGCTGCGGTCGTTGGGCTTCCCGACGAGAAATGGGGCGATCGCATCTACGCTGTCGTCTCGTGCAGGGCAGGCGTGGAAGCCGAGCGCATTCTGGCGCACGCGCGCGACAATCTCGCCGGCTACAAGCGCCCGAAAGGGGTCGAGATCTGGCCTGAACTGCCGAAGAGTTCGGCCAACAAGATCCTGCGTCGTTCGGTTCGCGAAACGCTGATCGCGCGAAGCAATCGACAGGTCGACGCGAACCGCGAGGAGGCTTCGGAGTGAACGAGGCGCATCTGGTCATGCATGGCCTGGCGATCAAGAAGCACGCGAGCGCCGAGGACGTCGCCGGCGTCCTGGGTCTCGATCCCGGCGATGTCAGGAATACGCTCGACAAGCTCGTCGCCTCCAAGCGCGCGATGGAAATCAACGGCCGCTATCTGCTGGCCCCGGCGGCGCGGATGCTGCTCGAGGCCGACTATTCGCGCTATTACGAGGCCGAACGCGCCAATCCCGCCTTCCAGGCCGGGTACGCCGGCTTCGAGCGCCTGAATACGGTCTTGAAGCAATTGATAACCGACTGGCAGACGATCCCCGTTCGCGGCGAGCGCGTCCCCAACGATCACAGCGACGAAGACTACGATTCCAGGATCATCGACAAACTCGGCGATCTGCACGAGCGCATCGAGCCCGTGATTGCGCAACTCGCGAGCGCGCTGCCGCGCATGTCGATTTATGGCGAGAAGCTCGCCGAGGCGCTGGACAAGGCCGAGAAGGGCGCGATCGCCTGGGTCAGCGACGCCAAGATCGAGAGCTATCACACGGTCTGGTTCGAGTTGCACGAAGACCTCTTGCGCCTGATGCGGCGCGAACGCACCGAATAAGGCCAGGTCGCGGCGATGGCTCACGCATTTGGACAATGGACGCTGGGACTGGACGGCAAGGGTATGCCCTCGCGCGATCTCGTCGGCGGCAAGGCTTGGTCGGTTGCTCGCATGCAGGCGCTCGGCCTCACCGTGCCCGCGGCGTTCGTCGTCACGACGTCGGCGTGCAAGGCCTTTCTCGCCAACGGATGCGAGCCGCCGGAACTGGAAACAGAAATCGACGCCGCGATCGCCTGGCTCGCGGCAAAGACCGAACGCACATTCGGCCAAGGCCCTCATCCGCTGCTCGTCTCGGTGCGCTCGGGCGCGCCGGTCTCGATGCCGGGCATGATGGATACAGTCCTCAACCTCGGCGTCAACGATGCGACGGAGGCGGCGCTGGCGGCCGAATGCGGCGATGCCGCCTTCGCCCGAAACACCCACAAGCGCTTCCTCGATCTCTATGCGCAAATCGTGCTGAAATTCGCGGCGCCGGAACTCGACGAGGCCAGGAGGCCGGCCGAATGGCGCGCGGCGATCGCCGCCCATTGCGGCGCCGAAATTCCGGCGGACGCGCGCCAGCAATTGCGCGAGGCCGTGCGAGCGGTGTTCCACTCCTGGAATTCGCGTCGCGCCCGGCGCTATCGCCAGCACCACAAAATCTCCGATGACCTCGGCACCGCCGTCACGGTGCAGGCGATGGTGTTCGGCAATCTCGACGCGCGTTCCGGCACCGGCGTCCTGTTCTCGCGAAATCCTTCGACAGGCGCGCGCGAGCCCTATGGCGAATATCTTCCGCGCGCGCAGGGCGAGGATGTCGTGTCCGGCAAATTCACGCCGCAACCGCTGACCGCGCTGGGCGCGGACGTGCCGGAGGCGCTGGCCGAATTGCTGAACGCCGCCCAGGCGCTCGAAAAGGCGGGGCGCGACGTCCAGGACATCGAATTCACGGTCGAGCGGGGCCGGCTCTACTTCCTGCAATCGCGCGCCGCCAAGCTGGCCCCACATGCCGCCGCTGAGATCGCCGTCGCTCTCGCCGAGGAAGGCCTGATCGACCGCAAGGCGGCCGTCATGCGGGTCTCGCCCGATCAGGTGCGAATCCTGCTGAGCCCGCGCATTCGTGCGCGCGCGCTCGGAGGCGCGCGTCTGCTCGCGTCCGGCGAGCCGGCGTCGCCAGGCGTCGGCATAGGTTTCGTCGTCACCAATTCCGACGAAGCCGAGCGGCGCGCCGATCAGGGCGACCCGGTTGTTCTTGCCCGCCCGACGACGAGCCCCGACGACCTGCATGGCATGATCGCGGCGCGGGCGGTCGTCACCCAAGAGGGCGGCAGCACATCGCACGCCGCTGTCGTCAGTCGCGCGCTGGGTCTTCCCTGCGTCGTCGGCTGCGGCAGGGGCGCACTTCAGCAAATGACAAACGAACTGGTGACGGTCGATGGCCGCGCCGGCAAAGTTTATGCGGGCGCGCTCGAAATCGAGGCCCCCGACGAGAGCGGCGACAAGGCGCTGGCCGTCCTCACGCAGTGGGCGGCGAAGCAATCGCCGCTGCGCGTGATCGCGGCATCCTGCGCGGAAGCGCAAACGGCGATCGACATCACCGGGGATGCCGACGCCGCGGCGCCCGAAAAGATCGGCCTCGCGCTTCAGCGCGTCAAAGGCGCGCGCGGCGTCCGCGGCGGCCTCATCGCCTCCGACGAGGGCGTGCGCGCGGCGATCGAGGCGGGACTCGAATTCATAGTCGCCGATCCCATTTTGCCCCCCCTGCTCGTCGCGGTCCGCCTGGCCGCCGAAGCCGCCGTCAAGGTTGAGAACGCATGAGCGACGTCACCGCCAAGGACATCGAAGCGCTGTTGCAGACCTTCGAGGCGTCCGACTGGAGCGAGATGAAACTCAAGATCGATGGCCTGGACTTGTTCATCTCGAAATCGCCGGGCGCAAGGCCGTCGCCGGCCGCTGGCGAAATGGCCGCCTCGGCGCCCGTCGCGCCGGCGTCCGCGCCCGCTCCTGTTGTTGCTGCGGGCAGCGCTGCGTTGAAACATGGGGCAGCGCCCGATCATTGGATCGCCGTGCGCGCGCCCAATCTCGGCACCTTCTACCGCTCTCCGAAACCCGGCGCGCCGCCCTATGTGGAACTGGGGCAGCGGATCGAGCCGATGACTGAGCTTTGCCTGATCGAGGTCATGAAGCTGTTCACGTCCGTCTTCGCCGGCGTCACCGGCGTCGTGCGGCAGGTGATGGTCGAGGACAGCGAACTGGTGGAGTTCGATCAGGTGCTGTTCCTTATCGAACCCGACGCCTGAGATGCGTCTGCGCCGGGTTCTGGTCGCCAACAGGGGGGAGATCGCGTTGCGCGTCGTGCGCGCGGCGAAGGCGCTCGGGCTCGAAACGGTGCTGGCGGCCTCGGCCGCAGATCGCGAGAGCATGGCGGCGAGGGAGGCCGATCGCGTCGTCACGCTCGGCCCGGCGCCGGCGCGCTCGTCTTATCTCAACGCCGAACTCGTCGTGCATGCGGCCAAGGCGACCGGCTGCGACGCGCTGCATCCCGGATACGGTTTCCTTTCCGAGCGCGCCTCGCTGGCGCGGCTTTGCGAACAACACGGCGTGACATTCATCGGTCCTTCGTCGGAATCGATCGAGGCGGTCGGCGACAAGCTGGCGGCGCGGCGGCTTGCGAAAGCCGCCGGCGTCGCCATGACCCCGGGAAGTGCGAAGCTGGAGAGCGCGGCAGCGGCTGTCGCTTTCGCTTCGCAGATCGGCTTTCCCGTCGTCACCAAAGCCTCGGCCGGCGGCGGCGGGCGCGGCATGGTGGTGGCGCGCGACGCCAAGGCGTTGGCCGAAGGCTTCGAACGCGCCTCCGTCGAGGCCAAGGAGGCGTTCGGCGACGGCACGCTCTACCTCGAACGTTATGTCGAGCGCGCGCGCCATATCGAGGTGCAGGCGCTAGGCCTTGGCGACGGGCGGGTGCTGCATTTCGGCGAACGCGATTGTTCGATGCAGCGGCGCTATCAGAAGATGATCGAGGAAGCGCCCGCGTCGGCGATGCCGAACGCAACCCGGGCGCGGCTGCACGAGGCGGCGGTGGATTTGCTCGGCTCCATCCGCTATCGCAACGCCGGCACCGTCGAATTCCTCTACGACGTCGATCGCGACGTCTTCTACTTCATGGAAGTCAACGCGCGCATTCAGGTTGAGCACCCGGTTTCCGAGATGATTTCGGGGGTCGATCTGGTGCGTCTGCAACTCGAAGTCGCCGGCGGCGTGGCGCCTCGGGTCGAGCAGCGCGACATCTTTCCCCACGGCCATGCGATCGAGGCGCGTATTCTCGCCGAGGATCCCCGCCGCGGCTTCCTGCCCTCGCCCGGCCGCATCACGCGCTGGCGGCCGCCGCACGGCGAGGGGGTGCGGCTCGACACCGCGATCGAGGAGGGCACGATGGTCTCGCCCTACTACGACAGCATGATCGCCAAGTTGATCGTGCATGCGCACGATCGCCCGGGCGCTGTGGCGCGGCTGCGCGACGCGCTGGACGCATTCGAGGTGGCGGGCGTCTCCACCAACATCGGGTTGCTGCGCGCGGTGGCCAGCCATGCCGATTTTCTCGCCAACAAACTCGACACGCGTTGGCTCGAAACTGTGTTCCTGCCGCATTACGGCCAACAAGAGGGGTAGACATGGCCCACATCGAATTTCTCGACGAGACGATGCGCGACGGCCAGCAGAGCCTGTGGGGCATGCGCATGCAGGCCGGCATGGCGTTGCCGGTGGCGCCGCTGATCGACCGCGCCGGCTATCGCGTGATTGATCTGGCCGGCTCGTCGCTGTTCGAGGTGATGATCCGCTCCTGCCGCGAAAATCCCTGGGAGGGACTCGACTTGCTGGTGCAGGCGATGCCGCGCACGCGCCTGCGCGGCGGAATGCGCTCCAATGCCTCGGTGACGTTCGGAGTGACGCCGGATTCGCTGATGGATGCATGGATGCGCCAGCTCAACCGGCACGGATGCCGCAGCTTCTGGATCTACGACGTCCTGTTCAATATCGACAAGATGCACCGGCTCGCCAAGGTGGCGAAGGAATTCGGCTCCGAGGTCGCAGGCGCGATCATGTTCGCGCTGTCGCCGGTTCATACCGATGCCTACTACGCCGACAAGGCCGACAAGCTGTCGGCGTCTCCCGACATCGACACGCTGCTGCTCTACGACACCGCCGGCGTGCTCGACAAGGAGCGGCTGCAAACGCTCGTGCCCGCGATCAAGGCGAAGGCGCGCGGCAAGCCGATCGAGTTTCACGCCAACAACATTCTCGGCCAATCGGCCAAAGCCTATCTCGACGCGATAGAGCTCGGCATCTCCATCCTGCACACCGCGAGCCGTCCGATGGCGAACGGGCCGTCGGTGCCCTCGACGGAGATCATGCTGCACAACATCGAGTTGCTCGGCCATACCCACGGCATCGACAAGTCGCTGCTGCCTGCCGTGGCCGAGCATTTCGAGAAAGTCGGCAAGGCTGCCGATTTGCCCGTCAACCAGCACAATGAATATGACGTGCTGTCGATCCGTCATCAGATCCCTGGCGGCATGACGGGAACGCTGAAGGCGCAGCTCGCGCAGCACAATATGACCGACAAGCTCGACGATGTGCTGCGCGAGACCGCCGAGGTGCGGCGCGATCTCGGCTATCCCGGCATGGCGACGCCGTTCAGCCAACTCGTCGGCATCCAGGCGGTGCTCAATGTGGTGACGGGGAAGCGCTACGGCATCGTCCCGGACGAAGTCATTCAATATGCCGCCGGCTTCTACGGCGAGACGGTGGCGCCCATCGACGGCAACGTTCTCGACAAGATCATGGCGACGCCGCGCGCGCGACAGGTCGTCGCCAGCCCGCCGGAGCAGCCGACAATCGAGGAACTGCGCCAGCGCTACGGCGCCGCCGACGACGACGAACTGATCCTGCGCGCGCTCGTCCCCGAGCCCGACCTCGAGAAGATGCGCGCCGCCGGCGCCGTCAAGCGCGACTTCCCGCTGCTGTCGTCGCCCGAATTGGAGCAGGTGCAGAAGCTGATGCGCGCCGCCAAGTCTCCGGTGGTGCATCTGCGCACGGCGAAGATGTCGCTTGAGTTGCACCGGCAGGCGATTTGATCCGCTCTGGAAAGGAACTTGCATGCGCCGCGCCGTGATCGTTGATGTCGTGCGCTCGCCGTTCGGGCGGGGCCGCGCGGGCGGCGCGCTGTCGACGATGCATCCGGTCGATCTCTACGCCAGCGTGCTGCGCTCGCTCGTCGAGCGGACGGGCGTCGACGCGGCGCTGATCGAGGACGTCATCACCGGCTGCGTGATTCAGGTCGCCGAGCAATCGGGCAACATCGGCCGCCAGGCGGCGCTCGCCGCCGGCCTGCCGGAAAGCGTCGCCGCCGTCACGCTCGACCGCAAATGCGGCTCGGCGCAGCAGGCCTTCGATTTTGCGGCGCAGGGCGTCATCGCCGGCGCCTACGATCTCGTCATCGCCGGCGGCGTGGAGATGATGAGCCTGGTGCCGATGCGCATCAATCGCATGGGCAAGGACAACGAGGGTCCGCGGTTTCATCAGCGCTATCCCCAGGGCCTCGTGCGGCAAGGCATTTCCGCCGAACTGATCGCCGCGCGATGGTCTCTCTCGCGCGACGCCATGGACCACTTTGCCGAGGCGTCGCATCGGCGCGCCCTTGCTGCCGAAGACGCCGGCCTGACCGGGCGTTCCATGGCGGCCGTCGAAGCGCCGCTGGCGCAAGGCGGAACCAAACGTGTCGACCGCGACGAGGGTCCGCGCCGCGATACGTCGTTCGAGAAGCTCGCCGCGCTGAAGCCGGCCTTCGAGGAGGAGGCGGCGGCGGCGCGCTTTCCCGAAATCCGCTGGAGCGTCACGGCGGGCAATTCCAGTCAGGTCACGGACGGCGCGGCGGCGGTGCTGATCGCCGAGGAAGGCTTCGCCCTGCGCCATGGCCTGAAGCCGCGCGCGGCGATCACGCATTTCGCGGTCGCCGGCGACGATCCGATCCTCATGCTGACGGCGATCATCCCGGCGACGCGAAAGCTGCTGGCGCGGGCCGGGCTGGCCCTCGACGCCATTGATGCGTTCGAGGTGAACGAGGCTTTCGCTTCCGTCGTGCTGGCCTGGATGCACGACCTCGGCGCGGACCCGAAGAAGGTGAACCCGTATGGCGGCGCGATCGCGCTCGGCCATCCCGTGGGGGCGTCGGGCGGGCGGCTGCTCGCCAACCTCATCACCCGTCTCGAAGCGACGGGCGGACGCTACGGCTTGCAGACGATGTGCGAATCCGGCGGCATGGCGAACGCCACGCTGATCGAGCGGCTTTGAGCGGTCGGCGCTTGCGCCCGCCGGCCTAAATCACGCCGTCGCGCCTTCCAGTCTACGCCGGCTCTCAAGCGCTGAGGTTGGCGCCTCCGTTGACGAAGAACACCTGCCCTTGAATGAACCCGGCCTCCGGGGAGGCGAGCCACCGCATCAGGCTGGTGTAGTCGTCGTCGGCCACGCCGCGTCCGGAAGGATTGTGGCTGGCGGAATCGCGCACGATAGACCCCGCGTTCGCGCCGAACAGCGCCCGCACCGCATCGGTTTCGACGATCGCCGGGGCAATGGCGTTGATCCTTATGCCCTTGGGCGCCAGTTCGACGGCGAGGTAGCGCATCAGGCTTTCCGCCAGCGCCTTGGCGACGCCGACGGCGGCGTAATTGGGCACGACGATGCGCCCCCCGCGGCTCGTCAGATAAAACACGCTGGAGCCTCGCCGCAGTAGCGGCAGCGTCGCCTGGACGAGATAGAGAAGACTCGTTCCATTGGTCGTCAGCGCGTTGGCGAAGCGATGCGGATCGGCGTCGAGCGTCGTTGTCGCATACGCGTCGACGGCGGAGTGAACGACCTGGTCGAGCCGGTCGCATTTCGCGCGCACCGCGTCGGCCAGGACGGCGCAGCCCTCGGGTGTTCCGACATCCGCCTTGATGAGATGCGCGCGCGCCCCCGCCGCCGTCACGGCCTCCGCCGCGAGTTTCGCGGCGCGCTCGTCGCCGCGGTATCCCAGAAACACGTCGCCCGCGTCGGGCGCGAACGCCTTGGCGATGGCCACGCCGATGCCTTTGACGCCGCCGACGATGAGAATGGACATCGCCTACTCCGTGCGTATGGCCGGAAAGGCCTCGACGGGCAGGCGCATCAGGCTGAGGCGCGTGCGCCGTATATGCAGCGAGGCGATCTTTTCCGAGCGCACGCCGTCTCCCGACAGGATCGTCTCGGTGATCGCCTGGTATTCCGCGAACTGCTTTTCGCGGTCGCGCGGCGTGATGTAGCCTTGGAACTGCATGCGCAGCAGATGGATCTGCATCAGCGGCAGCATGCGCTGCAATTCGCGATTGCCGCCGATCTGAAGGATCGTGTCGTAGAAACTGCGACGCTCGTCGAGGAAGGCGGCCGTGCCGCCGTCGTTCTTGAACGCGAGAAGGCGGCGGAACGCCTCGCGCATTTTCGCGGCGTTGTCGCCCTCGCCGATGCGCTTGGCGGCGACCTTCGCCATCAGGCCGACCAGCACCTCGAGCACCATCAGGCTGTCATGCACTTCCACGCGCGTCAGGGCGCGCACATAGGCGCCGCGGTGCCGGGTGAGGGTCAGCACGCCCTCGGCGGCGAGCCGCTTCAGCGCCTCGCGCACGGGGCCGCGGCTCACCTGATAGTCCCGCGTCAGGTCCGCCTCGATCAGTCGCTGCCCGGGCACGTAGACGCCGGCGCGGATCGCGCGCAGGATCGAATCGACTACGCGGTCGGGCGAAGTCATCCGCGCCCGCACCGCCGCCTCCGCCTCGGCGCTTTCGCGGCTGCGCACGCGAGCCGACCGACTGGCGGCGTCCATGTCCATCGCTGGAGGCTCCATGCTGCTGCTGGTTCTCGTGAATTACGTCGTAGGCGCGCCGCCTCCTTAGTGAGCTGGACACCACCGGGCAAGACAACAATATCGCCCTACAAACCCGCCTCAACCGTTCGGACGCACCATCAACTTGATTTGGGTCGTAGGCCGGCGCAGCGCCTCGAAGGCCGAGGGAAGCGCGTCGAGCGACACGATGTCGGTAATCATCGGCCTGGGATCGACGCGGCCGGACTCGAGCAGGTCGAGCACCAGCTTCCAGTCGGGGCGGCCATAGCCCAGCACATACTGGATGTTGGCCTCCTTGAAGATCGCCGAAATCGGCGTCGTCGTGTCCTCGACCATACAGACGCCGACGACGACGATGCGGCCGTAGGTGCGCGACAGGTCGATGGCCTTCTGGATCATGCCGGGAACGCCGACGCATTCGAAGATGACGTCGGGAGGGCCGCCGGCGTGACGCGCGAAAGCTTCCGCCACGTCCTCCTTGCCCGGATCGATCGCAGCCGTCGCGCCCAGCGATCCCGCCGCCTCGCGCCGCGCGGCCGCGAATTCGCTGACGACGACGTTTCGGGCGCCCGCGAGTTTGGAAAACACCGCCGTGGCCAGACCGATCGGGCCGCCGCCGAGGATGAGCACGCGCTCGCCGATCGCCACCTTGCCGCGATTGACGGCATGAAGTCCGACGGCGAGCGGTTCGACGGCCGCGCCTTCGCGGTTCTTGACCGAGGAGGGCAAGTGAAGCGCCTCCTGGCAACTGAACTTCACATATTCGGCGTAGGCGCCCTGAAACGAGGGATGGAAACCGGTCAGGGTGTTCTTTGGACACATGATGCCCATGTCGTCCTTGCACTTCATCAGGCCGATCTTGCGGCAATCGTCGCAGGCGTTGTTCGGCAGCGCCGTCGCCATTTCGCCGATCTTCCAGTCTGGCGAACCCGACTCGACGATCTCGCCGGAAAATTCATGGCCGAGAATGGTGCCGTCCGGCACGACGAAGACGCCGGGATGCGTCGAGTGCAAATCCGAGCCGCAGATGCCGCAGTAATGCACCTTCAGAACGATCTCGCCGCGACCGGCTTGCGGTTTCGGCACATTCTCAATCTGCAGCGGCTTGCCCAGTTCGTGAAAGACGGCGGCTTTCATATGGCCTCCTCCCGGGTTCTATGCGGACTCAGGCGGATTTTTTCCGCTTTCATGTCCTACAAACTTTTCATACAATAACGTCCGGCGATAAGATTGTCCAGAAGGTCCGCCATCGCCGTAGGGAGGAAACAATGGATCGCGTCAAAGGGAAAGTCGCACTGATTACCGGCGCCGGCACCGGCGTCGGCCGCGCGTGTATGAAGCTGTTTGCGAGCGAAGGGGCGAAGGTCGTCGGCGTCAGCCGCACCCAGGGCAATCTCGACGAAACGCTGGCGCAGGTGAAGTCGGTCGGAGGCGAGGGGATCGTCGTGGCGGCCGATCTTTCCAAGGCCGAGGGCGCCCAGAAGGCTGTCGACGCGACGCTCAAGGCCTATGGCCGGATCGATATTCTCGTGAACTGCGCCGGCGTCGGCTACAGTTGGATGGATAAGAGCCCGGGTTCGATGAATGCGATCGACGACACGTCGCCGCAGAAGTGGGCCGAAGTCATGGCGATCAACCTCGACTCCGTCTTCCACATGTGCCGCCTGGTGATCGCCCAGATGAAGAAACAGCGCGGCGGATCGATCGTCAACGTGACCAGCATCTCCGGTTTGCAGGGCCTCCCAGGCGCCCACACCTATACCGCCGCCAAGGGCGCCGCGATCAATCTCACGCGTTCGATTGCGGTGACCTATTGCGGCGACAATATCCGCGCCAATTGCATTGCGCCCGGCTTCATCGCCACGCCGATGGTCGAATCCTTGCTCAATCTCTTCGACGATCCGCAGATGGCCGATCGGCTCACACCGATGAAGCGCCCCGGCACGCCGGAAGAAATGGCTTACGCCTGCCTCTATCTCGGCTCCGACGAATCCACCTATTGTCAGGGAACGGTGCTAGTGGTCGACGGCGGCACGACCGCGCGACAGTGACGCCTCTCGGCGGCGGCGCCTGGAAGCCCCGGCCGCCGCCGGCGCATAGACTCACTGCGTCGCATTCGAGCAGCGACCTCCGGGACATGAGCGCTTTCCCGAAGATCGGCATTTGGGGCGGGCGCGAGCCCGCGACAGGAGAGTGACGTGGACATTACGCAAAGCGCCCGTAGCCTGGAGTTCGCCGCGCGCATTCGAGATTTCATGGCGCAGCATATCTATCCCAACGAGCGCCGCCTCTATCAGGAAGCCGAGCGGCTGGGTCCGTGGGCGGTGCATCCCGTCGTGGAGGAATTAAAACAGGTCGCGCGCTCGGCGGGTCTGTGGAACCTGTTTCTGCCGTCGCATGTTGCGGGCGGACTGAGCAATCTCGAATATGCGCCGCTATGCGAGATCATGGGCCGCTCGCATCTCGCGCCCGAAGTGTTCAATTGCAGCGCGCCGGACACCGGCAATATGGAGACGATCCTGCGCTACGGCACGCAGGCGCAGAAGGACCGCTGGCTGAAGCCGCTGCTGGCGGGCGAGATTCGTTCGGCGTTCGCGATGACCGAGCCCGACGTCGCCTCGTCGGACGCGACCAATGTCGAAAGCTCCATCGTGCGCGACGGCGGCGATTATGTCATCAACGGGCGCAAATGGTACACGACCGGCGCGACGAGCCCGCGCTGCGAGATCATCATCTTCATGGGCCAGACCGATCCGCAAAATCCCGACCGCCACACGCGTCAATCGATGATCCTCGTGCCGAAGGATACGCCGGGCGTGCGCGTCGTCCGCTCGCTGCCCGTGCTTGGCTTCTACGGCGTGCCGGATCGCGCCTCCGAGGTCACCTTCACCAATGCGCGCGTGCCCGTCGACAACATCCTGCTCGGCGAGGGCCGCGGCTTCGAGATTGCGCAGGGGCGGCTCGGTCCGGGCCGCATCCACCATTGCATGCGCCTGATCGGCCTCAGCGAGCGCGTGCTTGAGCGCATCTGCCGACGCGCCGAAAGACGCGTCGCCTTCGGCAAGCCGATCGCCGAACAGACGGTCACGCTGGAGCGCATCGCCGAATCGCGCATCAAGATCGAACAGGCGCGCCTGCTGACGCTGAAGGCCGCCTACATGATGGATACCGTCGGCAACAAGGCGGCGCGGCAGGAGATCGCGATGATCAAGGTCGTCGCGCCCAACATGGCCCAGCAGATCATCGATTGGGCGATCCAGGTCTTCGGCGGCGGCGGCACCAGCAACGACCATTTCCTCGCCGCGGCGTTGGCGACGGCGCGGTTGCTGCGCCTGGCGGACGGACCGGACGAGGTGCATCGCAACCAGATCGGCAAGCTGGAACTGCGCCGCCACCGCAACACCGACCCGGCTCGCACCGGCGGATCCGGAGAGCCGCTGCAACTGGACGAATCCGAAGCCTGGTCGGCTGGCGGCCTGTGGCCTGCCCCCAGGAATTGACCGCGGCCAACGAGGGCGCAGGCGCTGCGTCCAGCCCGCGATGCGGTAAGCGGCGGCGGCTCGTCATGAGTGGGAAAGGCGAAGCCGCTGCGGCGCATCGTCAGCCCACCCCGCTTGACGAAGATATTCGGACAGGCGGCTGGCCCGCGCATCGAGGCGGCGACCAATCGCGCCCCCGGCATTAAAAGAGATTCTCATACGGTTTTCGGGTGAGAGCCTCGGTCTCCGTCATGGCGAGCGAAGCGAAGCCATCCAGCCGCGCCGTGACGCTGCGGTTGGCGAGTGGCCATTGCGTTGCGAGTTCAACCGAGAACCTTTTGCGCAGGGGGGAGGCTCTGGATCGCTTCGCTTCGTTCGCGATGGCGGGAGGAAATGATACGAGCCCTTCAACCGAAAGCCGTGCCCCGCGGCGGAAATCCCCACCTCGGCCAGCGAGACGTCGCGGCATCCACCGTATCCACGATGCCGTTCAGAGCGCCAAAACCCGCCCCGAATGCGCCGGAATTCGCCTTTGTGGATACAATAATTGACACGTGGATACATTTTGTTATTCTCGACGCGACGAACCGAAAATGTCCTTGGGAGGGCGCGTGATCGGCCAGGGCGGTACGCCATCGCGAAAAAAGCCGACGCAGACGCTGGCCGTGCTGGCCATGTGCATCATCCTTGTCGCGGTCTTCTCGCTCACACTGCCCGGCTTCTTCACGCTCGGAAACTTTTTCGCGCTCGCCCGCAACATCTCCATTCTCGGCATCCTCGCGCTCGGCATGGCGGTCGTCGTCATCGGCCGCGGCCTCGACCTGTCGCAGGTCGCGTCTTTCGCGGCGTCGACGGCGATCGTCATCATTATGATGAACTCAGGTTACGCGACGTATTTTGCGCTGCTGGTCGGCTTCGCGATTGTCGTGTTGATTGGCGTCGTCAACGGGTTTCTCATCTCGGTGGTCGAGATGCCGCCCCTGCTGACCACCCTGGCTTCCAGCCTCGCTGTGCTCGGAATCGTTCGCACGACCGAGGTGCAACATTACGTCGTCTATCTATCGAAGGGCCACGACGGCTTTCTTGCGCTTGGAGGCAACATCTGGGGCGGCGTTCCGGCGCCCATCGTCGTCTTTGCGGCGACCGCGATCGTGGTCCACCTCTTCCTGTCGCGCACGGTGCTCGGAAAATTCGTCTACGCGCATGGCGACAATCCGGAAGCGGCGCGGCTGACCGGTTTGCCGACGCGCCCGCTCACCATGATGGAATACGCGCTGTGCGCGGCCATCGGCTACGTCGGCGGCGTGGTGATGATCTCCGAAACGGCGCTGATGCACCTGCAAGTCGCCGAATCGACGCTCATCTTCGACGTCATCATGGTGGTTGTGCTCGGCGGCGTAAGCCTCGTCGGCGGACGCGGCGACGTGATGAGCGTCGTCGCCGGCACGCTGCTCATCGGCGTGTTGCTGAACGGCATGACCATTATGGACATGGACGTTGAAACCCAGAACATCATCAAGGGGATCATGCTGCTCGTCGCCATCGTGCTCGACTCCTATCTACACCCTCACGACGAGGAGACGTCCAAGCAAGGCGATTGAACAACCTTCACCGAAAGGCCGCGGACTTCGGCCAACACCATGGGAGGATGACATGACCAGAAGAACAATGGCTTGCACAAAGATCGCGGCGGGACTGAGCGTCGCGGTTCTGCTCGCGGCGGCGGGGTGGAGCACCGCGACGCCCGCGAAGGCTTCCGAGGCGCGCCAGCAATTGCGCGTTCAGTTCGACAAGGCGCTGAAGGGCAAGAAGGTCGCCTGGGCGCCGGTGTGGCTCGGCGTGCTGGAATCCGAGTGGACCCGCGTGATGAAGAATCGATTCGACGATTATGGCATTGCGCTCGAAACGCGAGATGCAAACTTCAAATCCGACGTTCAGTTGCAGACGGTCGGCGATTACATCAACGAACACCCTGACGTGATCGTTGTGCAGAACCCCAATGTCACGCTGCTGGCCAGAGAGTTGAAGCGTGCGATGGACGCAGGCATCTACGTAGTTCAGGTCAACATGGCCTCGAATACGCTCACAGACGCTTACGTCGGCGTCGACGCCAGGGACATGGGCCGCAAGATCGCCCGAGCGATCATCGATCGCTGCGGCGGCGGCAAGAGTTCCGGGGAAGTGTCGATTCTCGAGGGCGAGGCGACGGCTGCGTATTCGCTCGACATGAAGAACGGCGCCATGGAGGTCTTCAAGACCGATCCGTCAATCAAGATTGTCTCCTCGCAACCGACGAACTGGGACGCCAACAAGGCCGGCGACATCACTACGACGGTATTGCAGCAGCACCCCAAGCTGTGCGCAATCCTGAGCGTCTGGGGTCCGCAGGCCGCAGGCGCCGCGCAGGCGATCAAGGCCGCCAACAAGGGCGACCAGGTGAAAATCTACGTCGCGAGCGACGGACAGCCGGCCGATTGCGATCATCTGGAGGCGGGCGCCTACTATCGCAACTTGTCGTACCGCGCGGATATCCAGGGGCAGACGATCGTCGACGCCGTGATCGCGCTGCTCCAGAACGGCGACAAGCCGGGCTCCAAGCACATCGCCTACTACACGACACCCGCCTGGGTGAAGTCGAAGGCCGATCGAGGGTATTGCTTCACCGTGCCGAAAGGCGCGAAATAAGACATATCGCGCCCGCGCCCAAATTGGGCGCGGGCCTCGTTTTTGCGAAAATGCAACGTCAACGCCGGCGGCGACCTCCTGCATAGCGGAGACGGAACCCATCAATGAAAAGTTTGCAGCGTTTCTGGCATCAGCACTCTCCTCAGCTCTTTCTCGGCGAATTGCTCGAGAAGCGCTGGATGGAGCCGATTATCCCGTTCACGCTGACGATCGTAGTCTTCCTGTATTTCGCATTGACGATACCGCGCTACCTCAGCGCAGCCAGCCTACAGAGTCTCATGCTCAATTTCGCCGAGCAGGGCATGGTGGCGATCGCCATGGCGTTCTCGGTGCTGTCCGGAGGCATGGACCTCTCGGTCGGCGTCGTCTTTGCGATGGCTAATTTCCTCGCGCTGTATTTCTATCTCATCCTCGGTCTGCCGTTGCCGGTGATGATCTTTCTCGTCATATTGTTTGGCGCCCTGATAGGCGCTTTGAATGGCGGCTTGATTGCTTATGGCAAAACGAGGCCTTTTCTGACCACGCTCGTCGTCCTCATTATCGTCCGCGCCTCCTACAATAAGGCGACGGGGGCTTTCACCGACGCGCTTGCGAACATCGGCAGCGGTTCCTCGGTCTGGGACTTCATGGGCGCCGGCTCCATTCTTGGAATTCCATCCAACATGGTCGCGCTTGTCGTTCTTACGGTCGGGACGCATTTCTTTCTAACGCGCATCAAACCCGGCGTGCACATCATGGCGGTGGGATCGAGCCGCAAAGCGGCGCGCCATGCCGGCATCAATGTCAAGCGTGCGTTGTTCTCAACCTATGTGATCTCGGGAGCGATCGCGGCGCTCGCCGGCATCTTCTACGCTGCCCGGCAGAACAGTTCCGGCACCGACACCGGCGTCGGCTGGGAGATCAACGCGCTCGCCGCCGTCGTGCTTGGCGGCATCAGCCTTTCGGGCGGCCGTGGAACGATCGCGCGCGCGATCATGGGCGCGGCGATTATCTTCATGCTCATCAGCGGCCTCGTCCGCATGGGCGTTTCAGGCAATCTCACCACCGCACTCATCGGAATCATTCTGCTCGCCGCCGTCGGCTTCAACGTCAAATGGGTGAAGAACAAGGGCGATATGCTCCAGAAGGTCTATGTCACGCCGAGCTGGGTCGATTTCGACCCGCCGCCCTCGATTGCTCGCGGCAGCGGCAGCGTGTTTGCCGAAAACGACCGACTGAAGAACGCGCAGGCGATCGCCCTCAACCGGATCGAAGGCCCGGAGGACGTCATCCTCGACCGAAGCGACAATCTATACACCGTCAATCGCAACGGTTCGATCATCCGCTTCCTGGCCCCGGACTATTCCGTGCGCGAGGAATTCGCGCGCATCGGCGGGCGCCCCCTTGGCCTTGCATTCGACAGGGATCAAAACCTGCTCGGTTGTATTGCCGGCATGGGCGTGTATGGCGTTCGGCCAGATCGGTCGATCTTCAAGGTGACGGACCGCACCAATCGCACGCGCACGCGCCTCAAGGACGATTCGCGCCTCTATCTCGCTGACGATCTGGACGTCGCGCCCGACGGCAAAATCTACTTCAGCGAAGCCTCGACCCGCTATGAACTGACCGACTGGGCGCTCGACGGTTTCGAGGGCCGCGGCAACGGCCGCCTCATTTGTCACGATCCAAAGACAGGCGTGACGAAGACGATCCTCAAGAACCTCACGTTTCCGAACGGCATTTGCATCTCGCACGACGGGCAGTCGGTCTTATGGGCCAGCACCTGGCTCTGCCAGATCAACCGCTACTGGATCGCCGGCCCGAAAGCGGGAACAAGCGAACTGCTCATCGACAACCTTCCAGGCTATTGCGACAACATCAACCGGGCTTCGGACGGCAAGTACTGGCTGGCGTTCGTGGGCCTGCGCTCGCCGGTCTATGACCTCGCGATGCGAAACCCCAGCTTCCGCACCCGAATGGTGAAGCAGATTCCGCCCGACGAATGGCTGTGCCCGGGCATAAACTACGGCTGCGTCATCAAGTTCGACGACGCCGGCGTCGTCACCGAATCGCTGTGGGACCCCGGCGGCCTTTCGCATCCCACCATCACCTCGGTGCGCGAGCATAAGGGGTTTCTCTACATCGGCGGCCTCGAAAACAATCGCATCGGCCGCATCCACCTGGCCGACGCCGACCCGACGTGGGAGGCGCACAAGTCTTATTGGGGAGCCGTCTGACGTCATGCCCCTCCTAGGCGACATCATCGACCGGGTGCTGTTCCCCAACCGGGAGCTGCACGTGATTCCAGTGCTGGACGGCGCCTTCTCGCCCAACCAGCGGCTCGACCGGGCGCGTCAGGTCGGCGTCGAAATCGACAGGCCCGACGACATCGCGCTTGGTCCTGACGGCGCGCTCTATGTGTCCTGCGGATGCGACATCCTGCGCTGCGCCGGCGATGATTTCGCGACGCACAGCATTTTCGCGCACTTCCAGGCGTCCGTTGGCGGCCTCGCCTGGACCGCGGACGGGCGCCTGCTCGCCTGCGTCTCCGGCCACGGTCTTCTCGCCCTGTCGCGGGCGGGCGAGGTCATAGGCCGGTTGGAAGCGGTCAATGGCGAACCGCTCGCCTGCCCGCTGTCCGTCGATGTGGCGCCAGACGGCGCGATCTATCTGACGGACGGATCGCGGGCGAACGCCCCCGAACTCTGGCTCGCCGACCTCATGCAAAACCTGCCCCCCTCGGGGCGGCTCATCGCCTGTGACGCGGGCCTCGCCAACGCCCGCGTTCTCAGAGACAAGCTGGCTTGGCCGCTCGGCTTGGCGGTCTCGCACGACGGCGGCGAGATTTGGATCGCAGAATCCTGGACGCATCGGTTGAGCGCCGTCGCGCGCGCGGGATCGGCCGGGCGCGTGATTACGAAGAACTACAGCGGCTATCCCGCCCGCCTGTCGCGAAACAATCAGGGCGGCTACTGGATGGCGTTTTTTGGCCTTCGCACCCAACTCACGGAATTTGTGCTGCGCGAGCGGGCGTTCTGCGACGAAATGATGCGCACGGTGCCGCCCGAGCTTTGGATCGGCCCGGCGCTCGATGGCCGCTTCAACTATCGCGAGCCGACGCAGATCGGTCGGATCAAGAAGCTCGGCATCCAGAAGCCTTGGGCGCCGGCGCGCTCCTACGGCCTTGTGGCGAGCCTCGGCGGCGACGGCGAAGCGATCGACAGCCTGCACAGTCGCGTCGACGGGCGCGTCCACGGCGTCGTCACTGTCCGTCCGGTCGGGGCGCGGGTGATCGCGGTCTCCAAGGGCCGCAATTGTTTGGTCGAGCTGCCGCCAGGAAGGGATTGAGCCGATGACCGCGGATGTGAAGGCGAGCCCGCCTCTGCTCCAGATCGTTGACGGAGGCAAGGTCTATGGCGGCCTGCACGCCATTCAGGGCGTCAATTTCGAGCTTCGGCGGGGCGAGATCCACGCGCTGCTCGGTGAAAACGGCGCCGGCAAATCGACGCTGTGCAAGGCCATCGCCGGGGCGATCAAGCTCACCTCCGGCGATTACCTGATCGAAGGCGGGAAGGTCGAATTCAGCTCTCCCAAGGAGGCGCTCGAAGGCGGCGTCGCGATGGTCTATCAGGAATCGAGCCTCGTCCCCTCGATGACGGTGGCGCAGAATCTCAACCTCGGCGTGGAGACTCTGGTCACCGTCTACAGCCGGATCAACATCGCGGCCGCGCAATCGCTGCAATCGATGAACTTCAACGTCGATCCCCTGGCGCTAGTCGAGACCCTGGGCGCCGCCAAACGGCAGATGGTCGAGATCGTGCGTGCGGTGCGCCACAACGCCAAGGTCTTCATCTTCGACGAGCCGACCGCCTCGTTGACCCCCGAGGAGACGCAGCATCTCTTTCATCTTCTCAATACGCTGAGGGAGCGCGGCGCCGGCGTCATCTTCATTTCTCACGCACTCGAAGAGGCGCTCGCTATCGCCGACCGCATCACCGTGCTTCGGGATGGCAAGCTGGTTGCAACGGTTCCCGCCAAGGGCGTCACCCGCGACGCGCTCGTGCATATGATGGTCGGCCGAGAGGAGACCGCCAGCCAATATGCCGCTCACGGCGCGGACCCGGAAACGACGGCGCCCCAGGCCAGGCGCGGCGACAAGGCGCTCTCGGTCGAGAACGTGACGATGGGCGGGGTCGTCAAGAACATGTCTTTCTCCGTCTTCGACGGCGAGGTCGTCGGCATTTTCGGCCTCGTCGGCGCGGGCCGTTCGGAGATCGCTCAGATCATCAGTGGGGCGCGCAAGCGCAATTTCCTGCGCGGCGGCATGATCTATCTGCGAGGCAAGCCGATCCGCTATCGGGTGCCGCGGCAAGCGGTGCGCGACGGCATCGCCTATATCACCGAGGACCGCAAGATCGACGGCTTCTTCGAAACCATGACGGTCGATCAGAACATCTACCTTGGTTTCCTCTCCTCGCCGCGCGTGAAGCGCTTCTTCTATTCGGCGCGCGAAATGAAGCGCGTCGCCGATGCCTGGATCGCCGCGCTCTCTATCTCCGCGCTCAAGCGCAGTTTGAAAATCGTCGAATATTCGGGCGGCAACCAGCAGAAAGTCGTGGTCGGGAAATCCCTGGCTCAGGAGCCTGACATCGTTATCTTCGACGAGCCGACGCGCGGCGTGGACGTCAGCGCCATCCCCCAGATCCACGCGGCGATCCGCAAGCTCGCCGCCGAAAACAGGGCGGTGATTGTCATTTCGTCCTACTTGCCGGAAATTCTTGCCATTTCCGAGCGCATTCTGGTTGCGCGCGGCGGCCGGATCGTCGAGGAAATGATGCGGGCGGATGCAACCGAGGACAAGATCATGTACGCCGCGATTCATTGATTGCGAGCCCCTGGCATGGATTGCGAGACCCTGGCATGAGCGCCTCTCAACGTCATTTCGTCCTTTCGAGCGAGCCCAGCGCGCAAGGGTCCGACGACGGGCGGCTGTTGAGCGAGCGGATTGCCGGCGAAATCCGCAGCGCGGTGCTGAGCGGCGAGATGCGCCCGGGCATGCGCATCCGCCAGGAACTGCTGGCCGCGCAATTCGGCGCCAGCCGCATTCCTGTTCGCGAGGCGCTGAAGCAGCTTGAGAACGAAGGGCTGGTCGTGCTCGCGCCCAACCGGGGCGCGTGGATCGCCGACGTCAATTCCGAGGAGTCAACCGAGATCTACAAAATCCGCGAAGCCGTGGAGCCGCTGGCCATTTTCGAAAGCGTGCCTAATCTCACCGACGCGGACATCGGCGCACTCGGCGCGGCGGTGCGGGAACTCGAAAGCGTCGCGACGGTCGAGGACTACATCCAGCGCGACCGGGAATTTCACTTGCGCACTTACGCGCGGGCGCGGATGCCGCAATTGCTCGCCATGGTCGAGCGCTTCTGGAACAGCACGCAACATTTCCGGCGGCAATTCGTGAAGGAATCGCTGGCGAAAGACGGGTTGCCTTTCACCGATCCGCATCACCTGATGCTGATGGACGCCATCCGTGGGCGCGACGCGGAGGCCGCCCAAACTCTGGTGCGCCTTCACATCCGCCGCACCCGCCTTCAGATCCAGGCGATGGACCGGCCGCCGACCCCGCGCCCCGGCGGCAGAGGCGCCGCCGCGGCTAAGGCAAGGCGCCAGCCGCCTGTCCCGGGAGAATAGAGCCAAGATGAGCTTCGAGAAATTCGGCATCGTCGGCGCCGGTGTGATGGGGTCCGAGATCGCGCCGATATCGGCGCTGTCGGGCCAGTCGTCCCTGCTTAGCGACGAGGCCCGCTTGCCGCCCCGGCCGCTTCCGCGGCGGATGGTTGCGGGCGGCGCCAACGATCGGAGGGCGGGGCGGGGATCGCATCGCCACGACAGCTACGGCAGGCGCCTGTGACCACGCTCCCGGATCTCGCAAACCTTTCGCGGGCCTACGAGGCCGCCGCAACTCGCCCGTGGAGCAAACTCTACACGCCCGCCAACGCGCCGCCCGAGCCGGGCGCGCTCACGGCGCTTGATCTCTTCCGCTCCGCGCCGCGCGAGGCGCCGGCGCTGTTTTATTTCGACGCGTCGCTGACCTACGGCGAGTTGGACCTGTTGAGCGACCGCCTCGCCCGCCATTTCCAGGACAGGGGCGTCGGCCGTGGGGATCGCGTCGCCATCATCCTGCAAAATACGCCGCAATTCCTCATTGCGGCGCTGGCGGCGTGGAAAGCCGGCGCCGTCGTGGTGAGCCTTAATCCGATGTATCGCGCGCCGGAGTTACGAAAGCTGTTTGCCGACTGCACGCCGAAGGCCGTCCTCTGTCAGGACGACCTGTGGGACAATGTCGTTCCCGCCGCAGGTTCGATCGAGCCCAGCCTGCTCATCTGGACGAACGCCCGCGAGTTGCAGGCGCGCGACGATATGCGCGTCCTGCCCACCCCGCCGCGCGCCTTGTCTCCGGGGCGCTCGCTCGCCTCGGTGCTCGCGGCGGCGGCCGCCGCCCCGGCGGAATGCGCCCTTTCGTCCAGCGATGTCGGGCTTCTGCTCTATACTTCCGGCACGACAGGGGTTCCGAAGGGCGCGATGTTGACCCATCGCAATCTCGTCGCCAACGCGCTCGTTTGCCGCAATCATTTCGAGCTTGGCGCGGCCTCGCGCATTTTCGGGGTGGCGCCGCTGTTCCATATCACCGGGTTCGAGATTCAAATGGTCGCGGCGTTCGCGGCCGGCGCCGCTCAGGTGTTGACCTACCGCTTCCACCCACAGGTCGCACTCGACGCCTTTCTCGAACACAAGCCCACCTTCGTCATCGGGGCGATCACGGCCTTCATCGCCTTGATGAACCAACCCGAAGCGACAAAAGACCACTTCGCGAGCTTCGTGCACATTTATTCGGGCGGCGCGCCGATCGCTCCGGCGGTGATAAACGCTTTCGCCGCGCGCTTCGGGCGCGCCATCCGCAGTTCCTACGGCATGACCGAACTCACCGCGCCGAGCCACCTTGCGCCGAACGAGGGCGCGATTCCGGTTGATCCGCAATCCGGCGCGCTGTCCGTCGGCATCCCGGTGCCGGGCGTTGATGCGATCGTCGTCGACGACGAGCGGCGCCCTCTGAAGCCCGGCGAACACGGCGAAGTCGTCGTTCGCGGCCCCGGCGTGATGGCTGGCTACTGGGGCAAGCCCAAAGAGACCGCCGACGTGCTCGCGCACGGCTGGATGCACACCGGCGACGTCGGCTTCTTCGATGCCGCCGGCTGGTTCTATCTCGTGGACCGCAAGAAAGACATGATCTCCGCTTCGGGCTTCAAGGTCTGGCCGCGCGAAGTGGAGGACGTGCTCTACGCCTTTCCCGGCGTGCGTGAGGCCGCCGTGATCGGCGCGCCTGACCCCTACCGCGGCGAGACGGTGATCGCCTTTGTGTCCGCCAAGCCGGAGACGACGCTCGACATCGCGACGCTTTCGCGTTTTTGCCGCGAGCGGCTCGCCGCCTACAAATGCCCTGTCGAAATTCGCATCGTCGCCGACCTGCCGAAGACGGCGACAGGCAAAATCACCCGCAACACCCTCAGGGACGCCCTACGCAAGCCGCCCGCGCAGACTTGACCCTGGACATCGCCCAGAACGATCAGACGCCTGCGCCTTGGCCGGGAATGGGGAATTGGCGCTATTTCTTCGCGGTCTTGGCCAGCGCCGCGGCGAGCGCCTGCCGGTGCTCGGGCGTCGCGTGGGCGATGGCCTGCGCATGGGCGGAGAGCCGCAGCAGCGAGTCGAGCCCGGCAAAGCGGGCTTCGCGCAACAGGCGCTTGGTCGCCCGCACCGCCTGCGGCGGATTGGCGGCGATCCGTTGCGCCAGCCGGCGGGCGGCCGGCATCAAGTCTTCCTTCGGCACCACCTGCGAGACCAGCCCGCAGACCAAAGCCTCCTGCGCCGAGACGGGATCGCCGGTGAGCGCCATCTCGCACGCCTTCGACCAACCGACGATGCGCGGCAGCAACCAGGCCCCGCCGTCGCCGGGAATGATGCCGAGCTTGACGAAACTCTCGGCGAAGCGCGCCGTCTCGGCGGCAATGCGCAGGTCGCACATGCAGGCGAGATCGGCGCCGGCGCCGATGGCGGGGCCGTTGACGGCGGCGATCACCGGCGCGTCCAGCGCCTCGAAGGCGAGCGGGATGCGCTGGATGCCCTGCGTGTAATAGGCCATTGTCGCGGCGGGATCGCGGGCGCGCTCCTCCAGCGCGGCTTGCATGGCGCGAAGGTCGCCGCCGGAGGAGAAGGCGCTGCCGGCGCCGGTCAGGATGACCACGCGCGCCGAAATGTCGGCCTGCACCCGGCTCAGGGCGTCAACCAACGCGTCGACGACATCGCGCTCGGAGATTGGATTGCGCTTCTCCGGACGGTTGAGGGTCAGGGTGACAATGCCGTCCCGCTGTTCGAAAAGCACCGCATCGCTCATATCGCTTCCCTTCGTGTGCCTCAGCGCAAGCCCAAGCCGCGCGCGATGATGCCGCGCAGGATTTCGCGCGTGCCGCCGCGCAGCGAAAACGACGGCGCGTGCAGGCTGGTGTAGGCGAGCACCTCGGCGAAGGCGCGCGAGGCCGGCGTCGGCGGCGCGTCGGCGAGGAGATCGCGCGCCACTTCGGGAATCTCCTGCTCGACCAGCGCGCCCAAATCTTTCACCATCGCCGCTTCGAGCGCCGGGTCAGCCCCGGCCTGGAGCAGCCCGGCGACCGAGCGCGACATGCGGCGCAGCGTGACGAGTTGCGCGCAGAGTCTGCCGACAGCGATTTGCGCCCGCTCGTCGGCCACCGGCGACAACACCCGGATCAGTTCGACCAGCAGCGTGAAAGAGGAGAGGAAGCGCTCCGGACCGCTGCGCTCGTAGGCGAGTTCGCCGGTCACCTGGCTCCAGCCCTCGCCCTCGAGCCCCAGGATCGCATCCGGCGGCAGCAGCGCATCGGTGAACGCGACTTCGTTGAAATGAGGTTCGCCGGCGAGATTGGCAATCGGCCGGATGGCGATTCCGGGCCGCGACAGATCGACGAGGAACTGGCTCAGGCCGTGATGCCGGCGCTGCGGATCGACCGCGCCGGTGCGGGAGAGCAGGATCATATATTGGCAATGCTGGGCGTTGGTGGTCCACAGCTTCGCGCCATTGACGCGCCAGCCCGCCTCGGTTCGCACCGCGCGGGTGCGCACCGAGGCGAGGTCGGAGCCGGCATCGGCCTCGCTCATGCCGATGCAGAAGAAACATTCGCCGGCGGCGATGCGCGGCAGGATGGCGAGCTTCTGCGCCTCGGTCCCGTAGCGCAGCAGGCTCGGGCCGCTCTGGCGCTCGGCGATCCAATGCGCGCCGACGGGGGCGCCGGCGGCGAGCAGTTCTTCGAGCAGGACATGGCGTTCGAGCGCCGAGCGCTCGTGGCCGCCGTAGCGCTTCGGCCAGGTCAGCCCGAGCCAGCCGCGCTGGCCGAGCTTGCGCGAGAAAGCGGCGTCGACGCCGTTCCAGCTCTGGGCGCGCGCGATCGGCGCGCGGTCCGCCAGTTCCTGTTGCAGGAAGGCCCTGACCTCGGCGCGCAACGCCTCGCTCTCAGGCGAGGGCGGCGGGGCGGGAAAAGCGAAGCTTGTCATGTCAGGGGCCGTCAGAGGGCGGTGAGCGCGGGCCACAGACCCTCGGGTCCGGCGGCGAGGACATGGCGGCCGAGATAGCGCGCCCATTCGGCTTCGCGGCCGTAGGCGTCGCGCCAGGCCGACAGGCGCAGCGTATAGCGATGCAGGCGGTGCTCGCGGGTGAAGCCGATCGCGCCGTGGGTCTGGTGGGCGATGGCGGCGCCGAGGCCGGCCGCCTCGCCGCAACGCAGCTTGGCGGCGGCGACGGCCGGCACGAGCCCCGGCCCCCAGGCCGCAACGGCATCGGCGGCGAAATCGGCGGCGGCGGCGGCGGACGCCGATTGGCCCGCCAGCACCGCGAGATTTTGCTGCACCGCCTGGAACTTGCCGATGGCGCGGCCGAATTGCTGGCGTTCCCCAGCATATTGCGTCGTCATCGCGGTGACGGCGCCGAGCGCGCCGGCGATCATCAGCGCCCGCGTCGCCGCGCCCGCCGCCCGTGCTTCCAGGACCCCGAACGGCGCCGGCGCGCTCGCCACCGCCTCGAACCGGATCGTATCGCTGGGATCGCCAGCAATGTCGGCGCCCGGTTCGATTTTCAAAGCCGATTGCGGCGCGGCGAGGATGACCGGCCCGCCGGGAGTCTCGCAGACGATGACGACAGCGGCGGCGTGGCGCCCCCACGGCACGCCCCAGGCCCACCCGCTGGCGCGGCCACGGCCGTCAAGAGCGACTTCGGCGCCGGGCGCCAGGGCCAACATGCCCTGCGGCGCCTCGACCCCCGCCTTGGCGAGCAACAAGCGCGCCAGCATGGCGTCGGCGAGCGGCAGCGGCAGCGCGTGCTCGCCAGCGATCGCCAGCAGCGACAGCGCCTGCGCCAGCGGCGCGCCGAAGCCGCCGGCGTCCTCCGGCAGCAAGGCGTAGGGAAGGCCAAGTTCCTCCAGCGCCGACCACAGCGCCAACGGCAGCGCGCCACCCGCCATCTGCGCGCGCGCAGCGTCGGTCACGAGGTTGCGCAGCACGCGCGCGGTGGTCTCGCGCAGCATGTCGCCGGAGGCGTCGAGGGCAGGCTCGCTCACCTCTCAGCGTCCTTGAAAGCGCGGCGGCCGCTTGTCGCGGAACGCCGCCTTGCCTTCCGCATGGTCAGCGGTGAAGAACAGCGCCGCCTGCTGGCTGCGCTCCCAATCCAGCACCTCGTCGAGGCCGCGCGCCAGATACTCCTTGGTGAGCGCCAGCGGCAGCGGCGCCAGCGCGTCGAACTCGCGGGCGCGTTCGAGCGCCCGCTCCAGCGCTTTACCGTCGGGCGCTGTCTCGTCGATCATGCCCATCGCCAGCGCTGCGGCCGTATCCACCGGCTTCGCGTAGAGCAGGATCTGGCGGGCGCGTCCGAGCCCGACCCGCGCCGCCAGCGTGTGCAACAGCCCGGCGTCGGCGACCAGCCCGACCTTGGGAAACGCCGCGACGAAACGCGCCCCGGTTCCCGCGACGATGGTGTCGCAACAAAGCGCCATGCTGAACCCGGCGCCGGCGGCCCAGCCTTCCACCGCCGCGATATAGGGCTTGCTCGACTTGACGATGGCGCGGATTATGCCGTGCAGCACGCGGAAACGCTCGCGCGCCTCGGCCAGCCCCTCGACGTTCATGGCGCTGAGATCGCCGCCGGCGCTGAACGCCTGCGGCCCGCCGGTCAGTATGACGGCGCGGATGTCGGGGCTGCGCTCGATGCGATCGATCGCCTCGGCAAGCGCGGCGCGCAGGGCGAAGGTGAGCGCGTTGCGCTTGGCCGGCTCGTTGAAAGTGAGGATCGCCGCCGCGCCGTCGCGGCGCTCCAGCAGCGGCGCGGCGTCCGGGTTGGTTTGGGTCATGGTTTCTCGCTCTCGAAGGCGGCATAGCCATTGTTGACGACGACGACGTCGCGCTCGGCGACGCGGGCGCGGAACGAACCGTTGTTCCAGATCTCGACCGTGATCGTCTCGCCGGGATAGACGGGGGCCGAGAACCGCATCGCCAGTTCCCGGAAACGCCCGTCGTCGTAGTCGCCGAGCGCGCGCAGCAGCGCGTGGCCGACGATTCCCAGCGTGCATAGGCCGTGCAGGATCGGACGCGGGAAGCCGGCCTTGGCGGCGATCGCGGGATCGGCGTGCAGCGGGTTGTCGTCGCCGTTGAGCCGGTAATACAGCGCCTGCTCCGGCCGTGTCGGCATGGAGACGACGATGTCGGGCGGCGTTTCGGGCAGGGCGTGCGGCGGCTCGACCGGGCCGACCGGGCCACCGAAGCCGCCGTCGCCGCGCAGGAACGTCGTGCTGCGGGTGGTGGCGAGCCGTTCGCCCGTTGCTGCGTCAACAAGCTCCTTCTGCGAATACATCAGCGCGCCGCGACCCGGCCCCTTGTCGACGAGGCCGGTAATGCGGGTGCGCCCGATCACCTCGCCTTCGACCGGCAGCGGGCGGTGCATGGCGATGCGCTGCTCGCCGTGAACGATGCGCACGGCGTCGATGCCGGTCAGCGGATCGGCGGCCCAGAAACCGGGATGGGCGAGCACTGCCGATTGCGTCGGCACGGCGCGCAAGGCGCGGTCGGCGTCGACGAAATCGAGCTGGCGCGCATCGAGCGGCTGCTGGCCGAAGCCGACGGAGAGCGCATAAAACACCGCATCGCGCCGGGTCAGCCGCCGCCTGACCTCCGGGATCGGGTAGGCCATCAGGGACTCGTAGGTGAAGGCCATGTTCAGAGCGCCGCCTGTGTGCCGAGAATGGCGGTCGCCTGCGAGGCGAGCGTGCCGCCGTTGCCGTGGCAGAGCGCGATCTCCGCCGCGACCTGGCGCTGGCCGGCCTGGCCGCGAAGCTGGCTCACCGCCTCGACGATGAGGAACAGGCCATACATGCCCGGATGAACGCAGGACAAGCCGCCGCCATTGGTGTTGACGTTGAGCGCGCCGCCGGGATCGATGGCGCCGCTGGAGACGAAACGCCCGCCCTCCCCCTTCGGGCAATAGCCGAGATCCTCCAGGAACAGGATGGTGTTGATGGTGAAGGCGTCGTAGAGCATCAGCAAGTCGATATCGTCCTTGCGCAGGCCCGCCATGGCGAAGGCGCGCGCGCCGCTCTCGACCGCCGCCGTCACCGTGAGATCTGGCATCTGCACGATGGAGCGATGCGACGCGGCGGCGCCGGCGCCGAGCAGATAGACCGGCTGCTGCTTCAGGTCGCGCGCGCGTTCGGCGCGCACCAGCACGCAGGCCGCGCCGCCATCGGTGACCAGGCAGCAATCGGCGACGGTGAGCGGATCGCTGACCATCCGGCTCATCAGCACATCCTGAAGGCTGAGCGGACCGCGTGCGAAAGCTTGCGGGTTGCGGTTCGCCCATTTGCGCGCCGCGACGGCGACGGCGGCGAGATCTTCGCGCGTGGCGCCGTACTGGTGCATGTAGCGGGCCGCGGCCATCGCATAGCCGGTGATCGGGTTTCGCGGCCGATACGGCGTCTCGTGCCATTGCGGCTCGCTCATCGAGACCAGCCGGCCGCCGGCGGTGCGTTGGTTGGAGCCATAGGCGATCAGCGCAACATCGCACAGCCCCGCCTGCAACGCCATCGCGGCTTGCAACAGATGGACCTCGAACGAGGAGCCGCCGACATTCGTGCCGCCGAGGTAGCGCGGCCGCAAGCCCAGATATTCGGCCACCGACAGCACCGGCACGCCATGCGTGCCGGTGGCGGCGAATACGCCATCGACCTCGCTGAGCGCGACGCCGGCCTCGCCGAGCGCCGCGATCGCCGCCTCGCCGAGCAGTTCAATCGCCGTGCGGCCCGGCGCTTCGCCGGTTCCGGCGGTCGCCACGCCGACGATGGCCGCCGCGCCGCGCAAGCTCGCGCCCATCAGACTTGCTCCGCGAGGTCGAAGACAAGCGCGGGTTCGCCCTCGATGGCGGCGATGCGCGCCTTGAGCCTGGCTCCGATCGGCGCCGTCTCGACGCCTTCGATGCGCGACATCATGCGCGGCCCCTCCGCGAGATCGACGAGGGCGATGTTGTAGGCGCCCTCGCGCGTCCGGTTGACGGTGATCGCATAGACCGTGGCTTCGCCCGAGGCCGCCACCCATTCGAGATCGGTCTCGCCGCTGCCGGGGACGGCGACGCGGGGATAAAACACATAGTGGCCGCTCGATCGGCTGCGCTGGATCATGAAACGGCCCTCGGCGAGATAGGCCTTGAACTGCGCCTGCGGGCCGAGCGGCTTGGCGTCGTCACTCATGCGGATTCCTTTTCGGCGCCCGCCAGCCGGCGGCGAGGCCACAGCGCGGCGAGGCCACGCGGACTGTAGCACAGCGCCGCGACAAGAACGGCGCCGAGCACAAGCTTATCGCCATAAGCGCCGAGCGAGGCGAAACTCTTTTGCGAGATCAGCAGCGCCGTTCCCATGAGCGGCCCGAGCAGCAGGCCGCGCCCGGCGATGATGACGCTGGTCAGCATCAGCACCAGGAAATAAGTGTCGAACAGATCGGTTCCGACATACGCGCGCTGAAAGGCGTAGAGCCAGCCGGCGAGCGCGCTGATCGGCGCCGAGACCAGGAACACCTTGAGCCGCACGCGATTGCCGTCGAGGCCGCACATCGTCGCCAGCCGCGGGTTCATGTGCACCATCAGCGCCGCTTGCCCGAGGGAGGAGCGGCGGAAGCGGTAGACGAAATAGATCGTCAGCAGCAGCAGCGCATAGGCGTAGGGCCAGAACTCGAAGCTTTGGCCCGCCGACAGCCTGATTGGCCCGATCGACAGGTCGAGCGGCGGCACGCCGACGATGCCGTCGGAGCCGCCGAGGAAATCCCAGTTCGAGGCGACGTTCATGCAAACAATCGCCGCCGCATAGGTGACGAGCGAGAACGCGAATTCGCGCGTGCGCAGCGTGATGAGGCCGAGCACCAGCGCCAGCGCCAGCGAGGCGACCATGGCGCCCGCCATCGCCACCCAGGCGTTCTGCCCATAGCGCACCGCCAGGATCGCCGCCGCATAGGCCCCGGTGGCGAAGAACGCGGTATGCGCGAGGCTGATCTCGCCGAGATCGGAGAGCACGATGTCGAGCCCGTAGGACATGGCGCTGAAGATGGCGATGACGACCAGCGTATCGTAGACCAGCGTCGAGCCGCCGAGCAGGCGCGGCAGGAAGAAGCCGACGACGGCGACCGCCAGCGCCAACAGGCTCCGGCGCGCGCTCATCGAGCGAAGTTCGCCGAAGCGGCGAGCTGTCCGGGCCGCAGCGCCATGACGGCGATCAGCAGCACGAACATCGCCGCCGTGGTGTAGGCCGGCGACACCAGGGCGCCGAACAGCGCCGTGAACAACCCGAGGCAGACCCCGGCGACATAGCTGCCGCCGACGCTGCCGATGCCGCCGAGCACGACCACAACAAAGGTCGTCACCACCTGATCGAAGCCCATCGAGGTGAGGATCGGCGTTCGCGGCGCCACCAGCGTCGCCGCGAAGGCGACCGCCGCGCCCTCGAAGGCGAATATGCCCATATAGACGCGCGCGATGTCGATGCCGGCGAGCCGCGTCAGCGCCGGGTCTTCCGCCACCATGCGCACCGCCGTGCCGAACTTCGTCGCATTCAACAATAGCCGCAGGGCGACAAAGACGACGATGGTGGCGACGACCAGGATCACGTCCTGCACCGTGAACCAGACGGGGCCGAAGTGCAGCGTGAGGCTTTGAAACGGGCTCGTCAGCGTCTGCGGCCGCGCCCCGAAGGTGAGGCCGGCCGCGCCTTCGAGCACCTGGCCGAAGCCAAGCGTCACGATCATCAGGCTGACGAGATCGCCCGACAGCGTCAGCCGCATCAGCAAACGCTGCATGATCGCGCCGATCAGCGCCCCGACCAGGATCGCCGCCAGCACCGCGACCGGATAAGGCAAGCCGGTCATCCGCATGAACCACCAGGCGACGAAGGCGCCGATCATATACATCTGCCCGTGGCCGAAATTGACCAGACGCGCGGCCCCCAGCAGCATCGTCCAGCCGACCGCGACCAGCGCGTAGGCGTGGCCGATGATGATGCCGTTGACGATTTGCTGTAACAGATTCATCCGTGGCCGCCCCCGAGATAGGCCTCGACGATGCGCGGATCGTCGCGCATCTCCTCAACCGGCCCGCTGGCAATCAACCGGCCGCGCTCCAGCAAGTGAACGACGTCGGTGACCTGCATCGCGGCGCGCACGTTCTGCTCGACGAGCAGCACGGTCAACCCGCTGTCGACCAGCGTGCGGATCGTTTGCAAGAGCAGCGATACGAAACGCGGCGCGAGACCAATCGAGGGTTCGTCGAGCAGCAGCGCCTTCGGCGCCATGCGCAGGGCGCGGCCGACCGCCAGCATCTGCCGTTCGCCGCCGCTGAGCGAGCCGCCCGCCATCGTCCGGCGCTCGCGCAGCCGCGGGAACAGCTCATAAACATCCTCGAAGGAATAAGTCCTGCGACCTGGGTCCGCCCCGGACGGCGCGCCGTCCCTGAGGTTTTCCTCGACCGTCAGCCCCATGAACACGCCGCGCCCCTCCGGCACCAATTGCAGGCCGCGCTTGACCAGTTGATGCGCCGGCCGGCCCGTGATCTCCTCACCGTCCATGCGCACCGCGCCTTCGATGCGCGGCTCGGCGCGCGACCAGTTGGCGATGGCGTTGACCAATGTCGACTTGCCGGCGCCATTGGCGCCGACGACGGCCGCCAGCGTGCCGGGCTCAACCACGAGATGGTCGACGGCGACGGCGGCGCTTGCGCCATAGGCGACGCGCAGGTTTTCGACTTCGAGCCGGGCGCTCACGCGGCCTTGCCGAGATAGGCTTCGAGCACGCGCGGATCGGCCTGCACTTGCGCCGGACTGCCGCGACCGATGACCTCGCCGGTCTCGATGACGACGACCTCGTCGGCAAGCTCCATCACCAGGTCCATGTGATGCTCGACCAGCACGATCGCCAGGCCCTCGGCGCGCATCCGCATCAGCAGCCGCCGCAGCGCCAGCATATCCGGCCCGCCGAGCCCCGCCGCCGGTTCGTCGAGCAGCACCGCGCGCGCCCCGGCCGAGGTCGCGATGGCGATGGAGAGCATACGTTGCGCGCCATAGGACAATTCGCCCGGCAGGCGCTCGTGCAGCGGCGCCGGTATCTCGTAGCGCAGCAGATGCTGGCGCGCCTGCGCCTCGATCCGCTGCTGCTGTCGGCTTTGCACCCAGGGCAGGAAGACCGAGCCGGCGAGCGAACTCGGCGTCTGATCCATGAGCGCGCCGGTCATGTTGCGCAGCACGCTCATGCCGCCGAAGAAGGCGTTCTGCTGGAACGTGCGGCGCAGGCCCAGGCGCGGCAGCTTGTGCGCGCGCACCTGGGTCACGTCCGCGCCGTCGAGCCGCAAACGCCCGCTATGCGGCGTCATGTTGGTCGCCGCCATGAAACATGTGCTCTTGCCGGCGCCGTTCGGCCCGATGACGCCGAGAATGCGGCCGGCGGCGACCGACCAACTGACGTCGCGAAGGGCCTGAAAGCCGCCGTAGCGCACCGACAGCCCCTCCACGGCGAACAGCGGCGCTTCAGCCGCCGAGGACGACAATTTTCTCGTCCTTGACCGTGAAGACGTTGTAATGGTGACCCATCTGACCATGCGCGTCGAAGCGCACATCGCCGAAGATGGTGCCCGCAATCTCCTGCCCGCGAATAGCGTCGGCGACCGCCTTGCGGTCGAGCGATTTGGCCTTGGCGGCGGCTTTCGCCCAGATCTGGAGCGAAGCCGCGCCGAGCGCGCCGAACTTGTCCGGCAGCCCCTTGAACTGCTTCTGCATCTCAGCGACGAAGCGCTGGTTGACGGGATTGCTGGCGTAAGGCTGCGCCTGCGGGAAGTAGATGTCGGCGCTGGTCAACCCGTTGGCGGCAGGCCCCGCCGCCTCGATCACGCTCGGGCTTATGGTGCCGACGGAGCAGACGACCGGCGCGCCGATATTGGCCTGCGCATATTGTTGCAGGAACGCCGGCAGGCCCGCGCCTTCATTGGCGTTGATGGAGATGACGACATCCGGCTTGGCGTCGCGGATGCTCGTCGTCTCGATGCGGAAGTCGGTTTGCGAAAACGGAAACTTGAGCGAGGCGGCGATGGTGTAGTTGAGATTGTTCTTCTTGAACTCCGCCTCGATGCCCTTCTGCGCGCCGTTGCCATAGGCGTCGTTTTCGGTCACGAACACCACCCGCCCGCTCTTCATCTTGGTCCCCAGATACTGGGCGATGATCGCCGCATCCTGGGCGTTGGCGCTGTTCAGGCGGATCGCCAGCGGGTTGGCGGCGCCGGAGAGGATGGCGTCGGCCTTCGAGATCATGGTGATGTCGAGCACGCTGGCGCGCGCCAGAACCGATTGCGTCGCCAGCGTCACCGGGCTGTTCCAACCTTCGAGCACGACGGCGACGCCGGCCGAGATCAGTTCGTTCGCCTTGGCGATGCCGATCGCCGGCGTGCTCTCGTCGTCGCGCACGATGAGTTGTATCTGTCGACCCATGACGCCGCCATCGGCGTTGATTAGCGAGGCCATCGCCTTGATGGCGTTGACGACGTCCTGGCCCTGACGGCCCGCCCCGCCGCTCAGGGGAATGGTGACGCCGACCTTTATCGCATCCGCCGCGAAAGCGGATCGCGGCAGCATCGAGATGGCGGCAAGGGCGCCGAGTGCGCTTCGTCGTGTAATCATTCCATTTACTCCCATCCTGCCTTACACCCGATCTCCGCCGCGTCGCACGCGTCACGAAGATGTTTGTTTGTAAAAGATTCTTCGATCAGCTAACTATGTCCGCCCCGATAGACGGTGAGGAGCCTGTTCGTGACGAGCAAGGGAATCGTGCTTGTGGCCGGCGCCGGCGGCCTGGTCGGCCGTGCGACAGTCGACCAATATTTGTCGGAGGGCGGCTGGGAGGTCGTCGCGCTGTCGCGCCGGCCGCCGGCGCCGCCGACGGGCGCCGCCCATCTCGCGGTCGACCTGACGGACGCGGTGGCCTGCCGCGCCCGCCTCGGCGAAATCCGTGGCGTCGCCCGGATTGTTTACGCGGCGCTGTTCGAGAAGCCGAACCTGACGGAGGGCTGGCTCGAAGCCGATCAGATCGCGGTCAATCTGGCGATGCTGACCAACCTTCTCGACGCCGTCGAGCCCAACAACCCGACGCTGCGCCATATTGTTCTGCTGCAAGGCGCCAAGGCTTATGGGGTGCATCTCGGCCAGATTCCGGTCCCGGCGCGCGAGAGCGCGCCCCGCCACATCCACCCGAACTTCTATTGGAAGCAACAGGATTTCCTCGCCGCACGACAGGTCGGCAAAGATTGGAGTTGGACGGTGTTGCGGCCGCAGGTCGTGTTCGGCTTCGCCCGTTCGAGCATGATGAACATGATCGCCGCCGTCGGCGCCTATGCGGCGATCAGCCGCCAACTCGGCCTGCCGCTCATCTATCCCGGCCTTGGCGCGCGCGTAACGGAGGCGACGGACGCGCGCGTGCTCGCCCGCGCCATCGCCTGGAGCGCGCGGACGCCCGCCGCCGCCAATCAAATCTTCAATATCGCCAACGGCGACGTCTTCACCTGGGAGAACGTGTGGCCGGTGATCGCGCGCGCCTTCTCGATGCCGGTCGGGCTGGCGCACCCGATGCCGCTCCACCGCATCATGCCTGGGCACGAGGCGACCTGGCGCGCCATCGTCGAGCGCTACGGGCTCGAAAACCTGACGTTGGAGACGCTGGTCGGCGGCTCCTGGCAGTTCGCCGATTTCGCCTTCACCCGCACGCATTCCACCTCGTCGCTGCTGAGCACGATCAAGATCCGTCAGGCCGGCTTCGATGCCTGCATCGACACCGAGGAGTCGTTGGCCTGGTGGCTGGCGCATATGCAGGAGCGTAAACTGCTGCCTCCAGCCGCTGGTTGACGGCCCGGCGGCCGTCACAGGATGACGCCTTCTGATTTGAGACGTGCGCGTGTGGCCTCGTCGACGCCAAATTGCGCCAGCACCTCCTCGGTGTCCTGCCCGTGGGTTTGCGGCGCGATGCGATAGGTGGCGGGGGTGCGCGACAATTGGCCCGGATAGCCGATGACGGTGACCGGCGTTCCGTCCTTGCGAGTCATTGGCTGCAACAGGCCGCGCGCAACGATCTGCGGGTCGGCGAGCGTCTGCTCGATGCTGTTGATCGGGCCGCCGGGGACGCCCGCCGCCTCCATCGCCGCGAACAATGCGGCCGAGGTCCAGGTTCTGACGGCGTCGGCGAGTTTGCCCTCCAACTCGACCCGATGCTTCAGGCGCCCGTCGTTGGACTTGAACCGGGGATCGGCGGCCGCGTTCAGAAGTCCAAGCACGCCGCACAGGGTCTGGAACTGCCGATCGCTGGCGCAGGCGACGAGAACATGGCCGTCCGCGGCCTCGAATTCGCGATAGGGCACGACGTTCGGATGCGCGTTGCCGAGACGGCCGGGGATCTTGCCGCCGACGAGATAGTTGGTCCCCTGGTTGACCAGCACCGCGACCTGGCTGTCGAGCAGCGCGCAATCGATATGCTGCCCCTCCCCCGAGGCGTCGCGGTGATGCAGCGCGGCGAGGATGGAGACGGCGGCGTAGAGGCCAGTAAACAAGTCGCTGACCGGCAGGCCGACTTTGATTGGCCCGGCCCCGGGCTCGCCATTTGGCCGCCCGGTGACGCTCATCAGCCCGCTCATCCCCTGGATGAGGAAGTCGTAGCCGCCGCGCTTCGCGTAGGGTCCGCTATGGCCGAAGCCGGTGATGGAACAGTAGATCAGGCGCGGGTTGATCGTCGACAGCGAGGCATAGTCGAGCCCGTAGCGGTCGAGCGCCCCGGTTTTGAAATTCTCGACCACGATGTCGGCCGCCGCGGCCATGCGCTTGACGATCTCGGCCCCCTCGGGCTTGGCGAAATCGACGGCGATGCAGCGCTTGTTGCGGTTGGCGCACAGATAATAGGCCGCGTCCGAGACGCCGTTCGCGCCTTGAACAAACGGCGGCCCCCAGGTGCGGGTGTCGTCGCCGGCGCCTGGCCGCTCGATCTTCCATACCTCGGCGCCGAGATCGCCGAGAATCTGCGACGCCCAGGGACCGGCGAGAACGCGCGACAGGTCGAGAACCTTCAATCCGCTCAGCGGCCCGGCGCCTGACGCCGCCGTTGCGGCTTCGGACAAAGGCTCCTCCACGTCATCCTCCCGCGCCGACCGTTGATTTCATTCTATGAAACGGCTATTCATTATAGTCGCGATGCGAAGCCAATTGCAATCGCCCTCGCGGCGGCGCAGAGCGCGGGAGTATGCAATGCCCTCTTTCGAACCGGTGACGGCGGTGTTGCGCGCCTTCAACGTCCTGTTGACGCTCAACCGCCTGAAGGAAGCCAGCGTCGGCGACATCTATCGCGAAACCGGCCTCAACCGGCCCACCATCGTGCGCATGCTGGAAACGCTGATCTACGCCGGCTTCGTCAGCCGGCATCCGACACAACCGATCTATCTGCCCACCGGACGCACGCTCGACCTCAGCAGCGGCTATCAGAAGCACGCGGAGATGGCGACAGTCGCGGCGCCCGTGCTCGTCGCGCTGCACAAGGAACTGCAATGGCCCTCGGACGTCGCCGTGTTCGACCGCGATGCGATGATCGTCGCGCGCACCAGCCGCGGCCACGGCTTCCTGCACTTCAACCGCAGGCCCGGCTATCGCGCGCCGTTGCTCGGCACATCGCTCGGCATGGCGTTCCTGGCCTTCTGCACCGAGGAGACGCGCCAGTCGGCGCTCGCCGCACTCGGCGCCTCAAGCGAGCCGTGGAACGCCATCATCAAACAACCCGAGAAATTGAAACGGCTGCTCGCCACCGTGCGGCGCAACGGCTATGCGACGATGAACGCGGTCTATTCCGAGGTCTCCTACAATGGCGCGGCCTCCGCCGTCGGGTTGCCGATCCTCATCAACGGCATCGCCGTCGGCAGCCTCAACTTCATGTATCTGCGCAGCTCCATCGACGAAGCCGGGGCCATCGCGCGTTTCCTCAAGCCGTTGCAGAAGGGCGCGGCGGCGATCGCGCAAGCGCTCGCCGCCGCGCGCGCCGACGGCGAAGGGTGAGGTCAAGCGGCGAAGTTCAGCTTCAGCCCCGGCTCCGGCCAAGGCATTGAGACGAGTTGGCCGACGCCGGATAGCGTGATGTAGGCCGTCTTCATGTCAGGTCCGCCGAAGCAGATGTTGGTTGTATAGACGTCATGCGTCTTGACCCGCCGCACCAACCGGCCGTCGGGCGCGACGACGGTGATCGCGCCGGCAATCAACGTCGCCACGCAGATGTTGCCCGCCGCATCGAGCGCCAGACTGTCGTAACGCTGATAACCGGTATCGTTGAACAGGAAGCGGCCGCCGTTGGGCGAGGGAAACGGCCGCCGCGCGATCACGCCGGGTTCGGCGATGTCGAACGCCCACAGCCGGCCGCCTTCGGTTTCCGCGACATAGAGCGTCTTCTCGTCGGGCGACAGGCCGATGCCGTTCGGGGTCAGCATGGGATGCGCGACCTCGACGATATGCGACCCGTCGGCCTTGGCGTAATAGACGCCGCCTTGGTCGCGGTCGCGATGTCGGGTCTTGCCGAGATCGGTGAAATAGAAGCCGCCGCTGCGGTCGAAGACGATGTCGTTCGGCCCCTTCAGCTTCGCGTCGCCGCAACGGTCGTAGAGCACGCGGAACGCGCCGGTGGCCGGATCGAGGCGCTCGATGCGGCCGCCGGAATAGCTGGCCGGGGTGCCGATCGGGCGCAGCAGGCCCGGCTCCTCATGCCAGGAAAAGCCGCCGTTGTTGCAGACATAGAGCGCGCCGTCGGGGCCGAGCGCGAGGCCGTTGGGGCCACCGCCGAGTTCGGCGATGACGCTCACCGCGCCGTCCGGCGTGACGCGGCTGACGGTTCCGCGCGCGATCTCGACCAGCGCGACGGAGCCGTCCTTCATCGCCACCGGGCCTTCCGGAAAGCGCAATCCGGTCGCCACAACTTTCATCTCGGTCATTTGGCATCGTCTCCGTTTGTATATCCGAGTCAGCGGTAGATGGGTTCGCTCCACCAGGGATAGCTCGGCGGCATGTCGGCGCAGACTTGGCCGGTGAAATGCGGCGGCCGCTTCTCCAGGAACGAGGCCACGCCTTCGCGCACGTCGGCGCTGCGGCCGCGGTCGAGCAGCAGGCGGCTCTCCTGCCGGTGCGCCTGCATCGGATGCTGCGCGCCCAACATCCGCCACATCAACTGGCGCGACAGCGCGACGGAGACCGGCGCCGCCTCGCGCACCACTTCCGCCGCCAGCGCCCGCGCCGCCGGCAGCAGTTCGTCCGGCGCATGCAGGCTGCGCACCAGGCCCGCCGCCAGCGCCTCCTCGGCGGGAAAGACGCGGCCGGTGGCGACCCATTCCATCGCCCGCTGCATGCCGACGGCGCGCGGCAGAAACCACGTCGAGCACGCCTCCGGCACGAGCCCGCGCCGCGCGAACGGAAAGCCGAAGCGGGCGGCGGTCGAGGCGAGGCGGATGTCCATCGGCAGCAGCATGGTGGCGCCGACGCCGACCGCCGGCCCGTTCACGGCGGCGATCACCAGCTTCAGGCTGGCGAAGATGCGTAGCGCGAGCCGGCCGCCGGAATCGCGCGCCTCCTCGCGGCTGTAATCGATCTCGCCGTCGCCGAACCGGCGGCTGACGTCGAAGCGGCTGGCGCCGGCCGAGAGATCGGCGCCGGCGCAGAACCCACGGCCCGCCCCGGTGACGATGACGACGCGGATGGCGTCGTCGGCGTCGGCGCAATCGAAGGCGGCGATCATCGCCTCGCACATCGGGCGCGTGAAGGCGTTGAGCTTGTCGGGGCGGTTCAGCGTCATCGTCATCACGCCGTCGGCGACGTCGCAGAGAACTTCGTCAGAGGCCATCGGCGATCTCCCAGCCGCGCCGCGCCAGGCGGCGGAATTTCTCTCCCGCCACCGCGACGGCGTTGGGATCGGAGGCGTTGCCGTCGAGCCCGCGACGGTAGACCCCCGCCACGATCGCCGCCCAGCGAAACAGCGAGAAGACGACGAACAGGTCGAGGTCGGCGGGGACCGGCCTGCCGACGACCGCGCAGTAATGGGCGACGAATTCGGCCTCCGACGGCAGCCCCGGCGTGGCGAGGCCGGCGATGCCCTGAAGCTCAGGCGTCGTGCGCCACGGCAGGCAGCAATAGGCGAGATCGGCGAGCGGGTGGCCGAGCGTCGACAGTTCCCAATCAAGGACGCCGATGACGCGCGGCTCGCTCGGGTGCAGGATGAGGTTGCCAAGCCGGAAATCGCCGTGGGCGACGGCGGTCTCGTCGGCGGGCGTCGCCCGCTCGGCGAGCCAGGCGATCAGCCGCTCCATCGCCGGCTCCAGGGCGAGATCGGCGGCGCGGTATTGCTGGGTCCAGCGGCGGGTCTGGCGCGCCACATAGCCGCCGGGCTTGCCGAAATCGCCGAGCCCGATCGCCTCGGGCGACAGCCGGTGCAGCCGGCCGAGAACGCTCGCCATGTCGAGAAAAGCGGCGCGCCGGTGGCCGGCGTCGACGCCGGGCATCGCCCGGTCGGCGTAGATGCGGCCCGGCAGATAATCCATCACATAAAAGATCGTGCCGATGACGGTGGGATCGTCGCAAAGCAGGCGCGCCTTCGGGACCGGCACGTCGGTATCCCAAAGCGCCTTCAGGATGCGATATTCGCGGTCGACCGCATGCGCAGAGGGCAGCAGTTTGCCGCCCGGCTTCTTGCGCAGCACGTAAGCGCCTTCCGGCGTTTCGAGATGGAAAGTCGGGTTCGATTGGCCGCCCTGAAACTGGCGCACGAGGCAGCCGCGCGCAAAGCCGGGCAGCCGCTCGGCGAGGTAGCGCGTCAGCGCCGGCTCGTCGAAGCGATGGTTGGGCAGCGGCTCGACGAGCGCCGGGCCGCCTTGCGTCGCCGCATCAACCATGCACGCGCGTCCCTGGCGTAGCGGCGAAATCGATGCTGGCGGCAGGCTCGACGATCCCGCGGGCCATCAGCGGCCCTCGCCTTTGACGATCAGCGCATCGACGGCGACGATGCGCTCGCCGGCGCAGATGAGCGGATTGATCTCCATCTCTGAGACGGCGGCGCCCGCGTCCGCCGCGAGTTCCGAAAACCGGCAGACGATCTCGGCTAGGCGCGCGACATCGACCGCCGGCGCGCCGCGAAATCCGCCCAGCAGCGCCGCGCCCTTCAGGCCGCGCAGCATCGCCTGCGCCTCGAAACGCCCCACCGGAGCCAGCGCCAAAGCCGTATCGCGCAACGCCTCGACGAAGACGCCGCCGAGCCCGACCACCACCAGCGCGCCGAGTTGCGGGTCGTAGCGGGCGCCGACCATCACCTCGACGCCCTTGCCAATCATTGGTTGCACGACGACGCCGCGAAATTCCGGCTTCGCCGCCATCCCGGCGACCGCCTGCATGATCTCATCATAGGCGCGCTCGACCGCGGCGGCGCTCGTCAGGCCGAGCTTGACCAGCCCGGCTTCCGTCTTGTGCGGAATGTCGGGGCTTTCGCCCTTGAGCACGACCGGAAACCCGGCCTTCGCGGCGGCTTCGGCCGCGGCGCCGGCCGAGTGAACCAGCGCGTCGGAGACGACGGGAACGCCGTAAAGCGCCATCACCTGCTTGGCCTCGCGCTCCGTCAGCGAGGCGGCGGGCGCCGCCGCAAGCAGCGCCGCCATCGCCGCCTTCGCGCCGGGGTCGGAGACGCGGCCCTCGGCGCTGCGGTCGCGGCGGCGCCGCGCGGCGCGCCGGTTCCAGGCGGCCAGGACTGCGAAACAGCGATCCATCGAGTGAAACAGAGCCAGATGCGGATCGCTTTCGGTCTCGACCGAGCCGGGGCCGCCGAGCCATTCCGGCGCCCAGACGTTGCACACGATCTTGCCGTTCTCAGCCGCCGCGCCGGCGAACACCGGCAGCCGTCGGGTCGCGGATTCGTAGGCGTAGGCGTGCGAAGTCACCATCACGCCATATTGGGGGTCGGCGAGCAAAGCGGTGGCGCAAGCCGCCAGCGCCGCGCCGGAGGCGATGACTTGCGCCGTGACGTCGCAGGGGTTGCGCGTCGAGCCGTATTCCGGCACCTCGCGGGCGAGCGCCGCCGCCGCCTCGGGGCCGGGTTGCGGCAGCGCGACGCCATGCAACTCCGCCTTGTCCGCCGCGATGATGGTCGCGCCGCCCGAGGTGGCGATGACGACGGCGCCGGGCGCTTTCGGCGCGCCCGCCTTGGCGAAAAACGCCGCCGCCTCGACCAGCGCCTCCAACGTGTCCACCTGGATAGCACCCGCGCGCGCAAAACCCGCCGCATAGGCGGCCTGCGAACCCGCGAGCGAGCCGGTGTGCGACATCGCCGCCCGCGCGCCCTCGGCGCCGGTGGCGATCTTGTAGACGATGAGCGGCTTATCGGCCTTCCAGGCGATTTCCGCCGCCGCAAGCATGCGTGCGGGCTCGGCCATGCCCTCGAACAGGCAGGCGATCGCCCGGCAGCTTGGCTCTCCGGCGAGATAGGCGACCTCGTCGGCGACGTCGACGTCGCAGGAGTTTCCAGCGGTCAACACATGGCTCACCGAGACGCCGCGCTCCACCGCTTGCGACAGGGAGAAGCCGAGCGAGCCGGACTGGCTGACGATGCCGATGGCGTGCGCCTTCAACGGCCGCCGTTCCGGCATCGCCGAGAAGGTCAGCCCGGCGCCGGTCGCGTAATTCACCAGCCCTATCGTGTTGGGGCCGACGAGCCGCATGTCAGCGTCCTGGGCGATCGCCGTCAGCCGCTGCTGAAGGGCGACAAGCTCCGGCTTGGCGGTCTCGGCGAAGCCGGCGGCATAGACGACGATGGCGCCGACGCCGCGCGCCGCGCATTGCCGCGCGATCGCCTCGACGCTGTCGCGCGGCGTCGCGATCACCACGCAATCCGGGGTCTCCGGCAGCGCGGCGATGCTGGGAAAGCACGGGCGGCCGGCAAGTTCAGCGTGTTTGGCGCTGATCTGATAGAGCCGCCCGTCGAACGCCTGCATGTTGGCGACCGTGCGGGTTCCGAAAGCGTTGGCGCGTTCCGACACGCCGACCACCGCCACGCTCGTTGGCGCGATGAGGCGCGCCATCTCGTCGCGCCGGTATAGCCTGCGGCGGCCTTTCATCGGCCGGCCCCGACTTTGCCTGCGCGGCGCGCGCCGACGCGGCGGGCGAGCGTTTCCTTCATCGTCGGCTGCTCATTTCATAGGATGAAATTGCCTTTCATATATATTCGGCCGAAGCGAAGAGATTGTAAAGGCGCGTCGCGCGGCAACGCCGACAGGGCGTCGGCGCGCCTGCGGACCTGCTGCCTGAAGCCTGTGCGCGCCAACTACGCCATGAGGTCGCATTTGCGGCGCGGCAGGCTTGTGAATAGGCGGCCTGCGCCCCAACCAGGAGCGCGGCGCCAACGCGACAACCCGTTTCATTGTCTGCTGCGCCAGTTGGCGTTCTCCCAGTGGTTAAAACCTAACGGTTGACGCCCAGCCGCCGGTTCCTTGCAATGCCCGCCTTCGAAACCGAGCGGGCCGTGTCTCCGCCACCCCCCGAAGGGGCCTCGAAGGACGCTCGTTGGCCCGACCTTTTCTGCAATCAACCGCTGTCTCGCACAACCGGCGGCGCAAGCTGGAACGCCCTTCGAGGCTACGCTTCGCTTCGCGCCTCAGGGCGAGGTCGGTGGATTGCTCGGGGAGTCGGCAATCCGCTCGCCCGCGACCGGGCGCCGAGCGTCAGATTGGAATCACTAAGAGGTAATCTCGTTGACCAGCGGCCCGCCATCAAGCACGCTTGTCAGGTTGCGGATCGCAGCCTGGCGCAACCGCGCTTGCGATTCGTGCGCGACGCCGGCGATGTGCGGCGTAAGAATAACGTTCGGCACATCCCGCCAGCGCTCCGGCGAGGTCGGCTCGTTGGCGAACACATCGAGCGCCGCATAACCCAATCGCCCTTGCTTCAACGCATGGATCAAAGCCTCCTCGTCGAGCACGGCGCCGCGCGAGATATTGACGATCAACCCCTGCGGGCCGACAGCCGCGATCGTCTGCGCGTCAATCAAACCCACGGCGTCGCCTCGCGTGGCGACAAACAGCGCGGTGGACCATTGCGCGAGTTCAACCAGATTGTCGCGCCGCGGCCATTGCACCTGTTTCCGGCTGCGCGACCACCAGGCGATCTCGCCGCCGAACGGCGCCAGGCGCCGGGCGATGGCGGCCCCGATATTGCCGAGCCCGACAATGCCGAATCGCTGCGCCGACATGGCGTGACGCGGCGCCAATGAGGCGCCGCCGAACCAGCCGCCGGCACGCACCGAGGCCTGCGCCTCGGGAAGGCGGTGGATCGCGGCCAGCGCCAGCGCCAGCGCGTGATCGGCGACATCGCCGCTGTGGGCGCCACCGGCGTTGGCGACCCTCACGCCACGCGCGCGCGCCGCGGCGACGGCGATGCCCTCATAACCCGCGCCTGGTGCGACGATCAGGCGCAGATTGGGCAGACTTTCGAGCAGCGCCGCGTCGCATTGCGTCGTCAGCATGGCGACCACGTCGCCGCCGCGCGCCGCCAGCGTCGCCTGCCGGTCAGACGCCTGCGCGAGGTTGATGAATTCGAACCGATCGGCAAGCGCGCCATCGAGCAATTGCGCCCCGAACCCGGTGTTGAACAGCAGCGCGGGCTTAGCCATCGTGTCGATCCCTGAAATCGTCGTGCGCCGCCAAGCTTCGGCGAGCATCAGGCGACGAGCGCGCACCGATACCCCGCCGCCCGTCCTTTCGCCAGTGTCGGCGAGCCTGGAGCCCGCGAGCGCTGCTGTCGATCTCGGCCGATGGCTGGCCGATATGGCAGCCATCGCGGCGGCGGGCGCCGCGGACCCGCAAGCCGGCCTCCGGTCTCCCGCATCGGGCGTAACCGCCAA
>DATNDU010000182.1:0-35615 GCA_035606915.1 Roseiarcus sp. | reverse complement strand
AGTTTTGTCAGGGAGGAAGTAGCATGAACAGACGAGAACTGCTGTTGGGCGGCGCGGCGCTGACGCTGACGCTGACGCCGGGTCTGGCGCGGGCGGCTGGCGGCCTCAAGCCGCTGAAGATCGGCGTGATGAACGACATGTCGGGCGTCTACGCCGATTACCAGGGCATAGGCTCGGTGATCGCCGCCCAGCTCGCGGTCGACGATTATTCGGCCAAACTCGGCGTGCCGGTCGAGATCGTCGCCGCCGATCATCAGAACAAGCCCGACATCGGCGCGGCGATCGCGCGCAAATGGTTCGACGAGGACCATGTCGACGTCATCATGGATTTGCCGAACTCGGCGGTGGCGCTCGCCGTGCTGTCGGTGGCCACCGAGAAGAACAAAGCGGTCATCGGCTCCGGCGCCGGCTCCTCGGTGATGACGGGTCCGAAATGCTCGAAAGACTTTGTGCATTGGGATTACGACACCTATGAGCTTGGTCACGCCCTCGGCCACGCCGTGGTCAAGGAGGGCGGCAAGACCTGGTTCTTCATCAGCGCCGATTACGCCTTCGGCAAGGATCTGCGCGACAATTGCGCGGCGGCGGTCATCGCCGCCGGCGGCAAGGTGATCGGCGACGCCCGCCACCCCCTCAACACCGCCGATTTCTCCAGCTACATCTTGCAGGCGCAGTCCTCCGGCGCCGACGTGGTCGCCTTCGCCGACGCCGGGGGCGATCTCAACAACGGCCTGAAGACCGCGCACGAGTTCGGACTCGCGCCGAAACAGCGGCTGGCGAGCTTCGTGCTCAACATCACCAACATTCCCGGCCTCGGGCTCGGCCCGATCGCGGGTTCACTGATCGTCACCCCGTATTATTGGGACATGAACGACGGCTCGCGCGCCTTCGCCAAGCGCTTCCAGGCCAAAGACCCGAAGAAATACATGCCCAACGACATGCAGGCCGGCATGTACGCGGGAACCGCGCATCTGATGAAGGCTTACGCCCAACTCAAAAGCGCCGCCGATGGCGTCAAACTGGTCGACGCGATGAAGGCGATGCCGACCGACGATCCCTTGTTCGGCAAGGGCAAGATCCGCGAGGACGGGCGCCACCTGCATCCCGTCTATCTGATGGCGGTGAAGACGCCGGCGGAATCGAAGGGGCCATGGGACGCCTTCAAGCTGATCTCGACCATCGCGCCGGAGGATGCGTTCCGCCCGTTGAGCGAAGGCCATTGCCCGTTCATCAAGGCTTGATTGGGTTCCCGGGACCACGCCTGTCGCGCCTCAGCGGGCTATGGCCCGCGGTCCCGGGAAGCTCTTGGACGGCGGCCGCAGCGGCCGCCGTCAAACTTTGCCGGCTAGCGCCGCAAAATCGACGTCAACACTTAAGAAAGCGTTAACTACGCTGGCGTGTCTCGGATATGGGCAAGCGCCGCGACACCGGCGCCTGGATTTTGAGGGACCGGGGCACGGTTCGCCGACAAATTTTGCGGCGCCGGCCTCGCGCCGCTTGCGCTTCGGCCTTCGCACATCGATTTAAGCAGCATGCTGAACACCCCGCTCTCGATTCTCGATCTCGCCCACGTACCGGAGGGCGCCACGCCCGGCGACGCGCTGCGCCGCAGTCGCGATCTCGCCGCCCACGCCGAGCGCTGGGGCTACAATAGGTTCTGGCTCGCCGAGCACCACAACATGGTCGGCATCGCCAGCGCCGCGACCTCGGTGGCGATCGGCTATGTGCTGGGCGGCACGCAGCGCATTCGCGTCGGCTCCGGCGGGATCATGCTGCCGAACCACGCGCCGCTCATCATCGCCGAGCAGTTCGGCACGCTGGAATCGCTCTATCCCGGCCGCGTCGATCTCGGCCTCGGCCGCGCGCCGGGCACGGATGGGCTGACGTTGCGCGCCCTGCGGCGCTCGCCCGAGGCGGCGGAGACCTTTCCGCGCGACGTGGTGGAGTTGCAGGCCTTGTTCGCTGAAGCCGGCCCCGAGCAACGGGTGCGGGCGGTGCCGGGCGCCGGGCTCAACGTGCCGTTATGGATTCTGGGCTCCAGCCTGTTCGGCGCGCAACTCGCCGCCATGCTCGGCTTGCCGTTCGCCTTCGCCTCGCATTTCGCGCCGGAACATCTGCACGAGGCGCTGGCGATCTACCGCGATCGTTTCGAGCCCTCCGAGCAACTCGACCGCCCCTATGCGATGGTCGGCTGCAATGTCGTGGCCGCCGACACTACGGCCGAGGCGCGGCGGCTGTTCACCTCGGCGCAGCAGGGCTTCGTCAACCTCGTGCGCGGCACGCGCGGCCGCCTGCGCCCGCCAATCGACGACATCGAGACCTACTGGACGGCGCCGGAAAAAGCGCATGTGTCGCGCATGCTGTTGTGCGCCTTCTCCGGTACGGGGCCTGAAGTCGCCGAGCAGTTGCGCAGCTTCCAGGCCGCTACCGGCGCCGACGAACTCATCGTTGCGGCGGCGATCCACGACCACCAGGCGCGGCTGCGCTCCTATGAGATTTTGGCGCAGGCAATGACGCAGAGTTAGTCGCCGCCGACCGCCAGCGCCGGCAAGAAGTGGAAAATATGTCACATATGCGGCTTTTTTGCCTTAGGTATGGGCAGCTAGCCCAAAAAGCGGATAGTCTCGTTCCCATGCGAACCTTATGGCTGCTCACAAAGCGGCCTTCGCGGGGAAATGCGGGAGCGTCATGTTGCTGAACACCGCCTATCAGTACCAGCTCTACGAAATGGGGCACGCCGCCCTCGTTCCGGCCCGCGCCCTCTCCGACGCCGCCCATTTCCTGTTCCGCAACCCTTTCAATCCACTGTCCTCGACGCCCTTCGGCCGCAACATGGCCGCGAGTGCCGAGATGTTCGAGCGCATCACCCGCCGCTATGGCAAGCCTCTGTTCGGGTTCAACAAAACCGTCGTCGACGGCGTTGAGCACGAGGTGATGGAGGAGGTGGTGTGGACGCGGCCGTTCTGCAATCTGCGGCATTTCGCGCGCCCGACCGTCCCCGGCTGCGAGGCGCAGCCGAAACTGCTGATCGTCGCCCCGATGTCGGGTCACTACGCGACGCTGTTGCGCGGCACGGTGGAGGCGTTCCTGCCGACGCATCGCGTATACATCACCGATTGGGCGGACGCGCGCATGATCCCGCTCGCCGTCGGGCGATTCGATCTCGACGATTACATCGAGTATCTGCGCGACATCCTGCATGAACTCGGTCCGGGGACGCATACGCTCGCCGTCTGCCAGCCGGCGGTGCCGGTGCTCGCCGCCGTCTCGTTGATGGAGGCCGAGGACGATCCGCTGACGCCGATCTCGATGACGCTGATGGGCGGGCCGATCGACACCCGCAAGAGCCCAACCGCCGTCAACCAACTCGCCGAGCAGCGCGGCGTCGAGTGGTTCCGCGACAATTGCCTGCAAACCGCGCCGTTCCCCTATCCCGGCTTCGGTCGCCAAGTTTATCCCGGCTATCTCCAGCTTTCCGGCTTCATGGCGATGAATCTCGACCGCCATGTCAACGCCCATTTCGACATGTTCCGCCATCTCGTCCAAGGCGACGGCGATTCCGCCGAGAAACACCGCGAGTTCTACGACGAATATTTGGCCGTCATGGACCTGACGGCCGAATATTACATGCAAACGATCGAGACGGTGTTCGTGCGCCACCGACTCCCCAAGGGCGAGATGCGCCATCGCGGCCGGCGCGTCGATCCCGGCGCAATCCGCCGTTGCGCGCTGATGACGGTGGAAGGCGAGCGGGACGATATTTCCGGCGTCGGCCAGACCTTCGCCGCCCACGGCCTCTGCGCCAATCTGCCCGCCGAGCGCAAGCGTCACCACTTGCAACGGGACGTCGGGCATTACGGCGTGTTCAACGGCTCGAAGTTTCGCACCGAGATCGCGCCGCGTATTGTCGCCTTCCACGCCGATATGGGGGCCTGATTCGGCCACGCTCTGGTCGGAATCGTGCGTCAGCCTTCGGCGGTGCTTACGCATGAGGGCCAATTGCGCGCGGTGTGGACGTTCTGCGCCATCGCCGCGCTAACCATCGGCGCGCTCGCCGACGAGACGGTCGCGCATCGCATCGCGAGCCGAACCTTTCCCTCGATCTACGAGGCCTGGGGCGGCGGCGAAAGCCTCGGCGGCGCCGTGGGGTCCGCGTCCGAGCGCGGCGAAGCCGAGCTGGCGCGGCGCGATCTCGCTTTCGTCACCTTTGATGCGCTGGGGCTCAGGCCGGCCACGCCGCGCACGGCGCTGCCGACATCGTTCAACCCGAAAAGCGTCGAATTCGCGCGCGCCCGGCGCGCCCGGATCCAAGCGCTCAATCCGCATTTCGTGGCGCTGGCCTCGATCGCCTACCGCAATGTCCCCGGCGACCGGCTACCCGAGAATTCGCCGTTCTGGTTGCGCGACGCGGCCGGCGAAAGGACGCCCGACCGCTCGGCCGCCGGCGGCAAGCAGTTCTTTCTCGACTACCGCAAGCCCGAAACGCAGGCCGCCATCGCCGCCCATTGCAAAGCGCTGACCGCGACCGGGGTCTACGACGGCTGCATGTTCGACTGGTGGGGCGAGCACGTGTCCGACGATCCCGTCGACCCGCACGGCGACTATCGCACGCAGCTCATCGCCAAGGTCCGCGCGGCCGTCGGCGAAGCCGCGATCCTCGTCGGTAACACCAACCAGAGCCGCCCCGAGAAGTCCGGGCGCTACCTGAACGGCATCTTCATGGAGGGCTTCGGCGCCCGCTATTTCCTGAACTGGCGCACCGCCGCGGCGGATTTCGCCTGGGCGGCCGCGCACCTTCACAAGCCCGCGTTCACTTTGCTGGAGGGCCGGCCGACCGATGCGCAACCCCGCGCCGACCTTGCCCGGATACGCGAGGTCACCACCCTCTCGCTGACGCTGTCGGACGGCTACGTGCTTTATGCGGATCGCAACCCGGGGAAAACCGAGCTCACCCAGGACTGGTATCCGTTCTGGAACGCGCGCCTGGGGCGGCCGACGGAACCGCCACGCCGTCCGAACGGCGACGCCGCGATTCGACGCAAGTTCGAGCGCGGCGCGGCGGTCTTCAATCCGCCGGAAGGAAAGCCGGCGGAAGTGAAGTTCGCCGAAGAGCGCGTCAGCGCCGCTTCGGGACGGCGCGCGCGCAAGTTCGTCGTCGCGCCCGGCGACGGCGACTTGTTCCTGCGCCCCTGAACTATTTCGCCGCCTCGGCCGCAAGACCCTGGTCGAGCGCGAGGTTGAGCTCCAGCACGTTGACGCGTGGCTCGCCGATGAGGCCGAGCGCCGGCGCTTCGACATTGGCCTCGACGACCGCGCGCAACTTCTCCGGCGCCAGGCCGCGCACGGCGGAGACCGCGTCGACCTGCGCGAGCGCGTAGGCCGGCGAGATGTCGGGGTCGAGCCCGGAGCCCGAAGTGGTCACGGCGTCGGCGGGGATCGCGCCCTTGACGCCCGCCGCGTGCGCCGCCGCCACGCCGGCCTTGACCCGGTCGATCAACTTGCGCGAGGTCGGGCCCAGGTTGGAGCCGGTGGAGTTGGCGGCGTTGTAGGGCGCGTCGATGGTCTTGCTGGCGTCCCTGGGGTCGGGCGCCTGAGTGGCGGACGGGCGGCTGTGGAAATATTTGGCGCTCGCGAAGTTCTGACCGATCAGCCGCGAACCGACGACGACGCCGTGGCGCGTGACCAGGCCGCCGTCGGCCTGAGCGTTGAACGCGAGTTGCGCGACGCCGGTGATGGCGAGCGGATAGGCGAGCCCGGTCAGCGCCGAGAACAGCGCCAGCAGCACGACGGCGGGGCGAATGAGACCCAACATGGCAAACCCCTTCAGGCCAGATGCAACGCCGAGACGGCGAGGTCGATGAGCTTGACGCCGACGAACGGGGCGATGAGGCCGCCGAGCCCGTAGAGCGCGAGATTGCGCCGCAGCAGCGCCGCCGCGCCCATCGGCCGGTAGCGCACGCCCTTCAGCGCCAGCGGGATCAGCGCGACGATAATCAGCGCGTTGAAGATGACGGCCGACAGAATCGCCGAACCCGGCGAATGCAACCCCATCACGTTGAGCGCCTGCAATGGCGGATAGGTGGTCACGAACAGCGCCGGCAGAATGGCGAAATATTTGGCGACGTCGTTGGCGATCGAGAACGTCGTCAGCGCGCCGCGCGTCATCAGCAGTTGCTTGCCGATGCCGACGATCTCGATGAGCTTGGTCGGGTCGGAATCGAGATCGACCATGTTGCCGGCCTCGCGCGCCGCCTGCGTGCCGGTCTGCATGGCGACGCCGACGTCGGCCTGCGCCAGCGCCGGCGCATCGTTGGCGCCGTCGCCGCACATGGCGATGAGCCGGCCGCCCTGCTGCTCGCGCCGGATGAGGCTCAGCTTGTCCTCCGGCGTCGCCTCGGCGAGGAAATCGTCGACGCCGGCCTCCGAGGCGATCGCCGCCGCGGTCAGCGGATTGTCGCCAGTCACCATCACTGTTTTGATGCCCATGGCGCGCAGTTCGGCAAAACGCGCGCGGATATCGGGCTTGACCACGTCCTTGAGGTGGATGACGCCGAGCAGGCGACGGTTTTCCGCCACCGCCAGCGGCGTGCCGCCGGAACGCGCGATGCACTCGACGGCTTGCGTGAAATCGGCGGGCGCCATATCGCGCGAAAGGCCGGCCCAGTGCAGCACCGCGTCGACAGCGCCCTTGCGCAAGGCCCGGCCGGTGAGATCGACGCCGGACATGCGCGTCTGCGCCGAGAACGCAACCACGGTTGCGCCCGCCTCGGCCATGGCCTCGACGTGATAGCGGATTTGCGCCAGCGCGACGATGGACCGGCCTTCCGGCGTCTCGTCGGCGAGGCTCGACAGCAGCGCGGCTTCCGCGATCGCCGCCTCGCCGACGCCGGCGACGGCGAGGAATTCGTCAGCCATGCGGGCGCCGAAGGTGATGGTGCCGGTCTTGTCGAGCAACAAGGTGTCGACGTCGCCGGCCGCCTCCACCGCGCGACCAGAAGTGGCGATCACGTTGAAGCGGATGAGCCGATCCATGCCGGCGATGCCGATGGCCGAGAGCAGGCCGCCAATCGTCGTCGGGATCAGGCAGACGAGCAGCGCCACCAGCGCCGTCACCGACAGGATCTTGCCGGAATAGGCGGCGAGCGGCCATAAAGTCATGCAGACGATGAGGAAGATCAGCGTCAGGCCGGAGAGCAGGATCGACAGCGCCAGTTCGTTCGGCGTCTTCTGCCGCTCGGCGCCTTCGACGAGCGCGATCATGCGGTCGATGAAGGTCGAGCCCGGAGCGGCGGTGATGCGCACCTTGATGCGATCCGACAACACCGTCGTGCCGCCGGTGACGGCCGAGCGGTCGCCGCCGGCCTCGCGGATGACCGGCGCGGATTCGCCGGTGATCGCCGCCTCGTTGACGCTGGCGAAACCTTCGACGATCTCGCCGTCGCCGGGAATCACGTCGCCGGCCTCCACCAGCACGACGTCGCCGACGCGCAGATCCAGCGCATTGACGCCCTGATAGATGTCGCCGAGCGCCTTGGCGTCGAGCAGGCGTTTGGCGCGCGTATCGGAGCGGCTGCGGCGCAAGGTCGCCGCCTGCGCCTTGCCGCGCCCCTCGGCGACGCCCTCGGCAAAATTGGCGAACAGCACTGTAAACCAAAGCCAGAACGCGATCTGGCCGGAGAACAGCGCGCCCTCGCCGCGCGCGAGATCGCGAACGAAGAACGCCGTCACCACGAGCGACACCGCCTCGGTGACGAAGATGACGGGATTGCGCGCCAGCTTCAGCGGATCGAGCTTGACGAAGGCGTCGCGCGCGGCTTGCGCAACAATCCGAGGATCAAACAGCTGCGCGGCCTGAACATGGGCGGACATAAGAGGCTCCTAGAAAGTCTTACCGGAGAGCATCAGGAAATGCTCGACCACCGGCCCCAGCGCCAGCGCCGGGAAATATTGCAGCAGATAGAGGATGACGATGACGCCAATCAGTAGGCCGACGAACAGCGGCCCATCGGTCGGAAACGTGCCGACCGAGGCCGTCGCCTTCTTCTTGGCGGCGAGCGAGCCCGCCAACGCCAACACCGGGATCACATAGGCGAAGCGGCCAAGCAGCATGGCGAGGCCCAGCGTTGTGTTGAACCAGGGCGTATTGCCGTTGAGTCCCGCAAAAGCCGAGCCGTTATTGGCGTTGGCCGAGGCGAATGCGTACAGGATTTCCGACAACCCGTGCGGCCCGTTGTTGTTGAGGCTGTCGAGCGCGGTTTTCAGCTCGACGGAGGCGGCCGAGAAGCCGAGCACGACGAGCGGATAGATCAGCACCGAGAGCATGGCGAGCTTCATTTCCCGCGCCTCGATCTTCTTGCCGAGATATTCCGGCGTGCGCCCAACCATCAGCCCGGCGACGAACACCGCGATGATGGCGACGACCAGGAAACCATAGAGCCCGGAGCCGACGCCGCCCGGCCAGATGCAGCCGGCGAGCAGGTTGAACATCGGAACCATACCTGCGAGCGGCGTCATCGAATCGAACATCGCGTTGGCCGCGCCGGTCGAGGTTCCGCTGGTGCCGGCGGTGAACATAGCCGTCATCGCCTGCCCGAAACGGACCTCATGGCCCTCCATGTTGCCCTGAGCGCGGTCGACGCCGAGCGCGGTCAACAGCGGATTGCCGGCGGTCTCCGACCAGTAGATCAGCAGGACGCCAGCAATCAGCAGCACCGCCATCGTCGCCAGGATGGCGCGGCTCTGCCTGATGCCGCCAATCGAGCGACCGAAGGCGAGCACCGAGGCGACGGGCACGAGCAGCAGCGACCAGATCTGCAACAGATTGGTCCAGGCGCTGGGGTTCTCGAACGGATGCGCGGAATTGGCGTTCATGAAGCCGCCGCCGTTGGTGCCGAGTTCCTTGATCGCCTCCTGGCTGGCGATCGGCCCGATTGAGATCGCCTGTTTGACGCCTTCAAGCGTCGTCGCCGCAATCGAGCCCTGCAAGGTCTGCGGCACGCCGAGCCCGACCATGACGAGCGCCACGACGATCGCCAGCGGCAGCAGCACATAGAGCGTGACGCGTGTCATATCGACCCAGAAATTGCCGACGGTCTCAGCCGAGGAGCGCGCGAAGGCGCGCACCAGCGCGAAGGCCATCGCCAGCCCGGTCGCGGCGGAGAGAAAATTGTGGACGCTGAGGCCGAGCATCTGCGTCAGATGACTCATCGTCGTCTCGCCGCCGTAGTTCTGCCAATTCGTGTTGGTGATGAAGCTGATCGACGTGTTGAAGGCGAGGTCGGGCGGCACGGCGCCGAAGCCCTGCGGGTTGAGCGGCAGCAGGTTCTGTAGGCGCTGCAAGGCGTAGAGCGAGGCGAAGCCGGCGAGCGAGAAAGCCAGCATCGCCATCGTATAGGCGAGCCAGCCCTGCTCACGCGCGGGATCGACGCCGGCGAGACGGTAGAAGCCGCGCTCGACGGGGCCGAGCACGGGCGAGAGATAATTGCGCCGCCCGGCGTAGACGGCGTCGATGAGGCGGCTCAGCGGAAGCGCCGCCGCCAGCACCAGCGCCAAGGTCAGCGCGATCTGAGACCATCCTGCGAAGGTCATGTTGGGAATCCCCAGTCAATCAGAACTTGGCGACGAGCCCGCCAACGTCATGGCGAGCGAAGCGAAGCCATCCATTGTGGCATGATCGAAAGATCGAAAACGCGTATCGTCGAGAGGCGGGATGACGTCGCCTCGCGCGGCCGATGACGGCGCCTACGCCAAGCCAGCCCATCAGACTCAAAACCGCTCCGGCCGGATCAGCGTGTAGAACAGGTACAGCGCCAGGCCGACGCCAACAGCGAGTCCAATCAATGGTTCGAGCATCGCGCACTCCTCACAAACGGTCACAGGCGAGCGCGTAAAGCGCCATCAGCGCCAGCGCGCCGACGCCCACGAGAGATAGACGACATCGCTCACGGCAAGCTCCTGCGGTTTTCGGCGCCGCCATTTGGCGCCAACCGCCGTAAGCATTCCATCGCGAAGCTGGGGCTCGCGCATAAGGAAAGCATAAGGAACCCGATCCTTGTGCTTTCCTTACGCGAAAGCGTGGAAATCCAAATGGCGCCCAGACGCCAAAAATCGTAATGTCGGGAGGGCGCGCGACGCCTTGGGTCGAAGCGGCGCAAGTGGCGAACGAACGAGACAATCTGCGTCCTGATCCCGACGCTCTGCTGGCGTTGGCGGCATCCGGCCAACGCGGGCGGCTGCTGGTCTTCATCGGCGCCGCGCCCGGCGCCGGCAAGACTTACGCCATGCTGGCGCGCGCGCAGCGGCTGAAGCAGGAGGGCGTCGACGTCATCGTCGGCCTCGTCGAGACGCACGGCCGCGCCGAGACCGAGGCGTTGCTCACGGGCTTGGAGGTTCTGCCCCGTCGCGCCATCGAGGCGCAGGGGCGGCGGTTCGAGGAATTCGACCTCGACGCGGCGCTCAGCCGGCGTCCGAAGCTCGTCATTGTCGACGAGCTCGCCCACACCAATTCGCCCGAGTGCCGCCACCCCAAGCGCTGGCAGGACGTCGAGGAGTTGCTTGAGGCTGATATCGACGTGTGGACGGCGCTCAATGTCCAGCACCTGGAGAGCCTCGCCGACATCGTCTCGCGCGTCACCGGCGTCACCGTGCGCGAGACCGTGCCGGACATCGTGTTGCGCGACGCCGACGACCTCATCCTCGTCGACATCACGGCCGAAGAGCTCATCAAGCGGCTCGACGAGGGCAAGGTCTATCTGCCGGAGACGGCGCGCATTGCGATGCAGAAGTTCTTCACCAAGCGCAACCTGACGGCGTTGCGCGAGTTGGCGCTGCGGCGCACGGCGGCGCGTGTTGACGATCTCATGGTCGAACAACTGCGCCAGAGCGCCATCCAGGGGCCATGGGGCAGCGGCGAGCGCATTCTGGTTTGCGTCGGCGCCGACAAGCGTTCGCTCGATGGCGTGCGCGCGGCAAGCCGCCTCGCCACCTCGCTCAACGCCGATTGGTGCGCCGCCCATGTGCGCGAACCCGGCGGCGAGGAGGCAGCGGGCGCCGACGAAGCGCTGACCCTCGCCCGCAGCCTCGGCGGCGAGATCGAGCGGCTCGCCGGACGCGATCGCGCCGCCGAGATTCTCGCCTTCGCCCGGCGCGAGAACTTCACCCAGATCATCGTCGGCGGCCGGCCGCGCCGGCGCTGGCGCGGTCTGCGCGCCTCGCTCGCCGAGCGGCTGGTGCGCGAAGCACAGCTCATCGATGTGCATGTGCTGACCGGCGGCGAGCCGCCAGCCAGGCCGGCGTGGCGCTGGCTCGACCGGCTGCTGCGCCGGCCGGCGAGCCGCGATTGGATGGGCCTGGGAGCGGCGGCGGTCTCTGTCGCCGGCGCGGTCATCGTCGGCGAGGCGCTGACGGCTTTCCTAGCGCTGCCCAATCTGTCGATGATCTTCCTCGCCGCGGTGCTTGTTTGCGCCATCCAGTTCGGCGTCCGCGCGGCGATCGCGGCGGCGGTGATGTCGTTCTTCGCCGACGATTTTTTCTTCATTCAGCCGCTCTACAAGTTCACCATCGCCGAGCCGCAGGAGTTCTTCTCGCTCGTCGCGTTCGTGGCGGTGGCGGTGCTGGCGGGCTGGCTGGCCGGCCGCGCCAAGGACCAGGAGCGCATCGCGCTGGAGAACGAGCGCGCCGCGCAGGCGCTGTTCGACCTGTCGCGGCGGCTCTCCGGCGCCGGGACGCTCGACGAAATCCTGGAGACCGCCGCCGTCTACGTGCAAAAGACGCTGAAGGCGGAAGGCGTCGCGGTGCTGATCGCCGAGAATGGCGAGCTCAACGTCGCCGCCTCCTGGCCGCCGCTCGATGGGCTGAGCCCCGGCGAACTCGGCGCGGCGCGCTGGGCGCTGGAGAAGCGCGAGGCCGCCGGCTGGCGCACCGGCACGCTACCCAATGTGCGCTTCCAGTTCCGCCCGCTGATCACCGCGCGCGGCGTCGTCGCCGTCTGCGGCTTCGCGCCCGCCGCGCGCGAGGCGGCGCTGGCGCCGAGGCTCGAACACACGCTGAACCTCATCCTCGATCAGACGGCGATCGCGCTCGACCGCGCCGCGCTGGCGCGCCAGGCGCTGAAAACTTCCAGCCTCGAAGCCAACGAGAAGCTGCGCACGACCCTGCTCGCCTCACTGTCGCACGATCTACGCACGCCGCTCGCCGCCATCACCGGCGCGGCGACGACGCTAAGGCAATTCGAGTCCTCGTTGTCGCCGGAGCGGCGCGCCGACCTGTTGCAGGGCATCGAGGAGGAGGCGGCGCGGCTGACGCGCCTGATCGCCAATCTCATGGACATGTCGCGCATCGAGGCCGGCGCGCTAAAACCGAAGCGCGAGCTCGTCGATATCGGCGATGTCGTGCGCGGGGCGGTCGAGCGGGCGCGCAAGGCGTTCGCCGGCAAGATGTTGCAGACCAGCCTGGCGCGCAACCTGCCATTCGCCGAGGGCGATCCCGGGCTCGTCGGGCAGGTGTTGTTCAACCTCATCGACAACGCGCAGAAATTCGGCGGTGAGCGGCCGGTTCTCATTCACGCTCGCGTCGTCGGCGCCGAGGCGGTCATTTCGGTGACCGATGAGGGGCCGGGCGTCAAGCCGGCCGATCTCGAACGCATCTTCGAAAAGTTCTATCAAGGCGGTAAGCCGGATGGACGCAAGCTCGGCGTCGGGCTTGGCCTGTCGATCGCCCGCGGGCTCATCGAGGCGATGGGCGGGCGCATCTGGGCCGAAAGTCCGGCGGCGCGGCGGCGCGGCGCGCGGCTGCTGATCGCGCTGCCGCTGGCGAGGAGCAAGGCATGAAGGCGCGCATTCTCGTGGTCGACGACGAGCCACAGATCCTGCGTTTCCTGGAGCCGGCGCTGGAGGTCTCCGGCTACGCCACCCTGCACGCGGCCACCGGCCGCGAGGCGTTGCGGCTAGCCGCCAACGCCGCGCCGGATCTCGTCATTCTCGATCTCGGCCTGCCCGACATGGACGGCAAGGAGGCGTTGCCGAAGCTGCGCGCCTTCTGCAGGGCGCCGGTCATCGTGCTCTCGGCGCGCGACCGCGAGGCGGAGAAGATTGAGGCGCTCGACCTCGGCGCCGACGATTACGTCGAAAAGCCGTTCGCCATCGGCGAATTGCTGGCGCGGCTGCGCGTCGCGCTGCGCCGCGCCAGCGGCGGCGTCGAGGCCAAGAGCCTCATCGAGGCCGACGGTCTCAGCATTGATTTCGACAAGCGGCTGGTGAGCCGCGCCGGCGGGCCGATCCGGCTGACGCCGCGCGAATACGATCTCATCGCCGTACTCGCCCGCAACGCCGGCCGGGTGATGACGCACGGCCAGTTGTTGAGCGCCGTATGGGGGCCGGCGCACCGCGACGACGTGCAATATCTGCGCGTCTTCGTCGGCCAGTTGCGCGCCAAGATCGAGCGCAACGCGGCGGAGCCGACGCTGATCGCCACCGAGACCGGCGTCGGCTACCGCTTCCGCGAAGCCGACGCTTGAACCCAGGAGGCCGGCGCCCGAGCCTGGATTGACAAAGCCGCCGCTCCTACGCCACGACCGGGGCGGCAGGGAGGGCTTCGTGAACAGACCGCGCATCGCCGTTATCGGCAGCAGCAACACCGATCTCGCCACCTACGTCAGCCGCATGCCAGCGCCGGGCGAGACCATAGAGGCCCCGAGCTTCGAGATCGGCTTCGGCGGCAAGGGCGCCAATCAGGCGGTCGCCGCCGCCAAGCTCGGGGCCGAGGTGGTGATGGTCGCTGCGCTCGGCGACGATCTGTTCGGCGACAATACGATGCGTAATTTCACCGCGCTCGGCATGGATGCCAGCCATGTGCGGCGCGTCGCCGACAAGCCGAGCGGCGTGGCGACGATCCTCGTCGACCCCAGCGGCGAGAACCGCATCCTCATCGTCAAGGGCGCCAATGGCGAGCTTTCGCCCGCCGACGTCGAGCGCGCCGGCGCGGCGCTGAGGCGCTGCGACCTCATCCTGCTGCAGCTCGAAGTGCCGCTGGAGACCGTTTACGCCGCCATTCGCTTCGGCAAGGCGCACGGCGTCAAGACCGTGCTCAACCCAGCCCCGGCGACGCCCGGGCTCGACATCGCCTACGTGCGCGAGGTCAGCTATTTCATCCCCAACGAGAGCGAACTCGCCATTCTGACCGGCATGAAGACGCAGACACAGGCCGATGTCGAGGCGGCGGCCCAGAGCCTCATCGCCAGAGGCGTGCAGACCGTGATCGTGACCCTTGGCGGACGCGGCGCGTTGCTGGCGACCGCTGCGGGACTGAAGCGCATCGCGCCGACTCCGGTGACGCCGCTCGACACCACCGGCGCCGGCGACGCCTTCGTCGGCGCGTTCGCGCGCTATCACGCCGCCGGCGCAAGTCTCGACGAGGCGCTGACGCGCGCCGCCCGCTACGCCGCCGATTCCGTCACCCGCAAGGGCGCGCAGGGCTCGTATGCGACCGAGGCCGAGTTCGAGGCGTTCGAGCGCGGACTGCGAGCAGCGCCGGGGCTGAACCAAAGTTAACCTGTCCTCGGTAGATCCTGGGCTATACGTCGCCGCGACGGCGCGCTAACTGCCGCGCGCGAGCGACCAAAGCGGGCGGCGAAAAAATGGGAACCGGTTTTTCGCGAAACGCACGCGAAAACAAAAGAGTCTGGCGCCGCTGAAAGGCGAAGCGATGTTGTGGATCGCGCTGGCCGTGATGACCGGCCTTGCGATGGGGTTTGTCCTCTGGCCTTTGGGGTTTCGCGGGCGCGAGCGCGCCGTCGAGAGCCGCGAGACCGATTTCTATCGCGCCCAGCTCGACGAGATCGCGCGCGACGTCGAGCGAGGGCAATTGCCGGTCGAGGAGGCAGCCTCGGCACGTACGGAGGCGGCGCGGCGTCTTATCTCCGCCAGCGAAAACCTGACGCAGGCGACGCCCAAAGGCGCGCTCTGGCGGCGACGCGCGGCGGCGATCGTCGCGTTGGTCATCGTGCCGGCTGTGGCGCTGGGGGTCTATGCGCGCGTCGGCCAGCCGAGCCTGCCGGATGAGCCCCTCAGCGCACGCCGCCTGGATCTGAACGCCCCCGGCGCGATCGAAGCGGCGGTCTCCAAGATCGAGGCGCATCTGTTGCGAGCGCCCAACGATATGCGCGGCTGGCTGGTGCTGGGTCCGGTCTATATGCGCATGGGCCGCTTCCAGAACGCGGCCGGCGCCTATCGGCAGGTGCTGCGGCTCGGCGAAGATACGCCGCGAATTCACGCCGCGCTCGGCGAGGCGCTGGTGGCGGTGTCGGACGGCGTCGTCACCGCCGACGCCCGCGCCGAGTTCGACAAGGCCGCCGCGACGCCAAAGGCGAGGTTCTATCTCGCGCTCGCCGCCGAGCAGGACGGCAAGACCGACGAGGCGAAGAAGGCCTATGAGGCCCTGGCGCCGCTGGCCAAGGGCGAGGCGCCGTGGATGCAGGGCCTGCGCGCCCACCTGGCGGCGCTAAACGGCGGCGCCGCCCCCGCCGCCGCGCAGGCCGGCGCCCCGCAAGCCGCTGCCGCCCCCGCCTTCTCGGTCGGCCAGCGCAAGATGATCGGCGCCATGGTGCAGGGGCTCGCCGACCGGCTCGGCAAGCAAGGCGGCAGCGCGGAGGAATGGGCTCGCCTCATTCGCGCCTATTCCGTGCTGCAGGAACCCGACAAGGCGCGCGACGCCCTGGCCTCCGCCCGCAAAGCGCTGGGCGCCAACGCCGACATCGACGCGCTCGCCCGCGAACTCAGGCTCTGACGATGACCCGCAAGCAGTTCCGTCTGGTCTTCATCGCGGGCGCGCTCAGCGTCGTCGGCGTCGCGGTCGGGCTGGTGCTTTACGCGCTGAGCGGCAGCATCGCCTTGTTCCTGAGCCCGAGCGAGATCGTCGAACAGAATGTCGCGCCCGGCGCCCGGTTGCGCGTCGGCGGCCTCGTCGCCAAAGGTTCGACGACCAAGACCGCGAGCCTGCTGACCTTCGAGGTCACGGACGGCGGCCACGAACTCGGCGTCGATTGCGGCGGCGAATGCTTCGCCTCGGTGCCGGACCTGTTCCGCGAGGGCCAGGGCGTCGTCGTCGAGGGCGTGCTGACATCGGCGCACCGGCTCGCCGCGGATTCCATTCTCGCCAAGCACGATGAGCGCTATATGCCGCGGGAGGTTGTCGAGGCGTTGAAGAAACAGGGCCGTTGGCAAGAAGGCCAGCGAGAGAGCCAAACAGAGGGCCAGAAATGATCGTCGAGGCTGGTCATTACGCGCTGGCGCTGGCGCTGGCGCTGAGCTTGCTGCAATTCGCGGTGCCGTTCTGGGGCGCGCGGCGCGGCGATGTGACGCTGATGCGGGTCGCCGATGGCGCCGCGCTCGGACAGTTCTTCTTCGTAGCCGCAGCCTTCGCGGCGCTCGCCTACGCGCATCTGACCTCCGATTTCTCGGTCGCCAATGTCTACGAGAACTCGCATAGCGCGATGCCGGCGATCTACAAATTCTCCGGCGTCTGGGGCAACCACGAGGGCTCGATGCTATTGTGGTCGTTTATCCTGGCGCTGTTCGGCGCGCTGGTGGCGGCCACCGGCGGCGGCTTGCCGTTGCGCCTCAGGGCCGACGCGCTCGCTGTGCAGGGGCTCATCGGAGCCGCCTTCCTGGTCTTTATGCTGGCGACCTCCGACCCCTTCGCGCGGCTCAGCCCCGCCCCGTTCGAGGGTCGCGCCCTCAACCCGATCCTGCAAGACCCCGGCCTGGCGATCCATCCGCCGCTGCTCTACATCGGCTATGTCGGCTTCTCGATCGTGTTCTCGTTCGCCGCCGCGGCGCTGATCGAGGGCCGCATCGACGCCGCCTGGGCGCGTTTCGTGCGCCCCTATACCCTGGTCGCCTGGGGCTTCCTGACGCTGGGCATCGCCATGGGCTCTTACTGGGCCTATTATACGCTCGGCTGGGGCGGGTTCTGGTTCTGGGACCCAGTCGAGAACGCCTCGCTGATGCCTTGGCTCGCCGGCACCGCCTTCCTGCATTCGGTCGCCGTGATGGAAAAGCGCGACTCACTGAAAGTGTGGACGATCTTCCTGGCGATCCTCGCCTTCTCGTTCTCGCTGCTCGGCACTTTCCTGGTGCGCTCGGGCGTGCTGACCTCGGTGCATGCCTTCGCCACCGATCCCTCGCGCGGCGTCGCCATCCTCATCATTCTGGCCGCCTTCATCGCCGGCTCGCTCAGCCTGTTCGCCTGGCGCGCGCCGACGCTGAACCAGGGCGGGCTGTTCGCGCCGATCTCGCGCGAGGGCGCGCTGGTGGTCAATAACCTGTTCCTCACCTCGGCCTGCGCGGCGGTGCTGGTCGGCACGCTTTATCCGCTGGCCCTGGAGCAGCTTACGGGCGCCAAGATCAGCGTCGGACCGCCGTTTTTCAACCGCAGCGCCGGCACGTTGCTGCTGGCGACCACCTTCCTCGCCCCGTTCGGCTTCTCGCTAAGCTGGAAGCGCGGCGATCTGCTCGGCGTCGTGCAGCGCTTGAGCGTCGCGCTCGCCGGCGGCGTGGCGACGCTAGCAGCGCTGCTGGTAGTTACGCGCGGCGGGCCGGTGCTGGCGCCGATCGCGGCGGCGCTGGCGATCTTCGTCATGTTGGGCTCGCTCTCCGAGGTGTTCGCGCGCGCATTCCGCGGCGGGGCGAGCGTCAGTTCGGCCTTGCACCGCGTGCGCGGGCTGCCGCTTTCGTTCTGGGGCGGGGCGATGGCGCATTTTGGCGTCGGCATGCTGTTGCTCGGCCTTTCCGCCACCGGCTTCGGCTCAGAGGCGATTGTGGCGATGCGCCCCGGCCAGCCGGTCACCGTCGGCCCCTATAGCGTTACTTACGAGCGGCTGATGTCCGTGCCGGGGCCGAATTATCAGGAGATTGCCGCGCGCATGAAAGTGACGCGCAACGGCGCCGCGGTGACGACGCTGGAGCCGGCGCGGCGCAGTTTCGGCGCCCGCAACATGGCCACGAGCCAGGCCGGCATCGCGACGTTGCATTTCGGCCAGCTCTATGTCTCGATCTCCGACCCCGCGGCCGATGGCTCGCTGCCGACCCGGCTCTACTGGAAGCCACTGGTGACGCTGATCTGGCTCGGCGCGCTGATGATGGCGGCGGGGGGAGCGGCCTCGCTCGCCGACCGGCGCTTGCGCATCGGCGCTCCGGTGCGCGCCAAGGCCGGAGCGAGGCTCGCCTCGGCATGAGACGGCTTCGCCTCATTCTGCTGGCACTGATCGTCGCCGCCCCGGCCTTTGCGGTGCAGCCAAATGAGATGTTGAAAGATCCGGCGCTCGAAGCGCGCGCGCGCGCGCTCTCGGCGCAACTGCGCTGCCTGGTGTGCCAGAATGAATCGATCGACGAATCCGACGCCGATCTCGCGCGTGACATTCGCCTGTTGATCCGGCGGCGCATCGTTGAGGGGCAGAGCAACCCGCAGATCCGCGCTTTCCTGGTCTCGCGCTACGGCGATTTCATCCTGCTGAAGCCGCCATTCAAACTGTCGACGGCGCTGCTGTGGTTCAGCGCGCCGTTGGCGTTTCTGGCCGGAGCGCTCGGCGTCTGGGCCGCGATCCGCCGCCGCCCGGCCCCGCCCGCGCCGCTGAGCGCCGACGAGGAGCGCCGCCTCGCCGAACTCGGAGAAGGCGGCATTTAGGCTTTCCGCGCCCCGAGCAGGAACTCGCGCGCGCCGCCACCGCCGAGGATCGGCGAAGGGATGATCCCCAGCGGTCGCCAGCCGAGCGCGGCGACCGTCGCGCGCACGGCCTCGCAAGCCTCCGCCAGCGCCGCCTCGTCCTTCACCAAACCCTTGACCACACGCGCCGGCCCGACCTCGAACTGCGGCTTGACGAGGCTTGCCAGCCACGCCCCGCTGGCGGCGAGCGGCAGCGCCGCCGGCAGCACCAGGCGCTGCGAAATGAAGCTGACATCGCAGACCACGGCGCCCGGCGGATCGTCGAAATCGGCCGCCGTCAACGTGCGCGCGTCGCGGCCTTCGATGAGGCGCACGCGCGGGTCGGCGGCGAGGCGCGGGTCAAGCTGGCCGTGGCCGACGTCGACCGCTGCCACCGCGCGCGCCCCCCGCGCCAGCAGAACGTCGGTGAAGCCGCCGGTCGAGGCGCCGAGGTCGAGGCAGAGCCGCCCGGCCGGATCGAGGCCAAAAGCGTCGAGCGCGGCGGCGAGCTTAACGCCGCCGCGCGAGGCCCAGGGATGGGCCGGGCTCGCCGCCAGCCGCGCCTCGGGGCCAAGCGCCTGCGAGGCTTTGCGCACAATCTCGCCATCGGCGCTGACGAGGCCGGCCGCGATCGCCTCCTGCGCTCTGGCGCGGCTGGAGAACAGGCCGCGTTCGACCAGCAGCAGATCGGCGCGCTTGCGCAAGCTTAAGGCGCCTTGCGCGCCAGCAGGAACAGGCGCGGATAGATGAACAGCACCTTGCCGTCGGCCTCGACGTGGTAGGCCTCGCTGAGATCGCGGCGGTAACGGGCGAGGAACGCCTCGCGCTCGGGCGGCGTCAGCGGGGCCAGGAACGGGCGCAACGCCGAGCCGCGGAACCAATCGACGATCGCCTCGACGCCGTCGAGAGGATGGATATAGGCCGTCTGCCAGATGTCGAGCGAATCGGAGACCGGCCGCAGCCAGCGGTAATAGTCGCCGTAGGTGGCGATGACGGCCCGCGTCTTGGCGATCGGCACCAGCCGGTTCGCCCACGGGCCGTCGGCGGCGATCAGCCGCATCAGCGCGTGGCTCGGCTCCTGGCGGTTGTCGGGCATCTGCACGGCGAGCACGCCGCCCGGCGCGAGCCAATGCATCAGGTTGGCGAACAGCCGCTCGTGGTCGCCGAGCCATTGCAGCACGCTATCGGCGAAGATCAGGTCGAACGGCGCCTCGGGGCGCCAGGAATTGATGTCGGCGCAGACGAAGGCGGCGCTGGGCGCCCGTTTGGCGGCGACGGCGAGCATCGACACCGACAGGTCGACGCCGGTGATTCGCGCCTCGAGGAAGCGATCCGCCAGCATGCGCGTGCTGGTGCCGGGGCCGCAGCCGAGGTCGACGATGCGGCGGGGATCGCCCACCACCCGCGACAACAGATCATGAACGACTCCGACGCGCTCGGCATCGAAGCGCAGAAGTAGTTCGGGGTCCCAGGCGAGCGGCGCCGGCGAGAGAATCGTCATTGAGCCCTTCCTAGCCTGTGCGGCGCGGCTTCGCCTAGCACCATGTCATGAATGAGGAGCGGACGCCCGACCCCGCGCTTTGCTTCGGCGCTTTGCCGCGCGCGTGATTTTTCGCGCCATTGCGCGCGACGGCCCTGCCGGGACTCTCCGAAGGCAACACCTTCGGACAAGGAAGAATCCATAGGCACAAATCAGGTTGCGTTCGAGTCATACTAGGTACATATATTTTAACGGCGCCACAAATACTTGACGTTACGTCAAGCTGTAAGGCGAGAAGGCAGAAACGATGTCGGGCAAGCGCATATTGGTGACCGGAGGTTCCGGCTTTCTTGGCTCTCATTTGTGCGAGCGGTTGCTATCGATGGGGAATGATGTGCTCTGCGTTGACAATTTTTTCTCCTCAACTCGGCACAATATCGATCATCTGCTTGGCAGCAAACGATTTGAGCTAATTCGACATGACGTAACGTTCCCACTGTACGTCGAAGTCGATGAGATTTACAATCTCGCCTGCCCCGCCTCGCCAATACATTATCAATTCGACCCGGTACAGACAACCAAGACCAGCGTGCTTGGCGCCATCAATATGCTCGGCCTCGCCAAGCGATTGAAGATCAAAATCTTGCAAGCGTCGACTTCGGAAGTCTATGGAGACCCGAAAATTCATCCGCAGACCGAGGAATATTGGGGCAACGTCAACCCGGTCGGCCTGCGCTCCTGCTATGATGAAGGTAAACGCTGCGCCGAAACGCTGTTCTTCGATTATGTGCGACAGCACCGGCTAGCCGCCAAGGTGGTCCGAATCTTCAACACCTATGGCCCGCGCATGCATCCCAGCGACGGTCGCGTCGTCTCCAACTTCATCATCCAGGCGCTCAACGGCGAGGATATCACGCTTTATGGCGACGGCCAGCAAACCCGCTCCTTCTGCTACGTCGACGACCTCGTCGAGGGCCTGATCCGCATGATGGCGACCGATGCCTCTGAGACCGGGCCGATTAACCTCGGCAATCCCGCGGAGTTCACGATTCGCGAATTGGCGACGCTGGTGCTGGAGTTGACCGGCTCACCCTCCAAGCTGGTGTTTCGGCCGCTGCCCTCGGACGATCCCAAGCAGCGCAAGCCCGACATTCGCCGTGCCGACGCCGTGCTCGGCTGGCGCCCGACGGTGCGCTTGCGCGAGGGCCTCGCCCGCACCATCGCCTATTTTGAAGCGACGACGCGCGGCGACGCGCCGCATATCGGCATCGGGGCCGCGCGCCGCGCCGTCGCCTGATCCGAACCCGGTCGCCGCTTGCGCGGGCGGCCGTCTGCGCCCATGTTGGCGACCCCGAACTCATAGGGATTTAAGAACCAACAGCATGCCCGCCCGCGCCGAAAATCCGCTCGGCGACTATCTGCGCGAGCGCCGCGCCCGGCTCGATCCCGCCGCCTTCGGCCTGCCGCTGGCGCGCCGCCGCACGCCGGGTCTGCGGCGCGAGGAGGTGGCGAGCCGCGCCAATGTGAGCCCAACCTGGTACACTTGGCTTGAGCAGGGGCGCGGCGGCGCGCCCTCGGCCGACGTGCTCGATCGCATCGCCCGCGCTTTGGCGCTCAACGAGGTCGAGCGCGAGCACCTGTTTCTTATCGCGCTTGGCCGGCCACCGGAGGCGCGCTACCGCGGCGATGGCGACGTTCCGCCGCATCTGCGGCGCGTGCTCGACGCATTCAGTTTCAGCCCCGCCTATCTCAGGACCGCGACCTGGGATATCCTGGCCTGGAACCGCGCCGCCGCCGTGGTGCTGACCGATTACGCCGCCATCGCCCCCGGCAAGCGCAATCTGCTGCGGCTGTTCTTCCTGGAGCCGCGCATGCGCGCCTCGCAGACGGAGTGGCTGCACGTGGCGCGCGTGTTGGTCGCCGCCTTTCGCGGCGATGTCGCGCGCGCCGGGGCAGCGGCGGCGGCGCGCGGGTTGATTGACAAGCTTTCGCGCCAGAGCCCGGAATTTGCGGCGCTGTGGCGCGAGAACGAGGTGCGTCGCGCCGACGGCATGGTCGCCAAGCGCATCCGCCACCCGCAAGCGGGCTGGCTCGACCTCGAATATTCGATCTTCGCCGTCGCCGGCCGCCCGGACCTCGACATGGCGGTGTTCACGCCCGGCAGCGACGATACCCTCGGGCGCATCCAGGAACTCATGCGCGCCGCTTCGCCGTGACCGGCGCTCAGACGAAGCGGCGGAATTCCTCGACTTCGGCGCGCGGCGCGCGGAAGCGATTGGCGGCATGGTTCATGTCGGCGCGGCCGAAGGCGACGCCGCACAGGAAGGCGCGTTGCGAGGGAATGGCGAACATGTCGCGAATCGCGCCCGCATATTGCGCCAGCGCCGCTTGCGCGAGCGTCGCCACGCCCTCGGCGTGGGCGGCGAGCAGGAAGCAGGCGATAAAATTGCCGACATCGAGGGCGCCGTAAGGCCCCATGTCGGCGGGCATGGTGACCAGCGCCACATGCGGCGCGCCGAAGAAGCGGAAATTCTCGACGAAATGCGCCTCACGCGCGGCGCGGTCCTCGCGCTTGATCGACAGCGCGCCATAGAGGCCGAAACCGACCTCGCGCCGCCGCTGCAAATGAACGCCGGTGAAGCCTGGCGGATAGGGCACGTCGGTCGTCGCCGGGGCGCGCGCGGCGGCGAGTCCGGTGAGGACATCGGCGAGCTTGCGCGTCGTCTGCAGCCGGGTGACGATGAGTTCCCAGGGCTGCACGTTGCTCCACGACGCCGCCCAGCGCGCCGTTTCGATAATGCGCGCGATCGTCGCCTCGGGGATGGGATCGGGCAGGAACGCCCGGCAACTGTAGCGCGAGCGCATCAGCCGGCCGAGCCGCTCGGCGTCGTCCTCGTTCATTCCCCCTCCTTTTCCGCTGCACCCGACTTCAGCGCCGGCACGGGGCCGTAGCGACGCCGCTCGCCGGCGAAGATCGGGGCAGGCGCCGGCAGCGACACCGACCCGTTCGGCGTCTCGACCGCGACGCGGCGTAAATGCGGATGGCGAGCGAGACCCGCCATGTCGTTGACGGCGGCGAAGGCGATATCGGCCTCCAGCAACGCCGCGACCGCTTCCGCCTCGGTGCGCCGCGCAAACCCCTCGCCGACCAGCGCGTCGGTCTCGGCGCGATGGGCGACGCGCGCGACATTGACGGCGAAGCGCGGGTCGGTCGCGAATTCGGGGCGGCCGAGGAAGCGCTCGCAGAGCTTCAGCCATTCGCGATCACTCTGCACGGAGATCAGCAGCGGGCGGCCGTCGCCGGTCTCGTACACGCCATAGGGCGCAATCGAGGGATGGACCATGCCGAGGCGCTTCGGCGGCTGGCCGCCTTCGTGGGCGAGTAGCGGGACGCTCAGCCAATCCGCCATCACGTCGAACATCGACACCGAGATCTGCGCGCCCTTGCCGGTGACGCCACGGCGGATGAGCGCTTCGAGAATGGCGGCGTAGGCAGTGGCGCCGGTGGCGATGTCGACGATCGACAGGCCGACGCGCGCCGGCTCGGAGGGGCCGCCAGTGATCGAACAGAGGCCGGAATCGGCCTGGATCAGCAGGTCGTAGGCCTTGCGATCGGCCATCGGGCCGGTCTCGCCGTAGCCGCTGATCGAACAGACGACAAGCCGCGGGTACTCGCGCGCCAGCCGCTCGAAGCCAAAGCCGAGGCGAGCGAACGCGCCGACCTTGAGGTTCTGGATCAGCACGTCAGCGCCGGCGATCAACCTTTCCAGCTCCGCCTTGCCGGCGGGCGCGGCGAGGTCGAGCGTCACCGATTGCTTGCCGCGGTTGAGCCAGACGAAATAGCTCGATTGCCCCGCCGCCAGGCGATCATAGCCGCGCGCGAAATCCCCCTCCGGCCGCTCGATCTTGATGACGCGGGCGCCGGCGTCGGCGAGCCGCGAAGAGGCGAAGGGCGCCGCCACCGCCTGCTCCACCGCCACCACCGTCAGCCCCGCCAGCGGGAGGGCGTTTGTCTCTGCCTCGGAAGCACTCATTTGCCCTGCGCGTCCCCCGTTCGTGCGCCGCGGCCGCGCGCGCCAAAACGCATCATAGCCTCGCGCCCGGCGCGGCGCGACGCCCTTGACGGGCCTCGGCATGACAAGGCCCCGCCGTCGGCGCTAAAGTCTCGGGCCAGCCGGTTCGCGCCTCGGGAGAAACATCCATGCCGTCCGCCGTTCGCCTGTCGCTGCATGTGCCGGAGCCCAGCGTGCGGCCGGGCGGCCGGCCCGATTTCTCCCATGTCGGCTTCGCCCCCGCAGGGCAGGCGAGACGGCCGCCCATCGACGCCGACCCCGCCGACATCCGCGATCTCGCCTATTCGCTGATTCGCGTCCTCGATGATGAGGGCGAGGCGGTCGGTCCGTGGGCGGCGGCGCTGTCGCCGGCTGAACTGCGCCAGGGCCTGCGCGACATGATGCTGACGCGGGCCTATGACGCGCGCATGTTGCTGTCGCAACGCCAGGGCAAGACCTCCTTCTACATCCAGAGCCTCGGCGAGGAGGCCGTCGCCTGCGCCCAGCGCAAGGCGCTTCAGCCGGGCGACATGTGCTTTCCAACCTACCGCCAGCAGGGCCTGCTGATCGCCGCCGGCTGGCCGCTCGTCGACATGATGAACTCTGTGTTTTCCAATGAGAAAGACCGGCTGAAGGGCCGCCAACTCCCGGGGCTCTATTCGGTGCGGGAGGCGGGCTTCTTCACCGTCTCCGGTAATCTCGGCACGCAATATCCGCAGGCCGTCGGCTGGGCGATGGCTTCCGCGATCGCCGGGGATGCGCATATCGCCTCGGCCTGGATCGGCGACGGGGCGACGGCGGAGAGCGATTTCCATGCCGCACTGGTGTTTGCCAGCGTCTACCGCGCGCCGGTGATCCTCAACGTCGTCAACAACCAATGGGCGATCTCGTCCTATCAGGGCATCGCCGGCGGCGAGAGCGTCAAGTTCGCCGCGCGCGGCCACGGCTTCGGCATCGCCTCGTTGCGCGCCGACGGCAATGATTATCTGGCCGTCCACGCCGTCTCCGCCTGGGCCGCCGAGCGGGCGCGCGCCAATCTCGGGCCGACATTGATCGAATGGGTCACCTATCGCGCCGCCGCGCACTCGACCTCCGACGATCCGAGCAAATATCGGCCGCGCGACGAGGCGGCGGCCTGGCCGCTCGGCGATCCCGTGCAGCGACTGAAGCTGCATCTGATCGCTAAAGGCGAATGGAGCGAGGAACGCCAGCAACAGATGCGCGCCGAAGTCGACGCCGAGGTGCTAGAGGCGGCGCGCCAGGCCGAGAGCCACGGCACGCTGCACGACGGCCCGACGCCAAGCCCGGCCAGCATGTTCGAGGACGTCTATAAAGAGATGCCGCGTCATTTGCGCGAGCAGCGCCAGCAACTCGGGGTCTGAGACGGTGCCGAAGCTGTCGATGGTCGAGGCGATCCGCGACGCGCTCGACGTGAAAATGGCGGAAGACGCCAGCGTCGTCGTGTTCGGCGAGGATGTCGGCTATTTCGGCGGCGTGTTCCGCTGCACCGAGGGCCTGCAACGCAAATACGGCAAAGCGCGCTGCTTCGATGCGCCGATCAACGAGAGCGGCATTGTCGGCGTTGCCATCGGCATGGGGGCCTACGGATTGCGCCCCGTCGCCGAGGTGCAATTCGCCGATTACGTCTATCCCGCCTATGACCAGATCGTCTCGGAGGCGGCGCGATTGCGCTATCGTTCAGGGGGCGAGTTCTTCGCGCCGATCGTGCTGCGCATGCCGTGCGGTGGCGGCATCTACGGCGGCCAGACCCACAGCCAAAGCCCGGAGGCGGTGTTCACCCATGTCTGCGGGCTGAAGACCGTCATTCCCTCCAACCCTCACGACGCCAAGGGCCTGTTGATCTCGGCGATAGAGGACGACGATCCCGTCATCTTCTTGGAGCCGAAGCGGCTCTACAACGGCCCGTTCAGCGGCCATCCCGAGCAACCGACAGTGGCCTGGGCCAAGCACCCGTTGAGCGAAGTGCCGCAAGGCCGCTTTGTCGTGCCGCTGGGCAAGGCGGCGGTGCGGCGCGAGGGCAAGGGCGTCACCGTGCTGTGCTACGGCACGATGGTGCATGTCGCGGAAGCGGCGGCCGAGGAAACCGGCGTCGATGCCGAAATCCTCGACCTGCGCTCGCTGATCCCGCTCGACATCGACGCCATCGTCGCCTCGGTGGAGAAGACCGGACGCTGCGTCATCGTCCACGAGGCGACGCTGACCTCGGGCTTCGGCGCGGAACTCGCGGCGCTGGTGGCGGAGCGCTGCTTCTACGCGTTGGAAACGCCGATCCGCCGCGTCGCGGGCTGGGACACGCCTTATCCGCACGCCGAGGAATGGAGCTATTTTCCCGGCCCCGAGCGCGTCGGGCGCGCGCTCGTCGCGGCAATGGAGGCTTGAGATGGGCGCGCGCTCGCTTCGTCTGCCCGATGTCGGCGAGGGCGTCGCCGAGGCCGAGATCGCCGAATGGCATGTCAAGGTCGGCGATCTCGTGCGCGAGGATCAGGTCGTCTGCGCGGTGATGACCGACAAGGCGACGGTCGAGATTCCGACATCCGTCGCCGGGACGGTGCTGCTTCTGGGCGGCGAGGTCGGCGACGTGCTCGCTGTCGGCTCGGAGCTGATCCGCATCGACGCGCCGGGCCTGCCCGACCAACCCATGCCGGCGCCGCGTAAGCTCGCCGAACCCGCGCCGCCCGAGCCGCCTGCCCCGCCGCCGCGCGAGCCCGCCCCCGCGCAGCGTGCGCCGGCGCCGCAAGCGGGGCCGCCGCGCCGGCGAGGCGAGCGGCCGCTCGCCTCGCCGGCGGTGCGCTTGCGCGCCCGCGAGGCGGGCGTCGATCTGCGGCAGGTGCGCGGCTCCGGCCCCGCCGGGCGCATTGGCCACGACGATCTCACAGCGTTTCTTGAGGCGCCGACGGCGCAGCCGGCGCCGGGGCGCGCACCCAATCAAGCCGTCGAGACGATCAAGGTCGTCGGCCTGCGCCGTCGCATCGCGCAGAACATGGCGCAATCGACGCGCCGCGTCGCCCATTTCTCCTATGTCGAGGAAGTGGATGTCACGGCGCTCGAAGAAACCCGCGCCGCGCTCAACGCCAACGCCAACGCCAACGCCAACGAACAGCGGCCGCGCCTCACCATGCTGCCGTTCCTGATGCTGGGCATCGTCAAGGCGGTCGCTGAGTTCCCCGGCGTCAACGCCCATTACGACGACGAGGAGGATGTGATCCGCCGCTTCGGCGCCGTGCATCTCGGCGTCGCCACGCAGACGCCGGCCGGCCTCAGCGTGCCCGTGGTGCGCCACGCCGAGACGCTTGGGCTCTATGAGGCGGCGCGCGAGATGAAGCGCGTCACCGAAGCCGCGCGAGCCGGGATCGGCGCGCGCGAAGAAATGTCGGGCTCGACGATCACGCTGACTTCACTGGGGCCGCTCGGCGGCATCGTCTCGACGCCGGTGATCAACCGGCCGGAGGTCGCCATCGTCGGCGTCAACAAAATCGTCGTCCGGCCGGTCTGGCGCGACAATTCCTTCGTCCCGCGCAAGACGATGAACCTGTCGTCGTCCTTCGATCATCGCGTCGTCGACGGCTTCGACGCGGCAAGCTTCATCCAGCGGCTGCGCGGGCTGCTCGAACAACCGGCCCTGCTGTTTCTGGAGGGCGCATGAACGAGCTTAGCTGCAAAGTGCTGATCGTCGGCGGCGGCCCCGGCGGCTACGTATGCGCCATCCGCGCCGGTCAGCTCGGCCTCGATGCGATCCTGGTTGACGGCGAGCAGCTAGGCGGGACGTGTTTGAGCGTCGGCTGCATCCCCTCGAAAGCGCTCATCCATGCCGCCGAAACGCTGCACGCGCAATGCGACGCGGCGGCGCTCGGCGCGATGGGCATGGCGGCGGCGCCGCGGCTCGTCGATTTCGCCAGGACCATCGCCTGGAAGGACGGCATCGTCTCGCGGCTGACGACGGGCGTCGGCGCTCTGCTGAAGAAGGCCGGCGTGCGCTCCTTGCGCGGCCGCGCGATTTTGCTCGACGGCAAGACCGCAATCGTCGCCGCCGACACCGGCGAGAACCGCATCCGCTGCGAACATCTCGTCATCGCCACCGGCTCGCAGCCGGCGGCGCTGCCGGCATTGCCGTTCGGCGGCGACGTCATCTCCTCGACCCAAGCACTGGCGTTGCCGGTGCTGCCAAAGACGCTGGCGGTGATCGGCGCCGGCTATATCGGCCTGGAGCTCGGCACGGCTTTCGCAAAGCTCGGCGTAGAGGTGACGGTGATTGAAGCGCTCGACCGCGTGCTGCCGCTCTATGACGCGGAACTGACGGCGCCAGTGGCGCGGCGGCTGGCGGAGCTTGGAGTCAAAGTCCATCTGAACGCCCGCGCGGGCTTCGCGCAGGGCGCGCTCCGGCTGACGCAGACCGACGGCGGCGAGTCCAAACTGCAAGCCGACAAGGTGCTGGTCGCCGTCGGCCGCCGGCCGCGCACGCAAGGCTTCGGGCTCGAAGGCCTCGATCTCGTGATGAGCGGCGCGTTCCTGCGCGTCGACGAGCGCTGCGCGACGTCGATGCGCAACGTCTGGGCGATCGGCGATGTGACGGGCGAACCGATGCTGGCGCATCGCGCCTCGGCGCAGGGCGAAATGGTCGCCGAGATCATCGACGGCAAGAAGCGCGCTTTCGACAAAATCGCCATTGCCGCCGTCACCTTCACCGATCCCGAGGTCGTCAGCGTCGGTCTGGCGCCGGAGGCGGCGCGGCGGCGCGGCGAGATCAGCGTCGGAATGTTCCCCTGGCGCGCCAGCGGCCGGGCGCTGACGCTTCAGCGCGACGACGGCTTCGTGCGCATCGTGGCGCGCGCTGACAATCATGTTGTGCTCGGCCTACAAGCGGTCGGCGCCGGCGTTTCGGAACTGTCGGCGGCTTTCGCGCTGGCGTTGGAGATGGGCGCGCGGCTGGAGGATATCGCGGCGACCGTCCACGCGCATCCGACCTTGAGCGAAGCCATCAACGAAGCCGCCCGCGCCGGCCTCGGCCACGCGCTGCATCTTTGAGGTGCGGCGTCGGCGCTTCGTTGCGGGCGGCGCATCGACCCATCCGCCGATAATATGGGCGGCCTGCCCGCGATGGGCGGGCTTGCCCGGTCGTCCACGCGGCTCCTCGCGCGGGTGGCTGAAGTCCGCTCGCCCACCAGGCCCGGCGATGACGGCACCGCGCCATCTCTTTTAGCCGAAACGCCTCGCCCGCGAACGTGGAACCGCATTGACAAAACTCTTATTTTATTATTGTATGAAAATAACCGGACGAAGCGGACGTGACCTCAGAAGGCTGCGGGAATCCGGTATTTGAACGATGCGACAGTATGGGAGGAAATCTTGAGACTGACCTCGCTCTTCAGCGCCGTGATCGGCGCGGCCGCCTTGATGTCGGCGACCTCGGCGCTCGCCGTGACCATCGGCTTCAGCCAAGTCGGCGACGAAGGCGATTGGCGCCCGGCCTTCTCCAGGGACATGCAGGCCGAAGCCAAGAAGGAAGGCATCGACCTCAAATTCGCCGACGCTCAGGGCAAGGAGGAAGAGCAACTGAAGGCGGTGCGCGCCTTCATCGCCCAGAAGGTCGACGCCATCATCATCGCCCCCGTCGTGGTGACCGGCTGGGATCAGGTTCTGCGCGAGGCCAAGCGCGCCAACATTCCGGTGTTCCTGGCCGACCGCGACGTCGACGTGACCGACAAGTCGCTTTTTGTCACCCGCATCTCCGCCGACTTCACGCTGGAAGGCAAGCTCGCCGGCGCCTGGCTCGCGCAGGCCAGCAAAGGCAATTGCAACATCGTCGAGGAACAGGGCACCACCGGCTCCGCGCCGGCGATCGAACGCAAGAAGGGCTTCGAGGCCGTCATCGCCAGCTTCCCCAACATGAAGATCGTCAAGACGCAGAGCGGAGACTTCACCACCGACGGCGGCAAGAAGGTGATGGAGGCCTTCATCAAATCAACCGACAACCTCAAAGGGATTTGCGCCTCGTTCGCGCATAACGACAACATGCAACTCGGCGCCATCCAGGCGATGAAAGAGGCCGGCCTGAAGCCCGGCACGGACGTGCTCATGGTTTCCGTCGACTATGTGCCTGCAATGAAAGCGGAACTCGCCAAGGGCGAGGCCAACGCCTCGGTCGAGCTGCGCTCGGCGATCGGCAAATACATCTATCCCGTCGTGCTCAAATATCTCAAGGACAAGCAGCCGCTGCCGAAATGGGTGGTGATCCCGTCCGATCTGCACAAGGCGGCGACGCCGGGTTCGTGAGCGAGGCCTCCACTGGCTCGCTGTTATGACATCGGCCTGAAACTCTCTTTCCCCGTGCGCGGGGAGAGGCGCTTTGCGTTTACAATCTGCTCTGGCTTTCTAAGGAGTCCGCCTTGACGGCGCGCATCGAGATCGTCGCCGCCAGCAAATCCTACCCCGGCCTGCGAGCGCTCGACGATGTCGACTTCGACGTCGCCGCCGGAGAGGTGCATGCGCTGCTCGGCGAAAATGGCGCCGGCAAATCGACGCTCATCAAGATCATGACCGGCGCGGCGACGGCCGACGCCGGCGAACTCAGGCTCGACGGCCGCCCGCTCGCCTTCGCCTCGCCCGCCGATGCGCGCGCGGCGGGCGTCGGCGCCGTCTATCAGGAAGTCAACCTGGTGCCGACGCTGACCGTCACCGAGAACCTGGCGCTCGGCCGGCTGCCGCGGCGCTTCGGGCTCGTCGATTGGCGCGCGGCGCGCCTCCAGGCGCGCCAGCGGCTGCGCAAGCTCGGCGTCGAGATCGAGGTGGAGCGGCCGCTCGGCGCCTATTCCATCGCCGTCCAGCAACTCGTCGCCATCGCCCGCGCGCTGGAGGACGACACCCGCGTGCTGGTGCTCGACGAGCCAACCGCCAGCCTCGACGCGGCGGAGACGACGCGGCTGCTCGCCATCGTGCGCGAGTTGAGAGATCGCGGCATGGCGATCGTGTTCATCTCGCATTTCCTCGATCAGGTTTACGCCATCGCCGACCGGCTGACGGTGCTGCGCAACGGCCGCCGCGTCGGCGTCGGAACAGCGCGCGAGATGCCGCCGGGCAAGCTGGTGCCGCTGATGCTCGGGCGCGAGTTGGAGGCAGTCGAGCACGCGCGCGCCGCCGTCGAGGCGCGCACCGGCGAGCCGATCCTGGTCGTCGAGGGCATCGGCAAGGCCCGTGTCATGGCGCCGTTCCATCTTTCGCTGCGCCCCGGCGAGGCGGTAGGCCTCAGCGGCCTCCTGGGCGCCGGCCGCACGGAGAGCGCGAAACTGGTGTTCGGCGCGCTGCGCGCCGATTGCGGCTCGGTGAGGATCGCCGGCGAGGAGATCAGCCCTTCGCCCCGCGCCTGCCTGGCGCGCGGCGTCGCCTTCTGCCCCGAGGACCGCAAGGCCGAGGGAATATTCGCTGAGCTTTCGATTCGCGAGAACATCGCCATCGCTTTGCAGAGCAAGCGCGGTTGGTTGAAGGCGCTGTCGCGGGCCGAACAGGATCGGCTCGCCCGACAGATGATAGAGGCGCTCGCCATCGCCACGCCCGACGCGGAAAAGCCGGTCGGCCAGCTCTCCGGTGGCAACCAGCAGAAGGCGGTGCTGGCGCGGGCGCTGGTGTCAGAGCCCCGCGTGCTCATCTTGGACGAGCCAACGCGCGGCATCGATGTCGGCGCGCACGCCGAGATCGTGGCGCTGATCCGCCGCTTGACCGGCCAGGGTCTAGCGATTCTCGTCGCCTCCTCCGAGCTGGAGGAGCTCATCGCGGTCAGCGATCGCGTGGCGGTGCTGCGCGACCGCGTCTTCGTCGGCGAGTTGAGCGGCGCCGACATCAACCTAAAGGCCATCATGCGCACGATCGCGGCGCCTGGTCCCATCGGCGCATGAGACCTTTCGCGCCGCCTTCCCGGAACGCATCGACGCCGCGCGGCGCGCCCCGCCTCGTCTGGCCGCTGCTGGCGCTGGCGCTGATCTTTACCGTCGATGGGATCATCTCGCCGCATTTCTTCGCCATTCGCATCGTCGAGGGGCGGCTGTTCGGCAATCTCGTCGACGTCGTCTATCGGGCGACGCCGATCGCCATCATCGCGCTCGGCATGGCGGTCGTCATCGGCACGAAGGGCATCGACCTTTCTGTCGGCGCGATCGTCGCCATCGTCGGCGCGACGCTCGACTGGCGCATCCACATGGGCGACCCCCATATCGTTGCGCTTGTCATCGCGCTGGCGGCGGGGCTTGTCTGCGGCGCCTGGAACGGGCTGCTGGTCGCCGTCCTCGACATCCAGCCGATCATCGCGACGCTGATCCTGATGGTGGCGGGACGCGGCATCGGGCTGATGATCAACCTCATTTACGAGGGCGCCGATCCGAGCTTCGTCAGCCCATTGTTGCAGGGCCTCAGCACCGGCCATCTCGGCCTCATTCCGACGCGCATCGTCGTCGGAATCGTGCTGTGGATCGCGCTATGGGCGCTGGTCCGGCGCACGGCGTTCGGTTTGTTCCTGGAGGCGGTCGGCGCCAATCCGAAGGCAGCGGCGCTCGCCGGCGTCGAGGCGCGGGCGATCAAGTTCGCGGCCTACATCGTCTGCGGCTTCATGGCGGCGGCCGCCGGCGTCATCCTCACCGCCGACACCCACACCTCCGATCCCGTCAGCATCGGCCTCTACAGCGAACTCGACGCCATTCTCGCCGTCGTCATCGGCGGCGGATCGCTGGACGGCGGCCGCATCTATCTGCTCGGCGCCGTGCTCGGCGCGGTGGTCATTCAGGCGCTGACGACCTCGATTCTCACCAGCGGCCTGCCACCGGAATATAATCTGGTGGTGAAGGCGGCGGTGGTGCTGGTGGTGCTGCTGCTGCAATCGGCGCGGGCGCGCGCGGCGGTGGCGCGGTTGGCGACGAGGCGCAAGAGCTTGGTCACGAGGCGCACGCCATGAAGAGAACCTGGCTGCCGCTAGCGGCGACGATCACCGTCTTCGTCGCGCTGTTCGGCGTCGGCGGCGCGCTCTACAATCATTTCCTGTCGACTCTGGTGCTTGGCGACATCCTCGGCGACAACGCCTTTCTCATCATTGCCGCCATCGGCGCGAATTTCGTCATCCTGTCCGGCGGCATCGATCTGTCGCTCGGCTCGATGATCGGCTTCGTCGGCGTGGTTATGGCCAAACTCGACATGTTCGGCTGGCATCCGCTCGCCTCGGGGGCACTAATGCTCGCCTTCGGCGCCGGCTTCGGCGCCTTGCAGGGCCTCGTCATCGATTTCTGCGAGATCCAGCCTTTCATCGTCACACTGGCCGGCCTGTTCCTGCTGCGCGGCGCCTGTTTCATGGTGACGCTGGATTCGCTGCCGTTGCGCCATCCCTTCGTCTCGGAATTCGCGGCGGTGGCGTTGCCGCTGCCGGGCGACGGCTTTCTGGCGAGTTCGGCGCTGGCGATGTTCGCAGCCCTCGCCGTCGCTGTCGTCATCGCGCACAAGACCTCGTTCGGCGCCGACGTCTATGCGATGGGCGGCGACCGCACCTCGGCGGCGCTGATGGGCGTGCCGATCCGCGCCACAACGGTGAAGGTCTATGCGCTCGGGGGGCTATACAGCGCCTTCGGCGGCGTCATATACGCGCTATACACGTCGTCGGGCTATCCGCTGGCCGGGTCCGGCAACGAATTAAGCGCCATCGCCGCGGTTGTCCTTGGAGGCACTTTGCTCACTGGAGGCATTGGACTTGTGGTCGGGGCGCTGTTCGGCGGCATGATCCTTGGGTTGATTGCGACGCTGATCAATTTCAATGGCTCGCTCAACGGCGCCTGGATCATGATCTCCAGCGGCGTGCTACTGTTCGCCTTCATTGTCATGCAGCGCGCGCTCGTAGGGTCGCTGACCCCACGGTCGGCGGCCTGATCCGCCGATGACGGACATGGGCGCCCCCGATCGCCCCCGACGGCAAACCCGCCCCGAGACGATCGAACGCAACATCTCCGATCAGGTCGCAGCGACCTTGGGCCGCGAGATCATCCGTGGCGTACATCCCCCAGGCGCGCAACTGCCGAATTCCGATGAGATGTGTGCGCGCTTCCGGGTCTCGCGCACCGCCTTGCGCGAGGCCTATAGCTTGCTGAGCGCCAAGGCGCTGATCGCCGCGCGGCCGAAGACCGGCACCCGCGTGCGCCCCCGCGAGGACTGGAACCTGTTCGACCCCGATGTGCTCGCTTGGCACATGCAGTCTTCGCCGACGGGCGCTTTCATCGCCGACCTGTTCGTGCTGCGTCAGATGGTCGAGCCGGCGGCCTCGGCGCTGGCGGCGGCCCTGAACGCGCCCGAGACCACCGAGCGCATCGGCGCAGCCTATGCCCGCATGGCGGATTTCAAGGACGGCTCGGGCGACCTCATCGAGGCCGACCTCGATTTCCACATGGGCATCTTGCGCGCCACCGGCAATCCCTTCCTCGGCGCGCTCGGCGGGCTCATCCGCGCCTCGCTCTACGCGGCCTTCCGTTACAGTTGGGAAGGCGCGGCGCGCATCCAGGATTCGCGGCTGAACCAGCATCGGCTCATTCTGGAGGCGATCCGCGCCGGCGCGCCCGACGCCGCGCGCCAGCGCATGCGCGAACTGTTGTCAGACTCGCTCGAAGATGTCCGCGTGTTCCTCGTCGAGCCGAAATCGTCGAGCGGGGCGTGAGTGCGCATTGACAAACTGTTTCTATGCAGTCATCAATTTTTTCGTCAGTCCAAGACACCCAGCGGAAGAGTCCGGCGTTCACCGCGCCGGCGCCGAAGGCGCAACCGCCCCGGAAACGCTCAGGCCCTAAGGACCGCTGGGTGATGACACTCTGGAAAGTGGCGCGAGGCTACAGGCCTTTCGCCCACCGACGGGGGTAACTGCGGTCGCCCGCGGGAAATCTCTCAGGTCAGCCGACAGAGGGGGCGTGCGAGGATTTCTCGCGCGCGAACTCTTGGGCTCGTCATGTCGGCTTTGCAGACTACCCCGCTTTACGCTTTGCACCGCGAATATGGCGCGCGCTTCGCGCCCTTCGCGGGCTATGACATGCCGATCCAGTATCGCGGCGGCATTCTGGCCGAGCACGCCCATACCCGCGCCAAGGCCGGGCTGTTCGACGTCTCCCACATGGGCCAGGCTTGGCTCGACGGGCCTAGCCACGCCGCCCTCGCTGAAAGCCTCGAGGTGCTCTGCGCCGCCGATCTCAAAGGCCTCGCGCCGGGACGGCAACGCTATACGCAATGGCTCAACGAGGCCGGCGGCGTCATCGACGATCTCATGCTGAGCCGGCAGGAGGGCGCGGACGGGCGGCTTCACATCGTCGTCAACGCCGGGCGGAAGGTCGTCGATTACGATTTCCTGTCGGCCCGCCTGC
>DATNDU010000143.1:0-39540 GCA_035606915.1 Roseiarcus sp. | reverse complement strand
TGCCGAACGCGCTGTGCGCCAAGGTCGACGTGCGCGACCGCGAGCAGATCCTCGCCGCCGTCCGAGAGGCGGAGGCGAAATTCGGCCCCGTCGACATGATGTTCGCCAACGCCGGCGTCGCCCGCCTCGCCGACATCGGCAAGCAGCGTCCCGAGGAATGGGACGAGATGATCGACATCAACACCAAAGGCGTGATGAACACCGTCCATGCGGTGATGTCAGGCATGATGGCGCGTCGTCGCGGCACGCTGTTCATGATGAGCTCGATTGCCGGCCGCAAGGTCTATGCCGATCACACGGTCTATTGCGGCACCAAGTTCTTCGTCCACGCGGTCTCGGAATCGTTGCGCGAATACCTCTCGGCTTATGACGTGCGCGTGGTCGTCATCTCGCCCGGCATCATCGAGACGGAAGTGCTCGATCACGTCACCGATCCCACCACTTTGGCCAATTACAAAGCCAACAAGGCGGCGATCGAGGGCGGCATCGGGCCTGAGCATGTCGCCGGACTGATGCTGCACGCCTATAATTTGCCGCAACGCGCCCTGGTGCAGGAAATCTGCATCACGCCGACGCGGCAGAAATATTGAGGCCAGAGGAGCCGTCATGAAATCGCTGTGGAGCGCGGCTGATGCTGCCGACGCCGTCGCCAAATACACGCGCGCCGGCTATCCCGAGGACCTCGCCATCCGCGTCTACACGACGCGCCTGCTCGGCCAGGTTCCCTCGCTCGTGCTGCACGGCGGCGGCAATACCTCGGTGAAGACGAAATGGCGCGATCTCGATGGGTCGTTGATCGACGTCGCCTGCGTCAAGGGCAGCGGCTGGGACATGGGCACGATCGAACCGCCGGGCCTGCCGGCCGTGCTGCTCGAACCCCTGAAGGCGTTGACGCGCTTCGAGATGCTGAGCGATGAGGAGATGGTCGCCCAGCAGCGCCGGTTGCTGATCGACCCCGCCGCGCCGACGCCCTCGGTCGAGGCGATCCTGCACGCCAACCTGCCATTCAAACATGTCGATCACACCCACGCCAACGCCGTCGTCGGCCTCACCAACCAGCCGCAGGGCGAGGCGCTGATCCGCGAATTGTTCCCCGACGCGCTTGTCGTGCCTTATGTGATGCCGGGCTTCGTGCTAGCCAAGAAGGTGGACGAGATGTTCCGTGCCGAGCCGACGCGCGGCGGCATGATCCTGCTCAAGCACGGCATCTTCACTTATCACGACGATCCCCGCGATTCCTATGAGCAGATGATCGCGATGATCGACAAGGCCGAAAAGCGTCTGGCGCGCGGCAAGGCGCATCCGTTCTCCGCCCGCAGCCTGCCGGAAAAGCTCGCCAGCGCGGCGGAGATCGCGCCGATCCTGCGCGGCGCCATCGCGCTGCCGGGGGCGCACGAAGGCCAGCCGCGCCGCTTCGTGCTGGAGCACCGCGCCAACGCCGCAATCCTTGAATTCTGCGCCGCCGACAACCTCGCCAGCTTGGTTTCGCGCGGCAATGCGACGCCGGAGCATGTCATTCACATCAAGCGCAAGGGCCTGGCGTTGCCGGCCCCGCGCGCCGACGATCTGGCGGGGTTCAAGCAAGCCGTCAAACAAGCCGTCGCCGCCTACGGGGAAGATTACCGCGCCTATTTCGAGCGCAACAACAAGCGCCTCGGCGGCAAAACCATGCTCGATGGGAGCCCGCGCGCCTTCTACGTGCCGGGAGTCGGCGTCTTCGCCGCTGGCCCGACGGCCAAACAGGCGCGCGTCGCCGCCGATGTGATCGAGGCGACAATCGAGGTCATCACCAAAGCCGAGGGTATCGGCGGTTTCGAGCCGCTGCCGGAAGAGGATCTGTTCGATCTCGAATATTGGTCGCTGGAGCAGATTAAACTTACAAAGAACGTTGAAAAGCCGCTGACGCGCCAGATCGCCGTCGTCACCGGCGCGGCGAGCGGGCTTGGCCTCGCCATCGCCGAGGCGCTCAAAGCGGAAGGCGCGGAACTGGCGCTGATCGACGTCGCGCGTGGGCCGCTGGAGGCGGCGGCGAAAAGGCTTGGCGCGCTGGCGGTCGTCTGCGACCTCACCGACCCTGTCGCGGTCGACGCCGCTTTCGCCGAGATCGCCGGGCGTTTCGGCGGCGTCGATATCGTCGCCTCCAATGCCGGCGCGGCCTATCAGGGCGCGATGATCGATGTCTCGGACGCGACGCTGCAAAAGGCTTTCGCACTCAATTTGTGGTCGCATCATTATGTCTCGCGCGCCGCGGTGCGCATCATGAAAGCGCAGGGCACGGGCGGCGCGCTGATCTACAACGTCTCCAAACAGGCGGTGAATCCGGGGCCCGACTTCGGCCCTTATGGGCTGTCGAAATCGGCGCTGATGGCGCTGATGCGACAGTACGCCATCGAGCACGGCGCCGACGGCGTCACCGCCAACGCCGTCAACGCCGACCGCATCCGCACCGGCCTGATGACCGACGAGATGGTGGCCGAGCGCTCGCGCGCCCGCGGCCTCAGTTCGGAGGCGTATCTGCGCGGCAATCTCGTCAAGCGTGAAGTGCTGGCGAGCGATGTCGCGGCCGCCTTCGTCAATCTCGCCAAGGCGCGCGTCTCGACCGGAGCCGTCGTCACCGTCGATGGCGGCAATGTCGCCGCGATGATGCGTTGATGCGCATTGACAGGTCGCGGCGGACAGGGCACATTTTGACAAATGACAGTGACTGCTGTCATTTGTAGAGCGCCGGTGGACTGTGCTCCGACCGGTGAGCGACGCATAGAACAAAGCAATGTCACGAGGAGGAATGCCATGAGACGTATCGCAGCTGCCGCCGGCGCTCTCGCGCTGGCCAGCTTCTCTAGCGGGGCTTGGGCGGCCGATTACGAGAAGGCCGTCGCCGATTCCGTGAGTTCCTACGCGCAGGCGGACGAGTTTAAGGGCGTGACGCTCGACGTAGCCTGCCGCAGCCTGCCGGCGATGGATTTCATCTTCAAGCACAAGCAGATCTTCGAGAAGGCGACCGGCGCGACGATCAAGCTGACCAACTACCCCGAGAACGATCTGCGCTCGAAGATTGTCGCCGACGCCTCCAACCATGTCGGCGGCTTCCAGGTCTATTGCCTCGACAACAACTACATCCCGCTGTTCGCCTCCAACAAATGGGTGGCGCCGCTCGATTCGGAGATCAAGCCGGCCTACAAGCTTAACGACGTGTTTGACAGCCTGCGCACTTCCTATTCCTGGCAGGGCAAGCTGTATGGCCTGCCGATCTATTCCGAGGTGACGATCCTTTATTATCGCAAGGATCTGTTCAAGGCCGCGAACCTGACGCCGCCCAAGACCCTCGACGAGCTGGAGCAGGACGCGGCCAAGCTGACCAAGCCGCCGGGCGTGTTCGGCATCGCGTTGCGCGGGCTTCGCGGCGAAGGCATGAACGTCTATATCTGGACCGAGTGGATGCGCTCCTACGGCGCGAATTTCCTCGATCCGAAGATGAATCCCGTCTTCAACTCGCCCGAAGCGATCGAGGGCACCGAGCACTATTCCAAGCTCATCAACAAATATGGCGCGCCCGGCAACGGCACCTGGGGCTGGGACAAGGTGTCCTCCGCCTTCGCCGCCGGCCGCGTGGCGATGATCGTCGAATCGACGGCGTTCTATCCGGTGTTCACTGACCCCAAGCAGTCGAGCGTCGTCGGCAAGGTTGGCTATTCCGTCGTGCCCGCCGGGCCGAAGGGGGCCTTCCCAGCCAACTATTCGATCGGCCTCGCCGTCCCCTCGACCGTCGATCCCAAGAGCAAGACCTTCGCCGCCGCCGCCGCCTTCCTGCAATGGGCGACTTCGCAGGAGATGGAGTTCGCGCGCACCGACAAGGACATCGGCAACGAGGATCGCAAGTCCGTCAACCAGTCCGATCTGCTGAAGAGCAAGATCGACGCCGGCTATATCAAGGCGGTCTCCGAAGGCCAGGCGATCACCAAGACGGAATATCGTCCGATGATCCCGCAATGGCGCGAGATGGGCGACATCATCGGCTCGCAGATCGAGTCCTACTTCACCGGCGGCAAGACGGCCAAAGCTGCGCTTGACGCGGCAGCGGCGCAGACGGCGGCCCGCTTCAAGGAACAGGGCGTGCTCGGCACGCCGCGCAAATATCCTGAAATTTTCCCGGACAAGTAAGCCGGGCCTTTGACAAGCGCGGAGGCGCTCGCGCCTCCGCGTCATCTTCTCCCATCGCTGGGGCGCTCGCGCCTCCGCGTCTTATCCATTCATTGTCGCGGCGGCGGTTTGGGCTATGTTGAATGTGATGAACGCCCCCGCGACCTCCCGTCCGCCTGACGCCTCCGCGCCACGCCGCGCCCGGAATTCGAGCGATCTTTGGCGCTGGCTGCCGTCGTTGCCGGGCTTCCTGCTTCTGCTCGTGCTGACGCTGCCGCCATTCGTCTATGCGCTCTATCTTTCATTCATCAATATCGACATTCAGGCGCCCGGCATCAACATCCATTACGTCGGGTTCGCCAATTACAAGGAGGTGCTGTTCACCAGCGCCGGGGTCAGCGCGGTGCTCAATACGCTGATCCTGTCTTTCGGTTCGACGATTCTGTCGGTCCTCATCGGCCTCGTCGCCGCCTATCTGATCGCGCTCTATGCCGGGCGCATGGCGGGCTTCATCGTGGTCTTTGTGCTGATCCCGCTGTCGGTGTCGCCGGTCGCGGTGGCGCTGGTGTTCTCGCTGATGCTCGATCCGCTCTACGGGCCGATCCCACAGATTTCTTATATGCTCTCCGGCGTGCTGATCTCGCCGACCTCCAACGCCATCGGCGCGCGCGTCGTCATCATCCTGTTGCAGGCTTGGCAATGGTCGCCGATCGCGGTGATCCTGCTGCTTGGCGGCATCCAGAGTCTGCCGAAAGAGCCGATCGAGGCGGCGCTCATCGACGGCGCCTCGCTGTTCCAGACCATCCGCCGCATCCACATGCCGCTGCTGCGGCCGTTGCTGGCGGTGACGGCGATCTTCGAATTCATCCTGTGCAGTCAGGTGTTCGCGGCGACGCAATTGCTGACCAACGGCGGCCCCGGCATCGCCACGGTCGATCTGTCGCTTTACATTTACAAAGTCGGCATCGCCGAGGGCGGGCGGGTGTCGGTGGCCGCCGCTGCGGGCGTCATCGCGCTCATCATTGGCCTGCTCTCGACGACGCTATGGCTGCGCGCCACCCGCTGGGAGCAGGAGATCTACCGATGAGCGGACCCGCGCCCGACATCGCCAGTGTCGCCACGGTCGCCGGCGGCGGTCGCGTGGCGACCATTGTGGGGCGCATCGTGCTGGCGCTGCTCGTCGCGATGTGGCTCGCGCCGCTGTATTGGCTCGTCAATACGGCCTTCAAGATCAAGGTGCAGATCCAGAGCCCGGCGCCGATATGGTTCCCGCACCCGATCACCTTCGAGAACCTGCAATGGGTTTACCAGAACCTCGACCCCGGCGCGTTCGAGCGCTCGATCCGGGTGGTGCTGATCTCGGTCGGCATCTCCATCCTGCTCGGGCCGATCATGGCCTATGCGCTGTCGCGCTTCCGCACCCGCTGGAATGGGCAGATTGAGAACTGGATCATCTCGACGCGCATGACGCCGCCGGCGGCGTTGATCATGCCGTTCTATTTCCTCGCCCTGCGCGCGCATCTGCTCAACAGCGAGATCGGCCTCATCATCCTCTATATCGCGGTCAACCTGCCGCTGACGGTGTGGATGATGCTCGCCTTCCTGCGCTCGATCCCGGCCGACTCCGAGGAGGCCGCCTATATCGATGGCTGTAGCACATGGGGGGCGTTCTTTCGCATCGTCCTGCCGATGATGCGCGCTTCCATCGTCTCCGGCGCGCTGTTGGTGCTTATTCTGACCTGGAACGAGTTCTTCATCGCTTTCATCTTGATGTCGTCGAACATCACCTTTCCCGTGCAGGTCGGCAGCTTCCTCGCCGTCGGCCTCAATCCGGAATATGGCCACATGGCGGCGGCGGGTCTGATGCTGTCGCTGCCGCCGATCCTCATCGCCGTCATTTTCCGCAAATCGCTGCTGACCGGCGTGCACGCCTTCGCCGGCGGCAAGTAAGGGACGACATGGCTTCCGTCACCATCGAGAACGTCCGCAAGTCCTACGGCAATACGGAGGTCGTCCACGGTGTCTCGCTCGACATCGCCGACGGCGCCTTCGTGGTGCTGCTTGGTCCCTCGGGCTGCGGCAAGTCGACGCTGCTGCGCATGATCGCGGGGCTGGAGAAAATCACCTCAGGCGAAATCAGCATTGGCGGCCGCGTCGTCAACGATGTGCATCCGGGCGATCGCGACATCGCGATGGTGTTCCAGAACTATGCGCTCTACGCGCATATGAACGTCTTCGACAACATGTCGTTCGCGATGACGCTGAAAAAGGCGCCGCGCGCGGAGATCGACGCTCAGGTGAAGTGGGCCGCCTCGATTCTGGGGCTGGGGGACTTCCTACAACGTTTTCCGCGCCAGCTCTCCGGCGGTCAGCGCCAGCGCGTCGCCATGGGCCGCGCCATCGTGCGCGATCCGGCGGTGTTTCTGTTCGATGAGCCGCTCTCCAATCTCGACGCCAAGCTGCGCGTGCAGATGCGCACCGAGATCAAGGAATTGCATCAGCGGCTGAAGACGACGACGATCTATGTCACGCACGACCAGATCGAGGCGATGACGATGGCCGACGTCATCGTCATCCTGCGCGACGGCGTCATCGAGCAGGCCGGGCGGCCGATGGAGATCTACGACCAACCGGCCAACCTGTTCGTCGCCGAGTTCATCGGCTCGCCGGCGATGAACCTGCTGCGCGGCGAGATCGCGGGCGCGGACGGCCAGCCGAAAGTGCGGCTCGCCGACGGCATTCTCGTTGACGCGCCGCCGGGCGGCGCGGCCAAGCTTGGGCAGAAAGTCGTGCTCGGCGTGCGGCCGGAGCATCTGCGGCCGACGCTGGGTTTGGGCCTGCCCGCCGTCATCAGCGTGCTGGAGCCGACCGGCCCGGAGACGCATATTTACGCCCGGCTCGGCGCCACCGAGGTCTGCGCCATCACCAACGAGCGTTCGGAGATGCAGGCCGGTTCGGCGATCAACCTTTCGTTCCCGCCTGAGCGGGCGCTTCTCTTCGACGCCACTACCGGGGCCGCGCTGCGTGGCTAAGATCGCCATTCTCGGCGCCGGCGTGATGGGGTCGGCGATGGCGGTCCCGGCCGGCTCGCTGGGACACGAGGTCGATCTCGTCGGCACGCCTCTCGACGAGGCCATTGTGCGCGCGGTCGCCGGCAATGGTTGGCATCCCCGACTCGGCCTCGCGCTGCCGGCGACGACGCGCGCCCACGATTGGACGCGCTTTCCCGAGGTGATGGCGCAATCGCCCGATCTCGTGGTGCTCGGCGTCTCCTCCGCCGGGGTCGGCTGGGCGATTGATCGGCTGGCGGAGACTTTGCGGACGCCAATCCCCATTCTGATGATTACCAAGGGGCTGCACGCAAACGGCGAGACCATCGAGGCGTTGCCGATCGTCGTGGCGCGCCAATTGAAGGCGCGCACCGGGCTCGAACCGCCGGTGTTCGCCGTCGGCGGCCCCTGCATCGCCGCGGAATTGGCGGCGCGGCGCGATACCTGCGTCGTGGTGACGGGCGCGACGGCCGAGGCGGCGCGGCAGGCTGCGCGGCTGTTCGGCGCGCCCTTCTATCACGCCGCCGCCAGCGCCGACGTGATCGGCGTCGAGGTCTGCGCGGCGTTCAAGAACTTCTACGCGCTCGCGGTCGGAACGGCGGCGGGGCGGCTCGAAACCGAGGGCCGGGCGGAGAACGGCGCGGCGATGCATAATGTCGCCGCCGGTCTGTTTTCTCAGGCGATCGCCGAAATGGCGGTGCTCACGCAAGCACTTGGCGGCGATCCCGCCAGCGCCGCGGGCCTCGCCGGCGCCGGCGACCTCTATGTCACTTGTCTGGCCGGCCGCAACAGCCGCATGGGCCGTCTGCTCGGGCTCGGGCGCGCCTATAGCGAGGCCAAGGCCCACGACATGGCCGAAGACACGGTTGAGGGCGCAGAACTGGCGCGCGCGCTGGGGCCGACGCTGGAGCGCATGGTCGCGACCGGGCGGCTGCCGGGCGCAAAACTGCCGCTGATGAGCGCTGTGCTCGACGCCATCAACCGCGACCGACCGCTTGCCTGGGATTTCGCGCGGTTTTGAGCGCGGTGAGTTCTTGACATTTGTCGGCGCATCGCGGCATTTGTCGATATCCTCACAGGAACAGAAGACATGACGGCCAATATCCGCGCACAGGCCCCCGACGGCGGGTGGAATGCGCTGATCGAGGAGATCGTCGCCGGCCGCTGGCGCAACCCGCACAGCGGCGAGATCGCGCGCGTCCCCTACGAGTCCGTCGTGCTCGCGCCGTCGCTGGAGGGCCGCGAGGCCGAACTCGTCGGCGCGCTGAAGCTCGGGTCTCGCTTCGCCGTCGTCTCCGACGAGGCGACGCGGGCGGCGATGGGCGCGCGCGTCGCCAAGGCGCTGCGCAAGCTGGGGCCAGTCGAGGAGATCGTGCTCGCCCATCCGCACGCCGACATGGGCGAGGTCGAGCGGCTGAAGGCCAAGCTGGCGGGTTTTGAGGGCGTCATCGCCGTCGGCTCCGGCACGATCAACGATCTCTGCAAATATGTCACCGGCCTCGACGGCCGCCGCTACGCGGTGTTCGGCGCCGCCGCTTCGATGAACGGCTATACCTCCACCACCGCCTCGCTGACGCTGCCGAGCGGCCTCAAGGTTTCGCTGCCCTCGCATGGGCCGAGCGGCGTGTTTCTCGACCTTGGCGTCAGCGCCGCCGCGCCGAAACATCTGGCGGCGGCGGGTTTCGGCGATTGTCTCGTGCGTTCGGTGGCGCAGATCGATTGGTGGATGTCGCATCGCCTGCTCGGCTCCGCCTACACCGATCTGCCTTATCTGTTGACGACGGCCGACGAGATCGCGCTCAACGCGCGCGCCGGCGATCTGCCGGCCGGCGATATCGCGGCGGTTGGCTATCTGCATCGCGTGCTGACTTTGTGCGGCTTCGGCGTCTCCTTCACCGGCGTCTCCAATCATGGCTCGATGGGCGAACATCAGATCTCGCATTACATCGATTGCTTCGCCGGGCCGCGCCATCCCGGTACGCTGCACGGCCAGCAGGTCGGCGTCGCGACGCTGACGCTGGCGCGCTTGCAGCACCAGATGCTGGCCAGCGAGACGCCCCCGGTGGTGCGGGCGACCGAGATCGACGAAGCCGACATGGCGCGACGCATGGGCGCTGAAGTGGCGCAAGGTTGTCTGGCCGAGCTGCGCAAGAAGGCGTTCGACGCCGAGGGCGCGCGGGCCTTCAACGCCAAGCTCGAAAAGCTGTGGCCGGAGTTGCGCCGCGAGTGCCTGGCCTTCGCGCTTCCCGTCGCCGAGATGGAGCGCCTGTTGCGCGCCAGCGGCGGGCCGGCGACGGCGGGCGAACTCGGCCTTGCCGTCGACTTCTATCGCGAGGCGATCGTACATTGTCGTGAGATGCGCAACCGCTTCTCGTTCTTCGACATCGCCGCCGACGCCGGAATTCTGCAAGCCTTCGCGCAAGGGGAAACCTGATGCGCCCGCTCGCCGATCTCGCCATGGCGGACGCGGCGCGCGTGCGGTTGGTGCTGACCGACATCGACGACACGCTGACCCATGCCGGACGCCTGCCGGCCGACGCCTATCGCGCGCTGGAGGACCTGAGCCAGGCGGGCTTCGCCGTCGCTGCGATCACCGGCCGGCCCGCCGGTTGGTGCGACATGATCGCCCGCTTCTGGCCGGTCGCCGGCGTCGTTGGCGAGAATGGCGCGTTCTACTTCGCCTATGACGTGGCGAACCGGAAGATGCGCCGCGCCTTTGCCGCTACCGCGGCCGAGCGGGCCGAAAACCACCGCCGCCTGGAGCGCGTGCGCGCGCGCGTGCTCGCCGAGGTTCCCGGCGCCGGCGTTTCGGCCGATCAGGCCTATCGCGAGGCCGATCTCGCTATCGACTTCTGCGAGGATGTCGCGCCGCTGCCGCGCCAGGCGATCAAGCGCATTCAACAGATATTCGAGGAGGAGGGCGCAACCGCCAAGATTTCCTCGATCCATGTCAACGGTTGGTATGGCGCCTATGACAAGCTTTCCATGACGCGCCGTTTCGCGCGCGAAGTTCTCGGGCTCGACATCGACGCTGAGCGCGACCGCGCCCTCTTCGTGGGCGACAGCCCCAACGATGCGCCGATGTTCGCCTTCTTCCCGCTCGCCTGCGGCGTCTCCGGCGTCCGAGCTTTCGCCGACGAGATCGAGGCGCCGCCCGCTTATGTCACGCAAGGGCCGGGCGGCAGCGGCTTCGTTGAGGTGGCTGAGCGCCTGATCGCGGCGCGCCGCGCGGCGGCGCCATGACGGCGGCCTTCGACATCGCGGTGATCGGCGGCGGCGTCAACGGCGCCGGCGTGGCGCGCGACGCGGCGGGGCGCGGCCTCGCGACGTTGCTCGTGGAAAGGAACGATCTCGCCTCGGCGACGTCCTCGGCCTCGACCAAGCTCATCCACGGCGGCTTGCGCTATCTCGAACATTACGAGTTTCGCCTTGTGCGCCACGCGCTGGAGGAGCGCGAAGCGCTGTGGGCGATCGCGCCGCATATCATCTGGCCGATGCGTTTCGTGCTGCCGCACCGGCCGGGCCTGCGTCCGGCCTGGATGCTGCGCGCGGGGCTGTTTCTTTACGACCACATCGGCGGCCGCCGGCTGTTGCCGCCGACGCGCACGCTGCGCCTCGACCGCGACGCCGCCGGCTTGGCCTTGCGAGACGTGTCGCGGCTCGGCTTCGAATATTCCGATTGCTGGGTGCAGGATGCCCGCCTCGTCGTGCTCAACGCACGCGACGCGGCGGACCGCGGCGCCGACGTGAGGGTGCGCACCGCCTTCCTCGGCGCCGAGCGCGAGGGCGAATTCTGGCGGCTCGACCTCGAAGGCCCCGCCGGCCGCGAGACGGCGCGGGCGCGGGCGATCGTCAACGCCGCCGGCCCCTGGGTCGGCGAGGCGATCGGCCGCATCGCCGGCGCCGACAGCAAGGCGAAAGTCAGGCTCGTGCAGGGTTCGCACATTGTCGTGCGCCGGCTCTACAATCACCAGCGCTGCTATTTCTTCCAGAATCCCGATGGCCGCATCTTCTTCGCCATCCCCTACGAGGAGGCGTTCACGCTGATCGGCACCACCGACCGGGACTATTCCGGCGACCTCGACGAGGTGCGCGCCAGCGAGGCCGAGATCGGCTATCTCATTGGCGCCGCCAACAGCTACTTCAAGACGGTGCTTGCCCGCCGCGACGTCGTCTGGAGCTATTCCGGCGTGCGCCCACTCTACGACGACGGCGCCAGCGCGGCCAAGGACGCCACCCGCGATTATGTGCTGAAACTCGACGGCGAGCGCCCGGCGCTCGTCAACGTGTTCGGCGGCAAGATCACCACCTACCGGCGGCTGGCCGAAGATGTGCTGGACAAGCTCGGCGCGGCGCTGCCATTAGCCGGGCGCAACGCTGGCTGGACGGCGCGCGCGCGCCTGCCGGGCGGCGATTTCGCCATCGACGGCGCCGAAGCGCTCGCCGCCGAGCTTAGGCGCGAATACGCCTTCCTCAGCTCGCGAGAGGCGCGCCGCTATGTGCGCCACTACGGCACGCTGACGCGGCGGCTGCTCGGCGAGGCGCGCCGGCGCGACGATCTCGGGCGCACATTCGGCGGCGATTTGACGGAAGCCGAAGTCGTCTATCTCATGCAGCACGAATTTGCGTTGACGGCCGAGGATGTCGTCTGGCGGCGCACCAAGTCCGGTCTGCGGATGCGCGCCGACGAGATCGCGGCGCTCGACCGCTGGATGGCGGCGCGCACTGCGACAAGCGCGGCGGCGACCGCCTGAATAACAGGAGGCAACGCATGCAGCGGGATCTCGTCATCGGGGTGGATTCCTCCACTTCGGCGACCAAGGCCATCGCCTTCGATGCGCACGGCCGCGCGGTTGCGGAAGGGCGCGCCGCGATTGCGCTCGCCAATCCCGAACCCGGCTATTTCGAACAGGCGCCGCAGGATTGGCGCCACTCGACCGAGGTGGCGCTGCGCGAACTCTGCGCCAAGATCGATGCGCGGCGCGTCGCCGGCCTCGCGATCTCCAACCAGCGCGAGACCTTCGCCGCCTTCGACGAAACCGGCGAGCCGCTGCGGCCGGGCATGGTGTGGCTCGACGACCGCGCCCAGCCGCAGGTGCGCGACTTCGGCGAGACCTTTGGGGCCGAGCGCTTGCACGCCATCAACGGCAAGCCGCTCGACGTCATTCCCTGCCTGTTCCGCATCCTGTGGATGCGCGAGCATGAGCCGGAGATCTTCGCGCGCACGCACAAATTCGCCGACGTTCACGCCTTTCTGAGCTTTCGCCTGACCGGCCGCTGGGTCGCCTCCACCGCGTCGGCCGATCCGACCGGCCTGCTCGATATCCGCACCTTCGACTGGTCGGACGACATCCTGCAAGCGGCGGGCCTCGCGCGCGTTCAGCTTCCGAGCCTCGCCCGGCCGGGCGAGCGGATCGGCGAGGTGACGGGCGCGGCCGCTGCGGCGACGGGGCTGCCGGCGGGTCTGCCGGTGTTTGCCGCCGGCGGCGACGGGCAATGCGCGGCGACCGGGGTCGCGGCTTTGCGGCCGGGGCGCGCCTACGCCAATCTCGGCACGGCGGCGGTCGCCGGCCTCTATGGCGCGGCGCCGGCGATCAATCGCGCCTTCCGCACCGAGACGGCGGTCGCCGACGATGGCTATATTTACGAGATGTGCCTGCGCGGCGGCACGTTCGTCGTTGATTGGATGCTGACGGAAATGTTCGGCCGCGACGGCGCTGAGCGCCGTGAGGCGTTCGTGGGCCTGGAGGCCGAGGCGGCGCGGCTGCCGGTTGGCGCGGGCGGCGTCATTGTCGTGCCCTATTGGCAGGGCTGCATGACGCCGCACTGGGACGGCGACGCGCGCGGCGTGGTTGCTGGCCTCAGCGGCTCGACGAAGCGCGCGCACCTGCATCGCGCCACGCTCGAAGGCATCGCGCTTGAGATCGCCGTTTGCATGGAGCAGGCCTCGCGCGAGTCGGGCTGCGCGCTCGATCATTACGTCGCCATCGGCGGCGGCGCCGCCTCCGATCTGTGGTTGCAGATTCTCGCCGACGCCAGCGCCAAGCCGGTGTTTCGCTCGACCACTGCCGAAGCCTCGGCGCTCGGCGCCGGCATGGCGGCGGCCAAGGGCGCCGGTTGGAGCCCGACTTTGCGCCAGGCGTCGGAGGCGATGGCGGGCGAGATCGTCTCGCGCTTCGAGCCGATCGCCGCCAATGTCCAGCGCTACCGCGAGTTGCGGGCGATCTACACCGAGTTCTGGCCGCTTGTCGCCGCGTGGAACCGGCGCCTGGCCGAATTCGCCCGGCGGGCGTAGGCGCATGGCGGAGCATTACGACTACATCGTCGTCGGCGGCGGCTCCGCCGGCTGCGTCGCCGCGACCCGGCTGGTGCGCGACGGCGGCGCGCGCGTCCTGATGATCGAGCGCGGGCAGGAAAAGCAGCCGCCGATCCTGCAATGGCCCGCTGGCTACATGAAATATCTCGCCCGTGAAGACGTCCTCGAAATGCACCAGACGATTGCGCAACCGCAACTCGACGGACGCGCGCCGATCGTGCCGCAGGCGCGCATTCTCGGCGGCGGCAGCTCCGTCAACGCGATGGTCTATATGCGCGGCCAGCGCGAGGACTACGACGGCTGGGACGCCTTCCTAGGCGGGGCCGGGTGGGCTTACGCGGAGGTGCTGCCGCATTTCCGCGCCCTGGAGCGCAACACCAAGATCAACGACTGTTATCACGGCATCGACGGCCCGCTGTGGATTTCAGACCCCGGCCGCATCGACCCGCTGACGGAAGCGTTCATGCTCGCCGCCCAAGGGCTCGGCGTCAGCTACAACCCGGATTTCAACGGCGCGCGTCAGGCCGGCGTCGGGCCGATGCCGCACACGATCGGGCGGGGCCGGCGCTGCCATGCCGTCGGCGCCTTTCTCGCCCAGATCCGGCGCGACCGCCGCTTCGCTCTGGCGACGCAGGCGACGGCGTCGCGCCTGCTGATCGAGAACGGCCGCGCCATCGGCGTCGAATACCAGCAGGGCGGCGTCCTGCGCCGCGCCTACGCGGGCGCGGAAGTGCTGGTGGCGTGCGGAACTTACAACACGGCGAAATTGCTGATGCTGTCGGGGCTGGGGCCGGCCGATGCTCTGGCGGCGCTCGGCCTGCCGGTGGTGTGCGATCTGCCCGGCGTCGGGCAGAATTTGCAGGACCACCACGAGGCGCCGATCATCAGTTCGCTGCGCGCGCCCGGCGGCTATTTCGGTCAGGATCGCGGCTGGCGCATGCTGCGCAACGGCATGCAATATTTGCTGTTCCAAACCGGGCCGGTCGCCACCACCGGCGTCGAGGCCTGCGCCTTCGTCGACCCGGATGGCGGCGAGCGCCCGACCATCCAGCTCTATTGCGTGCCGACGGTTTATCTGGACCGCGACGTCAAGAACGTCCAACCGACGCATGGCGTCACGCTGACGCCATGCTTGCTGCGCCCGAAGGCGCGGGGATCGGTGAAGTTGCGCTCGGCCGACCCCGCAGATAAGCCGGTCGTCGACAGCAACTTTTTTGGCGATCCCGAGGATCTTCGGTTGACGCTGGCGGCGATGCGCTACGCTCGCCGCATTCTCGCCCAGGCGCCGCTGGCCTCGCTGGTGCGCGAGGAAATGCTGCCCGGCGCGCAGGTGACGAGCGACGCCGACCTCGCGCCCTACGCTAAGCGCATGGTCAAGACCAACTATCACCCCGTCGGCACGGCGCGCATGGGGCGCGACGACGATCGCCTCGCCGTGCTCGATCCGCGCTTGCGCGTGCGCGGCGTCGAGGCGCTGCGCGTGATCGACTGCGCGGCGATGCCGTTCATCGTCTCCGGCAACACCAACGCCGCCGCGCTGATGCTGGGAAGCCGGGCCGCGGCGTTTATTTTGAACGGGACTTGACGGCGAGGGCGGCGATGTCAAGGAAATCGGAAGCGCCGGGCGAACCCACGTGCGAGATCCTCGCCATCGCCGGCCTGAAAGGCGGACGCCGAAATCCTCGTCGATCCCTGGGGCATCGCGCATCTGCGCGCCGCCGATGAGGACGATCTGGTCTTCGTGCAGGGCTTCAACGCCGCGCGCGACCGTCTCTGGCAAATCGACCTTTGGCGCAAGCGCGGGCTCGGGCGGCTGGCGGCTGCCGCCGCGCTCGCCGCGCAGACCGAGGTGTTCTCACAGCCAGCGGCGCGATTGGAAAGTCTTCTGCGGTTGATCGAGCCCGACGCGGGCCAAGACTTCGCTGCTGCGGGCCAAGACTTCGCCGCCGCGCGCGACATGCTGCTGGATTGGGACCGCCGGCTCGGCGCCGAGTCCGGGCCGGATGCGGTTTTCGAACTGTGGTTCACCCGGCATCTGAAGCCGGCGCTGTTGGCGGCCTTCGTTCCCGATCCGGCGACGCGCGCGCTGCTGGCGCCGGGCGATGTCGAGGGCGTGCTGACAGCGCTCGAACGGCCGGATACGCGCTTCGGCGACGATCCCGTTGCGGCGCGCGACGGGTTGCTGGCGGGCACGCTTGGACGCCGGCGCCGGGATCGTCGAGGGCGAGCTTTTGCTGCGCGCGGCGTAGGCGGCGCCCCACAGGCGAGAGGGTCGACGCCTGCGCCGCTGCCGGCTTGGCGAAGATCGCCGAGTGGCCCGGGCGCGCCGAGCGGCGCGGCATTGACGCGCGGCTTCGGCATGCCTCTCAATTTGACGCCGAGGGAATTCGGTTCAACAATGGGATAGCTACAACATACCGCGAGGGAATGCCTTGGACGCGATCGGTCGCTCGCTTGTAATCGGGGGGGTCTTGTTCGTCGCAAGCCTCGTCGGCATGGGATTGCACGGTCTCGTCCCCTCCGACATGTTGAACGCGTCAAGGAGCGGCGTCGGCGCGATGACTGGCGTGATAGCGCTGCTGTTGGCCCTGGTGCTCGGCCTGCTGATCTGGACTGCATTCGCCGTGTTCATGGGCCAGCAGTTGGAAGCGTTTTCGCTCGGGCCTCTTATCGCGGAGGTCGATTTGTTGCTGGAGCAGTGCGGGGCGGAGGCGGCGGGCGGACGCCGGGGACTGCGCGCCTCGCTACAACGATCGCGCGACCGCTTCTTCGGCGACGGTGGCCCACGCATGCTGACGATAGCCGAGATCAAAAAGACCCGATCCAACCTCAGCCACTATTTCGACAACACGCGACTCTCTGACGAGAAGCGCCAGCGCGTGTTCGAGGCGGCAGGCGCACTGGCGCGCAAGTATCACGAAACTCAAGCGGCGATGCTGATCCGGCTCGAAAGCCCATTCCCCTCGCGTGTGCTCGACATCGTCGTGTTCTGGGCGGCGCTTCTGTTCTTCGGGGACGGTTTCCTGGCGCCGCCGAACGTAGTGACCGTGTGCGCGCATCTCGCGGGAGCCACAGGCATTGCAACGGCCGCCTTTCTTATTCTTGAACTCAGCCACCCCTACCGCGGCTACATCAGACTGAAGCCCGATAGCCTCGACCGCATCCTTCAATCGCTGGGGGCTGTGGAGGTTGCTCAGCCTGCGACGGAGGCGCGCTGACGCACGCTGGAACCTCTGCGCCCCGATGAGGATCTGGTGGGCCGCTGACCATCTCGGCAGCTATTGGGCTGCAAAAGGCTGCCTTTTTAGAGAGTGTGGGCTGCTCACAACGAAGCGCTCGTTCATCGGGCGCCTGTCGAAAGCTATTCGCAAACATGTGCTTGCGAAGGTTGGTCTCAATGCCAGCGCGGACCAGACCGGGGTCCGGGCTGCCTATAGATTTCCATAGGGTGGCGGTCGCGAGGGCAAGTGCTAGCTTGCGGGATGAACGGGGCGAGCCAGAGCGTGGGGGAAAGTGCTAGGCTAAGCGACGAAGCCGCGGGTTGAGCGCCTCGCGGGAGGAGCAGCCTATGATCTCGCTTTGGTCATCCCGCCCCAAACTGATCCAACTTGGACTTTTCTTCGTTGCGTACTTTCTCGGCTGCGCGCTCGCCGACGTATTGGGAATAGTGCCTGGCACGAACATATCGATCTGGCCGCCAGGGGGCATGTTCATGGCGACGCTGATAAGCACGCCGAAGCGTACCTGGCCTTGGTGGGCGTTTGCCGGATGCCTTGCCGAAATGCTTGGACAACTTTGCTTCTTCCAAAGCCCACCGCTTCCCAGTTTCATTATGTATTTGGGCAATGCGCTGGAAGCGGCGGTTGGAGCGTGCCTGGTGAACCGTGCCTCCGGTCGATCGCTTCGTCTGGATACGCCACGGGACGTGCTGGCGTTTCTTGTGTTCGGGGCCGGTGTCGCACCGGCTCTTAGCGCGACTGTGGGCGCCGCGACGCTTGCGGCATTTCACATAAGGAATCAATCATTCGGGGCGGCCTGGCTGCTGTGGTGGATCGGCGACGCCACCGGCATTCTAATCGTCACGCCTTTGGTGATCGGCGTGCTTCGCACATGGCGCGACAATTCCCGGCTGTCAAAAGCGCGTTGGGTCGAGGCTTCCGCTCTCGGACTTGTCTTTTTGGCTGTCGCGATCATTTCGCAGAGCGGGCGCCTGCCGTTCGCCTACCTCATCCTGCCACCCTTGCTGTGGGCAGCCGTGCGTTTCGAACTTAGGGGGGCCGTCGTCGCGCTGATCACTCTCGTGCTCGTCACAACGGCTTTCACGATATCCGGAACCGGGCAATTCGCAGGCGATGCCGCCTCGCAGCGGGAAAAGCTGATCGAGCTACAGCTCTTCTTGGCGATCTCCGCGCTCTCGGCGTTAATGGTTGCGGCCATATCCAGACAACATCATCTGGCCACAACCACGCTGCGCCAAAGCATGGAGGCCCTGCAGGCGCGGGAACGCGAGCTTTCGCATCTCGTAAACATGACGCCTAGCCATGTTTGGCGCCTTACTCCGGAGGGCGAGCCGACATTCTTCAACCAACGCATGATAGACTATCTCGGGCCGGACGTGATGAACGCGAAATATTCGGGGCCGAGAGGGTTCGGGAAATTAATGCAGGTTGTCGTTCATCCGGACGATCTCGCATCATTCAATGAAGCGCTTGCCCGCAGCTTAGAAACCGGGGAGGCCTTCGCGGCACGATACCGACTGCGCCGCGCCGACGGGGTCTATAGTTGGATGTCCAGCTCGGCGGAGCCATCGCGCGACCAATGCGGACGAATTCTTCAGTGGCACGGCCTCTGTCATGATATTGATGATCAGATGCGCCTTTATAGGGATGTTGAAGAACGCGAGGCCAAGATTCGCCGCCTCGTCGATTCCGACATTATCGGCATCGTCATTTGGGACTTATCCGGCACGCTTATCGACGCCAATGACGCATTTCTCCGCATGGTCCAATACGACCGTGAAGACCTGAAGGCCGGGCTTGATTGGCTTGCGATGACGCCGCCAGAATGGCAGGAGATTCACGCCCGTGAAGAGGCTGCGGAGCTGGCGCGCACAGGCAAGATGCAGGCCCGTGAGAAGGAGTATTTCAGAAAAGACGGCAGCCGCGTGCCGATCTTGATCGGCGGCGCCTGCTTCGAGGGGATTTCGACACAAGGGGTCGCCTTCATCCTCGATCTGACCGAACGAAAGCGCACCGAGCAGGCGCTACGCGAAAGTGAGCGAAAGCTTTGGCAGCTCGTAGAAACGCTGCCGGTCATGATCGATTGCGCCGCGCCGGACGGAGAACCGATGTATCGCAGCCGGCAACTGCGCGAGTTTCTCGGTTTTGAGCCTGACAAATTGGATGGCGCGGAAAAGGCGCGCCTGAACGGCCCGCTGAACGACAGCGTCCATCCCGACGACGAGGCGGCCGTGAAGAAGCTTTACGCCCATTCGCTGGCCACGGGTGAGACCTACGCGCGGCGTCATCGCTTGCGGCGTTTTGACGGTGAGTATCTCTGGGTCGACACGCGCGCGGCGCCAATGCGCGACGCCCAGGGAGCAATCGTTCAGTGGAACGTGACCTGTCTTGATATTGACGCCGAAGTGCGAGCGCAAGAGGAACTGCGTTTAGCGCACGAACGCCTCGCGCGCGCGAGCGAGGCCGCAAGTCTCGCAGAGCTTGCTGCGTCAATTGCACATGAAGTGAATCAGCCTCTGGCTGCCGTCGTTGCACATTCGCATGCGTGTCAGCGTTGGCTTAGGGCCGCTCCGCCGAATCTTGAGCGTGCTCAGACAACCGTCGAACGCATCATCCGCGATGCGAACGGCGCCGCCGATGTCGTAAGTCGCATACGCGCTCTGTTCAGACAGAAAGTGCGGGTGCGTGGCGGGTCGTCGCTGACGTCGATTATTTCGGACGCGGAGCGTTCGATCCTGGATCTGGCGCTGCGTCATCGCGTGCTGCTTGACGTGCAAGTTGAGCAAGACGTACCGCCTCTGGCCATAGATCGCGTTCAAATTCAGCAGGTTCTCATCAACCTCATGCGCAACGCCGTGGAGGCTATGGCGGCAGATTCGAGGGAGCGACTGTTAGCTGTGCGTGCCTCCAGAGATGGCGACGCCGTTCGGATCGAGGTGCGTGATACCGGGCCAGGTTTTGAGGACGCCGACAAGATCTTCGACCCCTTCTTTACGACTAAGGAGAACGGTATGGGGATGGGCCTGGCCATCTCGCGCTCCATTGTGGAGTCGCATCGCGGCCGGCTTTGGGTGGAGAGCAACGATGCCCATGGCGCGAGCTTCATCTTTGTCCTGCCCATTGAGGGTCCGGTTGCCGTATGAACGCCATCGATCCGATGATGTTGATTGTCGATGACGGCGCGCGCATTCGCGAGGCGTCGTGCGATCTCCTGGACTGGGGAGCCACTTCCTCACCAAGCCTTTCAGCGACGATGACCAGAGTCGCGCGGCGAAGCAACGATCGGCGAGACCGACCTATACGCGGGGATGGTATCGAAGGTGTCGCTGAAGGCGCACCTTTGGCGCGGTTATCGTTGAATCCATCAACAGAGGACGGAGCAACCATGAAGATCGTCGTCATCGGAGGCAGCGGCCTTATCGGCTCGAAGACCGTCGCGATCCTGCGCAGGCGCGGACACGAGGTCGTCGCCGCTGCTCCAAACACCGGCGTCAACACCATTACCGGCGAAGGGCTCGCGCATGCCTTGGCCGGAGCGCATTTGGTGGTCGATCTCGCCAATTCGCCTTCATTCGAAGACAAGGCCGTGCTGGAGTTCTTCCGGACTTCCGAGCGCAACCTCCTTGCCGCGGAAACCTCGGCGGGCGTTCGGCGTCACGTCGCGCTGTCCATCGTCGCAATCGACCGGACCGACAACGGCTATTTCCGCGCCAAGCTCGCCCAAGAGAAACTGATCGAAGCCTCCGGCATCCCTTGCACGATCGTTCGCTCGACCCAGTTCATGGAGTTTTTGGGCGGCATCGCCGACTCGAGCATGGTGGAAGGCAAGGTCAGGGTTCCACCGGTCCTGTTCCAGCCCATCGCCGCGGACGACGTGGCCTCCTTCGTCGCTGCCGCGGCGCTAGACAAGTCCCAGGACGGGCTTGTCGAGATCGCCGGCCCGGAGCGGGCGCCGCTCAACGAGTTCGTCGCCCGCTATCTGAAGGCGATTGGCGACCCTCGCCAAGTGGTCGGCGATCCGCAGGCCCCGTATTGGGGCGCGCAGGTCGGGGAGCGTTCGCTCGTTCCGCTGGGCGAAGCCCGTCTCGGCCGCATCGGCCTCGACGAATGGCTCCTCGCTCACAAGAAGGCGCCGCAAGCCGCCTCCGCCGAAGCAAGGACGGCTTCTTGAAAAGGAGTCCTGGCGCTTAAGGCGGCCAGGAGAAGACGGAGATGAAGACGATCACGGCGAATGACGGTGCGTGGTTTTATTTCAAGGACTGGGGTCCACACGGAATGTGCGCGACGCACGCCGTCGATTCCGATCTGCGCGCCGTCATCAAGGAATAAGCGAGAGAGCCAGGTTCGTCTTCGCCTCGCTTCCCGCGGAGTCGACTCTTCACACCCATGGAGTGAGTCGTGTCAGACCTTCGGCTTCTTGCGTCAACGGTCTTTCTCGCATACGGCGCGCCCCTCACGCTGCACGCGGCGCCACAGCCAGTTGTGACTCGCCTCATGCACAAAGACCTCGCCGATCAGCCTGGCAAAGAAATGGTGATGCTCACCGTCGAATATCCGCCCGGCGCCGTGGAATCCATCCATCGGCACAATGCGTACGCCTTTATCTACGTACTGGAAGGGATGATCGTCGAGCAGGTCCAGGGCGGTAAGGAAGTTACCCTGACCCGGGGACAGACGTTCTACGAGGGCCCCAATGACGTGCACACAGTCGGACGCAACGCGAGTTCGACAAAGCCTGCAAAATTCCTCGTCGTCATGATGAAGAAGAAAGGCGTCAACGCCGTGTTGCCGGCCAAGTGATCGGCGCACGTTTCGGGACCAGCGGCCGCGAGCCGGGCGCAGGATCCGCTTGGAGCCAAGGGGTCGCCGGCCGCGGACGGGCTTGGCCATATCGTGCGGACGCGACTGTTGCATCGCGTCGCAATGATTTCTGAACGCAGCCATGGCCTTGGCGCGGCGACCGCTCCCGTTTCGCGTCGGGGAATCGCGGGTCGCCGTCACTTGTCGCGTCGGCCGGCGAGGTCGCCGGCGCCTTTATGCGCGAGCGGCGAGACGATGGCGATACAAACTAACATCACGGCATTCAGTGAGGAGTTGAACTGATGGAGCGCGCAGTCCGCATCTACGGGTACGGCCCGCCCGAGGTCCTCACCGTCGAGCAAACCGAGACCCCAGTTCCGGGGCCAGGAGAGGCGCTGATCCAGCACACGGCGATTGGGCTCAATTTCGTCGACGTCTATTTCCGCCGTGGCACGTTCCAGGCCCCGGAGCTTCCGGCGATCCTCGGCAACGAAGGAGCGGGCGTTGTCGAGGCGGTTGGGCCAGGCGTGAGCGGCGTTTCCGTGGGCGACCGCGTGGTCTACGCCGACGGCCCCCTGGGCGCGTACGCTACCGTTCGCGTTTATCCCGCCGATCGGCTTGTACGCATTCCCGATGGCGTGAGCGACACGCAGGCTGCGGCGTCGTTCCTGCGCGGCGTAACGGCGCGTATGCTCCTGAAGGAAGTAGCGCCTTTGCAGCGCGGCGATACGGTTCTGTTCCATGCCGCAGCGGGAGGGGTCGGACTCCTGTTCGCGCAATGGGCGCGCGCGCTCGGCTTGCGCGTCATTGGCACGGTGTCGAGCGAGGCGAAGGCTGCGGCGGCAAGGCGCGCCGGTTGCTTCGAGGTCATAAATTACGGGAAAGAGAACTTCGTTACCCGCGTACAGGATCTAACCGGCGGCGAAGGTGTGGCCGCGGTGTTCGATTCTATTGGTCGCGACACTTTCCTGAAATCGCTTGAGGTGCTGCGGCCGCGAGGCGTGCTTGCGGCGTTCGGCCAGGCGTCGGGCCCGCCGCCGGTGTTCGATCCCTTCCTTCTGGCGCCGAAGGCATTGCACCTCACGTGGCCGGGCCGACATGTCTATTCGGCGAGCCGGAAGCAGATCGAGACGAGCGCGGCCGACTTGTTCGATGCTATCCGCAAGGGCGTCTTGGACGTCGGCCCGGCGCGCACCTATTCGCTCAACGATATCGTAACGGCGCATCACGACCTCGAAAGCCGGCAGATCGTTGGAGCGGCGGTGATCGAGCTGTGACGCCGAGTCGCCCGTCGATGGCGTACCGGCTTCGCATGCGGCCGTAAGCCCGGACACCGCTCAGGATCGGCTAGCGACTCCTGGTCCGCATCGCGGTGCGGCTCATCGCGTCGGCAAAGGCGCTCAACGATATTGGGCTTATTGCGAGTTCCCCCGCGAGTTGAGGCCGCAAGCGCAGGCGCAGAGTGTCTCGCCGGTGGCCGCCGATGCGGACGCCCACCTATTTAAGAGTATGGAAGCGACGACGCGCTGTGCGGGCGGGCGGCGAGATATGCTGCAAATCTCCTCGTGCCGCGCGATCTCCGCGACACCTCGCCTGGTTCGGAAATCGCCGCCGGCAGCGGCCGCAGCAACGCCTTCTCCTCGGCGAAAGCTTCGCTGACGACGCGATGGTTGGTGGCGTGAACGTTCGGCTGACGACAATGTCCAGCCATTGCCGGTTCAGGTCGCCGAGGTTGCGGAACATGCCGCCAAGGAAGTACCTCGAGTTCGAACCGGGCGAAGTCGACCTGGGTGTCAATCGGCCTCGAATATTCGCCTGATCGGCGTCCTAAATTGGCTCCGACGAGAACGCCATCGGTTCAGCCGCTGCATGGCTCTTTATGGCCTCCGTCCAACTCGTCGCCAGTTGGCCCGCAAGAGCGTGACATTCCGCCAGATAATTTCGAATCGGGACCCTAAGCCGAGCACGAGGCGGCGCCAGCTCAGCCCCTGCACAAGCGGACGGCCGCCACCACTCGCCGCCGCGCGGCCTGTCTGGCATGCGCCGGCAATCGCCCGCAGTTCGCGGGCATCGCCATGCGCACCGCATTAAAAGCTGCCCCGCTGTTAGTGCGCATGGCCAGCCTCAATGACGCGTGGCTTGCGCAGAAGCAACGATGAGACGAGAGCAACGAGCAGCACGATCCCGAGCAGGAAAAATGTGTCGCTAAACGCCATGATGTTCGACTGCCTGCGAATGTCCGCCGCAATGGTTAGGATCGCCTTATGGGTCGCAGCCGCCCGGTCCGAGGTTCCGTGACCCGCAAAGTAGCCGGTGAGCTCCTGGATGCGGAGGCGGGTAGCGGCGGCAAAGTTCGTCACCGAAACGTTCAGGACATTGGAATGAAATTGCTCCCGTTTTGTCTGAAACGTTTGCAGCAATGCAATGCCCATCGCGCCGCCGAGATTGCGCGTCATGTTGAAAAGCGCGGAGGCCGATCCCGCGTTTGCCTTTTCAATCCCCGCGGTTGCGACTGCCGAGAGTGGCGCAAAGCAGAGCGCCTGGCCGATGGCTCGCACAATGTTCGGCCACAGTAACTGCGAGGCGCCATAATCCGCAGTCATGCCAACGTTCAAAAGGTTGCTGCCTGCAAAAAGCGCAAAGCCGAAAGCGATCACCAATCTTGCATCGAATCTCTTCATGAAGCGAGGCACGAGGGGAATCAGGATAAGCTGCGGCAAACCGGTCCAGGCAAGCACATTGCCTATTTGCTCTGAATTGTAACCCTGAATACGGGCCAGATAGACCGGCAGGATATAGACCGAACCATACAGCGCAACGCCCAGCATGAAATTGGCGATGACTCCAAAACCGAAATTTCGGCGAAACAGCAGGCGCAGGTTAAGAAGGGGTCGCTCGACTCTGAGCTCGATCAAAATGAACATCGGGAGCGCGACCGAAGCGACGACGGACAACTTCACGATGAAGGGCGAACCGAACCAATCGTCCTTGTTGCCTTCCTCGAGAACCGTCTGCAACGCTGCGAGCCCGATCGCCATGGTCGAGATCCCGAACCAATCGCCATCGCGAAGCAGCTTCAGGCGTGCCGGCGCCGGCTCCAAAGAGAACCATAACAGGGCGAGCATAATAGCGCCGGGCGCGACGTTGACATAGAAGACGTACTGCCAGCCCCAATTCTCGGTAAGATATCCGCCAATCGTCGGTCCAATAGCGGGGGCGAAGGTCGCAGAGATTGCGAAAAGCGCAAGTCCAACCGGTTGCTGGGCCCTGGGCAGCATGGTCATGATGATGGTAAAGGCAAGCGGGATCAGAACGCCGCCGGAAAACCCCTGCACTGCCCGTAGAACGATCATTTGCTCCAAGTTCTGGGCCAACGCGCAGGCCGCCGAAAAGACAAGGAAGAGCGCCGCATTTGCTAACAAATATCGGCGAAGGGAAAAAATCTGCGCCAACCACCCACTCAGCGGAATGACGATGATCTCTGCGATCAAATAAGAGGTCGAAATCCATCCGCCATCGTCAATCCCCGCGCCAATCCCGCCTTGAATGTCGGCCAACGAAGCATTGACAATCTGGATGTTAAGAACCGCCATGAAGGCGCCCAGGGTGGCGCCAACAACGGCGAGCCAGACCTTGAAGGGGGCTGCTTCCATAGAAATCGCTCCATCTTCCGAGACAATGTCCATCGCGATCCTGGCAAGCGCTCCCCTTAGCCAGCGGAGCGAGGAAAGACCCAAGCCAGCAAGGATGACGGTAGATGCGAACTGAACGCGGACAACCAACCGGCGGGCGACTCCATCGCTTCAGACGTCGCCGTGTCGGGCCGCTTCCGCATTGCGACGGCCGTCGCCTTGGTGTCGACGCTAGCTTCCACCGACATACCCGGACGCAGAAGGTCGCCGCCCCCGTAGTCGTCAAGCATGACTTTCACGGGAATTCGCTGAACAATTTTTGTGAAATTGCCGGTCGCATTGTCTGGGGGCAACAGAGAAAACTCGAGGCCACTGGCTGGCGATAGGCTATCGACCCGGCCCTTGAATGATCGGTCAGGGAAGCTGTCCACGCTGATGTCGACGGGCTGACCTTGCCTGACATCGGTCAGCTGTGTCTCTTTGAAATTGGCGACCACAAAGACGGCCTTGAGCGGCACAATCGCCATCAGCGGCGTTCCCGCGGCGACATAGGCGCCGACCCGCAGCGTTCGCGCTCCAACGGCGCCGCCAACCGGCGCTGCGATCACCGTATAACCTAAGTTGAGCTCCGCCTGCGCCAGAACGGCGCGGGCGTGGTCCAACTGAGCTTTGCCCTTTTCGAGTTCGGTTGACAGCACGGCAATTCTCACCTGCGCCGCCGTGAGGCCAGCGCGATCACGAACCAGGCCCGCTTGGGCCTCCTTGTTCGCCGCTTCGGTCTGCTGCGCTCGTTGAAGCGAACCTGCTCCCGACTTCGCAAGTTGACGATACCTGTCGGCATCGACCTTGGCGAAACCAAGCGTCGCCTTGTCCGCGGTGACAGTCGCTTCGGCCTGCGCCACGACAGAGTGCTGAAGATCAATTTCGGCTTCGATGTTTCGGATGGCAGCCATGGAAGCGCTCACATCCGATTGCGCTTGGTCCCGCGCGGTGCGGAAGTCGCGGTCGTCGATACGTGCGAGGATTTGACCAGCCTTGACCACCTGGTTGTCCTCGACCGACACCCGATCAATATAGCCGGAAATTTTCGGCGCAATCGTTGTATAGTCTGCCTGGACGTAAGCGTCGTTCGTCGAGACAATATATCGGCCGGTCGTCCAATAGCCGTACCCATATTTCGTAGCGCCCACTGTCGCCGCCAAGATCGCTGCTGCGACCGCCACGCGTTTCACGCGGCCCCGTGGACGAGGTTTTGACGACGCCTTCTCAGAAGCGGGGCCAATGAACGGCGGTTCGAGTGTCCTAGCTTCGCTCATCGAATCCTCGTTAAGTTGCCGTCGAGCAGACTGCGTTGTTCAACTATCGGGACCGGAATCGGGCGCGCCGTTAGTCCGCGCCGATCGCTCGTATCCGTTGCGATGCGATACTCGCCGGCTCCGATCTGACCTCATGGACAAGATCGCGCACTCGGCGGGCAGGCGCCCACCGAACCGGGAGGGGGACGATACAGTGAGAGTTACCCGAAAAGTCCTGCCGTGGCCGGTCGTGCGCGATCCTCGCTCTCCGTATTCGCGGTGTGCCGCCTCAATTAGAATTGGCGCCGGGCTGCATTCGGCGCGGTCGGCGAGCGCACTGCCGTCGCGGGCCGGAGGCGACCTACTGCATGAACCATCCGTGGCTCACGACGAGCGATTGACCTGTCAAGGCATTCGACCCGAAGCTTGCAAAGAACAGGGCGGCCTGCGCCACATCATCCGTTGTCGTGAACTCTCCATCGACCGTATCCCTGAGCATCACGTTCTTGACGACCTCGGCTTCGGAAATGCCGAGTTCCTTCGCCTGCTCCGGGATCTGCTTGTCCACCAGGGGGGTCCGCACGAAGCCGGGACAAATGACATTCGCTCGAACGCCGTGGCGCGCGCCCTCCTTGGCGACCACTTTCGCGAGACCAATCAGGCCATGCTTCGCCGTTACGTAGGGCGCTTTGAGGGCGGACGCCTCCTTGGAATGGACAGATCCCATATAGATCACGCTTCCACCACGGCCGCTTCGATACATCTCGCGAAGGGCCGCCCGCGTCGTCAGGAACGCGCCATCGAGGTGGATGGCGAGAAGGTTCCTCCACTTCGCAAAATCGAATTCCTCCAGAGGCGCAACAGTTTGAATGCCCGCGTTGCTCACAAGCACATCGATTCGCCCGAAGGTCGCGAGAAGCTGGCCGATGCCGTTCTCAACTTGTTGCTCGTTTGTCACGTCCATGCCGATTCCAATCGCCCGCTTGTTCTGCCCGCCGATTTCGCGGGCGGTGAGTTCCGCTGCGGCCTGGTTGCGGTCGGCGATGGCGACCTTCGCTCCCTCGCGAACAAACAGAGCGGCGATTTCCTTGCCGATGCCGCTTGCGGCGCCCGTTACGACAGCGACCTTATCCGTGAGACGCATAGTAATCGTTCCTTTCGAGAGAAGTCCAAGACCAACGATGGGATTATCAGAGCAGATAATCGTGCACGACCTCGCCCAGACCGAGCGTCAGGTCCGCAACGATGTGGGTCGCCGATACAATCTCCAAGACGGGAAGCTCCGCCATCGGCGCCAGCGCATGCGGAACCAGCGACAACGCTCCCGGCCCGTTCCAAGCGCCCTTCACGTTGATATCCAGCAACGAATATTCCACCAACTCGCAAATGCGGGGGCGGCCATCGACGTGGGGGACAATCTTGAGCAGGAAGTTCGGGGCCGCGAGCCCTCTTTTTACGGCGTCGAGATCCGCCGCGAGGTGCTTATAACCCATGGTGGCCGTTGCGACGCGCAAGGGACCGTAGTCGAGCGTGCCAACCAGGGTGTCGACTTCCTTGTGTAGCCGCGGCCCGGCAAGCTTCTTGGGAAATCCCCAAATCTCGCGACCGGCGGCGATTGGTCCCTCGTCGTTGAGAAACATGCAATGGGTGTAAGACCCTTTGCGGCCCTTGAATCTTACTGGGATAACCTGCCCGGTCTCGGTGTAGTCGCCAAATCCGGTCGAGTCCGGCATGCGAATGAATTCGTATTTCACCAGAGGGTCATCGACCTGCAGCGGTTCCGGCACGGCCGCGCGCAGCTTCTCCGGGTCAGTGCGATAAGTGATAATCAGATATTCGCGATTCACGAAGCGATAGGGGCCGGGCGGGTAGGCGGGACTGGTCAGCGGCATGGCGAAGGCGCGAGTTCGAATTTCGGTTGCGTTCATGGCGAAGGTTGCCTTTTCTGTTTGGGGGGGAGAGCGCGGAATTCACTCGCGGCCGTCGACCGCGAGGTCGAACGTGAAGACGCCGTCTAGCGCTTTTGGGCGTTGCAGCACTTCAGGATGTCGCAGGGTTCGGATGGCGTCATGATAGCCGGCCTTCCAGTGTTCCTCCATGGCAAGGCGGGAAAATTCATAGTCTTTCGATGCGCCCTCAAAGCTCCTGGCGCGGTGAATCAGGTGGATGATGTTGTAAACGCTGAGGTCCGCTGCATCTTCGAGCAGCGCCATTTCTGGCCCGCGCTTGAGGTCTGCGGGCATTCGTTCCAGAAGCGACGCTAGCGCCGAACCAAGCCTTCTGCGCCGCCGAAATGCGTTTGTCGCGGCTCGCGTTCGGCTTGAGAATCGAATCTCTTTTTCCCGCGACATCACATTTGCGATCGTGGCGGGATGGGCGCCCCTGGCATTCCAGAGATCCACCTGGAATATCAGCATGTCCCTACGCTCTTGTCTCTCAACCACCCACTCCAGCGGGGTGTTGGAGACCAATCCGCCGTCCCAGTAGTGTTCGCCGTCGATCTCGACGGCCGCGAAACCTGGCGGCAAAGCGCCGCTTGCCATGATGTGCTGCGGTCCGATGTGATGCGTTCTGTCGGTGAAATAGGCGAAGTTTCCGCTCTGCACGTTGACTGCGCCGACACTGAACTGCATTTGTCCAGAATTGATTCGATCAAAGTCGATGAGTCGCTCAAGCGTGGCGCGCAGCGGCGTCGTGTCGTAGTAGCTTGTCGCCTCGAGCGAGCCGGCGGAACTTAACCACGGGTTCAGTTGGCGCAATCGGAAGAACCCTGGAGCGCCGTTCACCAGCGCGTCCGCGGCGGCGATTTGGCCGAAAACCCCTCGCGCGAGGTCGCCGCGAAGCAGGGTGGAACTGAATGCGTCAAGCCAACCGCGCGCAGGATTGGCAGTGACGAATTCCCAGAACTCGCGCAGTCGCGCGACACGAAACTCCGCAGGATTGCCGGCGATGATCGCCGCGTTGATGGCGCCTATCGAAATCCCCGCCACCCAGTCGGGGTGAATGCCTGCTTCTGCGAGACCCTGATAGACGCCGCCCTGGTAGGCGCCAAGTGCGCCTCCGCCCTGCAAAACCAGCGCCACACAATCAAAGGGGGGTCGTTTTGCAAGTCGGTGCGTCTTGCCCAGCGTTGCGCGTGCAGTCGTGGCGGCGTGCGGCAGAACCTCCTGCGCTCTCGTTTCGCGCCGTTGGCGTGCCTCAAGAGGCCCTCGTGCGATCTCCGTAGCCGCCGCGCGTTCGCTTCCGGCTTTGGTGACGATTTCATGCGCACTCATATTGCTCTCCTCGTCCGCCAGCGTGGCGTCAGCGCCGCCACGGCTCCGGGCCGCGTCGGCACGTTCGCGACAAGGCGCCCGCCAATTGGCCAATCATCGCGCCTTCCCCGCGACTGTCATATTGTGCTCAGAGATAGGTCTTTGTGGCCGGTAGGCAGTCTCGACTCGCCTCGAGGCCGTACAACTCGAGTCAAGCGTCTCAGCAATTGGCGGGGGAACCCGCGCGTTGTATGATTGAGCGCTTGCGGGCCGGTGGCGGGGCGGACTCGCCCCACCGTTGTCGCGAGAGGAGGCTGTCGCCCGCGCCCGATGGTCGCTTCACCTGCCGTTTGGCGAGTGCTATCTATCCGCCAGCACGGCGCCGCGACGGCCGCCTGGCGACTATTCGTCGACGGGTTTCGAACACACGAGCTCGTTGGCCAGTGCGCTGGCCGCAGTTGCGCTGCGCAATTGAATATTCAAGGGGAGAGAAAGGAGCGCTACAATGCGACTGCGGCTTGTGATCGTCGGCGCTCGCTTTGCGGGCATGTTCGCAGCGCTCTTGTCGGCCTGTGCAAAATGGTGAGATGCGCTCAGCAACGCCAGGGATAACGTCGGTTTCGCAAGGGCGTCCGCTGGGCGCCCGCGTCGGGAGAAAACAATGGCCGAGCGGCCCATGTCGACAGACGTGAGTGAGGGCGACGCGGCGCTAGCGCTGAAAATCGTCGAGACTATGCGGGATCATGCCTGGTCGACCGACCCGGCCGGCAATCTGACCTACTTGAGCCCGAGCGTCATAGCCTATGTTGGCGACATACGTCGCGATCTCATTTCGCGAAATGGCAATCCGTTCGGCTGGCAGGCGGTCATACATCCCGATGACTTCCATCGCGCCGCGTCCAAATGGGGCGACAGCCTCAGGACTGGAGACCCTTATGACTGCGAGCACCGTCTTCGACGCGCGGACGGCGTCTTCCGCTGGTTTCGAAATTCGGCGCAGCCGTCGCGCGACGCGGGGGGGCGCATCACGCAGTGGTGCGGCACAAGCGTGGATATTGAAGACTTGAAGCAGTCCGAAGCGGCATTGCGCAAAAGCGAGCAGCAACTTCAGCAGCTTGTCGACGCCGTGCCGGCTCTCATCTGGTGCATGACGCCTGAGGGAATCCCCTCCTATCTCAGCAAGCGGCTCATCGAGGTTACCGGCATTACCCTGAGAGATTTGGTTGCGCCCGATGGATCGCGTTATTTGACTGCAATCCACCCGGAAGATCGGCGCGAAGTCGATCGGGCGCTCGCTCGCTCAATCGAGACAGGCGCCCCCTTCGCAATGAAATACCGCCAGCAGCGAGGGGATCGCTCTTATCGGTGGGTCGAAAGCCGAGCAGAGCCGCTGCGGAACGAGGCCGGCGCCATCGTCCAATGGTTTGGCGTCTCGGTCGATATCGAAGACATGACCATTGCGCAGGTGACTTTGCGCAAACAGGAGCGGGAGCTCTTGCATTTGCTGGATATGGTTCCCGGCCACGTCTGGCGGCTCACCTCGGATGGCAAGCCGACGTTTTTCAACAGGCGTATGATCGATTACCTCGGCCCGGACGCTGTGGATCTGGATAGGCTTGGGATGGTTCGCCTGGGGGCGCTCAGGCAGAACGCGGTTCACCCCGAAGATGTCTCCTGGCTTTCGCACGAATTCAACCGCTGTTTCGTCGCCGGCGAGCCGTTCTCGGCCAGTTTTCGTCTGCGGCGGGTCGACGGCGTCTACCGCTGGATGTCGTGCCGTGCGGAGCCGATGCGGGATGACGCTGGTGGCATCGTCGAGTGGTATGGCCTCTGCCACGATATCGATGATGAGATGCGTGCACAAAACAGGCTGCGCGAGCGCGAGCGCGAACTTTCGGTGCTCGCGGAAATGGTTCCAAGCAATCTTTGGCGAGTGAGCCCTGATGGCGAAACGACCCTCGTCAACAAGCGAATGGCGGATTTTTTCGGCCTCAATGTCGGCGACAAGCACCAATTGGAGGAGGTGTTCGCCACCATGTTCCACCCAGACGACGCGGGGCGCGTGGCTGAGGTTCTCGGCCAATGCTTCGTCACGGGGGAACCCTTCTCTGCAAGATACCGCCTGCGTCGCACCGACGGTGCGTATCGTTGGATGTCGGGCCGCGCGGAGCCGCTACGGGACGAAGACGGGCACATTGTCCAGTGGTTTGGGCTTTGTCACGACATAGAGGACCAGGTGCGGGTTGAGGAGGAATTGCGTGAGAGGGAACGGGCGCTTTGGCGGCTCGTCGAAACGGTTCCGGCAATGATCGATTGCGCCAAGCCCGACGGCGAGCCGATCTTTCGCAACAAGGGACTACGCGAATTCCTCGGGTATAACCTCGAAGAGCTAGACGACACCGGAAAGTCGCGATTGAATGGCACTCTCGACGCCGGAGTTCATCCCGAGGACCTGGAGGGCGTCAAACAACAATACGCCTATTGCTTGGCAACGGGGGAACCCTACGCGCGCCGGCACCGACTGCGACGGTTCGATGGCGAATATCGCTGGGTCGAAACGCGGGCGGCGCCCATGCGCAACACCGATGGCGGGATCGTGCAGTGGAATGTCATCTGCTTGGACATCGACGAGCAGATGCGTCTCTACAATGATCTCCAAGAACGAGAAGCAAAGATGCGTCAGATCTTGGACACGGCGCTGGATGCGGTTCTGAGCATCGACGAGAAAGGCCGGATTACGGAATGGAATGCGCAAGCCGAAACAATGTTCGGTTGGCGGCGCCAGGAGGCGATGGGCCGTCGGATGGCCGATTTGCTGATTCCAGCGCGCTATCGTTCCGGCCACGATCAGGGAATGCGCCGCTTTCTGGCCTCCGGAGATGGGCCTTGGCTCAATCGGCGTATCGAGATTTCGGCGCTCCGTCAAAATGGCGAGGAATTCCCGGTTGAGGTGTCGATTGCCTCCTATCGAGTCGGCGGGACATGGGCCTTCAACGGATTTATTCGCGATATCAGCGAGCGAAAGCTTGCCGAAGCCAAGCTCGCGCAGGCGACGCAGGCGGCGAGCTTGGCGGTGCTTTCTGCGTCGATTGCGCATGAAGTGAATCAGCCGTTGGCGGCTATCGTAGCCAATTCCCACGCATGTCTTCGCTGGGTGACGGCCGAGCCGCCCAATATCTTGCGCGCCAAGAACACGATGGAGCGTATTACTCGCGACGCCAACTCGGCGGCAGATGTCGTCAGTCGCATCCGCGCTCTCTTTCGCCAGGCGCCGCAAGCCCGCCCCCACGAATACATAAATCCCATTGTCAACGAAGTGTGTCTGCTCATGGCCGCCGAATTGGCGACCAAAGGCGTTCGGCTCGAGACCTCTCTCGAACCGAATTTGCCGGCCGCCGCGCTAGACCGCATTCAAGTGCAGCAGGTGCTTGTGAATCTGATCCGAAACGGGATCGACTCCATGGACGCCGTGAGCGAGGGCGCGCGTGTGCTCCATATCAACTCTTGCCGCGACGGGCAAAACGGAATCCGCATCGAAGTTCGGGACGCAGGGACGGGGTTCAGAGACGCCGAGCGCGTGTTTGAGCCGTTCTTCACGTCCAAACGGCAGGGGATGGGCATGGGGCTCGCTATTTGCCGCTCAATTATTGAATCGCATGGCGGGCGTGTCTGGGTCAGGAATGGCGAGACGAGCGGCGCCGTCGTCGCTTTCACCCTGCCGCTGGCGCCTCAGGTTTCGCCGCAAGTCCCCGTTAGTTGAGTCGCGATGGTCAGCATATAGCCGCCACGCTCGTATCGAGGCCCGCACGCTCGCTCAGGGGTTCACTGAATGCGCAAAGCGTGGAGGAGGCGGCCAACAGTCGCCGTAAGCGTCAGCACACCCAGCAATGGCCCCGATTGGCTCGGGTTCAAGGCGACGGCGCCGCTGCCCCTCGTGCGGTCGTTCGGTATGAGAGGAAGGAGCGGCGCGAGCGCGACCGTCACTCCCGCGATCAGCGCAAATATTCCTCAATCGCGTCAACGACTAACGACATGGAATCACTCATGGATTCGGCTGTTATCCCGCCGAAGTGAGTTTCCACGTTTGAGCGATAGGCTGCCGCAGTTTGGCTCCGAAGCGTTTCAACGCGAGCCCTAAGGGCCCGATGCCGCACAACCACTAAAACTTGCCGGTCCGCTTACGTACATGGATTTCCATAGGCTGCCAAACGAGCGCGTGACCGCTAGTCTGCCGAAAGAAATGGCAGGCCGAAGGTAGATCGAGGGCGATGGGCGGCGGCAGGCGTCGCGGGAGGGGCGCCCAGCCGGTAACTCGACACGGCGCCTCTCAACGCTGAGCTAAATCAAGAGTCTCTAGACTTAGAAAGTATAATCATTTTCCGTTTCGATGTAAGCAGAAGCGCCCCGGGAGCGCAAACCACGTGGACCATCGCGCGTACTCATTGCCAAGGAAAACGAAAGCGGCGAGATGAAGACGTCTGAATATATAGTCTATGTCGTGGATGACGATGACCGCGTCCGGGAAGCAGTGGGCGACCTTCTTGCGTCGCATGGCATGCGCGCCATCACGTTCGCATCGGCCGGAGAATATGTCGGCGCGGATAAGTTGGATATCCCATCGTGCCTCATCCTTGATGTCGAACTCCCGGATATCAACGGCCTTGATCTCCAAAAGCAGATCGCGTCGGGAGATCACCCCCCGATTGTCTTTTTGACGGGACATGGCGACATCCCGTCATCCGTTCAGGCGATTAAGCATGGCGCCATCGACTTTCTAACCAAGCCAATCAGCGAGAGAGATTTGCTCGCAGCGATTAACGCCGCAATCACTCAGGACTCAGCGGCTCGCGTCGAGAGAATCGAGATTGCGCTGCTCAAGCGTCGATACGCAGAGCTGACGCCTCGCGAACGCCAAGTTCTGCCGCTTATCGTCAGTGGACTTTTGAATAAACAAGCGGCGGCTGAGCTGGGTATCAGCGAGGTCATGTTGCAAATACACCGTCGAAAAGTCATGCACAAGATGGCGGCGGAATCACTGGCCGACCTGGTTCGCATGTCTCAGCGTCTAGGAATTCCGGTTACCCACTCTCGCCGATCGGGGGGACGTGAAGGTGATTGAAGGAAAACTTGCGATAGCAGTCGTCGATGACGACAGGCGCGTACTCGAGTCCCTTGAGGATCTCCTGGAATCTGCTGGTTACGTCGTCCTTACGTTCACCGGCCCAGGCGCCCTGCTTTCCTCCAACCATTCTGCTATTGATTGCCTCATAACCGACATCGGCATGCCTGTAATGGACGGATTTGCCCTATCAAAGGCCGTGAGGGACTCTCACCCCAGCTTGCCGGTCTTTATGATAACAGGCCGGTACGAAAGCGGTGATCAATCGCGCGCCCTCTCCGAGGACGCAAAGGGCTTCTTTCGGAAGCCATTTGACCCGCAACGCCTACTTCTTGAGGTGAACCGGGTTCTCGGTGGAACCCACGGAGGGTGAAAATGTCAGTCAACCAAGCGTCAGCATTATCGCACTCGCAGCGGTCCGACATGAGAAGAATCGCCCAGAACGAGCAACCGTTAGTCGTTATCGTAGATGATGACGTCAGGGTTCTGGAAGGCCTGGCGGAACTCATGCTCTCAGCCGGTCTGACGAGTCAGTGTTTTACGTCGACCAGCGAACTCTTAGAGTCTGACGCCTTGGATAGACCGGGCTGCCTGATCCTGGATGTGCGAATGCCCGGCACGAGCGGACTGGACCTGCAAGCTCGTCTCGCAAAAAGCGGCAATCCCAAGCCCATCATATTTATCACCGGTCATGGCGACATTCCAATGACAGTCCAGGCCATGAAGGCGGGCGCTGTTGATTTCCTGACGAAGCCGGTTCGAGATCAGACCCTATTGGACGCGGTGGTGTCCGCAATTGAGCGGGATAGGACGTTGCGGGCGGAAGCCATTGAGCTTAAGAGCACCATTGAGCGATTGGAAAGACTGACGACCCGTGAGCGGCAGGTGTTGAACCTAGTCGCTCAAGGGCGGGTAAACAAACAAATTGCGTTTGATCTAAGCATCAGCGAGGTGACAGTAAAGCTTCATCGGAGCAATGTAATGCGCAAGCTGGAGGCGACTTCGATTGGAGAGCTTGTCCGAATTTGGGATAAATCGCAGAGCGCGGTGACATCTCGAAATATCCAGCATGTCGTATGAGCCAGTCGTCGCCGCTTTGTTAGAGCACATTCGGATTAATCCGGATCATATCCGGCGGCGACGAACATGTTTGCGCATTGCTGCGGAGTGAAGGCGACGAGGAGTTCGCCGATAGCGGCCCATAGTCGCTCGATGGTCCGTTCTGCGGCTTTGCGCAGAAGCGCCTTGAGCTTGGCGAAGGCGTTCTCGATGGGGTTGAAATCGGGACTGTAGGGCGGAAGGTATAGAAGCGTCGCGCCCGCAGCTTCAATGGCGGCGCGAACGCCTGGTCGCTTGTGGCTGCTCAGATTGTCCATGATGATGACGTCTCCTGGCGTGAGGGTGGGGACCAGAACCTCATCGACATAGGCTTGGAACCAGGCGCTGTTGATGGGGCAGTCGATGACCATGGGCGCGGTCAGTCCGCTTAACCTCAGCGCACCGATGAATGTCGTCGTTTTCCAGTGTCCGTGCGGGATCGCGGCGCGCAGGCGCTCGCCCTTGGGCGCACGGCCGCGTATTCGCGCCATGTTGGTCGTTACCCAGGTCTCGTCGATGAAGACGAGCCGTTCCGGGTCAAGGTCGAGTTGCCGTTCGAACCAGTCTTGGCGACGTTGGGCGACGTCGGGGCGGGCCTGCTCGCTCGCGTGGGCAGTCTTTTTTTAAAAGTCAGCCCGCAACGCGCGAGGTACTCCCACAAAGTCGAGCGCGAGACCGTCACGTCGCGCTCCGCCGCAAGTTGTTCGAGCAGTTCGCTGATCGTCAAGTCCGGCGTCTCGCCGATCAGGCCGAGCAGATAGTCTCGATGGGCCTCAAGCTTGCAACGCTTGGTCCCGCCCTGTTTGCGGGCGGATCGCTCCCCACTCTCCCGAGCGCGCCGAACCCAGACGATCGCCGTGGCGACGCCCACATTATATTGGGCCGCCGAGCCACGAACCGACTTGCCAGAAAACGCGGCCTCTATAACGCGGTCACGCAAATCCTGGCTGTAGGGCTGAGGCATGGCGCGTCTCCGTCGTAGTCACGCGCCAAGACTCGCATATCGCCACCCAGACGGGAATCCCCCACGAATCGAGCAAAGCCGAACGTGCTCTAGCCGTAAGATCAAGCGGCCCGCGCCAATTGCGCTGCCCTCTCGCCAATTTACCGTCAAGCGGTAAGGCGGATGCAGATTTGAGCGCGAACGCGACCCATCGCGATCGCCCGCCCTCAACAAAGCAAGGCTACCCGGTCCGGCGAACCGAACCTGATCGCCTCAGATCAAGGGATCGAGTCGCCTCTGAGCCAGCGTAGGAATCTTACCGCGCGCCGAAACCGGGTCCGCCGTTGCTCAATTACAATGCGATTCGCGTCGAGGTTCTTGGTAAGACGTGCTGGAGCAGCTAGGCTTGCAATTCAACCCTAGGCCAGGCATGTTGTTCAGCGGCCCGGCTGAACTGAAGCTCTACTCGCTCCAGGCAACACGAGTCGGGAGCGCAGTCGGGTTCGGTTCTATCGACGCACGAATGTTCCAGTACAAGATCCCAATCGCATTGGGGCACGCCAGTCCAGAAGCGACCATCTCCGGTGTAAATGCAACCTCCGGCCTCCCAAGGGTATACCCTGTGACCTGATGGTCTTGCCGGGCCGACAAGTTCGCCATCTCGGCGTCGGTAAATTGTACCGGGCTTGACTCTCATCGCATCCTCCATTTCGATGGATCTTGCGCAGTCCTGCCGGCTGTTACGCCCGCAATCCGCATCAACCGGTCGCAATCCGTGAGCGCGATCGCGCCGCGGCTTCGGCTTATTAGCCCCTCTCGGTCCAGGGAAATCAGAGCTCTTGTGACGGACTCACGACAGCCGCCGACTCGAGCTGCAAGTTCTATATGCGAGGGAGGCGGAGAAACTGCGACGCGGTTGGCGGCAGTGCGTCGTGATAACCGCAGCAGCTCAGCGCATAGACGGCCGCGTGCGTCCAAGAGACGCTGCTCCGCGAGCCGCGCGCTGAGCAAATGAACGCGCTCGGTCAACTCCGCCAGCAAGCGTTCCGCGACTCCAGGAAAACGATACATCAGGTCCCTTAACACCGGCGCTGGAATGTGTGCGACCATGACATCCGTCACTGCAAGGATCTGGACGCGGCCGGGACCAGTATTGACCGGCGCAAACGCCCCAAAATGCCCCCCCTCCCGGATATCCTCCAAGATGATTTCTTGACCACTTGCATACCGCAACGCGCGTGCGCAGCCTCGCGCCACGATCGTAATCGGGTAGTCATTCGCAGTTTCGTCCCAGACTATTCCTCCGGAGCGAACATGGCGCCATTTGCATCGCCAGTTGAGTCGGTCAATTTCTTCACCATTCAAATGGGTGAACAACGGCGATCGTGCAACCGATCGAGTTTTCTCAGCTTCTGGCCGAGAATCCTCTTCAAACGCTTCCGGCGTGTTTTCTCCGCCGCCGGTCTCGTTGCGGAGCCCGCCGCTCGCATATATCGATGACTCAGTCGCGTTGCCGCTGAACATCGTCGTCAGTCTTGAGGAGAGGAGGAGATCACCGCTCATTTTTTAGCCTCGCTAGAGATTGAAATGGACACGACCATTTGCCGATGAGATCAATCGCTCCGAGCGCGTTGGAGGCGATTGGCGACAGCGTTCCGTATCAGAGTGTGGCATTCTCGAATATCGACGCCATCGCTACGCATGACCAAGCGGACAATCTGTGCGCTCAATAACTCTTCCAGATCAGGTTCGCGGAACGTACGCTCGCCATATTTGACTGACAGCCGTTTCCGAGCGATGGCTGCGACTTTGGTCATCAGGCGCGACGAAGCAGAGACGGGGCGTAATCTGGAAAGACTGATCCCAAGGAACCTTTGAAATGTTTGTTCGATGGCACACATCCGGCGATCTCCAAGCAGGCTACGCAGTGAGAGTTGCGCAGAGCAGCTGCGATAGACGTTATCGGACCTGAACTGACATAACGTTGGCTGGCGGCGCGAGCGACTTTCAAGAACAATTAGGCGCCAAAATGGAGCCCGACACTCGCGTTCGCGGTGTTTGCTGGCATCGCGTCACTTCACAACTCCATTCGACCTCCGCACTCGTCAGACAACGCTGCACTGGTTCACCGGCGATGCGTGACCAAACCACTGGCGTCAGACCAACTGATGGCGCTGTTCTCGCCACCAACTGAAGCGAATATTGCCTTCTTCCGATACTGTGCTCATGGATAGGATTTATGGGTCGTTTGCTAGGCGCTCGCAGGCGCGGCTAGCCTGCGCCAAGCGTTCACGGATCGAACTGAGGCTTCCGCCACTTTTGAAGGCCGGATTTCGGGATGCGGGATGGCGATGATTCTGGGCGTGGCTTTGAAGGCCGGGTATTTGGGCACGGCGACCCGCTCGAGCGTGAACTCGCCCTGATTGATCCGTTTCACGGTGGCGAGCCAGATCCTCTCGAACTCGCGCGTCTAGCCCCGATGCGCCCCGAGCGCCCGATGCTGCGGTTGCCGATTTCCTGCTGGATGAGGAGGGGCCGACATTTTCGCGAGCTGGATCGGAAGAGGCCACACCAGCTGTTGGGATATGCATGTTTGTTCTAACCAAATTCAAGAGATCCCCCGGCTTTGCCGGGGTGGCCGTAGAAGTTTGACT
>DATNDU010000134.1:0-18466 GCA_035606915.1 Roseiarcus sp. | reverse complement strand
GACGTCGAACGGCGGCGTCTCGAACGACGACAGCGGGCGGAAGATCTCGCCGGAGATCGCCGGCTCATAAGGCGTGTTGGTGGTCTGCATCTGATCCGGCGCGACGACGATGACGTCGACGAGCACGCCGGGGACGACGACATCGTGCGGCCGCAGGCTGCCGGCGGCCGCGAGGCGCTTGACCTGGGCGATAACCAGGCCGCCGTTGTTGCGAACGGCGAGCGCCTGATCGAGCGGCCCGAGAATCGCACCCTCATGCTCATAGGACAGGTTGCCGCGCTCGTCCGCCGTGGTGGCGCGAATGATCGCGACATCGGGCACAATGGCGGGAAAGAACAACCAATCATCATCGGCGAAGCGCACGCGGCGCACGATCGGCGCGGCGCTGGCGCGCGCGTTCATCGCACAGCCCTCGCGGTTGGGATCAACGAAGGTGTCCATGCCGATCTTGGTCAATACGCCTGGACGCTTGGCCGCCGCCTCGCGGTGCATGTCAAACAGGATGCCGGAGGGCACGTTATAGGCGGGAATCGCGTCGCCAGTAATCATCTTCCAGATTTCCGGCGGCTCCGCCGAGGACGGGCCTGAAGGGTAGGAACCGGCCAGCGTCTTGACCAGACAACCGGGTTTGGCGAGATGATCGATTCCCCTGACGCCCCACATGTCGCCGGCGGCGATGGGATGCAGCGTTGTGAGCTGGCGCGGATGGCCCTCGGCGTCGAAGCGGGCGCCGATGGCGGCGAGCATCGCGTCGGGGCAACCAAGCGCTGAGGACGAGGATATTGTGACGACGGCGCCGTCGGGAATCAGGCGTGCTGCGTCGGCGGCGGAGAGAATGCGGGTCATGGATCAGATCTCGATGGCGGTTTCGCGATGCGTGCGCGCGGCTTCGAGCGCGGACAGCGCCACGCTCAGCGATTTGACGCCATCCTCGCCGGTCGCCGCTGGCGCGCCGCGCCCGGCAACCGCCTGCTGAAACAGCCGCACGGAGCGCTCATACAGGCCTTCGTGCGCCAGCGGCAGAAGTTCCTCGCCGTTGGCGCTGCGCAACAGCACTTCGCCCTTCGGCGCCTGCGTCATGCAATCGCGCCCGATCAGCGAACCTTCCTCGCCGTGCACCTCGAAACCGGTCGTCGCATAGCGGGTGGTGAAGGCGTCGTGGAATTGCGCAATGAGGCCGGAGCGGAAGCTGATGACGCCCATCGCGCCGTCCGCCAGTGCGCCGGCCCCCATCCCCCCTTGCGAAGTCATGGCGCTGACGGCGACCGGCTCGTCGTCGAGCACGAAGCGCAGCGTGTCGGCGTCATGCACGGTGATGTCGAGCACGACGCCGCCGCCGGCCTCTGGCTTGGCGATGCGCCAGCCTTGCAGATGCGGCGGCAGATAGACGGCATGAAACACGCGCGCAAACAACGGCCGGCCGATGCGGCCCTGCTTTATCGCCTCGCGCATGGCGCGGTGCGTGGCGGCGTTGCGCAGGTGATGGTTGGTCCCCATCGTCACGCCCTGCGCCTTCGCCTCGGCGACCATGGCGCGCGCATCGGCGAGCGTCAGCGCCAGCGGCTTCTCGCACAGCACAGGCTTGCCGGCGCGAACGGCGGCGAAGAATTGGTCGCGATGCAGCTCGTTGGTGGTCGATATGTAGACGGCGTCGACGTCGGCGCCGCCGACGAGTTCGTCGAGGTTCGACGTCGCGCGCGCGATGTCGTGGCGGCGCGCGTAATCTGCGGCGCGGGCGGGGTTGGCGCTCATCACCGCCGTCGCCTGCCCGCCGTTGGCGCGGATGGCGGCGATCATATGTTCGGCGGCGATCGTCGAGGCGCCGATAAGGCCCCATCGCAGACTGGTCATCAGGAGACTCCGGGTTGGCGCGCCGCGCCGCAGGAAGCGCGAACAATCAAGGTGGTCGGCGAGAGGATGGTCTCAGGCGTATGATCGCCGCTGGCGAGCTGACGCATCAGCAATTGCGCCGCGCGCGCGCCAAGTGCGCGGCCGTTGACGGCGACGCTGGTGAGCGCCGGAAAGATATGGCGCGCTTCGTCGATGTCGTCGAAGCCGACGACCGCGAAATCCCTGCCGACTATGACACCCGCCGCCGCGAAGGCCCGTATCAGGCCGATCGCCACGACATCGTTGAAACACAGCGCTGCGGTGGCGCTCCTGAGCAATTGCGGCGCGGCGCCGGCGGCGCCTGAAGGATTGATTGGCGCCTCGATGACCAGCGAAGGGTCATAGGCCAGCCCCGCCTCGTCGAGCGCCTCGACATAGCCGGCAAGCCGCTCCTCGCGCACGCTCATCGACGGAAAGCCGCCGACGAAAGCGATGCGCCTGTGGCCGCAGCTTATCAGATGCGCGGCGGCCTTGCGCGCCCCCAGCCGGTTCTCCGGCGCGACGACGGAAGCGCGCAGGCCGGGCAGCCGGCGCATCACCTGCACGACCGGCATATCCGAGATCAGCGGCTTCAACTCCTGCATCGAGGTGGCGATCGCTGGCGACAGCGCCAGCCCCGCCGCGCCATATTCGCGCATCGAGCGGATAACCTGCAACTGACGCACCGGGTTCTCGACAGTGTTGGCGATGAACGGGATGAAGGCGCCGCCCTGGCAGGCATCTTCGATGCCGATCGCCATCTCGACGAAGAACGGGTTCGTCAGATCGTTGATGACCATGCCGAGCACGCGCGATTTCGCGCCGCGCAAGGTCGCCGCGCCGCGATGATAGATATAGCCGAGATCGCTCATCGCCTGCGAAACGCGCGTCCGCGTCGTCTCGGCGACCAGGCTGGAGCCGGAGAGCACCAGCGACACCGTCGATTTGGAGACGCCGGCATGACGGGCGACGTCGACGATCGTCGCGCGCCCCTCCGCCACCCGCTCTTCCGCCCCGGCGCTCATGCGACGTCGCTCCCTATTTTGCATCGTTCCAAAAACATTCGACGAATTTAGCCACTCTTCGCCCTGCAACGCTCAGCTATTGCCGTCAATTTTGGAACGTGCTAATTTTCCTAGCGCGGTTTCACCGCGCCGTCAACTGCTTCCCGGAAACGCCTTTGCCTATCCCGCAACCGATCCTCGATGCGCTCACCGACGTCGCCATGCCGCGCCTGCCGGCGGAACGGCCGGCACGCCAATATCTCAGCCTCGGCGACTTGCGCCTGCCCGTACATCGCGCCGACGCGCTCGTCGTCGGCAGCGGCGCGGCGGGCCTGCGCGCGGCGGTGGAGATGAAACGGCGCGGCGTCGAGGCGATGATCGCCAGCCAAAGCGCCTGGGGCGGGACCTCGGCCTGCTCGGGATCGGACAAACAAACCCTGCACACCGCCAACACCGCCGATCGCGGCGACGATTTCCGCGCCCTCGCCCGCGCCATCGGCGCTGGCGGCGCGATGGACGCCGACACCGCCTATGTCGAGGCGGTCGGCTCGCTGCGCGCGCTCGCCTCGCTGCAATTTCTCGGCCTGCCGTTGCCGCTCGACCGTTTTGGCGGCGTGCTGCGCTATCAGACCGATCACGACGAGGTCGGTCGCGCCACCAGTTGCGGGCCGCGCACCTCGCGGTTGATGGTGCAGGCGCTCGCGCGCGAAGCGCTGCGCCTGGAAATCCCGATCTTCAACCATACCGCCGCCGTGCGGCTACTGGTTGAGGACGGCCGCGCCGAGGGCGTGCTGGCGATCAACCCGAAGCGGCGCACCGATGACAATCCGCTCGGCTTCGTGGTCTTCCTCAGCCGCGCTATCGTGCTGGCGGCCGGCGGTCCCGGCGAACTCTATCGCGACAGCGTCTATCCGCGCGGCTGCTTCGGCGCGCTGGGCCTGGCGCTGGAGGCGGGCGTCGAGGCGGTCAATCTCACCGAGAGCCAGTTCGGCATCGGCACGGCGCGCGAGGGCTTTCCCTGGAACCTCTCGGGCACTTACGTACAAGCCATGCCCTATGTATTCTCGCGCGACGCCGGTGGCAGCGAGTTCAACTTCCTCGTCGATTATTACCGCAGCACGCGGGAGCTTGCCTCCAACACGTTTCGCAAGGGCTATCAGTGGCCGTTTCACGCTACGCGGATGCTCGATTTCCAATCAAGCCTGTTCGATCTCGCAGTCATCCGCGAGCGGCAGGCGGGGCGGCGGGTGTTTCTCGACTTCAATCGCAATCCGGCCCCGGTCGAGGCGCCGTTCTCGCTCGACGCGCTCGACGCCGACGTCCGGCGCTATCTCGCCAACGCCGGCGCATTGCAGGCGAGGCCGATCGAGCGCCTCGCCAAGATGAACCCGCTGTCGATCGAACTGTACAGGCGCTACAAGCGCGACATCACGTGCGAGCCGCTGGAGTTCGCCGTCAACAACCAGCACATGAACGGCGGCCTCGCCGTCGACGTCTGGGGTCGCACCAGCCTGCATGGCTGCTACGCCGTCGGCGAGGCGGCGGGCACGCATGGCGTGACGCGCCCCGGCGGAGCGGCGCTCAACGCCGGCCAGGTGTTTGCAACGCGCGCCGCCGAGCATATCGCGGCGCGGCTCGCAGGCGACGCGCCGGATGCGGTTTTGGTTGAACCCCACCTCGCCGCTGTGCTCGCCTGCCTCAACCCGCGGAGCCGCATCGGCGCCATCGCGCTGCGCGACGAGGTTCAGGCGCGCATGAGCGATGACGCCGGCGTCGTTTGCACAAGCGATGCAGTCGCCTCGGCGCTCGCCGCCGCGCGCGCGCTCAACCTGCGCATCGCACGCGACGGCGTCGCTTTTGACGGCGCGACGGACGCGTTGCGGGCGCTGCAATGGCGCCATATGGCGCTGGCCAGCGAAGCCGTGTTGACGGCGCTCGACGCTTATATCGCGCAGGGGGGCGGCAGCCGCGGCGCGCGCGCGGTACTCGATCCCCGTGGCGAGTGCGCTCCGCAAGCCCGCGCCGTTTCGCTGGCGGCCTACCGGTTCCGGCGCGAGCGCGCCGAGGATCGCGCCGAACAGATGCTCGTGCGCCGCGAGGGGGACGGTTTCGCCATCCGCAAGCGGCCGCTGCGTGCGCTCGACGCCGACGAGAAGCCGTTCTTCGAGCGCGACTGGCCGGATTATCTCACCGGGGCGATCTACGGCGGCTAGGCTAACCTGCTCGCGAAATCCTCATGGCGTTCAGATAAGGTCGCGCGCGATCGTCTCGGCAAATGTACGGCTGCGCGCCAGCGTACCGTTCTCAAAGGCGTCAAGCTGGGCTTCGATCAGGAACTCGGTCGCGGTGGCGCGCATCCCGACGCGCGTCTCGATGCGGATGCGCCAGCCCTCGCGGCCCATCTCATAAGTCTGTTGCAACTCATAAGACGCGCTCAAGGGATCGTCGGCGCTGATCGTCAGACGGCGGCTGAGGTTGTGGGAAATGCTGGTCCCAATCTCGTCGAAGGCATAGGCGCCCTCGCCGAACAGGCCGCCCTCGGCAATCGTCTCATAGGTGGAGACGCCGCGCCCGAGGTCGAAGTCGACGCGGCGCTCGACACGGCCTGCGCCGAGCATGGTTTTCGGCGTAGCGGCGCCGGCTTCGGGCGGCGCGAAGACGACCGGCGGCTCGTCCGGGGCCGCCTCGCGCACGGGCAACGTCAGCGTCGCCGGCAGGCGCAGCGTCAACGTCGCGCACTCCGGCGCCGGCCAGATCAGCGGCCAATAGGCCGACGACAGCGCCAGCCTGACGCGATGGCGCGGCCGGAAGACATGGCCGCAATCGTTGAGCTTCAACCGCACCCGATAGAAGCGGCCCGGCGTCAGCGCGCTGGGCTCGGCGTGGCTGTCGCGATGGGTGAGGTTCAGCACGCCGTAGGAGACGCGGCGCGACGCGCCGTCGGGGCTGACGTCGCAAAGCCGCACGCAGATCTGCGCCACCGGCTTGTCTGAGGCAAGTTCGATCTCGAACTCGGGCGCGCCGAGCAGTTCCAGCCGTTCGCCAAGGGCCGCGCTGTCGAAACAGCGCGAGAAGCCGTCGTCGAGCCGCTGGTCGGCGGGCGCCTCATGCGGCGCGCCGGTGCCCATCCACTCGCCGACCCCGGCGCCCGTCCAGCACGGCGAGCAGACTTCGATCGTCGCGGCGGAGCCTGGCCGGCCGAGCCCGGCCTCGTCGAGGCTCCACGCCCGGCGCGCGATGCGCGGCGACGGCCATTGCGTCTCGCCGACGAAGCGGCCCGGCGCAAGCTCGCGGTTCCCAGGCCCTTCTTCGATGAAGGCGCGCAGCATCGGCTCGTCCATGACGCCGGTGGCGCGCTCCTTCAACCAATGGTCCCACCAGCGCAACGCCTCTTGCAGGAAGCCGATCGCCGGCCCCGGCTTGCCGTCTTGCGGATAGACATGCGCCCACGGGCCGATGAGGCCGAGACGGGGGACTTGCAGGCCTTCGAGCAGGCGCGGGACGGCGTTGGTGTATGCATCCGCCCAACCGCCGACGGCGAATACCGGACACGCGATGGCGGAGAAATCCTCGCACACGGAGCCGTGGCGCCAATAGACGTCGCGGCGTTGATGCCGCATCCAAAGCGCCGGCCAGAACGGCATGGCGTCGAGCCGCTCCAACCAAAGCTCGCGCCAGTCGGCGCGTAATGCCGGGTCGGGCGGGCGCGCCTGATTGGCGAGCATGATCGCGCCCCACCAGAGATTGTCGTTGAGCAGCGCGCCGCCCATGTAATGGATGTCGTCGGCGTAGCGGTCGTCGGTGGAGCAGACGGTGAGGATCGCCTTCAGCGCCGACGGCCGCAGCGCCGCCACTTGCAGCGCGTTGAAGCCGCCCCACGACTTGCCCATCATGCCGACGCGGCCGCTGCACCACGGCTGTCGGCTCAGCCAGGCGATGACTTCGACCGCGTCGTCGAGTTCGCGTTGCAGGTATTCGTCCTGCAACAGTCCGTCCGCTTCGCCGGAGCCGCGCATGTCGACGCGCACCGCGACATAGCCGTGCGCGGCGAAATAGCCGTGCATGGGCTCGTCGCGCCCGCGCGTGCCGTCGCGCTTGCGATAGGGAATGTATTCGAGGATCGCCGGCGCCGGCGTCTCGTCAGGAAACCACACCCGCGCCGCCAGCCGGCAGCCGTCAGCCAGCGGGATGAACAGATTCTCGACGACCCTCACGCTGCGCGCGCGGATAGCACATGGTCGAGCCATGTGGTGTCCATCTCCGGCACGGAGGAGATCAGCTTCTCGGTATAGGGATGGAACGGCGGCGAGAAGATCTGCGCCGTCGGCCCCTGCGCGATGATCTCGCCCTTCAGCATCACCGCGGTGCGATGCGCGATGCGGCGCACGGTGCCGAGATCGTGAGTGATGAACATATAGGCGAGACCGAGTTCCTCCTGAAGCTTGCGCAACAGCTTCAGCACCTCCTCGGCGACCAGCGGATCGAGCGCCGAGGTCGGCTCGTCGCAGATGATGAGATCAGGCTCGGCGGCGAGCGCGCGGGCGATGCAGACGCGCTGCTTCTGGCCGCCGGAGAGTTGGCCCGGCCGACGCATGGCGAATTCGGCGGGCAGGCCAACCTGCGTCAACAGTTCGGCGACCCGCTTCTTCACCTGGCCTGCGGGCCGGTTGAAGAACAGCGACATCGGGCGGCCGATGATCTCTTGCAACGATTGGCGCGGATTGAGCGCCACATCCGGCATCTGATGCACCATCTGTAGACGCCGCAGCACGTCGCGCGGCCGACGCGCGAGATCGGGGCTCAGCGTTTGCCCGGCGAGCTTCACGTCGCCGCCGCGGCGCGGCAGCAGGCCCGCAACGACGCGGGCGAGCGAGGATTTGCCGGAGCCGGATTCGCCGACCACCGCCAACGTCTCGCCCTTGGCGAGCTTGAGGTTGATGTCGCGCACCACCGTCGTGCCTGGTTGATAGCCGGCCACTACGTCGGTGATGCTGAGCAACGGCTCGGCGGCGGCCGGCGGGTCGATCAGCGGCGTGTGGGTCGCCGCCCTTCGCTCGTTGACGAGCGCCGTGGCGTAAGGCGTTCTCGGCGCTTCGAGCACCTGTTTGGCCTCGCCCACCTCCACCATCTTGCCGTGGCGCAGCACCATGATGCGGTGCGCGATCTGCGCGACGACGGCGAGATCGTGGGTGATGTAGAGACCGGCGGTGCCGAATTCGCGGATGAGATCGCGCAACAGCGCCAGCACCTCGATCTGCGTCGTCACATCGAGCGCCGTCGTCGGCTCGTCGAGCACGATGATGTCGGGACGGCAACTCATCGCCATCGCCGCCATCGCGCGCTGTAGCTGACCGCCGGAGACTTCGTGCGGATAACGGTCGCCGATGGTCTGCGGGTTCGGCAATTGCAGCTTCGCGAACAGGGCCCTGGCGTATTTCTCGGCCTCCGACCGGCTCATCACGCCATGCAGGACCGGCGCCTCGCACACCTGATCCATCAACTTCATCGCCGGATTGAACGAGGCCGCCGCGCTCTGCGCGATATAGGCGATGCTGCGGCCGCGAAAGTTGCGGCGCGCCGCGGCTGTGCTGGCGCGCAGATCGACGCCGTTGATCCTGATCTGGCCGCCCGTGATGGTGCATCCGGCTCGCGCATAGGCCATCGCGGCGAGGCCGATAGTCGATTTGCCAGCCCCGGATTCGCCGATCAGGCCCAGGATCTCGCCGCGCTTCAGAGTGATGTCGACGTTGTCGACCAGCTTCAAGCCGGTGATCGTCCCGACTTCGAGCGCGTCCAGCCGCAGAACCAGTTCGTCGCTCATTGTCGCCTCACATTTCCGCTTGCGCGCCCGAGGGCCGCGCGTCGATCGACAGCAGCCAGTCGACGACGAGATTGACGCCGACCGTCAGCGAGGCGATGGCGATGGCCGGATAAAGCGGCGCGAGCAACCCGAAGTTGATCGCCGCCGCGTTCTCGCGCACCATGCCGCCCCAATCGGCGTAAGGCGGCTGCACGCCGATGCCGAGAAAGCTGAGCGCCGCCACGAACAGGAAGTTGAAACAGAAGCGCAGGCCGAATTCCGACAGCAACGGCGCCGAGGCATTGGGCAGCACCTCCGAACGGATGATCCACCAGAGCCCCTCGCCGCGCATGCGCGCCACCTCGACGTAATCGAGCACCGCGATATTCATGCCGAGCGCGCGCGCCAGCCGGAACACTTTGGTGGAATCGATGATGGCGATGGTGAGGATCAGCACCGGGATCGACGAACCAAACACGCCAAGCACGATCAGCGCCAGGATGAGCTGCGGGATCGACATGATGACGTCGACGAGGCGCGACAGCAACGTGTCGACCCACGAACCGAGCACAGCGGCAGTGAAGCCGAGCGTCGCGCCGATGAAGAACGAAATGATCGTGCACGCCGCGGCGATGCCGATGGTGGTGCGTGCGCCGTAGATGAGACGGGTCAGCATGTCGCGACCGATCTGATCGCCGCCGAGCCACATGTGCGCGGAGGATGGCGCCCAGGTGTCGCCGACGGATTGGGATTGGCCGTAGGGCGCAAACCACGGACCGATCAGCGCCGTCAGCAGATAGACGACGACGACGATCATTCCGATCTGGGCGGTAAGCGGAGCGCGATGTCCAAGGATCGTCATGGGATCAACTATGGCGACGGAGACGGGGATTGGCGAGGATGGCGAGGATGTCGGCCACCGTGTTGAGCGTGACGAACACCGCCGCGAACACCAGGCCGCAGGCCTGAATGACCGGCACATCGCGTTTGGAGACGGCGTCGACCATATATTGGCCGACGCCGGGATAGACGAACACGTTCTCGACCACGACGACGCCGACGACGAGATAGGCCAGATCGAGCGCCACCACCGAGACGATCGGCCCTACCGCATTCGGCAGCGCGTGGAAGGCGACGACGCGCGTTCGCGTCAGACCCTTGAGAAAGGCCATCTCGATATAAGGCGTCGACATGATCGACAGCACCGAATTGCGCGTCATGCGCAACATGTGCGCCATCACCACCAATGTCAGCGTCAGCGCCGGCAGGAAAGCGACGTAGAAATGCTGACCGATGCTCATGTCGGGATCCACCGTCGCCAGCGAGGGAAACCACGGCAGCTTGATGGCGAAGAAGAGGATGAGAATGTAGGCGACGAAGAACTCCGGCACCGAAATGGCGATCAGCGTCAGGATATTCGCCAGCCGATCGCTGGGGCGGCCCTCGCGAATCGCCGTAAAGATGCCGAGGCCGACCGCCACCGGCACGGCGATGATCGCCGCATAGCCGGCCAGAAACAGCGTGTTGAGGAAGCGCGGCCACAATTCGTCGATGATAACGCGCTGATTGGTGAGCGCTTTGCCAAAATCGCCGTGCAGGACGCCGAACAGCCAATGCAGATAGCGCAGATAGGCGGGCTGATCGAGCCCGAGTTCAGCGCGAAACACCCTCAGCGCCTCGGGCGTCGCCTGTTGGCCAAGCACCGCGGAGGCGACGTCTCCCGGCAGAATCTGCGTGCAGATGAAAATCAGCACCGAGACTGCCAGGAGGGTCACTATACCCAGGGCGAACCGCGTCGCAATCAAACGTAACACAAGACCGCCCCCCTCACGCGATTTCGCTATGCGCTGCTCAAGCGAACCAGCCCTTTTCGGCGACGCGCTGGTCGCACATATCGTAGTGCGGATGCGGCGCCGCGCCCTTCACCTTCTTGGAGTAGCCGTCGAGGTAATCGCCGATGGCGAAGCAGACCATGCCGCCGGTGTCCCAGACGAGCTTCTGGCATTCGGCGTAGAGCTGGCCGCGCTTGGCGTCGTCGAGTTCGGCGCGCGCCTCGAACAGCAGCTTGTCGAACTGCGGGCTGCGCCAATTGGTGTCGTTCCAGTTCGCGGTCGACAGGAAGGTCTGTGCAAGCTGGTTGTCGGCCGTCGGGCGGCCGCCCCAATAAACCGCGCAGAACGGAACTTTCAGCCAGACGTTGCTCCAGTAGCCGTCGCCGGAGACGCGCTTGACGGTGAGGTTGATGCCCGCCTTCTTCATCGCCTCCTGGTAAAGCTCGGCGCAATTGGTCGCGCCGGAGAAAGCCCCTTCCGAGACTTGCAGTTCCAGATCGGCGTTGGCGACGCCCGCCTTCTTGAAGTGGAACAACGCCTTGTCGGGATCGTAGGCGCGCTGCGGGATGTCTTTGGCGAAGTATTTTTGCGACGGCGCGACGGTGGTGTCGTTGCCCAACGTGGCGAAGCCCTTATAGACGTTATCGATAATCTTCTGGCGGTCGATGCCGTATTTGAGCGCCAGACGCATATCGTTGCTCTTGTAGGGATCGGTGTCGCAATGGGCCACCCAGGCGAAACGGTTGCCGGTGCCCTTGGTGCGCACGACATTGACGTTCGGCGCCTTCATCACAAACGCCACGGTCTGGGCGTTGAGGCGGTTGGCGGCGTCGATCTGATTGGAGAGCAGCGCCTGCACCCGCGCCGAAGCGTCGGGAATGTAGCGCAATTCGATGCGGTCGAAATTGCCGCGCCCCGGCTTCCAGTAGGTTCCCTTCTTGCGCTTGGTGACGACCCGGACGCCGGGCTGGAAAGTCTCCAGTTCGAACGCGCCGGTGCCGTCGGGCTTGGAGAAGTCGGTGTAATTGTTGGGAACGATGAGGATGTGATAATCGGCGAAGATCGAGGGCAGGCCAGCGTCGGCGCTCGACAGCGAGATCTGGATCTGGTTCTTGTTCAGCTTCTTGATGTCGGAGATGCCGGCCATCAGATCCTTGGCGCCGGATTTCGTCTTGCCGCGATGCAGGTTGAGCGACCAGACCACGTCGTCGGCGTCGAGGATCTTGCCGGACGTGAACGGAATGTCCTTGCGGATGTTGAAAATCCACTCCTTGGCGCCGGCCTTGGCCTCCCAGCTTTCCGCCAGCTCGCCTTTCGGCTCGTCGTCCTCGCCGATCTCGACCAGGCCGTTCCACAATTGCCAACCGTAGGAGATGGGGATCGAGTCGGCGTAGGTGCGGGGGTCGAGGCTGTCGGAGGCGCTGCCGCCTTCCATGCCGAGACGCAGCGTGCCGCCCTTCTTGGGCGTGTCCGCGGCGAAAGCGCCGGTGGCGCTCAGGCTTAGGCCCAATGCGGCGGCGCCGGCCAGCAACTCGCGGCGGTCGATGACGAGCCCCGACGCGCGATCTCGCTTATCGTTGTTATACACCATAACCGTTGTCTCCTCAGTGCTCCCCGCCCGCTCCTCCCCGTCGAGGGGGTAAAGAGCAGCTTCATTATCAACGCGTTTTTTCTAAACACAAGGGCGTCGCTGGCCTCGCGCCAGCAGGATTTTTCGATGGCTGAACCGAAATCCCGAGTTATGCCCGATTCATAGGCGCGAGCGCTCGCTGAGGCGGCGCGCGTGCTCGGAAATTGTCGCCCCTGCCGCGTAATCCTGCGTTCGCAGCGCGTCGAGCACGGCGACGAGGCAGGCGTCGCGGCGCGCCTCCAATTCGCGGATCGAGGCGGCGCCGGCCTGCTCGTCGGACTGCTCGGCGACGCGCTCGACCAGCGCCTCGGTCAGTTCCGGCGCTTCGAGCTTGGTCCATGGCAGTTTCAGCGCGGGGCCGAATTGGGCGAGGAAATGCCGCATGCCAGCTTCCCCGCCGGCCATGCGATAAATAAGGAACGTGCCCATGAACGACCAGCGCAAGCCGGCGCCGTAGCGCACAGCGTCGTCGATCTCCTCGGTCGTCGCCACGCCGTCGTTGACCAGCCAAAGCGCCTCGCGCCACAGCGCCTCCAGCAGCCGGTCGGCGATGAAACCGTCGATCTCCTTGCGCACATGCAGCGGCCGCATGCCGACGGAGCGGTAAATCTCCATCGCCGCCGTCTTCGTCGCGTCCGATGTCTGATCGCCGCCGCAAACCTCGACCAGCGGCAACAGATAGACGGGATTGAAGGGATGGCCGACGACGAAGCGCTCAGGCCGCGCCATGACGTTTTGCAGCCGGCTCGGCCGTAGGCCCGAGGTCGAGGAGGCGACGATCGTCTGCGGCGGCGCCACGCCGTCGATGACCTTCAGCATCTGCTGTTTGAGATCCTCGCGTTCGGGCAGGCTCTCCTGCACGAAATCGGCCGACGCCACAGCGGCCTCGACGCTCGGCGCGAGGCTCAGTGCACCTTCGGGCGTGGCGTCGTTGGCGAACAGCGCCGCGCGCGCCCGCCGCGCCGCCGAAATCACCGTCTCCAACTTACGCGCGATCTCGGGGTCGGGATCGAAGATCGCGACGTCGTGGCCTTCGAGCAGAAAGCGCGCCGCCCAACCGGCGCCGATCACGCCGCCGCCGACGAGGCCGATTTTCAGCTTGCCCGTCATGTTTCCCCCCAGCCTGATTTCAGCCGCGCTTCAACAATTTCAGTTTTTCGCGCGCCTCTTTCGGGCTTAGCACGCGCGCCCCCATATGGGTGAGGATCGTCGCCGCGCGCTCAACGAGTTGCCCATTGGAGGCGGGCACGCCCCGGTCGAGAAACAAATTGTCTTCGAGCCCGACGCGCACGTTGCCGCCCGCCAGCGCCGCCATCGCCGCATAGGGAAGCTGATTGCGACCGATCGAGAAGGCGCTGAACACCACCCCCGGCGGCAGTTGATTGACCAGCGCCAGCAACGTCAGTGGATCGTCGGGCGCGCCATAGGGAATGCCCATGCACAATTGGATCATGCAGGGATCGTCGATCAGCTTCTCGGCGATGAGTTGCTTGACGAACACCAGATGTCCGGTGTCGAACACTTCAAGCTCCGGGCGCACGCCGAGCGCCTGCACCTGGCGCGCCATGGCGCGCAAAGTGGAGGGCGTGTTGGTCATCACATAATCGCCGAGCGAGAAATTCATCGTACCGCAATCGAGCGTGCAGATCTCCGGCAGCAATTGCGCGACATGGGCGAGCCGCTCGGTCGGGCCGACCATGTCGGTGCCGGCGGCGTCGAGCGGCAGCGGATTTTCACCGGCGCCGAACACCACGTCGCCGCCCATGCCCGCCGTCAGATTGATGACGACGTCGACATCGGCCGAGCGGATGCGGTCCACGACTTCCCGGTAGAGGCGCACGTCCCGCGCGGCCTTGCCGGTCTCGGGGTCGCGCACGTGGATATGGGCGATGGCCGCGCCCGCCCTGGCGGCCTCGATCGAAGCGTCCGCGATCTGTTTCGGCGTCACCGGCACATTTGGATGTTTGCCGGCCGTATCGCCGGCGCCGGTGACGGCGCAGGTGATGAAGACTTCGCGGTTCATGGGCGTGCGCTCCAGGAAGAATAAAGAACTGGCGTTTGCCCACCCGTCTCTGTCCCGGCCATCCACGTCGCAACGTGAACGACGCTTTCAACAATGAGCGGTCGTGCAAGTTCAGGGCGCGGATCCCCGGGACAAGCCCGGGCACGACGGAACTGATCGGGGAGAGCCGCCATCACATCACACACACAAGGCGCAGCGCATCGTAGATGGCGGCGTGAATGTTGCGGGAGGCGACCGCGTCGCCAATGCGGAAAAGCTGATAGCCGCCCTCGGCGTTGCGGATCAGCGTCTGCGGCCTGACCGCCAGCAGCGCCGCCTGATCGACCTCGCCGAGATTGCGCGAGCCGGCTTTCAGCGCGAAATAGAGATCGTCGACCGGCGTCGCGCCGTGATCGACGACGATCTGCTCGGCGATGCGCTCGACCCGCTTGGCGCCGTATTCGTCATGGAACACGCCGACCAGGCGGTTGCCCTCGCGCCGGATGCTTTCAAGCCTCAGGTTCAGCGTCACGCCGACGTCATATTGAGAGAAGGCGCGCAGGTAAGGCGGAAAGCTGGTGGAGCCGACGTCGGGGCCGAGCATGCGCTCGGGCGTCATGTAATCGACGTTGGCGCCGGCGCGGGCGCAGAACTCGGCGACGCTAACGCCGGGATGGGCGCCATTGTCGTCATAGACCAGCACATTCGCGGCCGGCTTCACGACGCCGGCGAGGATGTCCCAACTCGATGTCGCGTGCTCCGCGCCATGACGCAGGAAATCGAGATTGGGCACGCCGCCGGTGGCGACGATCACCACATCCGGCCCCTCCGCGACCACGTCCTCAGCCTCGGCGTAGAGGTTGGTGCGCAGTTCGACGCCGTGCTTCTCGCATTGCGCCAGCCGCCAATCGACGATGCCCATGATCTCGCGACGCCGCGCCAGACCGGCGGCGACCCGCACCTGCCCGCCGGGCGCGGCGGCCGCCTCCATCAATATCGTCCTGTGGCCGCGAGCGCCCGCGACCCGCGCCGCCTCCAGCCCGCCCGGCCCGGCGCCGACGACGACGAACGTCTTCAGCCGGCCGTCCGTGCGCGTAACGACATGCGGCATCGTCAGTTCGCGCCCGGTGGCGGCGTTGTGGATGCAGACCGCGTGGCCGGAATAGATGCTGTCGATGCAATAGCCCATGCCGACGCAGGGGCGGATCTCGTGTTCGCGCCCCTGTTTGATCTTCAACACGATATGCGGGTCGGCGAGATGGGCGCGCGTCATGCCGACGAGGTCGAGCTTGCCGGATTCTATCGCGTGACGGGCGGTCGCCACATCCTGCACGCGCGCGGCGTGGAAGGTCGGCAGCCGCGTCGCCGCGCGCACCTCGCCGGCGAAATCCAGATGCGGCGCCGAGCGCTCGCCCATGCCGGGAATGACCCGCGACAGCCCTTCCTCGGTGTCGATATGGCCGCGAATGACGTTGAAGAAGTCGATCAGGCCGCTCGCCGCCAAGGTTTGCGCGATCGCCAGCCCCTCCGTCTTGTCGATGCCGCGCTCCAGATCCTCGTCGGCGACGGCGCGCACGCCGACAATGAAATCCTCGCCGACGCGCTCGCGGATGGCGCGCAAAACCTCGATGCCGAAGCGCATGCGGTTTTCCAGGCCGCCGCCGTATTCGTCAGCGCGATGATTGGTCAGCGGCGACCAGAACTGATCGATGAGATGGCCGTAGGCCTCGACTTCCAGCCCGTCGAGCCCCGCCGCCTGCACGCGCTCGGCCGCATCGGCGTAAGCGGCGACCACGCGGGATATGTCGAATTCCTCCATCGCCTTGGGAAAGGCGCGATGCGCGGGCTCGCGCACATGGCTCGGCGCCACCACCGGCAGCCAATCGTCCTTGGCCCAGCTCGTGCGGCGGCCGAGGTGGGTGATCTGGATCATCACCGCCGCGCCCTGGGCGTGGACGTCGTCGGCCAGCGCCTTCAACCAGCCGATGACCTCGTCCTTGTATAGCAGGATATTGCCGAACGCCTGCGGGCTGTCGGGGGCGACCACCGCCGAGCCGCCGATCATCGTCAGGCCGATGCCGCCCTTCGCCTTCTCGACGTGATAGGCGCGGTAGCGGTCCTTCGGCATCCCGTCATGGGTATAGGCGGGCTCGTGCGCGCTCGACATCAGACGATTGCGGATCGTCAGATTTTTGAGCCGGAAAGGCTGCAACAGCGGGTCGGCGCTCATAAGCAGTCGAACTTACCCGCCTCGCGGCGCTTGTACAGGGCGCGCCCCCAAATGAAAAATCTATGGCCGCGCCCGCTTAATAGCCGACCGCCGCGCCGCCGCCCCTGCGATTGTCGTTGACGCCATAAAAGCGCTCGTCGCCGACCGGCTTGCCGCCGAGCTTCGGCGCGCCGATCAGGATGGCGTCGACGTGGTTGGCCGGCTGCGGCGGCCCGAAATGGTGGCCCATACCCTCCAGAATCTGGCGCGTGTCCGGCGACAGCGCGAAGGGCTCGACAAACGTCATGTCCGGCAGCCATTGGTTGTGGATGCGCGGCGCATCGACGGCCTGCGAAATCGACATGCCGTAGTCGACGACATTGAGGATGGTCTCCATGACCACGGTGATGATGCGGCTGCCGCCCGGCGTGCCGACCACCATCACCGGCTTGCCATCCTTGACGACGACGGTCGGCGTCATCGAACTCAGCGGCGTCTTGCCCGGCTGAATGGCGTTCTGCTCGCCCTGCACGAGGCCGAACTGGTTGGGCGCGCCGACCTTGGCGGTGAAATCGTCCATCTCGTTGTTGAGCAGCACGCCGGTGTCGCCGGCCACCATCCCGGCCCCGAACCAGCCGTTGAGCGTATACGTCACGCCGACCGCATTGCCCCATTGGTCGACGATCGAGAAATGGGTGGTGTTGACGCCCTCGTGCGGCGGCTTGCCGGGCGCGAGATCGGCCGAGCGCGTCGCGCGATCGGGGTCGATGGCGGCGCGAATCTTCGCCGCGTAAGCCTTGCTGATGAGCGCGGCGACCGGGTTGGCGACGAAGGCGGGATCGCCCAGCAGGTTGTTGCGGTCGACATAGGCGTGCCGCATGGTCTCGATCTCGTCGTGCAGCGCCTGCGCCGACCCGAAGCCGAGCTTGCCGAGCGGATAGCCTTCGAGGATGTTGAGCATCTCGCACAGGGTGACGCCACCGGAGCTTGGCGGCGGCGCGGAGACAATCGTATAGCCGCGATAGTCGCACTCGATCGGCTTCAACTCGCGCGGCTTGATGCGGTCAAGGTCGTCCTGGGCGAGGATGCCGCCGCCCTGCTCGACCGCCGCGACGATGGCGTGGCCGACCTCGCCTTGGTAGAACCCGGCGGCGCCCTCGTCGCGGATCGCCCGCAGCGTGCGCGCCAAGTCCTTCTGCACCAGCCGGTCGCCGATGGCGTAGGGCTTGCCGTCGTTGAGAAAGATGGCGGCCGAGGTCGGGTATTTGCGCAACAGCTCGGAGGCCAGCGCCAGCGGGAACACATCGCCGGCGTCGAGCCTGAAGCCGTTCTCGGCGAGCCCGATGGCGGGGTCGATGAGCGCGGCGCGCGGCAGCGTGCCGTATTTTTCGCGCGCGTATTCGAGGCCGCCGACCGTGCCGGGGACGGCGACCGCGAGATAGCTGCGCGTCGACAGCCCCTCGACGACATTGCCATCGGGGCCGAGATACATGTCGCGCGTCGCCTTGAGCGGCGCCTTCTCGCGGAAATCGATAAAGGTCTTGCGGCCGTCGGCGAACACGGCGGTCATGAAGCCGCCGCCGCCGAGATTGCCCGCCGCGGGATAAGTGACCGCCAGCGCATAGCCGACGGCGACGGCGGCGTCGACGGCGTTGCCGCCCTTCTTCAGGACCTCGACGCCGACTTCGCAGGCAAGCTTTTGCGCGCAGGCGACCATGCCGTGCTCGGCGCCGACCGCCGGCGGCGCGGCGGCTCGCGCCGGCGCCGTTAGAACAACCAGCAGCGCCGCCAGAGCCCCCAGCCGCCTCATTTCGGCTTCGCGGCGCCGGGCGTCGTCGTCATGCCGGCAAGCAGCCGGGCAAAGACATCGGCGCCCTGCTGGCCGGTCGCAAACCAGGTATGCATCAGATTCTCGGGCGCGAATTTATCCATCTCGACCAGCATCCGCTTTTCCATCTCGGCGAGAACTGCCTGCTGCATCGGCTGCACGTCGGGCAGGCCGAAAAACTGCCGCGCCTCCAGCGGCGTGCAATCGATGTCGATCGTCACCTTCATGCGGCCCTACCCTGCGACGCCCCTATCGAGGCGCAAATCGCACAAATAGCAAGCGCCGGCGGCCT
>DATNDU010000130.1:0-27542 GCA_035606915.1 Roseiarcus sp. | reverse complement strand
CTTCAGCACATCGCGGCGGATTTCCGAGATCGTCACCCGCAAACTCACCTGGTCGAGGCCGCGGATCATCAGCGAGTTGATGACCTTGCCAGCGGGGTTTGAAGTCGTTGTCGCCATCCCGCCGGTCGCGACCGCGGAGAGGCCGCCGTCGGCGACGAAACCCTGCGCGATGTCGAGCGCCTGCTGCGCGTCGCCGGCCGAGGCGACCGAGCCGGTCAGGATGATCGAACCGCCGACGGTGCGCACGTGAATGTCGTTGTTGGGGATGGCGGCCTTGAGCAGGCGCGACAATTCTCCGACGTCGCGGCCGACGGTGATCTCCAGCACCGCGATCTTGCGCCCGTCGGGGCCAAGCGCGAAGATCGTCGTCTGACCGGCGGCGAGCGTCGAGATATAGAGCCGGCGCGCCGAGCGCACGATGGCGTTGGCGATCTTCGGGTCGCCGACGAAGATTTCCCGCGCGTCCTCCGGCAGATCGACGATCATCGAGCGGCCGACGCCAAGTTGCAGGTTCTTCACCGCGCCGCGCGCCACCGTGATCGAGGCCGCCTGCGCCGCGTCGTCCGATCCGGCCGCGGCCGGGCCGTATGCGCCGAGCCCGCCAACCAGCGCCAGAGCCGCCAGCCCTTTCGTCCAGGCTCTCGCCTTGCGCACGGCGCCCGTCCTTTCGTTGTTGCGGTTCATGGAAGCCTCCTCAGCGGGCCGCTTGCTGCGCCGCGCCGTAGCGCACGATGGTCAGACCGCTGGATTGCGATTCCGACGGGTCATTGACGGTCTGCGTGCCGCCGGCGCTGTCGACGAGCGCGCGCAGCACCAGATTGAGATGGGAGCCCGGCATGTTCTGGGCGTAGAGGACGATCTCGGCCTGCTTGGGATCGAGTTCCAGCGTGGCGTTGCCGCCGATCACAACCTTCTTGCCGTTCAGATCCTGCACGTTCTGCCCGATCGCCAGCACGCGCACGTTGGAGAGCACGGTCTGATGCGCCAGCACTTCCGAACCGCGGGCGCGGGTGGCCTCCTCGTCGCGGTAGACGCGCACCACGTCGACGCGATCGTTGGGCAGGATGAAGCCGCCCGCCGAAGTGTCGCCGCTGTTGTCGATCTTGATGGCGACGGCGCGCATGCCGCTGGGCAGGATCGCCGCCATGTAGCTGCCGACGCCGGCCTTGACCAGCTTATCGCGGCGCAGCGGCTCGCCGCGCAGGAAGGAACCGCGCGACATCGTGCCCTTTAGCTCGGCGGCCAGATCCAGCCCCGGCGTCTGGGCGATCATCTGCTCGGAAACGTTGCCCTTCGGCCAGTCGGACCAGTTCACCAGAGCCTCGGTGAGCACGCTGCCCATCGGAATGTCTTGCGAGGCGACGAGAACTTTCTCGGTCTGGAGTCTCGGGGCCGCGACGATCACCGTCGCCTTCCGCTGCGCTCCAAGATAATTGTTGAAGACGAAATAGGCTCCGCCGAACGCGACGACCGAAACGCCCAATACGATAACTTGTAACCTGTTCATGGACATCAGGCCCTGAGCGGCGCGCGCTTTGTCGCCAGGGCCTATAATGCAATGTAATCGTCAAATTACGGTTAATCAGCCGTATCCAAACGGTTTCCATTCCTTGAAGAATCAACGTAAACGAAAAGAAACTCCGGGGGCGCCGTTCGGGCGGCCGGCGGAGCTGAAAACGCCAGGCCGATTTCAGCGGATGGCGAGCAGACCCCAAAGCTGGGTCTCGGGATAAACCAGCATGCCGCCAAACGCTAAGGCGATGCCGTAGGGTATGCCGGATTTGGCGTTGTGCAACCTTGCGATCCAGGCCTGCGAAGCCAGCGCTTCGGGCAGCGCCATCCGTCGCCCGGTCAGTATGAGCAAGGTCAGCGCGCCGCCAGCGAGCGCCGAGGTGAGGCCGTATTCGGCCAGCGGCGTCCAGCCGAGCCACAGCGCGGTCGCCGCGGCGAGCTTGGCGTCGCCGCCGCCGATCCAGCCGAAGCTGAATAGCGAGAAGGTGAAGACGAGCATCGCCGCGCCGCACAGGGCGTGCATGGCGACGTCGTGCAGCGGCGCGCGGGTCAGCAGCGCGGCGGCGAAATAGCCGATCGCCAGCGCCGCCGACAGGCGGTTGGGGATCTTCATCGTCAATAGATCCGTCGCCGCGGCCATCGCCATCACGGCGGGGAAGAACAGCAACATCATTTGGTGGGGAACGGCCGTCAGCATGGCTCACCCTTGCAGAGAAATCGCGGCGACCCTACGAAGGAAACGTTGCGGTCGCGTTAGCGCGCCAACGCAGACGCAAAGCAAAAACGCCGGCGAAGGCGACCGCCGGCGTTTTCGGTTTCGCTCGACCGCCGGCGCTTACTTCAGCGCGCTGCTGACCTCGTCGAACACGCCCGAGAGCTTGGTGCCGAGGGTGCCAAGGACGGTGACCAGCGCAATCGCGATCAGCGACGCAATCAGGGCGTACTCAATGGCGGTGGCGCCGGACTCGTTAGACGCGAAAAGCTTGACGAACTTCATGATTCTGGCTCCAGAAACCTAGCGTGCGGGCTCCCGCCGCTACTTCCGTTATGGCGCCGAGCCTTTGATGATTTCCTAATCCGATCGCTGGATTTGCTTTACTTCAGCCCGCTTCGTCCGCCCGGCAGCGTATTTTCGCGTCTGCTTGTGCGAAAGGTTAGTCTCTCCTAAACGGGAAGCGGTGCGGCGGCGATGTCAACAATCGCCAACCGTCGGCCGGGGCGGAGGGCGAATGTCGTCTATCGAGGTCACGAGCTTGGCGTGGATCGCGGTTCTGGCCAGCGGGCTGGCCGGCCTGACGCTGGCGCGCCTCCTCCCCGAGACCCACACCTCCGACCGTTCACGCGACATTTTGGGCGGCGTCGTCGGCCTGTTGACCCTGCTGCTGGCGCTGGTGCTGGGCCTGTTGATCTGGTCTTCCTACGGCGTCACCCAGACCCAGAAGTCCGACCTGCAACTGCTTACCGCCCGCGCGCTCGAATTCGATCTCGACATGAAGCAATATGGGCCCGAGGGGCAGAAGGCGCGCGAGATGCTGCGCACCGAGATGGTATGGGCGCATGAGCAGTTCTGGGGCGAGGGGCGGGCCAAGGCCGACGCTCTCAACGTCTCCTACGGCAATATGGCGTCGATGAACGCGCTGTTGACGAGCCTGAAGCCGACCGACGACAGCCAGAAGCTGCTGCTGGCCGCCGCGCGCCAGCATTACGCCGCCATCGGCGAGACGCGGCTGTTGATGTCGCTGCAACTGGCCGATCCCGTGTCCTGGCCGCTGATCCTGGCGGTGATCTCGTGGTCGTGCCTGCTGTTTTGCGGCTATGGCGTGCTGTCGCGGGCCAACGCGACGACGATTGTGGTGCTGGCGCTCGGCGCGGCGGCGATATCGAGCGCCATTTTCCTCATCCTCGAACTGAGCCAGCCCTACACCAGTTCGTTCCAGCTCTCGCCGGCCCTGCTCGAACAGGCAATCGTAGAGATGGCGCAATGAAGGGACGAACAGCAGCCGCCGCCGCACTCACACTCGCCGGCGCCCTTGCACTTGGAGGCTCGACGATGGCGCAGACATTCGCGACCCGCGCGCATGCGATGAATTATCTGGCGACGGCGCTGGCGCCCGCGACGGCGCAAAACCCGAAATACACCACCAAGGCCGATGGCACGGTATCGCAGTGGCTGACCGACGAGGTGGTTTTCGCCACCGACGCGGCGGGCGCGGTCACAGTGACGATGCGCGAGCACTACACTCAAACCGAGGGCGGCAAAACCGCCCCCGGCAAGCACGAGGCGTCATTCTCGCTCGCCGACGTCGAAATCACCGACTTCACCGCCCCCCATGACGTGACGCCGGAGGGGGCGCCGGCGCGCGGCGTGTGGTTCGCCTGCGCCAAGCCCGGTTGCATCGCCGCCGTGTGGAGCGGCACGCCCTCGCGCGCCGACAAATCCGACATCTATATTCAGGACGACGCGACTCGGGCGCGAATCCTCGCCGCGTTCCGCCGCCTTCAATCCGATTAGCTGAGGAACCGCCTCCCTTGACCGGCCGCAAGCTCCTCCCCGGCAGACCGCTGTCGCCGTCCGAAATCCGCGACTACCAGATTGAGCGCGCCAGCGGCGCGGAGCAGTTCGCACCCGCCTTCCTGGCCCGCCTCGCCGCCCTAAACGCCATCGTGCGCGACAGCGGCGAAACCCTGGAGGGCAGCCTTTTCTACCGCGACCGGGAGGCCGATTTCGTCGGCCGCGCCCCCGATCAGGGCCTCGCGCCGGCGCGGCGCAACCTCTGGCGCGCCAGCCGCTTCAAACGCTGCCTGCTCGAAGTCGGCGTCAACGCCGGCCATGCGGCGCTGTTGTGCCTGTCGGCAAATGTCGATCTCGTCTGGCATGGCCTCGACATCTGCGAGCACGCCTATGTCGAGCCCTGCGTCGCCTATCTCGCTGGCGAGTTTCCGGGGCGCGTGCATTTGCACCGCGGCGATTCCCGCGAGATGCTGCCGCGGCTCGCTACGCACCGGCCGGAACTCGATTTCGACCTGTTCCACGTCGACGGTGGCCATACCGACGCGCTGTGCCGGGCCGACGTCTCGAACTGCCTGCGGCTGGCGCGCGGCGGGCGCGGCAAACATCTCGTGCTCGACGACGTTCACGCGAGCTGGATCTTCGACGTCTTCTGCGAATATGTCGCGCTGGGCCTGCTGGCCACCGAAACGCTGTTTTCGGACTGGGAGGAGGACGGCCGCAACCTGCTGGCGCGCATCCTTTGACGGAATTCGCCACCTTCTGGAACGGCCCGCTGCCGGGCCTGGCAGCGGCGTGCCTGGTCTCGTTCCCGGCCCGCGGCGCGGCGCTAACGCTCTATTCCTATGATGCCGAGGTCGCCGCGCCGGCCGGCGTGACGGTCAGGAACGCGCGCGAAATCTGCCCGGACCCCGGCCTGATGGCGCGCTACCGGGTTGGCGGCGCGCCCTCGCCAGCCACCTTCGCCGACCTCTTCCGCTACGAGATGCTGGCGCGCGGCGAATTCTGCTGGGTCGACGCCGATATCGTCGCGCTGCGCCCTGGCGCCGTGCGCGGCGCGACGATCTGGGGCCGCCAGCCTGAGGCCAAGGGCAAGGCGCTCATCAACAACGCGGTGTTGCGGCTGCCGCCCGATCATCCAGTACTGAGCGAGATGCTGGCGCGCGCCCGCGCGGCGGCGGGGCGCGACATCGGCTGGGGCGCCATCGGGCCGTATCTGTTGACCGAGGTCGCCGAGGCGCATGGGGCCGAGGCCAGCGCGCTGCCGCCTGAGCGCTTCTTCGCCATTGCGCCGGACGATTTCTGGCGGCTATTCGACCCGGGTTCGCACGATTTCGTCGCCGAGGCGGTGCGTGAGGCCGATCTCCTGCATCTGTGGAGCGAGTTGCTGCGCCGCGTCGGCTATGATTTCGACGCCGCGCCGCCGCCGGGCGCCTATCTGCACGAAGTATTCGCCGGCTTCGGCGCCCTCGCCAGCTTCCGCCGCGTCTGCACGCCGGGCGAGATTGCGGCGATGATCGCGCGTTGGAGCGCCTCGGCGCCCTGAATCGTTTTTCTACCGCGCATGAGCGCGGGCGCGCTTCGCGCTCTGCCGTATGGCGATGATCGGTTCCGATCGTCGAGTCTTGGTAAAGGACTTCCGTTTGAGCGAACTTTCCACCGTCTTCGCCCGCCACGCCGACGAGAATTACTGGGGCAACGCCGAAAGCCTCAGCGGCGACGGCTCGACGCTCGCCTATACCCATAACCTGCGCCACGAACTGGCGAAATTCGTGCGCGCCTTCCGCGTCGGATCGATGTTCGACGCCCCTTGCGGCGATTTCAACTGGATGCGCGCCGTCGATTTCCCCGCAGGGTTCGGCTATCATGGCGGCGACATCGTCGCCGCCATGATCGCACGGCTCGCCGAGCGCGAGACGCGCCCCGGCCGGCGGTTCTCGACCTTCGACATCGTCGCCGACCCCTTCCCCGACGCCGATCTGTGGTTCTGTCGCGATTGCCTGTTCCACCTGCCCAATGCGGCGATCCTTTCTGCGCTGCGCGGCTTCTGCCGCTCCCGCATCGGCTACGTGATGACCACCACGCATCTCAATGTGACGAATTTCGACAATTCCGACATCGCCGCCGGCGGCTTCCGCCTCATCGACCTCTACAAGCCGCCCTATCGCCTGCCGCGTGAGGTGCTGTACCGCATTGCCGACTATGTGTTCCCCTACCCCCAGCGCGAGCTTTGCGTATGGTCGCGCGCGCAGGTCGCGGCGGCGCTCGGCGAGCGGGGGTGAAAGGGCCGCGCCAGGCGCTATATGGAGGCGTCGGCGCGCCCGTCCCGATTCTGGAGAGTCTTTTTTGAATCAGCCGATGCCGTCGGAGGCAGCCACCGGGCAAGATGCGTCGCGCTGGGGCGCCTTCTCCAGCCTCGCCTTCGCCGTCATCTGGGCCGCCAGCACGCTCTCCAATCTCGGCATCGCGATGTTCGACACCGCGAGTGGCTGGTACATGGCCAACATGAGCCGCGATCCGATGATCGTCGCGCTCATCCAGACCGCCACCAGCCTGCCGCTGTTCCTGTTCACCATTCCCGCCGGCGCGCTGACCGACCTCGTCGATTCGCGCCGCCTGCTCATCGGCGCCAATATCGCGGTGCTGGCGATCTCGGCGCTGTTCGCCGCCGCCGCCTCGCTCGGCTTCGCCACGCCGTGGCTGCTCATCGGCGCGGTCTTCCTGCTCGGCGTCGCCGGCGCGCTCGCCGCCCCCGCCTGGGTGTCGATCGCGCCGTTGCTGGTGCCGCGCCACGATCTCGACGCCGCGGTGGCCGCCAATACGGCGGGCTACAATATCAGCCGCGCCATCGGGCCGGCGATCGGCGGCCTCATCATCGCCGCCGTCGGCGTCTCGGCGCCGTTCTGGATCTACGCACTGACCAACGTCGCCGTGCTGGCGGCGCTGTTCTGGTGGCGCCCGCCACGACGGGTGGCAAGCAGCCTGCCGGCTGAGCGCCTGGCGACGGCGGTGCGCACCGGCATGCGCTATGCCCGCCACAATCCGCACTTGCACGCAACGCTGGTCAGAACGCTGGCCTTCTTCCCCTTCGCCAGCGCCTATTGGGCGCTGCTGCCGCTGATCGCCCGCGAGCAACCGTCACAGGGCGCGGCCTTCTATGGGCTGCTGCTCGGCGCCATCGGCGCCGGCGCGATCCTGGGCTCGGCGGTGCTGTCGCCGCTCAAGCACTGGCTGGGGCCCGATGGCCTGGTGGCGGCGGCGAGCGTCGGCACGGCGGCGGCGCTCATCGGCTTGGGCCTCGCCGACGATCCCATCACCGCGCTCACCGCCTGCTTCATCGCCGGCGCCTCGTGGACGCTGGCGATCTCGACGCTCTATGTCTCGGCGCAGGTGGCGCTGCCGGATTGGGTGCGCGGGCGCGGGCTGGCCATCTTCCTCACCTTCATTTTCGGCGCGACCACCTTCGCCAGCGCCCTGTGGGGTCAGATCGCGGGGCTGCGCGGCCTCGACGTCGCGCTCTATATCGCCGCCGCCGGCGCGCTTTTCGCCGTGCCCCTGAGCCTCGGCTCGAAGCTGCAAACGGGCTTGAACGAGAACATGGAGCCGGCCCTGCACTGGCGTTTTCCGCGCGTCGCTTTCGACGTCGGCTGGACCCAGGGGCCGGCGCTGGTGACCATCAAGTATCGCGTCGATTCGCACAATCGCGACAAATTCCTCAGCGCGATGAAGGAGATCGGCGACGAGCGGCGACGCGATGGGGCTTTCGCCTGGGGCGTGTTCGAGGAACTGGCGACGGAGGGACGCTACACCGAGACGTTTCTCATCGAGTCGTGGCTCGAACTCATGCACCTCTATGAGCGCGTCACCAACGCCGACCGGCGCATGGAGGAGAGCGTGCAGGCGCTGCTGCTCGATAAGCCAGAGATTTCCCACTACGTCGCGCCGCGCCGCGCACATCGGCTCGACCGGCTGAAGGCGGCCTCACAAAGCGCCGGAGCCGGCGCCGTTTCGAGAAATCCGCCTTAGGCCGGGCGCCGCGCGGCGACGATGGCGCGCCAGAACCCCTGGCCCCAGAACCCTTGGCCGATGAGTTCCATGCCGACGATGTGAAAGTCGAGATCCACCTCGTCGAGCTGGCTGTAGGCGGTGTTGCAGCACACGCCGAACAGCGCCAAGCCGCGCGGCGCCAGCACCCCCCGCAAGCCGTCGAGATAGCGGCGCAGCAGTCGCCCGCCGGGATCGCAAAGGCTCTCGCGTTCGAGATCGTCTTCAGGCGATTTGTCGATGAGCGGCGTGTTGAACACCACGAGGTCGAAATCGCGCTCGTCGACGGCGTCGAACAAGTCGGATTTGAGGAACCGCGGCGACAGAGCGTTGCGGCGGGCGTTGGCGCGGGCGGCGGCGAGGGCGGATTCGGAAATGTCGGTCGCCGTCACCTCGCCGCCCCAGCGATGGGCGACGAACAGCGCGATGGCTCCGCAGCCCGTGCCGATCTCCAGCATGCGCGGGATCGCCGGCGCGGCGAGCGCCTCAAGGTTGTGGATGAACAGCATCGAACTCGATTCCGGCGTCGGATGATAGACGCCGGCGGGCGCCTCGATGGTCAGCCCGTGGATGCGAAAGCTCGCGGGAACCCGCTGCGCTGCGGCTAGCGCGCGATGGCCGGCGTCGATGTCGAGGTAATCGGCGCTCACCAGCCGGTCGAGGCCGAGCCGGTGGAGCACGCGACGCCGCGCCGCCTCAGTCGCAGTCAAAGCCATGCCCCTCTTTCGCGGCCGCGGTCGACGCTCCGCGATATGGCGACGATCCCGGATTCATGCAACCCAATTGTCGATCCTGCCAACCCACATGCGGACTTCGCATTTGGCGACGCATTGTTACTATCGCGGTTATTGTCGCGATCATTGCCCTTCTCCTACTCCGTCGAGGTCCGTTGCGCACGCTCATCGTCCATGCTCATCCCTCGCCGGCGAGCTTCGCCGCGGCGGCCTGCCGTGAAGTCGCCGCCGCCCTGGCCGGGCGCGGCCATGCGGTGGAGGTTTGTGACCTCTACGAGCGCGGCTTCGATCCGGTTCTGTCGCGCGAGGCGCTGGCGCGCTATCTCGATGCGCCCGCCAACCGCGCCGGGATCGAGCCCTATGTCGACGCCCTGCTGGCGGCTGAGGCGGTGGTGTTCGTCTTTCCGGTCTGGCACGACGGGCCGCCGGCGATGCTGAAGGGCTATTTCGACCGGGTGTTCGTGCGCGGCGTCGTCTTCGAAGTCGTCGATGGCGTGTTCTACCCGCGGCTGCAAAACATCCGCCGCCTCGGCGCGGTGGCGCTCTATGGCGCCGACCGGGCGCGCACCCGGAAGGTCGGCGACCTGCCGCGTCGCTTCGTCAACGGCAACCTGAAGCCGCTCGTCGCGGCGGACGCGCGGCTCGATTATCTCGCCGGCTATGGCATGGACGCCGCCGGCGCAGCGACGCGAACGCGCTTTCTCGGCCGCATCAGGCGGGCGTTTGGGAGGTGGTGAAAAGGTATTTGAGGTCGGCCTGCGGCTCGATCTCGGCGCGCGGAGAATCGGAGTGCAGCATCAGCGTCACGTTCGGCGGCTCCACCAGCAGGTCGTGCAAGCGCTCCTCGCGCAGCCGGTCGGTCTTGGTGACGCGCTCGCGCAGGTAGCGCGCCTCCAGCCAGGAGCCGATGAGGAAGGTTTCGAGATAGACGCCCTTCTCGGCGACGTCGGCGAAAATGCCCCAGGCATAGGCGCCGTCGCGGCGACGCTGCCAGCCAACCTCCTCGATGGCGTCGAGGAAGGCGTCGGAGTCGTCTCCGGCGATGCGATAGCGCACGGTCACCAGCACCGGGCCGCTCTCGTCCTCGACCTCGCGCGCCAGCATCGGCGCCTGCCAGTGCCGCGACGGCCTCAGATCCAAGCCTTCGGCGGTTTGCAGTCGCCATGCCTGGGTCAGCGGGATGGCGGCGATCGCTCCGGCAGCGGCGAGGAAATACGTCGACGGCAACCCCAGATGCGCCGCCACGAAGCCCCAGAACAAGCTGCCGAGCGCGATCGAGCCGAACACCGTCGTCAGGAACACCGCCAGGCCGCGCCCGCGCACCCAATCCGGCAGCGCGATCTGTGCGGAAAGGCTGAGGCTGGCGATCAAGGTGGTCCAGCCCGCCCCGGCCAGGAACGCGCCGGCGAGCGCGAACGCCAGCGAATGGCTGGCGCCGAGCAGGGCCATCGCCGCCGCGACCGAGATCGTGCCCGCCGCTACGAAGCGATCCGGCCCCAGCCAGCGCTTTATGTATGGGCGCGCGAGCGAGCCCAAGGCCCCGCCGACGCTCGCCGTCGCCAACAAGAACCCATAGACCTGTGGGCCGGAGGTCATCTGGCTGCGCGCCACCAGCGGCAGCAAGGTGATGAAGGCGGCCGCGAACGGGAACACCGCGACGGTGCGCACCAGCGTCGCGCGCAGCGGCGGATTATAGAGGGAATGGCGGATGCCGGCGCGCACGGCGCTGAACAGACGTTCGGCCGGCAAGCCGCGGTCTCGGACCGGCGGCGGCTTCCAGGTCAGCAACGCCAGCACGCTCACCGCATTGGCGAACGCAAAGGTCCAGAACGGCGCGGCGACGCCAAAGGCGGCGATGAGCCGGCCGCCGAGCGCCGGGCCGATGGCGCGGCTGATGTTGTAGCTGATGCTGTTGGCCGCCGCCGCCGCCTCCAGATCCTTGCGCGGCACCAGCAGCGGCGCCAGCGCCGCCCACGCCGGCGCGGCGATCGACCAGGCGGCGCTGAGCACGAAGGTCAGCGCCAGCAGCGTCGCTGGCGTGGCGAGGTTGAGCGTGACGATGCCGGCGAAGCCGGCGACCAGCAGGGTGATGAAGCCTTCGAGCACCAGCAGAAAGCGGCGCGGCTCGACAATATCGACCATCGCGCCGGCCGGCAGGGTCAGCATGAACATCGGCAGGAAGGCCGCCACCTGCACCATCGACACCGCGCGCGGGTCGGCGTTGAGGCTGGTCATCAGCCACGCCGACGCGGCGTCGGACATGGCGATGCCGGTGAGCCCGAACATCGTCGCCGCCCAGATGCGCGTATAGGAGCGGTTTTCGAACACCGCCCATGCGGAGCGCGGACATTCGAGTTCGTCCGCCGCCGCCCGTGCCGTCTCCACACCCCGCTCCCTGAAGCCAGCCCCACAGATAGGACGCAGCGCCCGCTTTCCAAGGACGACCCGCCAAGAACCCGCACTACGCGCTCCAGGCATGGAAGTTAACGCGCTTGGCGCCGGGCCGCGCTCTCCGATATCAAGAGCGCTGCGCAAAGGAAACCCATGCCCGCTTTGTTCTCTTGGCCCGAACTCGCCGGCAAGGCCGTCATCGTCACCGGCGGATCGCGCGGCCTCGGCCGCGGCATCGCGCGCGCGCTGAGCGACAACGGCGCCCGCCTCGCCCTGGTCGGGCGCGACCTTGCGGCCGCCGAGACGGCGGCGAAAGCGTTGGGCGTCGAGGCGATGGCGATCGGCGCCGACGTCGCCTCGGCCGACGATTGCCGGCGCGTGGTGGCTGAAGCCTCGGCGCGCTTCGGCGGGCTCGACGGCCTCGTCAACAATGCGGCGCAGTTCACCTATCAGCCGTTGCTGGAGGCGGGCGCCGACGAGGCGGCGCGCCTGTTGGCGGTCAACGTCGTCGGGCCGCTGATGCTGGCGCAGGCTTTCGCGCAGGCGCTGTTCGCGCGCGGCGGCGAAGGCGCGATCGTCAACGTGTCGAGCATCGCCGGGGCGCGAGGGGCGCGCGGCTGCGGGCTCTATTCGGCCTCGAAGGCGGCGCTCGACATGCTGACGAAAGTCATGGCGCAGGAGTGGACGCCGCGCGGCCTCAGAGTCAACGCCATCGCCCCCGGCCATATCGAGACCGACGGCGTGCTGGCGGATTTCGCCAGCGGCCGGCTCGACCGCGCGCGCATGGCGGCGGCGATTCCCGCCGGCTGCATCGCCGCGCCCGCGGACGTAGCGCAAGCCGTGCTGTTCCTGCTGTCGCCGCGCGCGCGCCATCTCACCGGGGCGGTGTTGACGGTCGACGGCGGCGAGGGGCTGTAGGCGCGCCCCCTCTAAGCGGGTGCCCTTTCAGGCCGGTTGCGCCGCGGGCGCCTCCGGCGGCGAGGCGCCCCGTCCTGCTTGGATCTCATGCTCCAGCGCGCTGAGCCCTCTCCCGCCCGCCATATGGAACATAAGGTTGTCTAGCGTGAGTTCAGAGCGCGGCGTGTCGAGGTCCACTTCGCCGCGCGCGAGCACCATGAAATGGTCGCCGACGAGATACGCGTGACGGGGGTTGTGAGTAATGAAGATCACTCCGATGCCCTGTTCTTGCGCGGCTTGTTTGATGTATCGCAGCACCAGACCAGACTGCGCAACGCCGAGCGCCGCTGTGGGTTCGTCGAGAATCAGCACGCGGGCGCCGAAATGCACGGCGCGGGCGATCGCCACCACCTGGCGCTGGCCGCCCGAAAGCGTGCCGACGGGCTGTTCGAGGTCTTCGAGGTGGATGCCCATCTGCTCCAGTTCGACCTGCGCCCTGGCCCGCATCTGCGCGATGTTGAGTCTCTGTAAAAGGCCCCTGCCCTTCACCATCTCGGAGCCGAGAAAAAAGTTGCGCCACACCGGCAGAAGGGGAACCAGTGCAAGTGTCTGGTAGACCGCTGATATGCCGAGATTGAGAGCCTCGCGCGGCGAGGAGAAACGCCGCGGCAGGCCGTCGACCAGATAATCGCCGCCGCTGTGCGGGTGCAGGCCGGCGATGATCGAAATCAAAGTCGACTTGCCGGCGCCGTTGTCGCCCAGGATGCAAGTCACCTCGCCTTGGCGAACGCTCAAGTTGACGCCACGCAGCGCGCTAATGTTAGCGTAGCTTTTGCTGATGTTTCTGAGCTGGATGATGGGCGTGTCAGAAGGAGCCATCTCACTTCCCCAACGTAGCGCTGGCGCGAATCCAAGTGTTCACGACGGTGGCGAGCAGCAGCATTGCGCCAACGAAGAACTGAAACCAATCGGGATCCCAGTCCGCGTAGATAACCCCCTCCGTGGTCATGCCGAAAATGAAGGCGCCGAGCGCCGAGCCCACTGCCGAGCCATAGCCTCCGGTCAACAGGCAGCCGCCAACCACCGACGCCGCGATGTACAAGAGTTCGTTGCCGATGCCGGCGCCCGATTGGACAGTATTGTAGGCGAAGAGTTGGTGCATGGCCAAAAACCAGCAGCCGAAGCCGACCGTCATGAACAGGCCGACCTTCACCCGCGTCACGGGAACGCCGACCGCGCGGGCGCTGTCGGCCTGACCGCCGACGGCGAAAATCCAGTTGCCGATTTTGGTGCGCAGGAGCACCCAGGTGCCGATGGCGGCCAGCACGAGCCAATAAACGATGGCGATGGAGATCTGCACGCGCCCGAATTGGAAGTTGGCGGCGAATATCTCTTGCAACGCGGAGAACCCCGGCATGCCAGAGATGTCCTCGGTGGCGACGTTGCCGGTGATAAGCTTGGTGAGGGCGATATTGAGGCCTTGCAGCATCAGGAACGTGCCAAGCGTGACCAGGAAGCTGGGGAGTTTGGTGCGGATTAGCAGCCAGCCGTTCAGCGCGCCAAGCGCCAGCGCGAAGACGAGCGAGAAAACGGCGCCTATCCAGAGGCTGTTGGCCACATGGGTGGCGAAGATAGAGGCGGCGAGCGAAATCGTGGTGACTGCCACACCGGCCGAAAGGTCGAATTCACCGCCAATCATCAGCAGCGCCACCGCGACGGCGGGAATGCCGATGGTTGAAGCCTGGTAAAGCACGGTCGCGAACGCATTCATTTGCCGGAACGGCGGCGCGATGATCCAGAAGAACACAAACACCAGGACGGCGCCGCCGAGCGCGCCGGCCTCCGGCCGCTTGAGAATCCGCCGCCATGCGCTTTGCGCCTGCATCTGTCGTCGCGGCGCCGCAACCTTCCCGGTCATAGTCATCCCTGCGTTCCCCCGGCGATCGCGTTTTTGCCGGCCGGAAGCGCAGCTTCCGGCCGATTGAGTCTGGCAGCGCCCGCTGCGGTCGGTTTAGCGCGTACCCGCCTTGGCGAATTTCGCGACCGCCTCAGCATTGTCTTTGGTCACGAAGAACGGGCCGGTCAGCACCGGCTGGCCGCCGCCGACGGTGTCCCCATTGGTGTGGTAAAGCCACAGCATGTCGACCGCCTCGTAGCCCTCCACGTAGGGCTGCTGGTCGACCGCGAACTGGATTTCGCCCTTTGCGATGAGACCGATCGCCACCGGGCTCATGTCGAAGGTGCCGACCTTGGCCTTGGAGTTCGAGGCCTTGACGGCGTCGAGCACGACCGGTGCGAACGGGGCCCCCAGAGTAACGACGTAATCGATCGAGGGGTCCTGTTGCAGCTTGGCCTGCATGCGCGCCTTGACTGTCGGCATGTCGTAGCCGGTCACGTAGAGCACCTCCATCTTGCCTTTGAAGGTGTCCTTGATGCCGTCGCAGCGCGCCTCTAGCTGCACCGCGCCCTGCTGCTGGTCGAGGCAGACGACGTTCTTGGCGCCTTCCTTGTTCAGCCTTTCGCCGACCGCCTTGCCGGCGACTGACTCGTCCTGCCCCGCATAGCCCAGCAGACCCTGCTCCTTCCACTGGCCGACGCCGGCATTGAAGCCAACAATCGGAATCCCCGCCGCCTCCGCGGCTTTCACCTGCGCCGCTTCCGCGTCGGGAAAGGCCAGCGTCAGGGCGATGCCGTCTACGTGCTGGTCGATCACGTTCTTAATCATCAGGGCTTCCTTGGGCCCCTCCGGCGCCGCCAGATAGATCAGTTTGATATTGTCCTTTTTCGCCGCCGCGTTCGCGCCTTTGCGGATGATGTCCCAGAAGGTGTCGCCCGGCTGGGCGTGGGTAATCATCGCGATCGTCAGTTGTTTATTCTCGGCGCTGGCCGGAGCGGCAAGGAGCGCCGCCGAACCTGCGATTGCGCTCGCCACGAGCGCTGTAGAGGTGAATAGGCCTTTCATTCGCTTCCTCCTGTCGAGGCAAGATCGCCCCGTGCTGCCTGCGTCGACGCTTCGGCCGGCGCATATTCAAAACTTCAATCTCAGAGCAATGGCTCCGGTGTACAGGATTGCGCGCGATATTCACGCGCTTTCAAAGACCCGCATTTTGCAGAATTTTCATGCTGCGTTGCGGCCTGTTGTCCCGGCGCGCTCGGGAGAACGGCAACTGTTCCGCAACACGGGCTCCAATCCCCTGTCAAACGCTGCCCGTGAACGTGTCGCCGATAACAAACTCCGGCAGAATGCCGGTGACGATGTTTTGCGAAGGAAGGCGCTGCGCTGGCCACGAGCGCAACAGCCGCGGTCCTCGCGAGAAGAAGTCGACCGGTAGGTTCATTCGAAATTCCTCCCTTTGCGAACAACCGCTGGTCCTCATGCAACTTTGTTGCGGGGCTGCTTTGGCGGCGAGCCCAAGGTCGGTCTACGCCGCTACCGGTAGCATCGCAATGATTGTTGTGTCAATTTGAGCTTGGCAATTTTTCGCGCATTATTCCTGTCAGCGATTGTTCGCATTGCTATCGCCATCGGGAATGCGATTGACTATGCCGTATCGATCCGGCTCTCGTCGTGAATGCAGGAACTCTCCATGAGCGCTAAGCCCAAACTTCGCGTCGGCCTTATCGGCACAGGATTCATGGGCAAGACGCATGTGTTCGGCTTCGCCACAGCGCCGAAGGTGTTCGATCTGCCGTTCGACATCGAACTGCGCACCGTTGCTGACGTAACCCAGGCCGCTGCCCAACGGGCGGCCGCGGACTTCGGTTTCGCCCGCGCGACATCCGACTGGAGAGACATAATCCGCGATCCCGAGATCGAGGTCGTCGACATCACCGCTCCGAACGCTCTTCATGAGGAAATGGCTCTGGCGGCGATCAGCGCCGGCAAACACGTCTATTGCGAAAAGCCCCTGGCTCCGCGCAGCGCCGGCGCGCGTCGGATGGCCGAGGCGGCCGAGGCCGCCGGCCTACGAACACAGGTCGGGTTCAACTATCTGTGCAATCCCATGCTTGGTTGTGCCCGCGAAATGATCCGCTCCGGCGAACTCGGCGAAGTTCGAGGCTATCGCGGCCTCCACTGCGAGGACTTCATGGCCGACGCCGCTTCTCCGTTCACGTTTCGGCACGATCCGGAAGGTGGCGGCGCTCTCGCCGATATCGGTTCCCATGCCCTCGCCACCGCTGAGTTCTTGCTCGGCCCGATCTCGAAGGTGATGGGCGATTGTGTCATCGCGATCCAGGAGCGTCCGCTCGCGACCGGCGGCGCAAGACCAGTCACCGTCGATGATACGACAAGGGCGTTCTTGCGATTTGAGAATGGGGCCACGGGATCGATCGAGGCGAATTGGATCGCCACCGGTCGCAAGATGCAGCACGATTTCGAGGTGTGGGGCACGCGCGGCGCGCTCTCCTTCAGCCAGGAACGGTTGAACGAGCTAAACTGGTATTCGCTCGACGACCGGCCCGGGCGGCAAGGATTTCGCCGCATCGAGGCGGGGCCGGACCACCCGCCATACGGCAGGTTCTGCGTCGCGCCGGCCCATCAACTCGGCTTCAACGATCTGAAGGCGATTGAGGTGGCGGGGCTCGTTCGCGCCATTGCCGGGGAGATCGAGGAGCCATTTGGCTTCCGGGCGGGTCTGCGCATCCAGATGCTGGTCGAAGCGATAATGCGCTCGTCGGCTGAAGGGCGATGGCTGCAGGCGGATGTCGATCGAACGGCCTGAGAGTCCCCTCTTCGCGCCGAAACCACAGTCAAACGAGTCGGTTGGTATTTTTCGTCACGCCGCCCGGTTCGCCTACGAGGTCGGAGCAACCCAGCATTGACGGATTGGCTTTCTGCAATTTTTATTGCAGACTCCTGGAAAGGAGAAACCGATGCACGTGCAAGACCCGCCAAAGGACTATGAGGCGCTGATCCGGCTCATTCACGAGCGGCACGATCAAATGAGTAAAACATACCAACATATAGCTGTTTATTTGACCCAAAATCCGAATGACGTAGCCATCCACTCTGTTACCGCGATTGCGGAGCGGTGTGGCATCCATGCATCGAGTTTCGTGCGCTTCGCGCAGGCGCTAGGCTACAATGGCTTCAAGGAATTGCAGAAGCTGTTCCAGAAGCGACTTGCAACCGCGGCGCCTGGTTTCGAGGCGCGGGTAAAAGCGTTAGAATCAGAACTGCACAGCAGGAAGGATCGCTCGGAATCCGGCTTTCTGCGTGAGCTTGTCGTCAAGGACATCGCGTCGCTGGAAAAGTTGCTGGAAGAAATAACCCAAGCTGATCTGGCGGTCGCCGTCGACGCCATCGTCGAGGCCCATACTGTCTATCTTCTCGGGCAATTGCGATCGTCGCCCGTCGTCGAGCTTCTGCGATATGCGCTCACAATGGTGGGCAAGCGCTGTGTTCTGCTTGATCCCGGCGGCGGTTTGGCGACTCATATGGCTCGCCTCATCGAGGACCGAGATGTGCTGCTGGCGGTCTCGTTTCGATTCTACGCGACGGAAGTCGTCAACGTCGTCGAAGAGGCGGGAAAGCGCGGCGTGAAGATCATCGCGATTTCCGACAGCACGCTATCGCCGCTTGCCAAGCACTCTCGTATCCTCTTTCCCGTTCCCGAACACGGTTACACATTCTCCCGCTCGCTGGCGGCGCCAATGTGCCTTGCGCAAGCCCTCGTCATCGCCATCGCGGCGCGACTGCAACCCGGCGATGCGACTCCGCGCATTCCAACGGTCACCAGCAACTGAGGAACGCGGACGTCAGGCGGCCCTAAACCTCCGACCGTGCAAGCACCCAGTTCGTCGCCTCCGCTCGCGGATCGATCCGCGTCCCCGGGGAAGCGCATTTGAGAATTTGAGATGCCGGCTAAGCTCGGCTCACCTCGCCGAGATACCAAGATACGTAATTCTTCGCGTTGGGCTCCATCGGCGCATACGGACCGGGCTCGTAATAGCGCGAATTGACGCCGATCTGATTGTCTTCGGTGATGCGCTTGTCTGCGAGGGAAGTAACGCGCCACAGCCAGGTCAGTTTGGCTAGATCATAGTCAATGCCTTCGCGGGCGTCGGCGCGCACCAACCAGATCAACTCCATTGCGCAAGTCGCGGGGCCGGTCGGCATGAAACGATAGATCACGCCGTGATCGGCATAGGCGATGAAGAAGCTCGCGGGCGCAAAATGGCAGGTTGTCACGCCGCCGTCCGATGCCGAGAACGCGCCCATTGGCGGCGCCAGCATTGCGCCGCCCTCGCTCCCCGTCTGCACGCCCTCGTAGAGCGCGTAGCGGAAGATGAAGATCGGCGCCTGACCCGATGTGGAGGGCACGCGTTGGTCGATGCTTGCTATCTTGACGCCAAGATCGCAAGTGCGTCGCTCCATCGCCGCATTCAGCGCCTCGATCTCCCAAAGCGGCTGTTCCAGCGCATGAAGCTGCGAATATTCCTTGTGTGAGGGGCCGCAATGGTAGCACTCGACATAGTTTTCGACCGCCAGCTTCCAGTTGCACCGCATTGCGTAGGTCTCACGCGCCGCGACTTTCGCCGTTGCCCAGCCGTAGGGGCCAAATGCGCCACGGATCGCCGCCTCGACGGGGGCCAGATCGAGCGGCTTTTCAGCGAACGAGATCAGCACCAGCCCTTCGACCACGCGCACATGGACCGGCTTCAGGGCGAAAGATTTGGCGTCGAATTCTGGCCCCATCATCCGCGCCGAACGGATGGAGCCGTCGAGATTATACGCCCAGGCGTGATAGGGGCATACGAGAACCGTGGCATGGCCTTGCGTTTTCGAGCAGATGCGCGAGCCGCGATGGCGGCAAACATTGGCGAAAGCGCGGATTCGATCGTCGGCGCCGCGTATTATGATGACGGACTCGCCATCCATCTCATAGAGGAAATAATCGCCCGGCGTCGGCGCGCTGCTGGCGTGGCCCGCGACGAGCCAATGACGCGAGAAAATGCGCTCGATATCGGCGCGATAGACATCCGCGTCGTTGTAATAGGCCTGTTGCAACGAATAATCAGCGGGCTGGGCCGCACGCAGGCTCGCCAGCTTGTGCGCGAGCAACGAAGAATTCGCATCCATCTCCATGCTCCTTCAAACGCGAATGCGCGCGCCTTTGGCATCGTAAAGCGCGGAAAGACTGGCCTTTGCGGGAACGCGGCGTCCCGCAACTTCGATCTCGTAAGCCGCGGCCTCGAAGCCCGGCGCTGTCTCGACATAGCCAATCGCGACAGCGGCGGCGAGTGTGTGACCATAGGCGCCCGAGGTCGTGCGCCCGACTATGCGCTCACCGCGCCAGATTGGTTCGTTGCCGTAAAGCAGCGGCCCAGGATCCTGCAACACGAATTGCGCGAGGCGTCGCGTTGGCGCGGTTTCGCGAGCTTTGAGCAGGGCCTCGCGACCGATAAAATCCACGCCGGACTTCAGCTTCACGGCAAAGCTCAACCCGGCCTCGAACGGATTGTCTTCCTCCGAAATGTCGTGGCCCCAATGGCGGTAGAACTTCTCCATGCGGCAGGAATCCATTGCGTGCATTCCAGCCAAAGTCAGGCCAAAGCGCGGGCCTTCCTGCATCAGCGCATCGAACACGCCGCAGGCAAATTCGCTGGGAATGTAAAGCTCGTAGCCGAGTTCGCCGACATAGGTGATGCGCGCGGCGCGCAGGCGCGCAAAGCCGATCTCCACTTCGCGCGAGGTCGCGAAAGGAAACGCCTCGTTGCTAAAATCGCTGGGGCTGACGGCTTGCATCAGCGCGCGCGATTTCGGCCCCATCACCCCGAGCACGGCGTAGCCCGAACTCACATCGGTCGCGAAAGCATGGGCGCTGTCCGGGATGTGGCGCTTGAGCCAGGCGAAATCGCGCCGCGCCGTGGCGCCCGCCGTCACCACCATAAAGGCGTCCTGCGTGAGCCGCGTTACGGTGAGATCCGCTTCGATGCCGCCGCGCGGGTTGAGCCATTGCGTATAGACGATGCGCCCCGACGCCACCGCGACATCATTGGCGCATATATTCTGCAACACCGCTTGCGCATCGCGCCCTTGCACGAGGAATTTGCCAAACGACGTCATGTCGTAGAGTGCAACCGCCTCGCGCGTCGCCCGACATTCGTTGGCGCAATAGGCGAACCAGTTCTGCCGACCATAGGAATAGGCATAGACCCCCGGTTCGCCCTTGGGCGCATACCAGTTCGCGCGCTCCCAGCCCGCCACTTCGCCAAAGCAGGCGCCGCGATCCGCGAGGCGCTGATGCAGCGGCGAAAGGCGGACATTGCGCGCGGTCTCATATTGGCGATAGGGCCAGTGCATGGCGTAGAGCAGGCCCAGCGACTCCTTGACGCGATTGGCGAGGTAGGCGCGATTGGCCTGAAACGGTTGCATGCGCCTGACGTCGATGTCCCACAGGTCCATCGGCGGGTGGCCCTCGACGATCCATTCCGCCAACGCCTTGCCTGCGCCGCCCGCCGATTGGATGCCGATGGAGTTGAAGCCGCAGGCGACGAACAAGTGCTGCAATTCCGGCGTCTCGCCCAGCAGGTAGCGCACGTCGGGCGTGAAGCTTTCGGGGCCATTGAAGAATTTGCGGATGCCGACATTTTCCAGCGCCGGCAGACGCTTCATCGCCGCTTCAAGAATGGGCGTGAAATGATCCAGATCCCAAGGCAATTCATCGAATTCAAAATCCTTCGGCGGCCCGTCGAGCGCCCAAGGTTTGGCATTCGGCTCGAAGGCGCCGAGCAACAGCTTGCCAGCGTCCTCTTTGTAATAGGCGCAGCCATCGGGGTCGCGCAGCACCGGCAAATCATTGGTCAGGCCGGGGAAGGCTTCGGTGACGATGTAGAAATGCTCGCAAGCCTGAAGCGGCAGACTCACGTCGTGCTGCGCCGCCAGATGGCGACTCCACATACCTGTCGCCAGCACGACGGTTTGCGCAGTGATCTCGCCCTGATCCGTGACAACGCCGCGCACGCGCTTGCCGTCTGAAAGCAGCGAGGCGACGTCGACGTTTTCAAAAACCGCGGCGCCGCGCATGGTCGCGCCTTTGATTAGAGCCATGGTGGTGTCGATAGGGTTGGTCTGGCCATCGCCGGGCAGGAACACGCCCCCGACAATGTCGGCCGTATTGAGCAGCGGCCATTTCTTCTTGATGTCGGCATTGCTGATGTCATGCACTTCGAGACCGAATGTACGCGCCATCGACGCCGAGCGCTTCAATTCCTCGCAACGCTCGCCATTGGTGGCAATGGAAATCGAGCCGCGCTGGATAAAGCCAGTCGCCTGTCCCGTTTCGGCTTCCAGCCCTTTGTAAAGACCGGTCGTATATTGCGCGAGCTTGGTGAGATTGGCGGTGGCGCGCAACTGCCCCACCAGCCCCGCGGCGTGCCATGTCGTGCCGCCGGTGAGGCGCTTGCGCTCCAGCAACACTACGTCGCGCTTTCCCATTTTGGTCAGATGATAGGCGATCGCGGCGCCAACGACGCCGCCACCGACGATGACGATTTCCGCTTTGGACGGCAGGGGTTTGACCATAGGTGTTCTCACGCGCGCAGGCGCAGGTTTTGCGGATCATAGAGCGGATCGGCCCCAACAAGGGCGGCGCACCGCTTGCCAAGAATTTCAATGTCGAGCTTTGTTCCGGGCGTTGTGAGATCGGCGCGGACATAGGCCAGCGCAATGGCCTTTTGCAGCGCATGGCCATAGCCCGCCGACACCGTGAGCCCGACGCGCTGCGCGCCATGCCATACCGTGGAGCAATAGGGCGCGTCGGCGTCGCCGGGTTCATCGAGCGTGAGCGGGACGAGCCGCTCCTTTGGCCCTTGCACACGCTCCGCCAGAAGCGCCGCCCGGCCGCGAAACTCGCCTTTGTCAAACGCAACGAAGCGGTCCAGATTGGCCATGAGCGGCGTATATTCGTAGGTGAGGTCGCCCTTCCAGCCGCGATAGCCTTTCTCAAGACGCAGCGAATCCATTGCATACATGCCGAAGTCGCGGATGCCGTGTTCTTCGCCAGCCTCCCACAGGCGCGCATAAGTCGCCGCCAAATGCTCCATGGGGGCATGCAATTCCCACCCCAATTCGCCGACGTAATTCACCCGCAACGCCAGCATGCGCGCGTAGCCGATCTCGATCTCGCGCGCGCTGAGCCATGGAAAGGCGCGATTGGAGAGGTCGGCCTCCGTAATCTTTGCCAGCACATCTCGCGCGCGCGGCCCGGCCAGCACGAGCGATCCGTAGCGGGCGCTGATGTCTTCAAGGCTCACCGAGCCGTCCTGAGGCTTATGCGCCTCTAGCCCGTCGATGTCGTGCCAGAGGGCAGCGGCGGCGCTGATGAGCAAGAAACGCTCGCCTTTGAGGCGCGTGATGGTGAATTCGCTTAAAATTCCGCCCTTGTCATTCAGTGTCCAGGTCAGGCCGATGCGACCTTCGCGCGGCAGACGGCCACAGACGAGGCCGTCGAGCCAGCGTTGCGCACCTGCGCCAGAAACAATCAGCTTGGTGAAGCCGCCGAGGTCGAGAATGCCGACGCGCTCGCGCACGGCCCTGCATTCCCGCGCAATGGCTTCAAAGGAACCTGTGCTCTCGCGCCGGAAACTGAGTGTGGGTTCGGTCGCGTCGCCGGGGCGGGGGAAATAGGCCGCGCGCTCCCATCCCCCGCGCGCGCAAAAATAGGCGCCCTTCGCCTTGAGCCTTTCATAAAGCGCGGTCGTTTTGGCGGGCCGTCCGGCCGGGCGCTCTTCTTGCGGATAGGCGATGGCATATTCGTTTTGATAAAGCTCGATGGCCTTCGCGACGACATAGGATTTGGTCGCGTAGTCGGTGTAGCGGCGGGGGTCGAAGCCCCAGAAATCCCATTCCGGCTCGCCATCGATAACCCATTCGCTCAGGGTTTTCCCTGCGCCGCCAGATTGCGCGATGCCAAAGGAAAAGCAGCAGCACTGAAAGAAATTCTTCAGCCCATGCGCCGGGCCGATGTAGGGATTGCCATCGGGCGAATAGGGGATCGGGCCGTTGATGACCCGCTGCACGCCAACCGTGCCGAGTATCGGCACGCGCTCCATCGCCGCCGCGATGTAGCTCTCCAGACGTTCGAGATCGTCGGGGTAGAGTTGGTTGGCGAATTCGTCCGGAATGCCGTCAAGCCAATGCGGCGTCGCCTGCATTTCATAAGGGCCGAGCAGCAAGCCATCGCGCTCCTGCCGGAGATAGTAACTCACGTCGGGGTCACGCAGCAGCGGCAGCTTTTGCGCGCGCGCCGCCAGCTCTGGCACGGGTTCGGTGACGAGATATTGGTGCGCCATCGAGACGATGGGGAGATAGCGCCCGACCATCGCCATGACTTCGCCCGCGCGATAGCCGGCGGCATTGACGAGAATTTCGCAGGTGACTTCACCCTTGTCGGTGCTGACGCGCCATTCGCCTGACGGCAACGGGTCGATGCCCGTGACTTTGGTGAACCGCGCGATTTTCGCGCCCAGCGCCCGTGCGCCTTTGGCGTAGCCTTGCGTGAGCTGGCTCGGGTCGATATCGCCGTCGAGCGGGTCCCACAATCCGCCCTTGATATCGTCAAGCGTGATAAAGGGATATTTCTCCTCAATCATCTTGGGGGCCATCATCTCGAAGGCGAGGCCCTGCGCATTGGCCATCGACGTGACATGGGCATATTCGTCCATGCGATCTGCACTGTGAGCGAGACGGATCGAGCCCGTGACGTGATAGTTGATGGGGTAGTCGACCGTGGCGCCCAGTTCCGCATAAAGCCGGGTCGAATGGCGCTGAAACTTGATCGTGTTCCAGCTTGTCGAGAAATTCGGGCAGTTTCCCGCCGCATGCCATGTTGACCCGGAGGTGAGTTCATCGCGCTCCAGCAGGAGACAATCGGTCCACCCGCGCTGCGCCAGGTGGTAGGCGCAACTGGCGCCAACCGCGCCGCCGCCGATGATGATGACCCTTGCATGGGTTTGCATGGTGACTCCGCTCACAATTGGCTGGGAAAGCCCGGCGCGCGCAAATCTGTCTTCAAGGCGTCCTCAAGCAACTTGACCACTTGCGTCGACCATGCGTCGCCGCCGTAAGCCGAGCGCGCCCTGACGAAGGTCTGGCTGGTCAGCGCCGCGAGATCGAGAGGAACCCCGAACTCTCTTCCAAATTGCATGGCGAAGCCGAGATCCTTGCAGGCGAGATCCATGGTGAAATTGATGTTGTAGCTACCGTTCAGCACGAGCTGGCTTTCGGTCTCATGCACGAAGCTATTGCCGGAACTCGCCTTGATGACCTGGAACGCCTGCGCTAGATCGAGCCCGCCGCGCTTGGCCAGCATCAGGGCTTCGCCCGCCGCGACCAGATGAATGAAGGCGAGCATATTGGTGATGACTTTAATCACCGAGGCGCTGCCGATCGGGCCTACATTGAAAATCTGCTTGCCCATAGCCTGCAAGGCTTGGCGGCAGCGTTCGTAAAGCGCGGCGTCGCCGCCGACGATGACGGTGATATCGCCCGAGGCCGCCAAATGCACGCCGCCTGTGACAGGACATTCGAGCGTCTCGACGCCTTTTTCCGCCGCCAGCGCCGCGAGACGCTTGATCGTGTCGGAATCATTGGTGCTCATCTCCAACCATATGGCGCCAGGCTTTGCCCCTTTGAGTACGCCGGCCAGCACGCGCTCCGAAATGGAGGGGGACGGCAAGCAGGTAATAACGACATCGACCTCGCGCGCCAAAGCCTCCGGGCTGTCAGCCCATTTCGCGCCCAAGGCCAGCAGCGACGCGGCGTTCTCGCGCGAAAGATCGTTGACGGTGAGATCGAGGCCCGCGCGCAGCAGACTGCCCGCCAATTTGGCGCCGAGATTGCCGAGGCCAATGAAACCGTAACGCATGGTTGTCCTCAATGCGGCTTCGCGACAGGCGCGACAGCGGGAATACCGCCGCCGCGGGCGCCGTCCATGTGGAAAATATCGCTGAGGCAAATCGCGCAGGCCTTGGGCTTCGCTCGAATTTCGCCCGCGTCGGGATCGGCGATGTCGATCTCTTCAGCCGACAAGGGTTGGCCGAATGTGCGGCAAACGATGGCGCGCGTATTCATTCTGCTCCCAAGGGCAGTGTTTTTGAGCCCGAGCCGGCAGCGTGCCTTGGCGCTGGCCATTGCTCAAGCGAAGGATTATGGCTCTAAGCCATCGTTTTATTTGTGGATGCGCCGCCCGATGCGTTCGATCGCCACCGCTGAATTGCCGCCGTTGGCCTGGCTCAGGGCATTCGAGGCCTCGGCGCGACATGGCAGTTTCACAGCGGCGTCGGGCGAATTGAACCTCACGCAGGCCGCGGTCAGTCATCAAGTGCGCTCTTTGGAGAAGTTTCTGGGCGTCGCGCTGTTTGAACGTCTCGCCCGGAATGTGCGTCTGACCGAAATGGGGGCGGCCTATCTGCCGCCTTTGCGCAAGAGTTTCGACGAATTGAGCGCCGCGACTGTCGGGTTATTTGGCGGCGGCGGACGCAAGGTGCTGACCGTGCGGGCGCCGGTTTCCTTTTCGTCGCTTTGGCTGGCGCCGCGCATCCCGGGGTTTTGTGACGCTTTCCCCGATATCGAGGTTCGGCTCATTTCAGCAGTTTGGACCGATGCGGATGCCGCCGACCGCGCAGATGCCGATATTCGTCTCGGCGCCGGGCAATGGCCGGGGTTTCGCGCCGAAATGATCGACCGCTCGCCCGCCATCGTCGTGTGTCCACGCGCTTGGGCGGGGGATCTGGAGCGGCTTGGCGGCGCCAATGCGCGGCTAGAATGGCTGGCGGGGCAGCGCCTCATTCACCTGGCCGGCGCCGACGATCCCTGGCGCATCTTGTTTGGGCGAGGCGGCCTGCCGATTCCGCCGCAGGGCCTGACCGTCGACACCTCGGTCGCAGCTTTGGAACTGGCGACTTCCGGCTACGGCGCGGCGTTGATCCTCTCGTGTTTTACCGAGCGCTACCTTGGCGAGGGCCATTTGATTGCTCTTAAGGATTTTCAGGTCGCCCCCGAACATGGGCACTTCGTCGTCGTCCCGGATGGCCCGCACCGGGAAAAGCCCGAAGCCATCTTTTTTCGCCGCTGGTTGGCGCAGGCAAACGTCAAGAAGGAGTCTGTCACAAAGTTTTGACACTCACTCCCAAACACCATCGCTTTGCTGCCCCCGCCGCCCTACGCCCCGGTACTCAATCGGCGCCTCGGGCAAATGGGGCGGCACACAGCCCGACGGCCGCGCCGCCTCGAATATCCGCCGCCACAAGGCGCGTCGATCAAAGTTCACCGCCCCGTTTCCTGCCTGCGAGATCAGGCGGATTGGCCGATCTCGAAGTTCGCCAGGGTTTCGAGCGCCTTGACGAGCGCGAGTGGTCCCAGGCGCCGCCGCCATGGGCGGCGCAGGAATTGAACAGTTCCTGACAGGTGGCGGTGTTTGGCAGCGAAAGGCCCATCTGATGCGCCGTCGTCAAGGCGAGATTCAGATCCTTTTGGTGTAAAGCGATTCGAAAGCCAGGATCAAAGGTCCGCTTGACCATCCTCTCGCCATGCACACTTCGAGAATCTTGGAAGACGCGAAGCCTCCCATCAGAGCCTGACGCACGCGGGCTGGAGATGTAATGACGGGTTTCGGGCAATAGCGGAACGTGCAGGGTCAAGAAATCGGCTTCGCGCAAGAGGGCCTCTTTATCGACAAATTCAGCCCCGCTTTCGGACTCGAAAGCTGCGTCGCGCCGCGCGTCATTATAGATGATCCGCCAACGCGGCCAAGCCCGGCGATGCCCAAGGTGCGATGATCGACATCGAGGCCGATGAAGAATATCGGAGCCCAGCCCCGCCATTTGCCGGCGCGGACGAACGTGTCTGCTTCGGCGATCCGCTTCGCCACCGCCAGCAACAGCGCGAAGGTGTGCGTCGCCGTGGCGTCATCGAGCACTCCTGGCGTATTGGTCAGGATAATCTTGCGTTTCGTCGCCGCCGCCAGGTCAAAATTATTGTACCCGACAGCATAGTTTGCGAAAATCCTGCACTGAGACCCCGCGGCGTCGAGGATTTAACTCGTGGTGTCATCATTCAGCAGGCTGACCACCGCCGACCTGCCGCGAACTTTTCCTTGAGTTCGGCCGGGCTCAAGGCCCGGTCTTCCCTATTCACCTCGACATCGAACTGCGTCCGCAGCGCGTCGATAGTCTCCTGAGGGATGAGGCATGTGATATACACGCTGGCTTTTGACATGACCGTCTCTCTTTCTCGAATATGAGTTCAGGCGCTTCGTCGGGCGCCAGCCCGCTGACCCCGACGGCGCCGATCACGCCGCCGCCGGCGTTTTGGAGAACGCAGCCGCCCGGCAGGCCCGTCAGTTTGTCGTCGCTGAAATAACTGGCGGGGATGTTGTCGACGTGCAGCCGTTCGAGAAACGCGTCTGTGTCGACACCCATCCGCGCGGATGTGTAAGCCTTGCCTTGCG
>DATNDU010000127.1:0-11651 GCA_035606915.1 Roseiarcus sp. | reverse complement strand
CGGCCGCGAACAGCCGGAATACATGCACGAGAACACCGAGCCGATCCTGAAGGAGACCTTCGGCGTCATCATCTACCAGGAACAGGTGATGCAGATCGCGCAGGCGCTCAGCGGCTATTCGTTGGGCGAGGCCGACATGCTGCGCCGCGCCATGGGCAAGAAGATCAAGGCCGAGATGGACGCCCAGCGCGCCCGTTTCGTCAACGGCGCTGTAGAGCGTGGCGTCGCCAAGGCGAAAGCCGACGAAATCTTCGAACTGCTGGCGAAATTCGCCGACTACGGCTTCAACAAGAGCCACGCGGCGGCCTATGCGCTGATCTCCTACTGGACGGCCTGGTACAAAGCCAACCACGCGGCCGAGTTCCTCGCCGCCTCGATGACGCTCGACAAAGGCAATACCGACAAGCTGGCGGAATTCCGCGCCGACGCGCGCCGGCTCGAAATCCGCGTCGCCGCGCCTAGCGTCAACCGCTCCGGCGCCGATTTCGACGTGCGCTACGACGCCGAGGGGCCGACGATCCTCTATGCCCTCGGCGCCATCAAGGGCGTCGGAACCGCCCAGGCTCAGGCGGTGGCGGCGCGCGTCGGCGGCCCCTACAAATCGCTCGCCGATTTCGCCCGCCGCGTCGATCCCAAGCAGGTCAACAAGAAGGCGCTGGAATGTCTGGCCGCCGCTGGCGCCTTTGACGACATCGAGCCCGAGCGGGCGGTCGCCTTCGCCTCCGTCGAGCCGATGCTGGGGCTGGCAAACCGGCGCGCCGAGGAGCGGCAATCGCATCAGGCGGCCTTGTTCGGCGACGCGCCGGAGACGCAGATCCAGGTCAAGGCGACGCCGTGGCCGGTGAGCGAGCGCCTGCAACGCGAGTTCGACGCCATCGGCTTTTTCCTTTCCGGCCATCCGCTGGAGGCGCATGAGGCCGTCATCAAGCGGCTGGGCGCGATCCGTTGGGCGGAATTCTGCGCCCGCGTGCGCTCAGGCGAGACCACGCATCGGCTGGCGGCCAACGTGCTCGACAAGTTCGAGCGGCGCACCAAGGCCGGCAAAAAGATGGGCATCGTGCAACTCTCCGACCCCTCCGGCCAATATGAGGTCGTGATGTTCGAGGAAAGTCTGCTCGAATATCGCGACCTGTTGGAGAAAGGCGCCGACGTCATCGTCACGCTCAACGCCCGCGTCGAGGGCGAGGAGGTGCGCGCGGCGATCCACCGCGTCGAAAAGCTCGCCGATGCGGCGGCGCGCAGCCACAAGGGGCTGAAGGTGTTCGTGCGCGACGAAACGCCGCTGCCGTCGATCGCCGAGCGGCTGAAGGCGCGCGGCGACGGCCAGATCAAGCTGGTGGTGATCCTCGGCCCCGGCGAGGAGGAGGTGGAAATCGAGTTGCCCGGCCGCTTCGCGGTGACGGGGGCGCTCGCCGGAGCGCTGAAGGCGGTGGCCGGCGTCGTGCAGGTCGAGCACGTCTGAGCGGGGCGGCGGGCGCCGAAATTTCACCGCCATCCCCTCCCAAGTTTTATTGTGCATTGCAGCAGAAACCCTGGCATGCTAGGCAGCGCGCCGCGCCCCCTCGCGTCCGCACCGGCCACCTCCAGAGCCGCGCCTCAAGACATCCCCGGGAAGCAGCAGCGTGACCGTTCAGCAGATTTGTGCGCGCCCGCGCGAGACCGCGCCGCCGGCGATCGGCGTGACGCTCATTGTCCTGGCGCTGGCCTGTGGCGGCTTCGCCATCGGCGTCGGCGAATTCGCGGTCATGGGCCTGTTGCCGGAGGTGGCGGCCGGGTTCAAGGCCAGCGTGCCCGCCGCCGGTTACGTCATCACCGCCTATGCGGCGGGGGTGGTGGTCGGCGCGCCGCTCATCGCGATCGCGGCCGCCAAGGTCTCCCGCCGCGCGCTGCTGCTGGCGCTGATGAGCGTGTTCATCATCGGCAATCTCGCCAGCGCCGCCGCGCCGAACCTCGGCGCGCTCATCGCCCTGCGCTTCCTCTCGGGCCTGCCGCATGGGGCCTATATCGGGGTCGCGGCGCTGGTGGCGGCCTCGCTCGCGCCGTTGTATCGGCGCACGCAGATGGTCGGCTATGTGATGCTCGGCTTCACCCTCGCCATGCTCGTCGGCACGCCGGTGCTGGCGTTGTTCGGCCAGATGCTGAGCTGGCGGCTGATGTTCTTCGCCGATGGCCTCATCGGCGCCCTGACCTTCACGCTGATCGCGATCTACCTGCCGAGGGACAAGCCCCACGCGCAGGCCAGCGTGGGGCGTGAACTCATCGCCTTCACCCGCCCGCAGGTGTTGCTGACGCTGCTGCTCGTAGCCTCCGGCTTTGGCGGCATGTTCGCGATTCTCTCCTATATCGCGGCGACCGCCACCGACTACGCGCATATGCCGGTGGTCATGGTCCCCGTCATCCTGGTGCTGTTCGGCCTCGGCACGAACTGCGGCAACCTTCTCGGCTCGAAGCTCGCCGACAGGTCGCTGATGGGCACGATCGGCGGCATGCTGGCGTTCAACGTCGTGGTGATGACTGTCTTCGGCCTCACCGCGCGTTGGCCGGCGGCGCTCTGCGTGACGACCTTCCTGCTCGGCAATGGCTTTGCCGCCGCGCCCGCCGTGCAGTCGCGGCTGATGGATGTCGCGCGCGAGGGGCAGACGCTGGCGGCGGCCTCGATGCACTCGGCCTTCAACATCGCCAACGCCATCGGCGCCTGGCTGGGCGGGTGCGTCATCGCGGCGGGCTTGGGCTATCCCGCCACCGGCTATGTCGGCGCGCTGCTGTCGCTGTTCGGCTTGGTCGTGTTCGCGGCGCTGCTGCGGATGGATAAGGCGGCGGCGCCCTAAAGCCCGCCCTTGGCGCGGATGAAGCCGATCACCTCGTCGACGCCCTGCCCGGTCTTCATATTGCTCATCACGAACGGCCGCGCCTTGCGCATCAGCGCCGCATCGCGCGCCATCACCTCCAGCGAGGCGCCGACATAGGGCGCCAAGTCGGTCTTGTTGATGACCAGCAGGTCCGAGCGCGTCACGCCGGGGCCGCCTTTGCGCGGAATCTTCTCGCCGCCGGAGACGTCGATGACGTAGATCGTGAGATCCGCGAGTTCCGGCGAGAAAGTGGCGGCGAGGTTGTCGCCGCCGGATTCGATGAGGATGAGGTCGAGCCCGGGGAAGCGCTTGCGCATCTCTTCGATCGCCGCCAGATTGATCGAGGCGTCCTCGCGGATCGCGGTATGCGGGCAGCCGCCGGTCTCGACGCCGAGGATGCGCTCGGGCGCGAGCGCGCCAGCCTCGACCAGGATGCGCGCGTCCTCCTTGGTGTAGATGTCGTTGGTGATCGCCGCGATCTCGTAGACGCCGCTGAGCCGCTTGCAAAGCTGCTCCATCAGCGCCGTCTTGCCGGAGCCGACGGGCCCGCCGATGCCGACGCGCAGCGGTTGCTTGTTGGTCATGAGCGAAACAGCCTCGAATATTGCGTTTCGTGTTTCATCGCCGCGATCTCCGAGCGTAGCGCGCAGGCGCCCAGCGCTTCGGGCTCCTCAAGCAAGGCCCGCGCCGCCATCGCCGCCAGCCGCGGCATGAGCCGCGCGATGATCCGCTGCCCGTCGGTCTGCCCGACCGCGCCGAGGCGCAGCGCCGCCGAAACCAGATTGCCGAACAAGGCAAGCGCGAAGGCGGGCGCCGCCGCATCGAGCGCGATGGCGTGGCCGGCCGCCGCCGCGCCGACGGCGACGGGATAAGCGACCGGCGCCACGAGGCTTTCGAGCGCCGCGCAGGGCCAGGCGGCGCGCGCGGCGGCGATAAATGCGTCGCCTTGCGCCGTCGTCTCCAGCCGCCGCTCGGCCGAGCCGGCGAGCGCCACCGCGAGTTCGTTGACCTCGGCAAGCGCCGCCGGATCGCCGGCGGCGCGATAGGCGGCGGCCAGCAGCGACACGTCGAGGCGTGGCGCGCCGTGGTCGGCGAGATCTTCCAGCCAGCCGGCGAGGCTTGCGGCGTCGCAGACGTCGCCGGCCTCCACCGCCCACTCGACGCCATGCGAATAGGCGTAAGCGCCGACCGGAAAAGCCGGCGAAAGCCAGACGAACAGCGCCAGCGCCGCTGGCGGGTTAGTGGCCGTCGTGGCCATGCGTGTGATGATGATCGTGATCGTGATCGTGATGATCGTGATCGTGATGATCGTGACCGTGGGGCTCGTGGCCGCCCTTGGCGTAGGCGCCGCCTTCCGGGTTGAACGGCGCCTCGATGGCGACCACCGCGGCGCCGAGGCCGCGCGCCATTTCCTCGATCACGGAATCGCGCCGGATGCGCAGCGCCTTGCGCGTCAGTTCCACGGCCAGGTGGCGATTGCCAAGGTGCCAGGCGATGCGCACCAGCGCCGCCGGCTCGGCGGCGCGGATCTCGACCAGCGGTTCCGGTGCGGCGACCACCTCGACCAGCCGCCCGTCCTCCAGCTTCAGCCCGTCGCCGCTGCGCAGCAGCGCGGCCTCGTCGAGATCGAGCAGGAATTCGAGCCCGCGCACGCCCTTCATCGTCACCCGGCGGCGGTGGCGCTCGTCATAGTCGAGCACGATGGAATCGGCGGGTTCGCCGCTCCAGCCGCCAGCGGCGATTACGGTTGAGGCGCGCAACATGGCTTCGGCTCCGCGATGGACGCGCCCCTCTTAAGGCGCGACGCCGGGCGGAGCAAACGGATCGCCGGAACCTCCGATGACCCGGATGTCTCGGAATTGAATGAAAATATTCGTCAAATACAACCGACGCCCTATTCTTTATCGTAACCTCGCAGAGAGTCATTTTTCTGTATAAGCCGATGCTCGCTGCGCCGCGGTTCTTGGTTATGATAATCTTAGACGATAGACGGACTGAGGCTGAAGTCATGCTGTTAGAAGCGAAGGCGCCGCAACTTGCAGAGGAAGCCGAACGAGCGCGGGACGATTCGCGCGCTCTGTGGCGACGTCTGAGACCGGCCGACCAAACGCTGCTCTCCGGCGCGCCCGAGCGCTGCGAACTGGAGCTCACCGGGCGCTATCGAGTCGGCGACGGCAACGAATTTCCCGGCGAGTTCTGCGAGATTTCGCCCCTCGGCCTGCGCATCAAAGGGCCGAAATGCGGCGAACTCGGCAATTGGTGCACCGCCAGCGTCGACGCCATCGGCGTCGTCGAGGGGCTGGTCGTGGCGGTGTGGCGCAATTCCTTCGTCGTCGGCGTAGTGGCGACGCCGCGCCGGCTTCAGCGCCTCGGCGAGCGCCTCAACTGGCAGTTGCGTCGCCAGCGCGAGCTGGTCGAGGAGCGGCGCGCCAGCGAGCGCGTCGAGATGCACCACGCAAAGGCGACCATCGTCACCGCCGAGGGGCAGAACTATAGTTGCGAGATCTACGATCTTTCGGAAGGCGGCGCGGCGCTGCATGTCGGCGAGAGCGCGCTCTATTTCTGGCTCGGTCAGCCGGTCGCCTTCGAGGGCCGCGAGGCGCGCGTGCTGCGCTCCTTCCCCGGCGGCATCGTAATCAAGTTCGAATGACCACGGCTTCCCGCGCCAACGCCCAGAACGCCTCGACATCAGCCCGCGCGGTCGGCAGCGCGCCGATCGAGACCCTGACCATCCAGCGCTCGTCGAGGATCGCCGGCGTCACATAGGCGCGCCCGGAGCGATTGACGCGCTCCGCCCAGCCCAGCGTGTGGCGGTCGAGCGCCTCGCCGGCAAGCCCCGGCGGCTCGTGGCGCAGACACACCGTCTGCAACGGGACCGGCGCGACGACGCGCCACCCTGGCGTGGCCGCCGCCTCGGCGGCGAGCCAGCGCGCGTTGTCGAGATCGCGCCTGAGCCTCGCCCGCAACGCCTCGGCGCCCTCGGCGCGCAGCAGGCACCAGAGCTTCAGCGCCCGGAAGCGCCGGCCGAGCGGGATGCCCCAATCGCGATAATTCGTCACCTCGCCATCGACGTCGCTGCGCAGATAGCTGGGGTTGGTGCCCATCACCCGCATCAGGTGCTGGGGATCGCGCACGTAGTAGAGCGAGCAGTCGAAGGCGGCGCCGAGCCATTTGTGCGGGTTGAAGACCAGCGAATCGGCGGCCTCGACGCCCGCCCACAGCTTGCGCAACTCCGGCAGGATCATCGCCGAGCCGGCCATCGCCGCATCGACATGCAGCCAGAGGCCATGCGCCTTGGCGATCGCGGCGATGTCGGCGATCGGATCGAAGGCGGTGACGCTGGTGGTGCCGGCGCTGGCGACGATGGCGGCGGGCTTGCGGCCGGCGGCGAGATCGGCGCGGATCGCCGCCGCCAGCGCCTCGGGGCGAATGGCGTAAGCCGCGTCGGTATCGACGTGGCGCAGATTGTCGCGCCCGAACCCGGCCAGCAACGCCGCCTTGTCGACGGAACTATGCGCATGGGCGGAAGCGTAGACGACGAGCGGCGCGTCGAGGCTCGCCAACCCGCCGCGCGCCAGCGAGAAATCGCTCAAGGCTTCGCGCGCCGAGATCAGCGCCACCAGCGTCGAGGTCGAGGCGGTGTCCTGGATGACGCCCTTGAAGCTCTCCGGCAGCCCGACAAGCTGGCGCATCCAGCCGGTGACGACCTCCTCAAGCTCGGTCAGCGCCGGCGCCGATTGCCACGACAGCCCGAGCGCCCCCAACCCGGTGCTCAAGTAATCGCCGAGCACCGACGACAATTCGCCGTTGGAGGGGAAATAGCCAAAAAAACCGGGATGGTTGAAATGCGACAGACCCGGCAGAATGAGCTGGTCGAGATCGGAAAACACCGCCTCGAACGGCTCCGGCGCCTCCGGCGCCGCTGGCGGCAGCGCGGCGCGGATGGCGCCGGGCTTGACCTGCGACATCGCCGGCCGCTCGCCGATCCCGGCCCGGTAATCGGCGATGCGGTCGATCAGTTCATGGCCGAGGCGGCGGAAGTCTTCAGGGGTCATCTTAATGTGCCAGTCGGCCTGTAAGCCGGGTTCTGTATGGCCGGGCGCAAGCGCCCGACGTGGCGACCATTCCTCTGGGACGCCCGTCGCCGGGCGCCTCAAGCAACCAACCCGAACGACAAGGCCGACGGACAGGCCCCGCAGCGGAGGCGAACCTCCCCGCGCATCGTTCCTATTCGGTTTTGCTCCCGGCGGGGCTTGCCATGCCGTCGACGTCGCCGCCAACGCGGTGCGCTCTTACCGCACCCTTTCACCCTTACCTTTGGACGAATCCGCAGGCGGTTTGCTTTCTGTGGCGCTTTCCCTAGGGTCACCCCCGCCGGACGTTATCCGGCGCCGTGTCCGTCCGGAGCCCGGACTTTCCTCTGCTCCGTAAAGAGCAGCGGTCGCCCAGCCGACTGACCGGCGGCGTTTACGGGCGCGCGGGACGCGGGTCAAGCGCGGCGCGCTCGGCCAGCGCCTCCTCCATCAACCGCCGCGAGGCGGTCTCGATCGCCTCCTGCAGTCGCTCGAAGAACATGTCGCGCGGCAAGCCGGCCGGAATCGCCGGCAGGAACTCGATCACCGCTGTCCCCGGCCGGCGCAAGAAACCGTTGCGGCCCCAAAACATGCCGGTGTTGAGCGCCACCGGCAGGCACGGCGCCCCGGTCGCCTCGTAGAGCAACGCCACGCCCGGCTTGTAGGCGGGCTCGGCGCCGGGCGGCCGGCGCGTGCCCTCGGGATAAATATAGACCTGCCGCCCGGCGCGCAAAACCGCGCCGGCCTGCTCGATGATCTGCGCCAGGGCGCTGCGGCCTTTGGCGCGGTCGATGCCTATCTGCCCGCTGACGCTGAGATAGAGCCCGAAAATCGGGATATACATCAGTTGCTTCTTCAGGACGATGGCGAAGTCCGGCGTCTTCGTCACCAACGAGAAGGTCTCCAGCGACGACTGGTGCTTGGCTGCAAGGATATAACCGCCCTGCGGCCTGTTCTCCAGGCCGCGGAATTCAACCTTCAAGCCGCAAATCTTCTCCAGCAGCCAGATCGAACTTGCCGCCCAGGCGCGCGCCATGAAGAACACGCCGCGACGGCCGAACAACATCGACGGCAAGCCGAGGATCATCAGCACGACGAGATTGATGTAATAGGCGATGTTGAATAGAGCCGAACGCAAGGCGATCATCGACCGGCCCCTTCAGGAGAGCGCGCGCAGATGCGCGGCGGCGACGATGCGCGCGAACAGCCCCGCCATCGCCACCAGCAGCACGCAGACGCCCAGAATCGCGGCGTAGCCGACGAGCGGCAGCCGGAACGAGCCGATCAGCACCGTCATCGCCACGCCGTCGGGGCCGTTGGCCCCGCGCGCCGCCGCGAATTCGCCAATCAGGAAAAGTACGATCGCCGCCGCGCCGCCGACGCCGGTGCCCTCGGCGCTGAGGCGGAAGAAATAGCGCTGGAAATGGCGGGTGATAAACCTGTCCGAAGCGCCGACGAAATGCAGCACCTCGACGATCTCGCGCGCTCCGGCCATCGCGCCGCGGGTGGCGAAGCCGATGGCGATGGCGATCGCCGCCGCCACCAGCAGGAACAGCAGCGTCGCAAACAACGTCATATAGCGCCCGACAGTGGTGAGATGGCTGAGCCACACCATATGGTCGTCGAACATCGCATCCGGCGCCGCCTTGGCGATGGCGGCGCGCAGCGCCGCCATCGCCGCCGGATCGCGCGAAGCGAGCCGCACCACCACCAGCCGCGGGATCGGCAGTTGCGACAGGTCGAGCCCGGCGCCGAGCCAGGGGGCCAGCGATTTCTCGGTGTCGGCGCGGCTCATGGCGTTGACGGTGGCGACCGCCGGCGAGGCCGAGGCGATGATGACAAGCTTGTTGACCTCGGCGTCGGCATCGGCGCCGGCGTGCGGGCGAACCTGGATGGTGATTTCGCGCGACACGTCGCTGCGCCAGGCGGAGGTGGAGGCCGCCAGCAGCACGCCGCCGCCGGCGCACAGACAGGCCAGAAAGGTAAGGATGGCGATGACAGCCGTCAGCGCCCGCCCCGACACGGTGTCGTGCGGGATCAGCGCCGCGACCGGCGTATTGGGGACCGCGACGTCTTCGTCGGCTTCGCTCATGTCTCGTTCTCGTCGATCACCTGAACGTGGCCGTCGGCGATCACCAGTTTGCGCACCGAGCCCAAAGCCTCCATCAAGCCGAGATCATGGGTGGCGATGACGACCGAGGTGCCGGATTTGTGCAACTCGACGAACAGCCTGAGCAGCCGCCACGCCATCTCGGGATCGACATTGCCGGTCGGCTCGTCGGCAAGCAACAGTTCCGGGCGCGCGATGAGGGCGCGGGCGATGGCGGCGCGCTGCTTCTCGCCGCCCGACAGCACCGCCGGCAGCGCGTTGATGCGGTCGCCGAGGCCGACCCATTTGAGCAGTTCCACCACCTCGGCGCGATAGGCGTTGGGCGAGCGGCCCTGCACCAGCAGCGGCAAGGCGACATTGTCGTAAGTGGAGAGGTGGTCGAGCAGGCGGAAATCCTGAAACACGACGCCGATGCGCCGGCGCACGCCGGTCAGCTTCTCGGCGTCGAGGGTCGCTGCATCCTTGTCGAAAATGGTGATGTGGCCGCGCGTCGGTTTCAGCGACAGCAGCATCAGCCGCAGGAGACTGGTCTTGCCCGCGCCGGAGGGGCCGGTGAGGAACTGGAAGCTCTGCGGCGCGATGTTGAAACTGGCGTCGCGAATGATCTCCGACCCCAGCCCGTAGCGCAACCCGACATTCTCGAACCGAAGCAATGATTCCCTCGCCCGCTTCCTTTACCGAGCCTTAACTATAACCGGGTGGAAACTCCAAGCTGACCCCCCTTCAACGCGAGCGATTCGGCATGGTAGCGCGACCCCATCCCCAGACGCCAGCCTCCCGCGCCCAGAAGGTCGCGCTCGCCGCCGCGGCGCTGCTTTGCTGTTGGACGCTCTACGCCGACCCAGTGGCGCGCGCCAGGGCGGTTTCCGCGCTGCATCCGCTGATCTCAGCGGTGGTCGGCTCGCCGCCGCCGATCACCTTCGCCGCGACGCGGGCGCGGCGCACCGAGATCGACGGCCGGACGATCCTTTATGTCGAGGGTTCGCTGTGGAACGCCGGCCAGCGGACGCTGAAGACGCCGACGCTCAAGGTGACGCTGATCGGCGACGACGGCCGGCCGCTCTATGCCTGGACGACCAAGCCGGCGCGGGCCGAGTTGCCGGCCTCGCAGGGCGCGGCGTTCCAGGCGCGGCTGCTGTCGCCGCCGGAGCGGTTCAAGCGGATCGAGGTTTCGCTGGCGCAGGGCAGTTCATAAAATCGGGTCAGCGTATAGGGCGCCATAGTTTGGGCTCGGCGGGCAGGGGCGTGCTATGATAGCCATGTCGCAACGAGGGTGAAAAAGGCTTCGCCGCCCGCGACATGAGGATCGACCGCGATGGAGCGCTTCGTTCAACTGCATATCGAAAAGCTGCCAGACGGCGGCTTTCTCGCCACCAGCGACGACGTCCAAGGTTTGATCGCGCAAGGCCGCACAATGCAGGAAACCCTCGAAATCGCCGGCGACGTCGCCAGAAAGCTGATCGAGAGCCAGTCCGCAGGCGCGTCGGAAGCCTTGAAGCCAACCCCGGAAGTCTTCGACTATCCCCTCATCATCGCCCTTTGATGGGGGCGCTGGCCGGATTTCGCTACCGCGACGTGGCCAAAAGACTGAAGGCGCTCGGCCTCGTGTTTCATCGCCAGGCCGCTGGGTCGCATGAAATTTGGTTCAACCCGACGCTCAATCGCTACACAACGATCCCCAACCATCCCGGAGACCTGCCCGAGCCGACGCTTCGCGCTATTCTCAAGCAGGCGGGAATCGATCCGGCAACCTTCTTGCGACAAGTCTGACGCGCCGTTCCGCCGCTTTCTTCATCTCGATGAAGGAGACACAATGCCGATGGCAAGGTTGCGGGATTACACCGCTGACGCGCGTTCGGCGGCGCCGCGATCTCTTGGAGTAAACTGGGTAAAGCGTAAAATGTCGCCAGAATGCTGATCAACTTGCTTCTGGATGTTGCCGAGGATAAATTTTATTAGCTTGTCGTCACTCAACCATGCTTCGGTAACGAAGCGTCCTTCTTCAAATGCATCCATTGGCAGCACCGGAAAAACCACTTCCGACCGGCCTTTCATCCAAATCTCAGGCAAAGATATCTTTGGGGGAGGCCTTTTGTCGATCTTGAGCAGTATAAGGAATGCGCCGAGGGTCAAGCGGACAAAATTTACGCCTGGCTTTCTATCGGGCTTGGGCGAACGAAAAAAGTGATGCTCAAATTGAAGCGCCTTCAAACGAACCATGAACATGTCAATCGTCAACGGAATGCTTCCATCACCAAAGGCAGCTTGTTTGAGAACGTCGTCATAGGAGCCAACGTCGATGCGCCCATAGTTTGGTCGCGTTGCGCAAAATTTCCAACTGATACCCGCTGCAAATCGAATTAATCGATCGCCTGATATAGGGCTAGCCCCAACATGAGTATTCAGTTTCGAGGTCGTGGCCTCGCGCAAGCTCTTGAAGGTTTCGAACGCGTATTTCTCGTTTCTGCCCAAGCGGTTGTCGCAATCGCGACAGGCGACAGCGCGAAGCGCGGGCAAGGCTTCGTGGATCGTCGCCCAAACCCGCAGCTCCTGAACATTTTCGTAAGCGTGACGATAGATGCTGCCGGAGCCGGCGATCTGTTTCCAAGGAATTTCGGG
>DATNDU010000109.1:0-27170 GCA_035606915.1 Roseiarcus sp. | reverse complement strand
GGGCCGCGCCAGCGTCCCCGCCTCGCCACCTTCAGGTGGCAACCAACCGGGGTCGCATCAGCGCCCCCAATGCCGCTTTGAGCGGCTCACATTATGAAGGCCCCCGGCTTTGCCGGGGGATGGTTACTTCGTAGAGACTGGAGTTCGGCTCGGCGAGCGAGGTTGTGAAATGCGGATGACCTATCTGGCGGCGACGCTTGGCGTCATTAGCTTTGCCGGCGTCGCGACGCAGGCGGACGCCGCGTCCGGCCTGGGGCAACTATATCCACGAAGCTGCGCTTCGGGCTATCGCCCCGACGCCGGCGGCAATTGTCAGCCCGATTCCGGGCAGGTCAACCGCTTTTGCGCGCCGGGCCTAGTATATCAGCCCTATCCTGACGGTTGGTACTGCGCGCTGGCGCCGCGCGAAGCCTATTAGGCCCTTACGCCCGGCGGCTTGCCGTAGATCTTGTCGGCCCGCGCCTCGAAGGCGCTGGCGAAGGTGCGAAAAATGGTATCGAACACCGTGCCCATCAAAGCCGCGAACAGCCGCGATTTGAACTCATAGTCGATGAAGAACTCGACCCTGCAACCCTCGGGCACGGCGACGAATTGCCAGATGTTGCGCAAGCGGCTGAACGGCCCATCCACATATTCGACAGTGATTCTCAGCGCCTTGCGGTCGAGCGTGTTGCGGGTGACGAAGCGCTCGCGGATCGCCTTGTAGCCGATCTCCATCTCGGCCAGCACGATCGCATTGCCCTCGGCGTCCTGCCCGCGCGGCCGCGTCTTCATGCTGGCGCAAAACGGCAGGAACTCCGGGTATTTGTCGGTATCGGCGACGAGGTCGAACATCTGCTGCGGGCTGTGGCGAGCCACGCGCGCACTGCGGAACGACGGCACGCTTAGGTCTCGTAAATGATGAACAAATCAATGGCGGCGAACACCACCGCCGAGGCGGCCGTCGTTATCAGGAGTTTCCTGCCGATGTGATGCAGGACCGGCGCGCCGGGGTCGGTGCCGAGCGGGTGCTCGGCGCCGGTCTCGGCGTAGCTGTGCGCCCCGAACGGCAACACGGCGAACAGCACTACCCACCAGATCGTGTAGAAGACGGGGATCGAGAAGGCGAGCGACATGGCGGCTATTTTCCCGGCGTCGAGGCCGGCGCAGAGGGCGACGACCCGCCCTTGAGCTGGTCGAGCAGGTTAGGCGCCGCTGGCTTCTGCGTCGAGGACTTGGTCGTCTGCGCCGGCTCGTCGATGATCGAGCGCGGCGCGCGGCTCCAGCCGGCGATGATCGACATCAGCATCGCCGAAACGAAATACAACGTGCCGAGGATGGCGGTGGCGCGCGACAGCGCGCTGGCCTGACCGCGCCCGGTCATGAAGCCGCCGCCGCCACCCGTCCCCAGCGCCCCGCCCTCGGAGCGCTGCAACAGCACCACGGCGACCAGCGCGATCACCACCAGGAGGTGGATGACGATCAGCACTTGCATCATCTCAATCGGTTCCTCGCCGGACGCGTCAGCTTGCACGCGCCTGTAGGGCGCGGCCTCAGAGTTCCGCGCGCCCTTAACATGCGCGCGCCCGCCCGTCCACGATCAGAGCGGCGCCCATTTACCCCGGCGCGTCGCCAAGGCGGCGCTGGTCTTGAGATAGACCCCGCGCATCGTCATGGCGAGGCGCAGCCCGCCGCCGAACATGCGACGAACCGTCACGGGCCCCAAGGTCCATCAGACGGAGGCTTCGAGCCCGGCGGGATCGGCCGGGGTGATGGCGACGCTCTCGCCACAGCCGCAGGCCGAGGTCTCGTTGGGGTTGGTGAAGGTGAAGGACGAGCCAAGTCGGTCGGACCTGAAGTCCATCACCGCGCCGAGCAGGAACAGCACCGCCTTGGGGTCGATCAGCACCTTGACGCCCTTGTCCTCGATCACCTCGTCGAGCGGCTCGATCCGCGCGGCGAACTCCATCGTATAGGACATGCCGGCGCAGCCGCCATTGCGCACGCCGACCCTGAGGCCGGCGGGCGCCGTCTCGGCGCTGGCCATGATCTCCTTGACCCGGGAGGCGGCGGCCTCCGTCAGACTCATCACCTTACTGCGCGCAAGTCGCGAAGCCATATGCGATATCTCCGTGCGCCGGGTTCAAGGCCCGGGACGTCAGCGATGGATATAGCATCCCCGGCGCCGTTTTCGAAGGGGCGGCTCGCCTCGGCGCGAGCTTTGTGGCAAAGCGACGCCAATGTCCGACTTTTCCACTCTTTCGCTGATCTCCCGCATTGTCGAAGCGCTGGAGCGCCTGGCGCCGAAGCCGCCCGGGGCGCCCGATTTTCGCGCCGCCGACGCTTTCGTCTGGCGCGCCGGCGACGAGCAGGCCGTGCCGGTGGCGCGCGTCAATCGCGTCGACATCGCGCTGCTCAGGGGCATCGAGCGCGCCCGCGACACGCTATTGGAGAATACCACCCGTTTCGCGCGCGGGCTGCCGGCCAACAACGCGCTGTTGTGGGGAGCGCGCGGCATGGGCAAGTCGTCGCTGGTGAAGGCCGCGCACGCCGCCGTCAACGCCGCGCGCGGGCAAGAACGGCCGGTGAAGCTGATCGAAATCCACCGCGAGGACATCGAGAGCCTGCCGGCGCTGATGGGCCTGTTACGCGCCGATCCCCACAAGTTCATTGTGTTCTGCGACGATCTCTCCTTCGACGGCGACGACACCTCCTACAAGTCGCTGAAGGCGGCGCTGGAGGGTGGCGTCGAAGGGCGACCGGCCAACGTGCTGTTCTACGCCACCTCGAATCGCCGCCACCTGCTGCCGCGCGACATGATGGACAATGAACGCTCGACCGCCATCAATCCCGGCGAGGCGGTGGAGGAAAAAGTCTCGCTGAGCGACCGATTCGGCCTCTGGCTCGGCTTCCACAAGTGCAACCAGGACGAATATCTCGACATGGTGCGCGGCTATTGCGCCCATTTCGGCCTCTCGGCGCCCGAGGAGGAGATCGAGCGCGAGGCGCTCGAATGGGCGACGACGCGCGGCTCGCGTTCGGGACGCGCCGCCTGGCAGTTCGTGCAAGATCTCGCCGGCCGCCTCGGCGTGCGGATGGAGACATGAAAGCGCCGGTCGCGCCACGGCGCCCGCACGCGGTCTCGGCGCAGGGTAAAACCTGGAGCGACGATTACGCCTGGCTGCGCGCCGACAACTGGCGCGAGGTTTTGCGCGATCCCGCCGCTTTGCCCGCCGACATCCGCGCCTATCTGGAGGCCGAGAACGCCTATAGCGACGCGATGCTGGCGCCGCTCGCCGGCCTGCGCAAGCAGCTCGTGCGCGAAATGCGGGCGCGGCTGAAGGAGGACGACAGCGACCCCGCCGCGCCGCACGGCCCCTGGAGCTATTACACGCGCTACCGCCACGGCGGCCAGCATCGCCTTTACTGCCGCCGGCCGCGCGGCGGCGGGCGCGAGACGGTGCTGCTCGATGGCGACGCGCGCGCCGGTGAGGCCGGCTTCTTCCATCTCGGCCACGCCCGCCACGCCCCGGACCACGCGCTATTCGCCTGGAGCGCGGACGCCACCGGCTCGGAAGTCTACGAGATCCACGCCCGCGACATCGCGGCGGGCGTGGATCTTGCCGATGTCATCGCCAACACCACCGGCGATTTTCTGTGGACCCGCGACGGGCGCGCGCTGCTCTATGTGTTGCAGGACGAGGACCACCGCCCGTTCCGCATCCTGCTGCATCGGCTGGGAACGCCGCCGGAGACCGACGCGCTGATTTTCGAGGAGCCGGACCCCGCCTGGTTCCTGAGCCTGCGCGCCACTCGGCTCGGCGCCCGCGCCTTCATCCACCTGCACGGCCACCAGGCGCAGGAGTTCCACGTCGTCGACCTCGACAGGCCGCTTGAGGCCCCCCGCCTGATCGCCTCGCGCCAGCTCAACTTGCGCTACGAGCCGTTCGACCACGGCGACCTGTTCTTTATCAAGAGCAACGCCGGCGGCGCCCACGATTACGAGATCGTCACCGCGCCGGCCGCGGCGCCGGAGCCGGACAACTGGCGCCCGTTCCTGCCGACGCTGGCGGGCCGGTTGATCGAGGACGTAGCGGCGTTCCGCGATTTTCTCGTCGTGCTGGCGCGCCAGGACAACCGGCCGCGCATCCTGGTGCGCGATCTCCGCAGCGACGCGGAGCACGAAATCGCCTTCGAGGCGCAGACCTATTTCCTCAAGCTGGAGACGACGTTCGAGTTCGATACGCCGATCTGCCGCTTCAGCTACTCCACTCTCGCCTGCACGCAGGAGACCTACGATTACGACATGGCGGCGCGGCAGCGCTTCCTGGTCAAGAAGCAGGCCGTGCCGCCGGGTTTCGAGGCGGGGGCCTATGTCGTCGAGGCGATCGAGGCGGAGGCCGCCGATGGGGCGCTTGTGCCGGTGTCGATCCTGCGCCGGCGCGACCGGCCGCTCGACGGAACGGCGCCGCTGCTGATCCACGGCTACGGGGCCTATGGCCACAGCCTCGACGCCGGCTTCGGCGCCAACCGCTTCTCGCTCGTCGATCGTGGCTTCGTCTTTGCGCTTGCCCATGTGCGCGGCGGCACGGAAAGAGGCTTCGGCTGGTACGAGGCCGGCAAATTGGCGCTGAAGCCCAACACCTTCTCCGACTTCATCGCCATCACCCGCGCCCTCGTCGCCATGGGTTACGCCGACCCGCGCCGCATCGTCGCGCAGGGCGGCAGCGCCGGCGGGCTGCTGATGGGGGCGATCGCCAATATGGCGCCGGAGCTTTACGCGGGGATCGTCGCCGACGTGCCGTTCGTCGATGCGCTCAACACCATGCTCGACGAAACCCTGCCGCTGACGCCGCCGGAATGGCTGGAATGGGGCCATCCCGCGCGCGACGCGGAGGCCTTCGCCATGATCTCCGGCTATAGCCCCTATGACAACGTGAAAGCGCAAGCTTATCCGGCGATTCTGGCGCTGGCCGGGCTCGCCGACCCGCGCGTCACCTATTGGGAGCCGGCGAAATGGGTCGCCAAGTTACGCGCGACGATGACCGGCGGCGGGCCGGTTCTGCTGCACACGGCGATGGGCGCTGGCCATGCCGGGGCGCCGGGACGTTTCGACCGGCTGGAAGACGCGGCGCGCATCTACGCCTTCGCCCTCGCGGTGACGGAGGGCCGGACGTTTGGGGGGTGAGGCGAACGGCTTGACAGATAGTTCAGATATGAACTAATCGCCGTCATGCTTGCACGGCGGCTGAACTCTGGTATCGCCGGAGCGCAAAGAGGGAGTTTGCGTGCATGGCCGGCGAGACAGAATTGCCCGCGCGCGAGGCGATGGAATATGATGTCGTCATTGTCGGCGCCGGCCCGGCCGGGCTGGCGGCGGCGATCCGGCTCAAGCAGCTTGATGCCGAGCGCAGCGTCGTCGTGGTCGAGAAGGGCTCCGAGGTCGGCGCGCATATCCTCTCCGGCGCGGTGATCGACCCCATCGGCCTCAACCGCCTGCTGCCGGATTGGCGCGACGACCCCGAGCAGCCGCTGACAACGCAAGTCACCGAGGATCGCTTCTATCTGCTCGGCGCCAGCGGCGGCTTCCGGCTACCGAACTGGCCGATGCCGAAACTGATGAACAATCACGGCAATTTCATCGGCTCGCTCGGCGCGCTGACGCGCTGGCTGGCGGCGCGCGCCGAGGCGCTCGGCGTCGAGATCTATCCGGGCTTCGCCGCTGCCGAGGTATTATACGGCGACCACGGCGAGGTTGTCGGCGTCGCCACCGGCGATATGGGCGTTGGCCGCGACGGCAAGCCGAAGGACAGTTTCACCCGCGGCATGGAACTGCGCGGCAAATATACGCTGATCGCCGAGGGCGCGCGCGGCTCGCTGGCCAAGCAACTGATCGCCAAATTCAGCCTCGAAGCCGGCCGCGATGCGCAGAAATTCGGCATCGGGCTGAAGGAAGTCTGGCAGGTCGCGCCGGACCGTTTCCACAAAGGGCGGGTGCAGCACAGCTTCGGCTGGCCGCTCGGGGCGGGCGCCAGCGGCGGCTCGTTCCTCTACCATTACGGCGAAAACCTGGTGGCGGTCGGCTTCGTCGTCCACCTCAACTATCAGAACCCGACGCTTTATCCGTTCGAGGAGTTCCAGCGTTTCAAGACGCATCCGCTGATGAGGGGCCTGTTTGAGGGCGCGAAACGGCTGTCCTACGGCTCGCGGGTGATTTCCTCCGGCGGCCTGCAATCGGTGCCGAAACTGGTTTTCCCCGGCGGCGCGCTGATCGGCTGCTCGGCCGGCTTCGTCAATTTCGCCCGCATCAAAGGCTCGCACAACGCCATCCTCTCCGGCATGCAGGGCGCCGAGGCCGCGCACGCGGCGCTCGCCGCCGGCCGCGCCTATGACGAACTGACGGCCTATGAGAACGGCTGGCGCGACTCCGACATCGGGCGCGACCTCAAGCTGGTGCGCAACGTCAAGCCGTTGTGGACGCGCTTCGGGCTGGCGCTCGGCGTGACGCTTGGCGGGCTCGACATGTGGACCAACGAGTTATTCGGCTTCTCGCTGTTCGGCACACTCTCGCACGGCAAGAAAGACGCGCTGTCGCTGAAGCCGATCGATCAGGTAAAGCCGATCGTCTATCCCAAGCCCGACGGCAAGATCAGCTTCGACCGCGCCTCCTCGGTGTTTCTCTCCAACACCAATCACGAGGAGGATCAGCCGGTCCACCTGAAGCTGGCCGATCCGACGATCCCGATCCGCGTCAACCTGCCGGAATGGGGCGAACCGGCGCGGCTCTATTGTCCGGCCGGCGTCTATGAGGTGGTCTACGCCGACGAGGCGGCGAAGACCGAGCCGCGCTTCGTCATAAACGCGCAGAACTGCGTCCACTGCAAGACCTGCGACATCAAAGATCCGTCGCAGAACATCACCTGGGTTCCGCCGGAAGGCGGCGGCGGGCCGAATTATCAGGATATGTAGGGGCTGAGCGGGCCGTCGTGGCCGGGCGTGCCCGGCCACGACGGCGCTGCCCAATCACATCTTGATCTGCAACTTCACATCCTTCGGCCGCCCCTCGGCCGCGCGCTCGAAGGCGGCGATACTGTCGTTGAACGGGAAGGTGGCGCTTATCAGCGGCTTCAGGTCGACCTTGCCGGAGGCGATCATCGCCAGCGCGCGGTCGAACACATTAGCGTAGCGAAACACCGTCTCGATGCGAATCTCTTTCGCTGCGAACGATGAAATGTCGATCTTCACCGGCTCGACCGGCATGCCGATGGCGATCAGGCAGCCGCTCGGCCTAATCAGGCTGTCGATGCCCTCATAGGCGCGCGGCGAGCCGCTGGCCTCGAACACGATGTCGACGCCCCAGCCGTCGGTCGCCGCATTCACCGCGTCGACGAGCTTCTCGCGCTTGACGTTGACGGTCGAGATGCCGGCATAGGCCCCGGCGATAGCGAGCTTTTCGTCGACGAGATCGGAGACGATGACGCGCGAGCAACCGCCGGCCAAGGCCGCCAGCGCCGCCATGATGCCGATCGGCCCGGCGCCGGTGACGACCGCGGTGTCGCCGGGCTTGATCCCCGCCTTCACCGAGGCCCACAGCCCGACCGCGAACGGCTCGACCATCGCGGCTTCCGCGAAGCTGACATTATCCGGCAGCTTGAAGGTGAAAGCGGCCGGATGCACGACATAGGGCGTCAGCACGCCATGCACCGGCGGCGTCGCCCAGAACACCACGCTCGGATCGACATTATAAAGCCCGAGCTTCGAGGCCCGCGACGTAAGATCCGGCACGCCCGGCTCCATACAGACGCGGTCGCCGACCTTGAGGGTCTTCACCTTCGCCCCGACCTCGGTGACGATGCCCGCCGCCTCGTGGCCGAGCACCATAGGCGCGTTGACGACGAAGCCGCCGATGCGGCCGTGGGTGTAATAATGCACGTCGCTGCCGCAGACGCCAACGGTGTCGATTTTGATCTTCACGTCGTCCGGCCCGACGTCCTGGGCCAAATCGATATCGCGCAAGCTCAGCTCGCGCACTTTCTCAAGAACCAGCGCTTTGGCTTTCATATCATATGCCTCTCTAAGATCACGCCGCTTGGCGAGCGAATCAGTTGATGAGAAAACCGCCGTCGATTGGCAGATCGACGCCGTTGACCATCGCGGCGTCGTCCGACAGCAGATAGGCGATGACGGCGGCGACCTCCGGCGGCTCGACGAAGCGGCCGAGCGGAATGCGTTTGCGCATCGGATCGGATTTGGCCGGGTCGCTCCACGCCTTCACCGCCATCGGCGTCAGCGTGATGACCGGATGCACGCCATTGACGCGGATGCCCTTGCGGCCAAGCTCATTCGCCATCACCCGCGTCAGCCCGTCGAGCGCCGCCTTCGAGGCGCAATAGGCGGCGTGGTCGGCAAAACCGATGAACGAGGAAATGCTCGACACGTTGACGATCGCGCCTTTCTGGCCGCGAGCGATCAGATCGCGCGCATATTCCTGCGAGAGAATCAGCGGCGCGCGGGCGTTGACCGCCATCACCGCGTCGAACGACTCGACCGTCGTGTCGAGCACCGATTGCAGCGCCGCGATCCCGGCGTTGTTGACGAGGTAGTCGAACGGCAGCGCCGCGCGCGCCGCCGCTCGCGTCGCCTCGGCGTCGGCGAGATCGACGGCGAGGGTGCGGCAGCCGAATTCGGCCTCGATCTCGGCGAGATCGGCGGGGTCGCGCGACAGCGCGATGACGCGCATGCCACGGCGGACGAGATCGGCGACGGTGGCGCGGCCGATGCCCTTGCCGGCGCCGGTGACGAGTACGCTCTTGCCTTGGAGGCTCATCGTCGCCGCTCCGGGTTCACAGCGCCCGCCCGTCGGGGGCGAACAGATAGGCCCCGGCGGGATCGAAGCCAGCGGAGAACGCCTCGCCGTTCTTCAGCAATCGCCGGCCGGGCGTCTGAAGCGTCAGCGTTTCGCCGTTCGCGGTCTGGCCGTAGATCAGCGTCGCGCCGCCGAGGTTCTCGCAAAGATCGGTTTTAAGCGCGATCCGGCACGGGCCGTCCTCGAAATGCAGTTGCTCCGGCCGCAGTCCGAGCAGCAACTCGCCGGCGGCCGCCCCTCTGTTGGGCGTCCGCACCGGCGCGGGGAAGCTCGGATGCGACAGGGTGAGCGAGGCGGCGTCGGCGCGCGCGGCTTTGACGGTGAGAAAATTCATCTTTGGCGAGCCGATGAAACCGGCGACGAAAGTGTTGGCGGGTTGGTCGTAAAGCTGTTGCGGCGTGCCGATCTGCTCGACCCGGCCGGCGCGCAGCACGACGATGCGGTTGGCGAGCGTCATCGCCTCGACCTGATCGTGGGTGACGTAAACCATGGTGACGCCGAGCGTACTGTGCAGGCGGGCGATCTCGGTGCGCATCTGGGCGCGCAATTCCGCGTCGAGATTGGACAACGGCTCGTCGAACAAGAACAGCTTCGGATGGCGCACGATCGCCCGACCGATGGCGACGCGCTGGCGCTGGCCGCCGGAAAGCTCGCGCGGCCGGCGATGCAGCAGTTCCTCCATTTGCAGGATGCGCGCCGCCTCGGCGACATGGCGCTCGATCTCCGGCTTCGGCGTCTTGCTCATCTTGAGGCCGAAGGCGATGTTGTCGCGCACGCTCATGTGCGGGAACAGCGCGTAGCTCTGGAACACCATCGACACCTTGCGCTTGGCCGGCTCCAGGTCGGTGACATTGACGCCGTCGATGAAGATGTCGCCGGCCGAGACCTCCTCCAGCCCCGCCACCATGCGCAGCAGCGTCGATTTCCCGCAGCCCGAGGGCCCGACGAAGACGACGAACTCGCCCTTGTCCGCTTCGATGTCGACGCCCTTGATGACCTCGACCGAGCCGAAACGCTTCTCGACGCCCTGCAATCGCAGATAGCTCACTTGGTCGCTCCCATCGTCAGCCCGCGCACCATGTGGCGCGAGACGAGCAACGCAAAGATGGTGACGGGGAGGACGATGACGGTGCCCGTCGCCATGATCTTACCCCAGGGGATCTCGTAGCCCGACATGAACGAAGTGGCGACCACCGGCGCCGTCTGCACGTCGCGCCGCGTCAGCACCAGCGCATAGAGCAACTCGTTCCACGAGAAGATGAAGCCGAAGATCGCCGACACCGCCAGCCCCGGCACGCCCAGCGGCACGTAGATGCGCCAGAAAATGTCGAACTGGCTGGCGCCTTCGAGCCGCGCCGCCTCCTCCAGTTCCTTGGGGATCGAGCGGAAATAATCGGTGGCGATCCACACCACGATCGGCAGGATGAAGGTGATGTAGATGAGGATCAGCACCAGATGCGTGTCGAGAATGTGCAGGTTGCGGGCGATGATATAGACCGGCAGCGCCAGCACGATCGGGCTGATGAAGCGGTTGGAGATGAACCAGAACCACAGGTCCGACTTGCCGCGAAATTCGTAACGCGCCAGCGCGTAGGCGGCGGGCGCGGCGAGCAGGACCGAAATCCCGGTCGAGCACACGGCGACGATCAGCGAACTAATGACGGCGCGCGTCACCTTGTGGTCGGAAAACACCTGCGCGTAATTGCCGAGCGTCGGGTGGAACAGCCAGATCGGCGGCGAGGCGAGGATCTGCGTCTGCGTCTTGAACGACGACGACACCATCCAATAGAATGGGAACACCGCGAACAAGAACACGGCCAGCAGGCCGATCCCGTGCAGCAGGCGGCGAGGCGCGCGGGCCATCAGTCGATCTCCCGATAGAAGAAGCGGATGTACAGCCGCGCCAGCACCACCGTCAGCACCAACAGCAGCAGCGCCTGCGCTGAGGCTAGCCCCATGTCGAAGATGCGGAAGCCGACGCGCTGGATATAGATCGAGATCAACTCGGTCGCAGCGCCCGGCCCGCCGCGCGTCATGGTGTAGACCGAGTCGAACAGCTTCAACACGTCGGCCGAGCGCAGGATCAGCATCGCGGTCAGGCTAGGCCACAGATACGGCAGTTGCACCTGGGTGAGCAGCGCCCATTTGCTTGACGTCTCCAGCTTCGCCGCCTCCTCGATCTCGACCGGCACCATCGACAGCCCGGAAAGGAAGATCAGCGCGCAGAACGGCGTCCATTGCCAGACGTCCATTGTCGCGATGGCGGTGAAGGCGCCGCCGGGGCTGCCGAGCCAATCGACCGGCCCGATGCCGAACACGTGCAGCGCGGCGTTGGCGACGCCAAAATCGCGGTTGAAGATCAGCCGCCCGAGCAGGCCGACCACGGCGTAGGTCGTCGCCAGCGGGATGACCAGCGAGACGCGGGCGATCGCCCGCATCGTGCCGAGCCCGGTTTGATGCAGCAACAGCGCGAATACCAGCCCGAGCCCGACCTCGACCGGCATCACGCAGAGGAAGAAGAACCCGGTGCGCCCGAGCGTCTGCCAGAACGTCGGGTCGGTGAGCACGGTGACGTAATTGTCGAAGCCGACGAACGGGAAACCGTCGCGCACCCGCGCCAGATTATATTGCCGAAACGACGTCGCCAGCGCGAACAGCGTCGGATAGACGCCGATCGCCAGCAGCGCGAACACCGCGGGGGCCAGAAACCAGAACGGCGTCCAGCGCCCATAGGCAAGCCGGGAAGGGGGTCTGTTCATCGCGAGTCCCAGAAACGGCGGCCCCGGCGCTTAGCGCCAGGACCGCCCGCCGGACTCGTCATTGCGAGCGAAGCGAAGCAATCCACCGTCGAGAGATCGTCGGCCAATCGGAAAGGACGGCACCGCCGAGACGTGGATGGCTTCGTCACTTTGCCCCTCGCAATGACGATTATCCTACTGCAATAGCGGCTTCTTGCCGTCGTAATAGCCTTCTTTCTTCAGGATGACTTCCATGCGGGAGCCGATCTCCTTCGAGCCGTCGGCGACGCTGACCTGGCCGAGCATCATCTTGGTGCCGAATTCGGCGATGATCTCGGAGATCGCCGGCCACGCCGGGAAGCGCGGGCGGAACTCCGGCACGCCCTTCTGCCAGGATTCCACCATCGGCTCGACGAAGGAATACTTGGCCTTGATCGCCGGGTCTTCATAGACGCCCATGCGCCCGGAGACGCCGCCGGCCTCGACATAGGCCTTGGCGATGGCGTCGGAGGTCGCCCATTGAATGAAGATCCAGGCCGCCTTCTGCACCTTCTCCGGCGCCTGGCTGGCGACCGCGAGCGAGAAGCCGCCGAGCGCCGGCAGACGCCCAGCAGGGCCGGCGGGCTCCGGCGCGACGCCGAGGCAATCGCCGATCTTCGAGGTCTTCGGGTCGGTCAGCGTCGGATAGAAGGCCGACCATTCGGTTATCATCGCCACCTGGCCCTGGGCGAGACCGTTGACCGCCTCCGCGTGATCCCAGGAGACGATGCCCGGCGGCATGTATTTCATCAGATCCTGGCGGAAGTTGAGGCCGTACTGGCTGTCCTTGCTCATCAGGTTGGAGTGGAAGGTCTTGTCGAGCAGCGAACCGCCGAACGGCCACAACATGCGCATGAAGCTGTCGGCCGATTGCGTTTCGCCGCGCAGCGATTGCAGGGCGTAGGCGTATTTGTTCTTCGCCTTGTCGGTGAGCTTGGGCCCATAGACGTCCTTCAGATCGGCCCAGGTCGCCGGCGGCTTGTCGAAGCCGGCCGCCTTCAGCGTGCATTTGTTGTAGAACAGCAGGCCGGAGTAATTGTCGAACGGCAGGCCGTAGACCTTGCCGCCCCAGGTGCCGAAGGCGTTGAGCAGCAGCGGGAAGAAGCTCTTCAGATTGAGATTCGGGTCGGTGATCGCGGCGTCGCTGGTGAACTTGCTGATCGGCTGAATCCAGCCGTTCTCCGCATATTCGCCGAGCCAGACGAGATCGACGAGCGCGATCGACAGATCGCCCTGGCTGCTGAAGTTGAGCACTTCCTTCTCGCGCGTATTCTCGTAAGGCACGACTTCGTAGCTGACCTTTATGCCGGTCGCCTTCTCGAACTGCGGCAGCAGCTTCTCGATGGCGCGATAGCCGGGCCGGTCGAGGAAGATGACATTGAGCGTCGTGCCCTTGTAGGGCGCGGCGGCTTTGGCGATGTCCCAAGTCTCGGCGTGGGCGGCCGGCGCGGCGAAGGCGGCGGTCGCCATCAACATCGCCGCGGCGCTTACACTGCGTAGTAACGACAGCATGATTTCCTCCTCAAGAACTTGCAGCCAAGTGGGCTTCCCGGCTTGCGCGACGGCGCGAGCGGCGCCGTCGTCGTTAGACATCCTATTGAACGGGCGCCGGCGGGCTAGCTTTTGGGATGCAGGAAAGTGATACTTTCTTGCATTGTGCAGCGCAAAAACACTGTCATCATAGCACGAGACTATCAGCCCGTTGGGTCACGCGCTGCTTCGCCAGCCGCCGATAGAGCGTCGGCGACATGCCGCGCGCCTTCAAAAAGGCGCGGTTGAAATTCGACACATTAGCATAGCCGACTTCGAAGCAGATGTCGGTGACTGGCAGTTCGGTGTCAGCCAGCAGCCGGCAGACCTGGCTCAGCCGCAGGGTGGTCAGATAATCGGTGAAGCTCTTGCCGCTGCTTTTCTGGAAGCGTCGCGAGAACGTCCAGGCGTTCATGCCGAAACGTTCGGCGAGCTCGGGCAGGGCAATGTCCTCAGCGAAGTGCTCGACCAGATAGGCGATCACCGGCTGGATCCAGCGATGATCGCCGCGCGCCGCGAAGGCGGCCGAGGACAGCACGCGAAATTCGCCCTTCGAAAGCAGCGCCAGCAGATCGAGGAAGGCGGCGAGCCGGTCGAGCCCGGTCATCTCGCCCATCGCCTCCAGCCTCGCCGCGCCGTCGCGGCGCGTCTGGCCCTCGAAGGCGAGGCCGCGCAGCGCCAGATCAAGGAACGCGCCGATCTCGGCGAGTTCCGGCAGGAAAGCGGCGGCGCTGCGCACGCGCTCGGCATCGAATTGCAGCACGATGTCGCGCCCCGGCACGACTTCGCCGGGCGCGATCGACGACACCCAGTCATGCGGCAGAAAGCTGCCGACGATGGCCAGATGGCCGGACTCGAAGCGCTCGATATGGTCGCCGACCAGCGCCACGCCGATGCATTTGCGCACCAGATGGATCTCGTACTCGGGATGCACGTTCCAGACGTTGCGCTCCCACGGGTAATTGTCGAGCCGCCAGAGAAAGGTCTCGCGCGCGTCGGTGACGATATGCTCGACGACCGGCGTCTTGCTCAGAGCCTGTTCCTTGCCCGCCACCCGTCCATCCTCCCGCCAGAAGTCAAACATGCAGCGGAGCGCGCCGCAAATCCAGTTTGGCGCGAAAGGCGGGGCGGCCGCCGCCGCGCCGCGCCGTCGCGGGAATGGTGGTATGACGGCGGCCCAACCGCGCAATGGAAGCCTCGCCATGACCCCAGCTTTCGATAGTCTTCCGGACGTGATGCAGCGCGTGCGGACCCGGCCTTTGTTCGTGATGCGGCTGGATGTGCGCAAGCTTCAGATGGTCGGCGCGACGCCGGGCGCCCACCGCCGCGTCGGCGTCGTGCCGAGCGGGACGTTCGCCGGCGAGCGGCTGTCGGGCGAGGTGCTGGAGGGCGGCGCCGACTGGCAGGACGTGCGCAGCGACGGCGCGACGACGCTCGATGTCCGGCTGGTGCTGAAGACCAGTGACGACGCCCTGATCGGCATGACCTACCGGGGCCTGCGCCACGGCCCGCCAGAGGTGATGGCGCGGCTCGACAAGGGCGAGGTTGTTGACCCCGCCAGTTATTATTTCCGCACCACGCCGTTGTTCGAGACGGCGGCGGCGCAATATGCGTGGCTCAACGGCATCGTCGCCATTGGCGTCGGCCACCGCTTCGCCGATGGCCCCGTCTACAGCGTGTTCGAGGTGATGTGAGGCGCCGCGAGACCATCTGGCGGATCGACAATTACCCGTGGGAGCGCAACGTCTGGAACGTACAGCACGAGGGTGTTGGCGGCAATTGCAAAGGCCCGGATGATGGCGAGCGGCCGGGTGCTGATTTCTTGCCCGCGATTGCCTACTCTGTTTCTGCGAGATCGATAATTTGCTTCAGCCTGCGCCGCAATTCGGCGCTATTGTGCAGTCCCATTCCGTTGGAGGTGAACATGGCGCTAACGACTGTCAAATTTCTCATTGGCTTGTTGATTCTAAGTGAGTCCACGCTGGTTCAAGCCAAATGCCTTAGAACCGTCCATCAGCTCAAGGCGCATAATGTGAAAGCAAGATGGCAAGAAACGACCGAGAATGATGGCAAGCCATTAAAGATTGAAATCTATAACGGGGCCAACGATCTTGTCTACTCAGCCAGAAAGGCCGGCGTGCTCTGGCTGACCGGCAGCGTTTCCGTATGTCTTTCTGGAAGCACCACAGAGGTTATCTTGAAAGACACCAAAACGACGAAAAATGTCCCGATGTTTGCAAGAATGGGGTTGCCTCACAGGCAGTCGACCCAAATTGTTGATAACCAAATGATACTTGGAGGGGGAGGATGGAGTGGAACGTTCGTTGGTCACTAATTCCAGCCGATAGAATTTAGAGCAGTATCCGAACGGATTGAATCAGCGGACCCCGTCATTGCTTCGCTTCGCTCGCAATGACGGTGGCTCAACTTGATCGGTAACCGCTCCAATGCTTGATGCGTGTCTGACGGCGGCGATGATCTAGCACGCGGTCGTTGGCGGCCTGCAAAGCAGCGCCATCGTCGTCGCGAGGCCCGCTTCGCTCGCCCTAAACCGCCAAAATCTTGCCCGGATTGAACAGGTTGGCCGGATCGATCGCCGCCTTCAGGCGGGCCATGAGGTCGAGCGCGTCCTCGCCGTGTTCGGCGACGAGATAGGGGATCTTCTTCTGCCCGACGCCGTGCTCGCCGGTGCAGGTGCCGTCCATGCCGATCGCCCGCAGGGCGAGCCGCTTGCTGAACCCTTCCGCCTTTTCGATCTCCTCGCGCGAGTTCATGTCGATCAACGGCGAGACATGGAAGTTGCCGTCCCCGACATGGCCTACGATCGGCGCGATAAGGCCGGCCTCGGCCAGATCCGCCTGCGTTTCCTCCACGCAATCGGCAAGCCTCGAAATGGGCACGCAGACGTCGGTGGCGAAGACGCGCGCGCCCGGGCGAAGGCCAAGGCTCGCCCAATAGGAATCGTGACGCGCCTGCCAGAGCTTGGTGCGCTCCTCGGCGTTGGTGGTCCAGGCGAACGGGCCGCCGCCATTGCCTTCGGCGATTTCGGCGAAGCGCTGCGATTGCTCGGCGACGCTCGCCTCGGAGCCGTGAAACTCCAGAAACAGCATCGGCGTTTCCGGCAGCGTCAGCTTGGAATAGACGTTGCTCGCCTGCACCATCAGTTTGTCGAGCAATTCGATGCGCGCCACCGGGATGCCGGACTGGATCGTCTCGATGGCGGTGAGGCAGGCCGAGCGCACGTCGGGAAACGGGCAATGGCCGCCGGAAATGCACTCCGGAATGCCCGCCAGCTTCAATGTCGCCTCTACGATAACGCCGAGCGTGCCCTCGGAGCCGACATAGAGCCGTGTCAGATCGTAGCCCGCCGAGGATTTCTTGGCCCGCGAGGCGGTGCGGATGAATTTGCCCTCCGCCGTCACCACGCCGAGGGACAGCACATTGTCCTTCATCGTGCCGTAACGCACGGCGTTGGTGCCCGACGCCCGCGTCGCCGCCATGCCGCCGATGGAAGCGTCGGCGCCGGGGTCGATGGGGAAAAACAGCCCGCTGTCGCGCAGATGCGCGTTGAGGGCTTTTCGCGTGACGCCCGGCTCCACCACGCAATCGAGATCCTCGGCATGAACGGCGAGCACGCGGTTCATGCGCGAAAAGTCGATCGACAGCCCGCCGAACAGCGCATTGACATGACCTTCCAGCGACGAGCCGACGCCGAACGGCACGATCGGCGCATCGTGCTTGGCGCAAATCCGCACCGCGTCGAGCACGTCCTGGCGCTCCTCGGCGAACAGCACCGCGTCGGGCGGCGCATTGGCGATCCAGGTCGTGGTGTGGCCGTGCTGTTCGCGCACGGCGTGCGAGGTGACGACACGGTTGCCGAAGCGGGCGGCCAGCTCACCGGTGAGCGCCTTGAGCGTCTCAGGCGACAGTGGGCCTTCGCGGCGGCGGATTTGCAGACTCATGGCGGGACTCGCGGGCTTGAGCAGGCCGACATAATGGGGCAAATGCTGCGCCTCCCGCAACCGCCGACTTGCGAGAGCCCCAAGTCCGTTAATCAAGTCCGTCGGCGGAGGCTGCGCCATGCGCGATCCCCGCGCCTTCCTCGAACGTCTGTTCAAGACCGCCATCGACGCGGCGCGGCCGGAAGAGAGGCTTGCCGCCTTCCTGCCCGAGCCGCCGCGCGGCCGCACGCTGGTCGTCGGCGCCGGCAAGGCGGCGGCGGCGATGGCGGCCGCCGTCGAGGCGGCCTGGGAGGGCCCGCTCGACGGCCTGGTCGTCACCCGCTACGACCACTGCGCGCCGACGCGGCGCATCGAGGTCGTTGAGGCGTCCCACCCCATACCCGACGCTGCTGGCGAAACCGCCGCCCGGCGCATGTTGCAGGCGGTGCGCGGGCTCGGCGCCGATGATCTCGTGTTATGCCTGATCTCCGGCGGCGGCTCGGCTTTGCTCGCCGCGCCGGCGCCTGGGCTCAGCCTCGACGACAAGCGGGCGATCAACAAGGCGCTGCTTGCCAGCGGCGCCGACATTGCCGAGATGAACTGCGTGCGCAAGCACCTGTCTGCCGTCAAGGGCGGCCGGCTCGCCGCCGCCGCGGCGCCGGCGCGCGTCGTCAGCCTCATCATCTCCGACGTGCCCGGCGACGATCTCTCCGTCATCGCCTCCGGGCCGACGACGCCGGACTCGACGACCTCGGCCGAGGCGTTGGCGATTCTGGCGCGCTACCAGATCGCCGCGCCCGAGCGCGTGCTGGCGCATCTGCGCGACCCCGCCTCCGAGACGCCGAAGCCGGGCGATGCCGCCTTCGCCCGTGTCGAAAACCGGCTCATCGCCGCGCCGATCCTCTCCCTGCGCGCGGCGGCTGAGGCGGCGCGCGCGGCCGGCGTCACGCCGCTCATACTCGGCGACGCCCTCGAAGGCGAGGCGCGCGAGGTCGGCAAGGCGCTGGCAGGCGTCGCGCTCTCCTGTCGTCTGCACGGCGAGCCGGCGCGGCCCCCCGTGGTCCTGCTATCCGGCGGCGAAACGACGGTGACGGTGCGCGGTAAGGGCAGGGGTGGCCGCAACGCCGAGTTCGCGCTGGCGCTGGCGCTGACGCTGAACGGCGCGGCCGGGATTTACGCGCTCGCCGGCGACACCGACGGCATCGACGGCAGCGAGGACAACGCCGGCGCCTATGTCGCGCCCGGCACGCTCGCCGGGCGCGACGGGCGCGCCCGGCTTGACGCCAATGACGCCTATTCCGTGTTCGAGGCTTCCGGCGGCCTTGTCGTCACCGGCCCGACGTTGACCAACGTCAACGATTTCCGGGCCATTCTGGTCATGTGACTCACGACCCATTGGCGCTCGACGAGCATTCGTAGCCGAGCAATCCGCCGCTTTCGGCAAATAGCGGCGAGGCCCTGTCGACGCCGCACTCGCTGCCAGAGTGAAGCGCGTGCAGTGGCGCCATCGCGGAATTGGCCGACAGCGCCCGGTCATCGACGCGCGGCGGCGCGTAGTGTTTCGAATTCGCGAAGGCGGACGAAGCCGCGAGCAGCGAACAAACAAACAAAATCGTCTTCATCTTGCGCTCCCGCGTAGGAGGCGGCGTTGCGCCGCTTCGCAGGATCAGACTCAGGACCGGGCTGTTTTATTCCGCCGCGCCCGCGCACAATCGCTCCCCATTGACTATGACGCGGCCTCAACACCGCCGCGACGCTCTGGCGCTCTGCCGCCGTCGGCGCTCTATGCGGCGTCGGCTTGCCGCTCGAAGCCGCGACGCTGATTTCCACTTCCGTCGAGCCGGCCGAGCTTGACGCCGTCTGCGCGGCGCTGGAGCGCTCGCCGCTGATCTGCTTCGCAAGCTGGGTCTCGCGGTCCGGGGAGGCGGGCTGAGGGCGGCTCGTGCTATAGGGGGCGTCTCCCCCTCGCGAGACGCCGCCTTGACTGACAATCCCCTGCTTGCGCCCTGGTCCACCGCCTTCGGCGAGCCGCCGTTCTCCAAGATCAAACTGGAACACTTCCGCCCCGCCTTCGCACAAGCCATGGCTGAATGGCGGGCCGAGCGCGAGGCGATCAAGGCGGTTTCCGCCCCGCCAAGCTTCGAAAACACCATCCTCGCCCTGGAGCGCGCCGGCCAAAGCCTCGATCGCGTCGAGCGCGTGTTCCATCACCTCGCCGGCATCGCCGCGAGCGAGGACATCCAGGCGCTGCAACGCGAGATCGAGCCGCAACTGGCGCGCGAATACGCCGACGCCGCGCTCGACGAGGCGCTGTTTGCCCGCGTCGACGCCGTTCATGCGGCGCGCGACGGGCTCGATGCGCAAGCTCGCCGCCTCGTCGAGCGTCGTTGGCTCGCCTTCCAGCGCGCCGGCGCCGGGCTGCCGGATGACAAGAAGCGCCGCCTGGCGGAGATCGCCGAACGGCTCGCGGCCCTCGGCGCCGCCTTCGGCCAGAACGTGCTCGGCGACGAAAAAGCCTATGCGCTGATCCTGGAGCAAGAGGCCGATCTCGACGGGCTGCCGGCCTCGGCCATCGCGGCGGCAGCCGAAGCGGCTGAGGAGCGCGGCCATCCGGGCCAATGGGCGATCACCCTGTCGCGCTCCTCGGTCGAGCCGTTTCTGCAATTTTCCGCCCGCCGCGATTTGCGCGAGCGGGTCTGGCGCGCCTTCGTCGCCCGTGGCGCGGGCGCCAACGGCCCGGTGATGGCCGAGACCGTCGCCTTGCGCGCCGAGACGGCGGCGCTGCTTGGGTATGCGACCTTCGCCGACTACAAGCTTGCCGACACGATGGCGGCCGCGCCGGCCGCCGCGCTCGACCTGCTGGCCCGCGTCTGGCGCCCGGCCCGCGCCGCCGCGCTCGAAGACGGCAAGGCGTTGCAGGCGATGATCGCCGCCGAGGGCGGCAATTTCGAGCTTCAAGCCTGGGACTGGCGCTATTACGCCGAAAAGCGCCGGCAGGCGCTGTATGATTTCGACGAAGGCGCGATCCGCGCCCATCTGCCGCTCGACAATGTGCTCGCCGCCGCCTTCGACGTCGCCGGCCGGCTGTTTGGGCTGACGTTCGCGGAGCGTTTCGACGTCGATCTGCCGCACCCCGAGGCGCGCGGTTTCGAGGCCAAGGACGCCGACGGGCGCCATGTCGCGCTGTTCATCGGCGATTTCTTCGCCCGGCCGGAGAAGCGCAGCGGCGCCTGGATGTCGGCGTTCCGCGACCAGCACCGGCTCGACGGCGACGTGACGCCGATCGTCGTCAACGTGCTCAACGCCGCGCGCGGGGCCAAGGGCGAACCGGCGCTGCTCTCGCACGACGAGGCGCGCACGCTGTTCCACGAATTCGGCCACGGCCTGCACGGCATGCTGTCGGATGTCGCCTATCCGTATCTTTCCGGGACGAATGTCGCCCGCGATTTCGTCGAATTGCCGTCGCAACTCTACGAGCACTGGCTCGACCGGCCGGAGGTGCTGTCGCGCTTCGCTCGTCATTACCAGACCGGCGCGCCGATCCCCGACGATCTCGTCGCCCGCATGACGCAGGCCCGCGCCCATGGGCAGGCGCACGCGACGGTCGAGTTCCTCGCCTCCGCCTTCACCGACATGCGGGCCCATGGCCTCGCTGAGGCGCGGGATATCGACGTCAGCGCGTTGGAGGCGGCGGAGTTGAAGCGCCTCGGCATGCCGGGCGCGATCGCGCCGCGCCACGCCGCGCCGCATTTCCAGCACATCTTCTCCGGCGACGGCTACGCCGCCGGCTATTACAGTTATCTGTGGTCGGAAGTGCTCGACGCCGACGCCTTCGAGGCCTTTGTCGAGAGCGGCGACGTGTTCGATCCCGCGCTCGCCGGGCGGCTGCGCAAATTCATCTATGCCGCCGGTGGGGGGCGCGCGCCGGACGAGCTTTACGCCGCGTTCCGCGGCAGGGCGCCGGACCCGGGGGCCTTGCTGAGGAAGCGCGGACTCGCCTGAGCCCCGGCTCCGGCGTATCATTCTGGGGCAGAGTCCGTGGCGCCGATTTTGCGCCCATGCCGTTGGCTGTCTCGGCGTGTAACGGAGCGTTAGGCGTGCGCAGTTGGGTGTTGCTGTTGGGGCTCGCGGCGGTGTTCGCGGCGCTGGTGATGGCCGGCGGGCAGAGCGTTCTCGCGCACGACGCGTTGCGCACCCATGCAGCGCTGGCCAAGGAGATCTTCACCATCCCGCTGGCGGCGTCGATGCGGATGTAGGCCGCCTTTTTTTCGCTAGCGCGGCGGGGACAAGCCCTCTATAGACGCGCGCTTAAGCGTCGGGCGGCCGTTACCGGCCGCGCAACTGCGCGGGCGTGGCGGAACTGGTAGACGCGCTGGATTTAGGTTCCAGTGAGCAATCGTGGGGGTTCGAGTCCCTCCGCCCGCACCAAAGAGAGCCGCAGCCGGCGCTCTATCGCAGGGCGCGCGGCTTTGTGCATTTGAACTGACGCCTATGGGCGGCCTTGGGAACGGTGGGACGGACAATGCAGGTGACGGAAACGCTGAGCGAAGGGCTCAAGCGGGCTTACGACGTGGTGATCCCCGCGAGCGACCTCGCCTCCCGGCTCGACAGTGAGCTTGCCGACCTCAAGCAGAAGGTGAGGATCAACGGCTTCCGGCCTGGCAAGGTGCCGATGGCGCATCTCAAGCGCGTCTATGGCCGCTCGGTGATGGCCGATCTCGTGCAGAAGCAGATCGAGGAGGCCAACAAGCAGATCGTCGACAACGGCAAGCTGCGCCTCGCCATGCAGCCGAAGATCGAATTGTCTAAAGAGCAGACCGAGATAGAGGCTGCGCTTGAAGCGAAAGGCGATCTTTCGTTCAAGATCGAACTGGAGGTGCTGCCGCAGTTCGAACTTGGCGTCTTCGACGATATTGCGCTGGAGCGCCCGGTCGCCGAGGTCTCCGACGAGGAGGTAGAGCGCTTCGTGCAGCGCATGGCAGACAGCAAGCGCACCTTCAATGACCGCCCCGAGGGCGAGGCGGCCGAGCTTGGCGACAAACTAAGCATCGATTTCGTCGGCAAGATCAACGGCGAGCCGTTCGAAGGCGGGACGAGCCAGGACATCGAGGCGATTCTCGGGGCCAGGAACTTCATCCCCGGCTTCGAGGACGGCCTGATCGGCGCCAAGGCCGGCGAGTCGCGCGCTATCGAGGCGCGCTTCCCCGAAAATTACGCCAACGACGCGCTGGCCGGCAAGCAGGCCGCCTTCGACGTCACGGTGAAGAAGGTCGCCAAGCCCGAGCCGCTGGCTATCGACGAGGAGTTCGCCAAGGGCCTCGGCTTCGAGTCGCTGGAGGCGATGCGCAAGACCATCCGCGAGCGGCTGGAGACCGATTACGCCGGCGTGTCGCGCGAGCGCGTCAAGCGCCGGCTGCTCGATCAACTCGCCAAGCGCTACAGCTTCGAAGTGCCGCAGGGCCTCGTTGAGCAGGAGTTCGGCCAGATCTGGGCGCAGGTCGAGCGCGACCAGAAGGCCGGCGGCAAGAGCTTCGAGGCCGATGGCTCCACGGAAGAGGCGGCGCGGGCCGAATATCGCGGCATCGCCGAGCGGCGTGTGCGGCTGGGCCTGGTGCTCGCCGAAGTCGGCCGGCAGGCGGAAGTGACGATCACCGACGAGGAGATGACGCGCGCGCTGATCGAGCGCGCGCGCGCCTTCCCCGGCCAGGAGAAGGAAGTCTGGGAGTTCTACCGCAGCAATCCCAACGCGCTCGCCGAACTGCGCGCGCCGATCTTCGAGGAGAAGGCGGTCGATCACATCCTCGGCCTCGCCAAGGTCGAGGAGCGCAAGCTCACCCCCGAGGAACTGATGAAGCCGGAAGCGGATGAGACGACCGTCGAAACGGCGACGGCCGCCGAGCCGGCGGCCTCGGCTTAAGGCTTCGCTAGGCTAAGCGACAGGCGCCCCTTTTCCTCGGATCAGCGGGCGCCTATGTTGCGGAACGCAAGCGACTCCCGCTCGAAAGAAGGCTCAATGCACGACATCGTCGATAACTATTACAATAACCTTGTGCCGATGGTGATCGAGCAATCGGCGCGCGGCGAGCGTTCGTTCGACATCTTCTCGCGCCTGCTGCGCGAGCGCATCATTTTCATGATCGGCGCGGTCGAGGACGTCTCGGCCTCGCTGGTGGTCGCCCAGCTTCTCTTCCTTGAGGCCGATAACCCCAAAAAAGAGATCGCCATGTACATCAACTCGCCGGGCGGCGTCGTCACCGCCGGCTTGTCGATCTACGACACCATGCAGTTCGTGCGGCCGCAGGTGTCGACGATGTGCATCGGCCAAGCGGCCTCGATGGGCTCGCTGCTGCTCTGCGCCGGCGAGTCCGGGCATCGCTACAGCCTGCCGAACTCGCGCGTCATGCTGCACCAGCCCTCCGGCGGCTTCCAGGGCCAGGCGTCGGACATCCAGCGCCACGCCGAGGACATCCTCAAGGTGAAGCGCCGGCTCAACGAGATTTACGTCAAGCACTCCGGCCAGAGCTACGAGGTCATCGAGCGCACGCTCGACCGCGATCACTTCATGTCGGCCGACGAGGCCAAGGCGTTCGGCATCATCGACGAGGTGGTGACCAACCGCACCGGCGAGGACCCGGAGCCGCCGAAAGTGATGTGAGGGCGGCCGGCGCGCCCCCGGGGTCGAGTTTGCATGCCGTTTGGGGATTGGCTAGGTTGTTAACTCTGTCGCGGGGTCGTCGGGGAAAACCGGGCTGAAAGTCGATACGCTGGTGGCGCGAGGGGGCGAGGCTACCTTTTCTTAGGGCGTGATATCTAGGCTTAAAGGTTGTCTGCCGACCGAATCGCGGGCAATCATTCGGCCGGAAGGAGAAATGAAATGGCCAAGGCCGAAGGCGACGCCAAGAATACCCTCTACTGCTCGTTCTGCGGCAAGAGCCAGCACGAGGTGCGCAAGCTGATCGCCGGCCCGACCGTGTTCATCTGCGACGAATGCGTCGAGTTGTGCATGGACATCATCCGGGAAGAGAGCAAGACAGCGCTCGTCAAATCGAAGGACGGCATCCCGACGCCGCGCGAAATCTGCAAGGTGCTCGACGATTACGTCATCGGGCAGTTCCAGGCCAAGCGTGTGCTGTCGGTCGCTGTCCACAATCATTACAAGCGCCTGAACCACGCCACCAAGCACTCGGATGTCGAGTTGGCGAAGTCCAACATCCTGCTCATCGGCCCCACCGGCTCCGGCAAGACGCTGCTCGCCCAGACGCTGGCCCGCATCCTCGACGTGCCGTTCACGATGGCCGACGCGACGACGCTGACGGAAGCCGGCTATGTCGGCGAGGACGTCGAAAACATCATCCTCAAGCTGCTCCAGGCCTCCGATTACAACGTCGAGCGGGCGCAGCGCGGCATCGTCTACATCGACGAGATCGACAAGATCAGCCGCAAGTCCGACAACCCGTCGATCACGCGCGACGTGTCGGGCGAGGGCGTGCAGCAGGCGCTGTTGAAGATCATGGAGGGCACCGTCGCCAGCGTGCCGCCGCAGGGCGGCCGCAAGCATCCGCAGCAGGAGTTTTTGCAGGTCGACACCACCAACATCCTGTTCATCTGCGGCGGCGCCTTCTCGGGGCTCGAGCGCATCATCTCGGCGCGCGGCAAGGGCACGTCGATCGGTTTCGGCGCCAAGGTGCAGGCCCCCGACGATCGGCGCACCGGCGAGGTGTTCCGTATGGTCGAGCCCGAGGATCTGCTCAAGTTCGGCCTGATCCCGGAGTTCGTCGGCCGCCTGCCGGTGATCGCGACGCTGGAGGATCTCGACGAGGACGCGTTGAAGAAAATCCTCACCGAGCCGAAGAATGCGCTGGTCAAACAATATCAGCGGTTGTTCGAGATGGAGAACACCGACCTGACGTTCCAGGACGACGCGCTCAACGTCATCGCCAAAAAGGCGATCGAGCGCCGCACCGGGGCGCGCGGCCTGCGTTCGATCATGGAGGCCATCCTACTCGACACCATGTTCGACCTGCCGGGCCTCGACGGCGTCGAGCAGGTGGTGATCGGGCCTGAGGTCATCGAGGGCAAGCAGCGGCCGCTTTATATCTATACGGAGCGCGCCGAGAAGGCGGGCTGACCGCCGCTTCCCAGCGCAACGCATAGCGGCGCCCGGGCCTGTCCCGGGCGTTTTTTTTTGCGGCGCGGGGGTTAACTCTGTTTTCAGCGTTGGCGCTCAAGGTGCGCAAAACGCGTGAGGAGCCGTTTGGTCGAGGCCACCGTCCGCCATTTTGCTATGCCCCGCGACGAGAGCCGGCTTTTCGATGTTGCGGCGCTCGGGCTCCTGAGCCTCTGGACCCTGGCGTTCGGTTGGCCGCTTCTGCATCGCGAGGGCTTCGACGACGCCTTTTTCAGCGAGGCCGCGCATCTGTGGACCCAGGGCGCGCCGCCCTATCTCGCGACCTTCGACATCAAACCGCCGGGCTTTTTCGCCCTGCTCGCGCTCGCGCAGGAGCTGTTCGGACCGCGCATCGAGACGTTGCACGGACTTTCGCTGGCCTGCAATGTCATTACGGTCGCTGCGATTTATGGCGTTGGCCGGCGACTCGCGGCCTCCGTCGCGGGTTTCGCGGCGGCGGCGACCTATGGTCCGCTCGCGGCGTTTCTTGTCGCCAACGACGCCTATCCTCCGCTGGTGGCGCTGGTCGCCGTGGCGTTCTGGATCGCGCTCTCGCCGGGCGGCGCGCTTGCGCGGGCGGCGCTCTCGGGACTCGTTTGCGGCGCGGCAGTCATGACGAAACAGACGGCCGTGGCGGAGGCGGCGGTGCTGTTCGTATTCTTTGCGCGGGGCGCGGGGCGTCTGGCGCCGGCGGTCTTTCTGGCGGCGGGCGCAGTCGCGCCGCTCGGATTTTTCGCCTATTTCGCGCTCGAAGGTGGCGCTGGCGTGTTTTGGCGCGATGTCGTCGTGACAGCCTTACAGCGGCCGGACGGCGTGGAAAGGGTGGCGTTTGGCGTGGACGCCGCGCGCATCGCGTTGCGTCTGTCCCATCTCGGCCTCGCCGTCCCGCTGGCCCTCGCCGGGGCGTTTTGGCCAGGCAAGCTGTCGCTTGCGCCCGATCGGGCGCGCGCCTTGGTGGGGTGGCTGGCCGCGGCGTTGGCGGCCTTCGCCATTCAGCGCGGCGAGGGGCTCGCCTATCTCGGGCCGGTCATGCCGCCGGCGCTGTTGCTGGCTTTCCTGTTCGCCGAACGCGGGTTCGAGCGGGCGGGGCGGGGCTTGCGAGTCGCGGCGGTGGCGTTGCTCAGCTTTGAGGCCGCATTTCCGCTGCGCGCGAGCGCGGTTCGCAGGCCCATCGACCGGGAGGCGACGGCGCGCGCGGCCTCCCTCGTCGCCGCCGCGCGGCCGGCGCCCGGCGACCGCCTGCTGGCGCTGGATTTCGGCGGCTGGGTCAATATCGCGACCGATCTCGCGCCGCCGACGCCCTATTATCACCGGATGCATCTTCTCTGCCGGTTCCCCGACGCCGGGCCGCCGCGGCTGGCCGAGGCTTTCGCCGCCGCGCCGCGCTTCGTCATCGTCGGGCGCTATCTCGGCGCGCGAACCGGCTGCGACGCAGGGCCTTCTGGGTGGCCGATCGCCGAGGCGGCCCTGGCGGCCGGTTATCGCGAGATCGGTCATGTAGGCGGCGAGACGGACGATCTCGTCGTCTACGAGCGGCGGTGATCGTCGGTCGAGAGGACGTAACTGCCGGGCGGGAAGCATAAAAGTATACGTCGTTCACGCAGCAATCCAAAAATGCAATTTTCTAGTGCATCGGAAGACAGGCACAGCGTAATCGGAGATCGGATAGCAAAATTTCACCCATCTTTTGGGGTTTTGTTGCATAGAAAATCGAATATAGCGTCGGCGGTGTCTCGAAGGATTGGATATTGTTTGCTGTATTATTGCGACGATATGATACGTATATCTAAATTATTTTTGGTAAGTGCTTAGGCCTAAGCTGCAAGTTGCGGTGACTGTGCGCCTTACTTTCGCTGTCGGCGGCGAGCGTCGTTGGCCAGCTGGCGACCTTCGCAACCCGACAGGACAGA
>DATNDU010000108.1:0-5605 GCA_035606915.1 Roseiarcus sp. | reverse complement strand
CCGGCAAAGCCGGGGGATCTCTTGAATTTGGTTAGATCAAAATGAAAATTGAGAATTTCAAATCCGGAGGGTGGAAAAAACAGTTTCAATATCGTAGCTTTTCGCCTGAAGCCATCAACCATGAGTGGACCTGGGATGACTCTCGTATCAATGTGCTTCTCGAACAGGCGACTAGAGCGCTGGGAGAATTAAACGCCTTTTCCTTGATCGTTCCCGACGTCGATTTGTTTTTAGAAATGCATATCGTCAAAGAGGCTAACAAGTCCAGTCGTATTGAGGGCACAAAAACCGAAATCGATGAAGCTTTGATGCCGGAGGACGCTATCGCGCCTGAGCGACGCAACGATTGGCATGAAGTGAGAAATTACATCAGCGCCATCAATCACGCTGTAGCGGAGTTGGAGCGTCTGCCGGTCTCTAACCGTCTTCTCTGTCAGACACATGCTATTCTAATGCAGGGGGTACGCGGTGAGACCAAGACGCCAGGCGAGGTTCGCCGCGCACAGAATTGGATTGGGGGTTCGGGGCCGATGGACGCCGCATTCGTTCCCCCGCACCATGACGAAGTTCCTGAGTTGATGAGTGATCTGGAAAAATTCCTTCACAACGAGGACATTTCGGTTCCAGAATTGATAAAGATCGCGATAGCCCACTATCAATTTGAGACAATCCATCCGTTCAATGATGGTAACGGTCGGATTGGGCGACTGTTGATCACCTTATATTTGATCAGCAGAAAGGCGCTTCACAAACCGTCGCTTTACCTGTCAGAATACCTCGAACGTAATAGAGGAACTTATATAGACGGACTGATGCAGGCTCGTCTCGCCAACGATTTGAACCACTGGGTACGTTTCTTCCTCGTGGGCGTATTGGAAACTGCACAAAAAGGACGAGTGACGTTTCAGTCTATACTAAAGTTGCGTCAGGAGGCTGAGCGAAAAGCGATGTCTATGGGCAAGCGTGCGCCTACTGCAACCGCGACCTTAAATTTAATGTTCAAGCGCCCCGTGCTTGCCGTGAAGGACGTCGTTCAGGGCGTAGGGGTCACGCAGCCCACTGGAGACGCGGTGGTCAGCGCTTTTGTTTCGGAGGGACTGCTTGTGGAAATCACCGGACAATCCCGGAATAGGCTGTTCGTTTTCGAGCCTTATCTAAGTCTGTTCGATAAATAAGGAAAACACGCTTTCCTTATTTATGAATATGGATTAGATAAGGATGAAGCTTAGACGCCTGATTGGCTTCGATCCGCTAAGGAGGCAAGATTGGCCGCCCGCAACGCCCGCACCTCCCTGCCCCGCGCCGCCTACGCCGACATGTTCGGCCCCACCACCGGCGACCGCGTGCGGCTGGCCGACACCGAATTGTTGATCGAGATCGAGAAGGACTTCACCACCTATGGCGAGGAGGTGAAGTTCGGCGGCGGCAAGGTGATCCGCGACGGCATGGGGCAAAGCCAGGCGACGCGGGCGCAAGGCGCCGCCGACACCGTCATCACCAACGCCGTCATCCTCGACCACTGGGGCATCGTCAAAGCCGACGTCGCCATCACCGACGGGCGCATCTCGGCCATCGGCAAGGCCGGCAATCCCGACATTCAGCCGGGCGTCGACATCGTCATCGGGCCCGGCACCGAGATCATCGCCGGCGAAGGCAAGATCCTCACCGCCGGCGGCTTCGACAGCCACATCCATTTCATCTGCCCGCAACAGATCGAGGAGGCGCTGACGTCGGGCGTCACCACGATGCTCGGCGGCGGCACGGGGCCGGCGACCGGCACCTTCGCCACCACCTGCACGCCCGGCCCCTGGCACATCGCGCGCATGATCGAGGCCGCCGACGCCTTCCCGATGAACCTGGGCTTTGCCGGCAAGGGCAACGCCTCGCGCCCCGAGGCGCTGGTCGAGCAGATCGAGGCCGGCGCTTGCGCGCTGAAGCTGCACGAGGATTGGGGAACGACGCCGGCGGCGATTGATTGCTGCCTGTCGGTGGCCGACGATTACGACATCCAGGTGATGATCCATAGCGACACGCTCAACGAGAGCGGCTTCGTCGAGGACACCATCAAGGCGTTCAAGGGCCGCACCATTCACGCGTTCCACACCGAAGGCGCCGGCGGCGGCCACGCGCCCGACATCATCCGCGTCGCGGGGTTGCCCAACGTGCTGCCGTCGTCAACCAATCCGACGCGGCCGTTCACCAGGAACACGCTCGACGAGCATCTCGATATGCTGATGGTCTGCCATCATCTCGATTCGTCGATCCCCGAGGATCTGGCCTTCGCCGAGAGCCGCATCCGCAAGGAGACGATCGCCGCCGAGGACATTCTGCACGACCTCGGCGCGCTGTCGATGATGTCGAGCGACAGCCAGGCGATGGGCCGCGTCGGCGAGGTCATCATCCGCACCTGGCAGACCGCCGACAAGATGAAGCGCCAGCGCGGCGCGCTCGAAGGCGACGGGCGGGCGGACAACAACCGCGCCAAGCGCTACATCGCCAAATACACCATCAACCCGGCGATCGCGCATGGCGTGTCGCGCCACATCGGCTCGGTGGCGAAGGGCAAGCTCGCCGATCTCGTGCTGTGGTCGCCGGCTTTTTTCGGCGTCAAGCCGGATCTCGTCATCAAGGGCGGCGTCATCGCGGCGGCGGCGATGGGCGACCCCAATGCCTCGATCCCGACGCCGCAGCCGGTCCACTATCGCCCGATGTTCGGCGCTTACGGGCGCGCGCGCACGCAGACGTCGCTGACCTTCGTCTCCGCTGCCGCGCTTGCCGGCGGACTGGCGGCGAAGCTGCGCGTCGCCAAGCCGCTGGTGGCGGTGGAGAACACGCGCACGATCGGCAAGGCGAGCCTCATCCACAATGGCGCCATGCCTGAGATCACCGTCGACCCCGAGACCTACGCTGTCACCGCCGACGGCGTGCTGTTGACTTGCGAGCCGGCGGAAAAGCTCAGCATGGCGCAGCGCTATTTCCTGTTTTGACAGGGCTCGCAACGCGCCGCCGACGGCGCTCGCTTTCACGCCGCCCGCAACCTCGCGACGGGCTCGCCGGCGCGCGATTCGGCTGCCTCGGCGCCGTCCTCCTCGCCCTGCCCCAGCGCTCTGAGGCCGCGTTCCACCGCCGCCGCCCCCTTCTCGTAAGCGGCGATCAGGGCCTCGGCGAACGGCCGCTCTTTCCCCATGCTGAAGGCGTTCGCGCCGTGCGCCTTACAATGGACGGCTACCATCGCCTCGACCCGTTCGCTCATCGCATAGGCGGCGACGATCGGGGCGATGTCGGCGGCCGAAAGCAGGTGCAGACGGCCGAGGTTGGCGCGGTAGATCACCGAAAACATCCGGCACGAGACCAGCGCATCCTGGCCGGCGTAGAGGGCGTCGATATTGGCCTTGTAGAGATGGCGCAGTTGACCGAGTTCGGCGGCCAGCGCCACGCGCAGGCCCGACATGTCCCTGGCGGCGGTCGAAGCCGTGCGCCGATGACCGACAAAAAGATTGATCGTGGTGGTCAAAATCCCCACCGCGGCGTGGAAGACCCCTAGCAGGAAGAACAGTTCCGGCGTCATGCCTCTCTCCCCTGGCGAACTGCGCCGCATTGCCTCGGGTCTGAGGCGATACGAAGTCGCGCGGGGGGCCACAGTGCAGCAGCGGCGTTAATGGAAATTACGCCCGCGTTCAGCGGGTGAAATCGTCGGCGCGGCCGGGCTCGGCGCGCGGCGGCTCGCCGAGCCGCAACTGCCGCTCGGCGGCGCCGCTGGCGGCGGTCGCCGGCGAAACCAGCGCGGCGCCGGGAGAACTCGGGCGCGCCGCGAGCGAGGCGATCGGCCCGGCCGCGGGCTTCGGCGGCGCCGGGGTGGGCGCGGAAAGATGCGGTTGGTTGGTCGGCAGGCCCATCTCGCGCCGGATCTGCTCGTTGATGTCGTCGGCGGCTTTGCCGATGTCGGGCGGCAACGCCGCGATCTGGCCAGGCGCCGCCGGCGCCGCGCCGCCGCCGAGCGTCGCCAGCAAGTCGGCGTCGATGAAATGGGCGAGCTTCTTGCCGCCGGCGGCGGTGAGATGGATGCCGTCGGGACCGCGCAGTTTCGCTTTCTGGCCCTCGATATTGGGGCCGTAGGCATCGAAGCCGCCATTCTGGTCGGCGAAATCGTCGAAAATGTCGATGAACTTCGCCCCGGCGCGCTCGGCGTTGTCCTTGAAGAGCTGGTTGAGCTGGATCATGTCGGCGTTGAACTTGTCGCTGCGCATCGGCGGCAAGCCCACCCAGAGCACCGGCACATGCGCGGCGACGAGCGGCGCGACGACGGCCTGGATGCGCTGAGCGTAGATCGTCTTCCAGCGATCGGTCAGCGGGTCGAGATAATCCTTGCCGTCGCGCATCGCCTGCATGTCGTTGATGCCAAGCATGATGACGACGAAATCGACCTTCGGCTTCTCGGGCTTGGCCTGCTTCTCCTTCGCTTTGGCGGGCTCCTCCCGGGGCGCCGCCAGATCACGCGCCGCCTTCGCCCAATCGAAGTAATCGTCGCGCACCAGGCCCGAGGCGTCGCGGGCGCGGTCGACGACGCCGATGTCGGGATGCGACTGGAGGTCGTTGAGCATGCCGTCGGCGGCGGAAATCGCCAGGCTGTCGCCGAGCACATAGACGAACTTGCTCGCCGTCGGCGACGGCGTGGCGGGGGCGACCGGCGCACGCGGCTCGCGATGCACGACGCGTTTGTGCGCCCGGTGCGTGGACGAGGGGCGCGGCGAGGGCGAGGCCTCGGACGGTCGCGGCGCCGGCGCCGGCTGCGGCGGGCCGCCGAACAGATGCGAGAAAAAGCCGCCGAGGCCGTTGTCCTGCGCGGCGGCCGGGCGAGCGGCAAGGCTTGCGACGAGGCTGGCGGCGAACAGCGCCGCGGCGAGCCGGGCGGGCCGGTTGCTCACGTCGCCCCCTTCAGATGCGCCAGCAGCGCGGGGCTGGCATAGCCGTCCGGCGTCAGACCCTTCTTGAATTGATAGGCGCGGATCGCCTGCTCCAACTTCGGGCCGGCGCGGCCGTCGATGTCGCCGATCTCGAAGCCGAGCGTTTTCAGTTGCGTCTGCACCGTCTTCACCTCGGCTTCGGTCAGCGCGTGCCCATGCGTCGGCCACGGCGTCCTGAGCTGGCCGCGCCCGACAATGGCGTCGCCGAGCAGACCCACCGCCAGCACGTAAGCGTTGGAGTTGTTGTAGGTCTTGATGACGTCGAAATTGTGCGTGACGAGCAGCGCCGGCCCGGCGGCCCCGGCGGGCATGTAGAGCCGCGCCGCGCCCGCCTTCGGCAGCGCGCTGGCGTCGGCGGCGCGCACGCCTTTCTTGGCGAAATCGGCGAAGCTCCGCGCCCCGGAGAAATCGGCGGCGTCGAATTTGTATTTCGCCGGCAGCGTCACCTCGACCGCCCACGGCAAGCCCGCCGTCCAGCCGTGCGCGGCCAGGAAGTGCGCGATCGAGCCCAGCGCGTCGGCCTTGCTGCGCCAGATGTCGCGCTTGCCGTCGCCGTCGAAATCGACGGCGTATTTGAGGAAGCTCGACGGCAGAAACTGCGGCTGGCCCATCGCGCCGGCCCAGGAGCCGCGCATCGCCCC
>DATNDU010000024.1:0-9671 GCA_035606915.1 Roseiarcus sp. | reverse complement strand
GATTGACCCCTCGGCTCATGTCGGCGGCGTCCTCTTCGCCCAGGTGTTGCCATTCGCCGATCCCGCCATTCTGGCCACCTATCGGGCGTTTGAACGCGCGATCTACGACGATCTAGCCTCCGCCACAGTAGCCTGAGCGGGACAACTGCCGTCGCCGCGACGGGCAGTTACCAACCAGTTGACCTTCGGCCTCTCGTGCGCGTCAAAACAAGCGACGGCGTCACGCACTCTACCAGACGTCCTCTGACTTCCGCGCGTCGCGCGGCACATCCGCAAGCGAGCTCTCGCGACTTGCGAACAAGGCGTCTCCATTGGCGAAACCGACCCCTGCCGCTGCTTGACAGCCCGTCGCTTTCCTCTCATGTGTTTCAAACAACATGCTCTACTTGATAGGTTAAAGCGTATGCAAAGACGGGGATGGGCGCCTGCTCCCAATCACCGCGTGATTGAATGCGAAAGCAGACGCCTATGGCGGGTGTTGGAGATCAGCAAGTGACTATGCTTGGTCGGGTCTGAGCGGCGGGCCGATACCCGCCCTGCAAGTGTTTCGCAATTCTGACAAAGGCATGACGACAAAATGGTTGAGGCGGAATGGGAAGGCAAGCCCAACACAGGGCCAGGCGCCATGATCGGCGCGGCGGGCCCCGGCATGCTGGCGGGCATCCGCGTTGTCGAGGTCGCCGACGAGCTGGCGGAATATTGTGGGTTGCTGTTTGCCGGCCTAGGCGCCGACGTCATCAAGGTCGAGCCGCCTGAGGGTTCGCCGACGCGAGCGATCGGGCCGTTCCTGAACGACAAGCCGGATCCCGAGCGCTCGATATTTTTCTGGCAGTACAATCGCAACAAGCGCTCGGTTGCGCTCGACGCGAAGACAGCGCAGGGCCGCGAGCGCCTGCTCGCACTGATCGCAGGCGCCGATATCCTGCTAGACTCGAGCTGCGGCGAACTCAACGCGTGGCTCGGGCTCGATCGCGAGGCGCTGGGACGGCGCTTTCCGGCGCTGATCGTCGCCCGCATGACGCCGTTCGGCGATGACGGGCCGTGGGCGAATTACAAAGGCGGCGACCTCATCCACCTTGCGCTCGGCGGCGTGATGATGAACTGCGGCTACGATCCCGATCCCGCCTTGCATTACGACCTGCCGCCGATCGCGCCGCAACTCTGGCACGCTTATCACATCGCCGGCGATCAACTCGCCGTCGGCGCCGTGGCGGCGCTGCTGCACCGCGCGCGCAGCGGCGCCGGGCAGGACGTGTCGGTGGCAGTGCATGAGGCGGTGTCGAAAAACACCGAACTCGATCTGATGAGCTGGGTGATGCGCCGCATGCCCCTCTATCGTCTGACTTGCCGTCATGCGATCGAGCAACCGAACCACACGCCGAATGTCGCGCACACCAAGGACGGTCGCTGGTATATTTCCTGGGGCGTCGGGGCCCGCGACGAGGCCAATCTCGTGCCGTTCCTCGACCGCTACGGCATGCGCGCCGACCTGGAGCCGCCGAATGCGAGCGCCGACATGCGGGCCCGCAACGTACCTGGCTCATCGAAGGGCAATGAGCGCCAGGCGCATATCCTGGAAGTCATTCAACGCTTCATCCGCGCCTATCGCTACGACACGATGCCGTGGCGCGAGGCGCAGGACGCGGGTCTGTTGTGGGCGCCCTTGCGCAAACCGCACGAGAGCGCACTCGACGAACACTGGCTGCGTCGGCACAGTTTCACCGATATCGACCACCCTGAGCTAGGGCGCTCGTTTCGTTATTGCACGAGCAAATGGTTGTCGACCGCGACGAGCTGGCAGGCCGGGCGCCGGGCGCCTCTGCTCGGCGAGCACACTCAAGCCGTGCTGGCGGAGAGGCCGCCGGCTCGCAAAGCGCCGACGACGCCGCGCCCGCCGCAACCGGCGCTTCAATCCGCGCACGGAAAACCGTTCCCCCTGCAAAACGTCCGCATTCTCGATTTCGCCTGGTTTCTCGCATCGGCCGGCGGCACGCGCTTTCTTGCGGCGATGGGCGCGGAAAGCCTGAAGGTTGAGTGGAAGGAAAGCCCCGACACCCGCCTCGCCGCGATGGCTCCGGTCGGCGGCCGCGAAGCGCGCCGCACCGCGACGACGGTGCTGCCCGGCGTCGCCGACCTCAACATGGGCGGCCAGTTCAACAACAAGAACAGCGGCAAGCGCGGCCTGTCGCTCAATATCCGCGATCCGCGTGGGTTGGAGATCGCCAAGGCGCTGGTGCGCATCTGCGATGTGGTCGCCGAAGGATTCTCACCCGGCGTGCTGGAGCGCCTCGGCCTCGGCTACGACGTGCTGCGTTCGATCCGGCCGGACATTATTTACATCCAGCAATCCGGCATGGGCAGTCACGGAACCTATGGGCGCCTGCGCACCGTCGGGCCGATCGCCGCCGCCTTCTCGGGCACGTCGGAAATGTCTGGCCTGCCGGAACCGGCGATGCCGGCCGGTTGGGGCTATTCGTATCTTGATTGGATGGGCGCCTATAGCTATGCGCTGGCGATCCTCGGCGCGCTGCACCACCGCGAGCGCACCGGCGAAGGGCAATGGATCGACGCCTCGCAATGCGAGGCCGGGCTCTTTCTCGCCGGCCCGGCTACGCTCGACTGGTCGGCCAATGGGCGTGTTTGGTCGCGGCTCGGCAACCGCTCGCCGTACAAGCCGGCGGCTCCGCATGGGGCCTATCGTTGCGCTGGCGAAGATCGCTGGATCGCCATCGCGTGTTTCACCGACGAACAGTTCGGTCAACTGGCCCGCGTCGCCGACCATTCCGAGTGGACCCGAGACGCGCGGTTCGCGACCCTCTCAGCGCGCCTTGCCCACCAGGACGAGCTTGACGCCGCCGTCACCGCCTGGACGTCGAGCCGGGAAGCGCACGCCTGCATGAGGTCACTGCAATCGGCGGCGGTTCCCGCCGGCGTCTGCCAGACGGCGCAGGATCGCTGCGACCACGATCCGCAACTTGCGCATCTTCATTGGTTGACGGAAGTGACAGGAACGAAGATCGGAACCTGGCCGGTTGCGGAACTGCCGATGAAGTTCAGCGCCACTCCCGCCCATGTCGGCGGTCCCCTCAATCGCGGCGCGCCCTGCTATGGCGAAGACAACGAGCACATCCTCACCGGGCTGCTCGGCTATACCAAGAGCGACGTCGAACGCCTCGCCGAGGAGGGCGTAATCTGAGCGCGGCGTTTTGCCAACGCCCGGCGAAGGGTGCATAATTTACGTCCATCGCGATCAGGCAATGAGTCATCGCGCCTGGAGAAAAGCGACCGCATCTGAGTGGCGCTAGATTGGGATCGAAAAACCGGAGCCGGCGCCGGGAGTGCGCGTCGCCAACAGGAGGTTCGCGCGTGAAGGTGAAATTTTCGCGAGACGAATTCAAGCAGGCGCTGAACGGCGACTCCGAATTCCGCATCGCTGGCCGCTATTGGGACGGAACCATCCGCTTCGAGTTCGGCGCTGACGTCTGCCGCCTGCACTTGCAGGGCGGCGAAGTCGTCGACATCGACGAGGTCGTCGCAACGCCGGGTCGCGCCGACGTCGTCGTCAAAGCGCCGGTCGCGGATTGGGCGAAACTGCTCGCGCAAGTTCCGCCGCCCTTCTACCAGGAATTCTATCCCGCGAGCACACATCACGCATTTCGGCTGGAGGGCGATCCCGATTACATCTGGCCGTACTACTGGGCGTTGCGTCGCTCCGCTGAAATCCTTCGGTCCCTCGCCACTGCGGAGAATTGAGCCGTGTCAGCCAAGTTCAGCCCGATCGTCGGGCGTTACGTCCACATCACGGTCCAAGGCTTTGAATACCGTGTCTATTTCGAGGAAGCCGGACAGGGGACGCCGGTGCTGTTTCAGCACACCGCCGGCTCCGATGGGCGTCAGTGGCGCCATCTGCTCGAATCGCCGGAATTGACCTCGCGCTTCCGCTTCGTTGCTTATGATTTGCCCTATCATGGCAAGTCTGTGCCGCCGTTGGCCAAAGAATGGTGGAAGGAGCGCTATTCGCTCAACCAGGCGTTCCTGCTCGACTTTGTCGCCGCTATGGTCGAGGCTCTCGAAATGAAGCAGCCGATCTATTGCGGCTGCTCGATGGGCGGCCATCTCGCGCCCGACATCGCTTTGATGCGGCCCGGCTTGTTTCGGGCCGTGATTGCGGTCGAGGGCGGTCTGGCGACACACGATCCCGAACCGTTCAACAAATACTTGTCTCATCCTCGCGCATCCAACGAATCCAAGGCATCGCTGATGTTGTCGCAATGCTCGCCGCTCAGCCCGGAGAAATACCGGCGCGAGACGTCGTGGATCTATGCGCAGGGCGGCCCCCAAGTGTTCCAGGGCGATCTCGACTATTATCTCGGCGAACACGATCTGACCCACACCGCGTCGCAAATCGACACCAAGAAGACGCAGGTGCATGTCATCAGCGGCGACTATGATTGGTCGGCAACGCCGGAGCGCGCCAAGGCGCTGGCGGACGCCATCCCTGGCGCGACCTACACGCTGATGAAGGGAATGGGCCATTTCCCGATGTCCGAGGATCCGGATTCGTTCAAGAAATATCTAACCGTTCTGCTCGACGACATTCTACGCCGGTCGGCGTAAACCGCCATCGCCTCGGGTTGGGGGGCGGTGAAAGCCGCCCTTCGAGCCGGAGCCTGCACGGCCAACCTACTGACCAGCGGCGCCGCGGCCTCGGCGGCGAGGACGGTCAGCATGGCGCCGAAGGCTCCGCGTGCGAGGGGGCGATTTACGACAACCTCGGGTGAAGCTGCAAACCGGACTCCCCGCGACTCGATCAATTCAATGCCGCGGTTGTTCGCCGAGAGGCAAGCTCGGCTAAGACGATAGAGGGCGACTGCTGATCCCGTTCTAGACATGAAGAGGCGGAACATTCCCATGACGACAGTCTCGATCGGCAAATACCAAATCACCAAGGTCGTCGAGCTTGAGCGCCCGTTCGCGCCGGCGCGCGAATTCTTCCCCGACCTCACAACCGATATGCTCGACATTTGCATGCGCGAACTGCCACAGGGGCAGTTTACGGCGGATGGCTATGTCAACATGAGCTACCACACTTTCGTGGTGAAGACCGGCCGGCATAGGATCCTGGTCGACACGTGTTGCGGTAATCACAAGCTGCGCGCGACGCGGCCGGATTTCAACAATCTCAACACCAAATTCCTGACGACGCTCGCCGACGCCGGCGTCAAGCCGGAGGAGGTCGACTATGTCATGTGCACTCATCTGCACTGGGACCATATCGGCTGGAACACGCAGTTGATCGGCGGACGCTGGGTTCCGACGTTCCCGAACGCCAAGCACATCATCAGCCGCACCGAATATGACTATTGGGACGCCGCCTATAAGAACGGCAACCCAAGCATTCATTGTGTGAGCTTCGAGGACAGCATTCTGCCGGTGAAGAAGGCCGAGCAGGTCGTGCTGGTCGACGACGATTACAGATTCGACGACGGCATTTCGCTGGAGCCTTGCTTCGGGCATTCCGCCGGCCATGTCGTCGTCAATATCGCCGACCAGGGCGCGCATGGCGTCGTTACCGGCGACGTGATCCATCATCAAATTCAGTTGCGCTTTCCTGAGATGTCGACAAAGGCCGACACCGATCCCAATCTCGCGCGCACAACGCGCACGGCGCTGATCGAAAGGCTGGCGGGAAGCGGCGCTTTGCTGCTGCCCGCGCATTTCCAGACGCCGACAATCGGGCGAATCGAGCCGGCGGCCAAAGGTTACCGCTACGCCCCCGTCGCCTGAGAGGGCGGTGACGGCGCAAGCCGGCGCCAAAGCAGCGCTTGCCTCTTGAATTGCGTCGCGGGACCGCCGCCGAGCGGAAACGACAGTCCGCGCGCCTTCAGGTGCGCGGCTCGTGCCCGGCCCAGGTTCCGTAGTTGGCTTTGAACAGCCGGTGGCCGAATTCCAGGTGCCGTAGCATAGCCTGCATCGTCGCCCGCGCGTCGCGACGGCGCAAACCCGCCATGATCGCCTCATGCTCGCCAATGACTTGCTGGCCGCGATTCGGCAGCGCACCCAGCATGTCGAACGGATATTTCGCCCACACGACGCGCGTGAAGTGGAGAGTCTGCGGTAGGTCCGCGCATTGGTAGAGGCGGAAGTGGAAGCGGTAATTGTAGCCTCGGCGGACGCTTTCCAGCTCTTTGTGGCCGGAGGCATGCCTCAGCGCGTCGTCGATCGCGCCGAGTTCAGACAGGTCGCGGTCGGTCAGCAACTTCGTCGCTGCGAGCGTGAGCTTGCCTTCCATCGATAACCGCAGTTGAAACAGTTCATCGACGCGTTCGATTTGGAACGGCGCCACAACGGCGCCGCGATGCGCGGAGACGTGGATATAGCCCTCGGCCTCCAACAGCTTCATCGCCTCACGCACGGGCGTAATGGAAATCTCCAGCCGATTGGCGATCTCGCGCTGTTTCAATTTCTGCCCGCGGGCGAATTCGCCGGCCAGGATGCCTTCGCGCAGATACTCGGCGACCTGCTGCTCTTTGGTTTGCAGCCTTTCGAGCAGCGTCGCCTCGGTCCGCTCGCGCGGCGAGCTATCGGTAATCGAGACCGGATGGTTGATGACGTCAATAGGCATGTAGAAATACCGGAGCAGCGAACAGGCAGGTTAATCCCGGACCTCGCCGGGACCGAATGCAACTTAGCAGGATTCAATCTTGTTTTCTTGATAAATCCGGATGCGCCCGCGCGCGTTGGGCAAAATCGACGTCGAATCCAAGAACGCCGAGCCCTGACTCAGCCGGCGCATGTTAACGAAGCAGGCCGCCTAGCGCCAGAGTGCGAGCGGCCGTGTATTTGGCGATCGTCGCCGCACTCGGCAGCGTCAGCGGCGTCTCGCGGCGGCCGCCGCGCGCACTCAGATGATCCAGCAGCAATCTGACCGGCGCCGGCAGCGCCTTAGGGTCACGCGAACAGATCTTCCACTGCCGCACGGCCCAGGGCTCGTCGAGGGCCGCCAGACACAAGGCGCCCGACGCCAGCCGCCGCAGCGCATGATGCTCCGACACCAGCGCCACGCCGAGACCGGCCTCCACCATGCACGAAGACGGCTCGAAGCCGTTGACGCGGATGCGGATGCGCAAAGACCGGCCGAGACCAGCGGCGGCGCGGGTCAGGAGATTGTCGAGACAACTGCCTTGCTGGGGGCCGACGATGTCGTATTCGACCAGTTCCGCGAAGGTGACGCTTTCCGCGCGAGAAAGCGGATGGCCGTTCGGCGTGATGACCACCAGCCGGTCGGTCCGATAGGGGATGGAATGCAGGCCGGTGGCCGCCATGCCGCCGCCGAACACGCCGATGTCTGCCGCATTCTCGACGACCGACTGCGCCACATGCCGGCTCAGGCCCTCGTCGATCGAGACGCGAATCTCCGGGTTCAGCGCCAGGAAATCGGCGAGGTCGCCGGGCAGGTGTTGGACGATCGGAGAATGGCAGGCGCGCAGGCGCACGTCGCCGCGCCGGCCCTTGGCGTGATCGAGCATCTCGCTTTCGAGCTGGCCGAGGTCGCGCAATACGATGCGCGCGTGTTTCAGGAGATCATGCGCCGCCGGCGTCATGTCGAGCCCTTTCTGGCTGCGCATGAACAAAGGCGTGCGGACGATCACCTCAAGGTCCGACATGCGTTTCGACACCGCCGAGGCCGCAATGTGCTCCATCTCGGCGGTGCGCGAAATGCTCTGCTGTTCGCAAACGATGACGAACAGCTTCAGCGATAGCAGATCGAAACGCATGTGTTTCTCCGATCGATTTCCATGCAGTCGGCGCACGGCGCGCGAAACGAATCTTTCCCCTTGCCGCAAGCCGGCTCCAATCGCTCAAGCCAAGGCAAAGTGCGGCAGCGCGATCTCATCCGTGACCTTCTTGAAGACGACACGCACAGCTAGACCCCTCGCCAGATCCTGTTGCGGACCGACAAGATTGGATATGAACAGCGGCCCTTCTTTCAATCGGACCAGGCAGACCCGGTAAGGCAGCTCGCTAGCAAATCCGTCCCAGTAGGCGCGATGGAAATCGACCCACGATTCGAGCACGCCGTCGCCGCTTGCCGGTCGCCATTCCTGGTCGGCGCTCAGGCATTGCGGGCAGATCGGCGATTCCGGCACATGCTGGCGGCCGCACGCCATGCAGCTCTGCAACGAGAAAATCGACTCGCGCGCGTAGGCCCAGAAAGCTTTGTTGAGCGGCGTCACCGCCGGCAACGGCTTGCCTTCGGTTGTCAGTGTCGAGCGCGATCCGTCGCCATACATGATCGAAGTCCTGTCAGTCGCGAGTGTAGACGATTGCGCGCGTGCAAGGCGTCGCCTGCACGTAGGCGACAACGTTGCACTCTTTGGCCTGGCGCTCGCCACACTCGCCGCGCAATTGGCGCACCGCCTCGACGTTCAGCGCCCAACCCTGCATGTAAGAGTTGGAGAGATGACCGCCGTCGGTGTTGGTCGGCAAGGCGCCGTCGAGCCGCAGCGTTCCGCCTTCGACGAAGCGCCCGGCCTCGCCGCGCGGGCAGAAGCCCAGGCCCTCCAGGCTGAACAGCACCGTCGGGCTGAAATTGTCGTAGGCCATCAGCGCGTCAACGTCGCTCAAGGCGACGTCGGCCATCTCGAACGCCTCGCGACCGGCTTGATTGACCTCGTCGTACCAGAAATCGAAGTCGAAATTCTGTATCGAGGATTCCTGGTAGGCGTCGCGCGCGCCAAACCCGCCGACCAACACCGGGGGTTTGCGCAGATCTCTCGCACGCTCGGGCGTGGTCATGATGACGCAGACCGCGCCATCGTTGATGAGGCAATAATCGAGCAACCGCAGCGGCGAGACGATCGGGCGCGCGGCCTCGTGGTCGTCGATCGTAATCGGCTTGCGCAGCACCGCGCCGGGATTGAGCGAGGCGTGGTGACGAAACGCAACGCTGACTTCGGCGAGTTGCCGCGTGGTTGTGCCATAAAGCTCCATGTGGCGGCGAAACATCATGGCGTGCGCGCCGCCAGGAGAGGTGAAGCCGTAGGGGTCCCAATAGCCGCCGATCTCGTCGCCGCCATAAAAGACGCGGCGCGAGCGGCCGATATTGGCGTAAAGCAGGGCCACATATTTGGCCTGCCCGGTCGCCAGCGCCAACGCCGCCTCGATGATCCCCATGCCAGACATGCGGCCGTGCGGCGGCAGGCTCAGCGTCCAGCGCGGATCGAGCCCCAACACTTCGCCCATCCGGAAGTAGCTGGGAATGCGGCAGACCAGCAGGCCGTCGATGTCGTTCTTGTCGAGGCCACTGTCGTCGATTGCGGCGCGAAAAGCTTCGGCGGCGAGACCATATTCGTCGGTCTCGGGAAAGCTTCCATAGGCGGTCGTGCCGACGCCCACGACGGCGGCGCGATTTCGCATTTCCGTTGCACTTTCCACGCGCTTGCTCTCCCGCCACGCGCCCTGGTTCGACGCCGGGTCGTGACTCTGATTTGTAATAAGATGCACCATTATCCGGATAGGTCAAGTCGCGAAAGACGACACAAGCCCGTGGCGGATGTGAAGTCGCGCATCGTCACGGCATGAAAATGTTCGCATTATCAGATTACTAACAAACAGTTCGCACCTTTCAAGGCGACAAGGATTTTGGTAGACTGCCGCGCCATTCCTCC